>NZ_JMLM01000001.1:0-724881 GCF_000686745.1 Mycobacterium sp. UNC410CL29Cvi84
TACACCAGGAATTCCAGTCTCCCCTGCAGTACTCTAGTCTGCCCGTATCGCCCGCACGCCCACAGTTAAGCTGTGAGTTTTCACGAACAACGCGACAAACCACCTACGAGCTCTTTACGCCCAGTAATTCCGGACAACGCTCGCACCCTACGTATTACCGCGGCTGCTGGCACGTAGTTGGCCGGTGCTTCTTCTCCAGGTACCGTCACTTACGCTTCGTCCCTGGTGAAAGAGGTTTACAACCCGAAGGCCGTCATCCCTCACGCGGCGTCGCTGCATCAGGCTTGCGCCCATTGTGCAATATTCCCCACTGCTGCCTCCCGTAGGAGTCTGGGCCGTATCTCAGTCCCAGTGTGGCCGGTCACCCTCTCAGGCCGGCTACCCGTCGTCGCCTTGGTAGGCCATTACCCCACCAACAAGCTGATAGGCCGCGGGCCCATCCCACACCGCAAAAGCTTTCCACCACACACCATGAAGCGCGTGGTCCTATTCGGTATTAGACCCAGTTTCCCAGGCTTATCCCAAAGTGCAGGGCAGATCACCCACGTGTTACTCACCCGTTCGCCACTCGAGTACCCCGAAGGGCCTTTCCGTTCGACTTGCATGTGTTAAGCACGCCGCCAGCGTTCGTCCTGAGCCAGGATCAAACTCTCCAAACAAAAACTCCCCATCCAAAGACAGGGCAGAATCCAGTTCAGAACAATCTGACCTAAACAAAAGACACCAAAAACTGGCATCAAAAAAACAACCACACCCCACAAACGGGAAAACACGAGGTGCAGTCAAAAAACAACAAACAAAAACCACCAAACACACTATTGAGTTCTCAAACAACACGCCGTTTTCGGGCAACCCCACCAACCTACTACCTCTTGGTCGGGCTGTCAAGCTCTTGCTCTGGGCTTTTTCGGCCCCGCTCGCTGCTGACTTGGAATACATTAGCGGGCCGATCTTGATTTTACAAAACGCCTGCATATGGGCGGTTTTTCGGCGAATACGCGTTGCACAGCCGTCCGAACGAACCGTCAGCGCGACACGCCAATGCCCATCAACTGACCCGTTCGACCTCCGCGCCCAGACTCACGAGGTTCTCCACGAACAACGGGTACCCGCGATCGATGTGGAAAACGTCGTGAACCTCGGTGTCGCCATCGGCGACCAACCCCGCCAACACCAAGCCGGCGCCGGCACGAATATCCGATGCCCACACCGGAGCACTCGACAACTGCGGAATTCCGCGCACCACTGCGTGATGCCCGTCGGTCCGGGCGTCGGCGCCCAGGCGAATCATCTCTTCGACGAACCGGAACCGTGCTTCGAACACGTTCTCGGTGATCATCGACGTGCCCTCGGCGATGCACGCCAGGCCGATGGCCATCGGTTGCAGGTCGGTCGGGAATCCGGGATACGGCAGCGTCGCGACGTTGACGGCCTTGGGCCGCTCGTACTGCACGACGCGGAAACCGTTGTCGTGCTGCGTCACGGTCGCGCCGGCATCGTGAAGTTTGTGCAGCACCAGCTGCAGGTGTTGCGGGTCCACCCCCGTCACAGCGACATCGCCGCGCGTCATCGCTGCGGCAATTCCCCAGGTCGCGGCCACAATCCGGTCACCGATCACCCGGTGCTCGGTCGGATGCAGCTTGTCCACGCCGGTGATGGTCAGGGTCGAGGTCCCTCCCCCACTGACCTTGGCACCCATCTGGTTCAACATGTCGCAGATGTCGACGATGTCCGGCTCACGCGCCGCGTTGTGGATGACCGTCACACCCTCGGCGAGCACGGCCGCCATCAGGATGTTCTCGGTCGCACCCACCGACGGGAACTCGAGCTGGATCTCCGCGCCGCGCAGGTGATCCGCCTCGGCGACCACGCAGCCGTGCTCGATATTGCATCGCGCACCGAGCTGCCGCAGACCGGATTGGTGCATGTCGAGCGGCCGCGAACCGATCGCGTCACCACCGGGCAGTGCCACTTTCGCCTTCTTGCAGCGCCCCACCAACGGGCCGAGCACACACACCGACGCGCGGAACTGCCGGACCGCGGCGAAGTCGGCGTCGTACTTCGGCTCGTCGGGAGAGGTGATGCGGGCCACATCGCCGTCGAGCTCGACGGTCGCCCCGAGACCGCGGAGGACCTCCGCCATCAACGGCACATCCAGGATGTCCGGGCAGTTGGTGATCGTGGTCGTGCCCTCGGCCAACAACGCCGCGGCCATCAGCTTGAGCACGCTGTTCTTCGCGCCCCCCACGGCAACTTCGCCGGACAACCGGCTACCCCCGGTCACCACGAAACGCTCGCTCACGCGGCTAAGTGTAAACAGCGGCGAGGGCCGGCGTCAGACAACGAACAGGTCACCGCGAGTACGGTTTCACCCATGGCCGTGCACCTGACCCGCATCTATACCCGGACCGGTGACGATGGGTCGACCGGGCTCAGCGATTTCAGCCGGGTGTCGAAGAACGACGCGCGCCTGGCCGCATACGCGGACTGTGACGAAGCCAACGCCGCGATCGGCGTCGCGGTCGCCGCGGGCGCGCCCGACGAGCGAATCCGGTTGGTACTGCTGCAGATTCAGAACGATCTCTTCGACGCCGGCGCGGATCTGTCGACGCCGGTGGTCGAGAATCCCGAATACCCGCCGCTGCGGATCACCCAGCCGTACATCGACCGGCTGGAAGCCTGGTGTGACGAATTCAACGAGCCGCTGTCGAAGCTCACGTCGTTCATCCTGCCCGGCGGCACTCCCCTGTCGGCCTACCTGCACGTCGCGCGCACCGTGGTCCGGCGCGCGGAGCGGGCGGCCTGGCAGGCGATCGATGAACACGGCGATTCGGTCAGCGTCCTGCCGGCCAAATATCTGAATCGACTGTCGGATCTGCTGTTCATCCTGTCGCGGGTCGCGAACCCGGATGGCGATGTGCTGTGGCAGCCCGGCGGTGGGACGCCGCAATCCGACAACACCGGAACTCAGTAGGGGAATTCAGACTGCGCGGCGGCGCGAGCGCGGCGACGGCCGGGCCTCGAGCCACGACGTGAAAGCTGTCAAAGCTCCACGGTCCAAGGCGATTTCGTAACCGCTGCGCCGTTCGGGACTGTTGTCGCGCAGCTCGAGAATGACCGTTTCGATGGTCATGATGTCGAATTCGTCGCCCCGTGGGGCGCGGCGCCCGACCACTTCCAGGCCGCGACGGGACAGTCTCCGGTCCGGCCACCAGCGCAGGCTCGACAAACGATAAAAGCCGGCCTCACCACCGCGGTAGCGCATGACTCCATGCCGCCACCCGTGGCCGCCGGCAGCTGGGTAGTCGCGCAGGATGGCGGCAGTGCCGCCAACCTGTCGCAACTTCCACAGCCGATAACTCAGTGCGGCAACAGCCAGCACCAACACGCCGACGAGCGCGACCATCACCAACATGGACGCGCTCATCGGGGTATCAGTCGAGCTGGCCTACGGCGCGCAGACGCGCCCGGCCCCACGCAGCGGTCGCCTCGTCGTCCGACGCGGCATCGGCCTTGGCCGCATGCGCATCGATCTCCGACTCCAGCGCCGCATCTTCAACCAGAATCCGCACGGTGTCCTCGGTTACCGAGAGGAACCCACCGGACACGGCGATCCGCAGATCATCCTCGCCCTCGCGCTCGACCCGGACCATCGCGTCCTCGACCAGCTGGCCGACCAACGGGATGTGCCGGGGCAGGATGCCGATCTCGCCGGCGGTGGTGCGAGTGAAGACGAATGTGGCCTTACCTGTCCACAGCGCGCGCTCGACGGCGACGATCTCGACGTCCATTTCGGCCATGTCACACCACCTTTCGTGCTCGAGTAACTACAGCGATCACAGCTTGGCGCCGAGGCTTTCGGCCTTCTTCGCCAGGTCGTCGAGACCACCGATGAGGAAGAACGCCTGCTCCGGCAGGTGGTCGAAGTCGCCCTTGGCGAGACGGTCGAACGCCTCGATGGTCTCCTTCAGCGGCACCGTCGAACCCGGCTGGCCGGTGAACTGCTCGGCGGCCATCATGTTCTGGCTCAGGAAGCGCTCGATCTTACGGGCGCGGTACACCAGCACCTTGTCCTCTTCCGACAGTTCGTCGATACCGAGGATGGCGATGATGTCCTGAAGGTCCTTGTAGCGCTGCAGGATACGGATGACTTCCTGAGCAACCCGGTAGTGCTCGTCGCCGACGATGCTGGGGTGCAGGATCGTCGAGGACGACGCCAGCGGGTCCACGGCCGGGAAGATGCCCTTGGAGAACACCGCACGAGAAAGCTCGGTGGTGGCGTCCAGGTGGGCGAACGTCGTGGCCGGGGCCGGGTCGGTGTAGTCGTCGGCGGGCACGTACACGGCCTGCATCGAGGTGATGGAACGACCACGGGTCGAGGTGATGCGCTCCTGGAGCTCACCCATCTCGTCGGCCAGCGTCGGCTGGTAACCCACGGCCGAAGGCATACGACCCAGCAGGGTCGAGACCTCGGAACCGGCCTGGGTGAACCGGAAGATGTTGTCGATGAAGAGCAGCACGTCCTGGTTCTGCTCGTCGCGGAAGTACTCGGCCATGGTCAGGGCCGAGAGAGCAACGCGCATACGGGTGCCTGGCGGCTCGTCCATCTGGCCGAACACGAGGGCGGTGTCCTTGAGCACGTTCGCGTCCGCGAGCTCGACCCACAGGTCGTTGCCCTCACGGGTGCGCTCACCGACGCCGGCGAACACCGAGGTACCGCCGAAGTTGCGGGCAATACGGTTGATCATCTCCTGGATCAGAACCGTCTTACCGACACCGGCACCACCGAACAGGGCGATCTTGCCACCACGCACGTACGGCGTGAGCAGGTCGACGACCTTCAGACCGGTCTCCAGCATCTCGGTGCGGGGCTCCAGGTCGGCGAAGGCCGGCGGCTTGCGGTGGATGGACCAGTGCTCGAACTCCTTGCCGTAACCCGGCTCGTCGAGGCAGTCACCCAGGGCGTTGAACACGTGGCCCTTGACGCCGTCGCCGACGGGCACCGAGATGGAGGCGCCGGTGTCGCGGACGTCGGTGCCACGCACCAGACCGTCGGTCGGCTGCATCGAGATGCAGCGCACCAGGTTGTCACCGAGGTGCTGAGCAACCTCGAGGGTCAGGGTCTTGGCCAGCGCACCGAAGGTGATGTCGGCGTGCAGAGCGTTGAACAGCTCGGGCACAGAGCCACGCGGGAACTCGATGTCCACCACCGGGCCGGTGATGCGAACCACGCGACCAGTGGTCTTGGTCTCTACGGCAGAAGTCATATCTCTCTTCGCTTCCTACGGGGCCTATTTCGCGTCGGCCAGCGCGTTGGCGCCACCGACGATTTCGCTGATTTCCTGGGTGATCTGGGCCTGGCGCTCGCGGTTCGCGGCGAGGGTCAGGGCCTTGATCAGGTCGTCGGCGTTGTCCGTTGCCGACTTCATGGCGCGTCGACGCGAAGCCGACTCCGAGGCCGCGGCCTCAAGCAGTGCCGCGTAGACACGGGTCGCTATGTAGCGAGGGAGCAACGCGTCGAACAGAACGTCCGCACTCGGCTCGAACGAGTACAGGGTGTGGACCTCGGTCGGCTCCCCCGTGTACTCGACGGCCAGCGGGGCGATCCGCACGGCTTCGGCGGTCTGCGACAGCATCGACTTGAACTCGGTCGACACGATGTGCAGTTCGTCGACGCCCAAGATGCCGTCGGCACCCGGTTCGTCACCCTCGTCGTCCGCACCCGCCATGAACGCCGTCACCAGGGTGTCGGCGATCTCCTTGGCGTTGGCGTACTCCGGACGCTCCGAGAAGCCGGTCCAGGACTCGGCGACGGGGCGCTGACGGAAGCTGTAGTAGCCCAAGGCCTTTCGGCCGACGACATACAGCACCGGCTCCTTGCCCTCGTTGCGGAGCAACGTGAACAGTTCCTCGGCCCGACGCAGGACGTTGGCGTTGTAACCGCCGCACAGGCCGCGGTCGGACGACACCACCAGGACCCCGGCACGGCGCGGGTTCGCCCGCTCCACGAGCAGCGGGTGGTCCAGCGCGCTGGCCCCCGCAAGCTCGGTGAGCATGTTGGTGATCTCGGTGGCGTAAGGCCGGGCTGCATCAACCCGGGCCTGCGCCTTGGCGATTCGCGACGTGGCGATCAGCTCCTGCGCCTTCGTGATCTTCTTGATCGACGAGGCGGATTTGATACGTCCGCGTAGCTCGCGCAGTGTGGCTGCCATTGGTTACCTAGGCCTTCTTCGGTGCCGGCTTGTTGACCTTGACCGACTCCTGGCCGAGCTCAGCAGGATCCAGGGCCTCGGCCTCTGCTTCCTTGACGACGACCGAGCTACCGTCGGTGGCGGCGAAGCCCTTCTTGAACTCGTTGATCACCGAGACCAGCTTCTCCTCGTTCTCCTCGGAGAGCTTCTTGGTCTCCTTGATCCCGGTGAGGATGTCGGCGTGGCTGGCCTTCACGTGCTCGAGCAGCTCGGACGAGAAGCGCGAAACGTCTTCGGCCGGAACCGAATCCAGGTGGCCCTGGGTACCGAGGAAGATCTCGATGACCTGGTCCTCGACGGCCAGCGGGCTGTACTGCGGCTGCTTCAGCAGCTCGACCAGGCGCACACCGCGGTCCAGCTGAGCCTTCGAAGCGGCGTCCAGGTCCGAGGCGAAGGCCGCGAAGGCCTCCAGCTCGCGGTACTGCGACAGGTCCAGACGCAGCGAGCCGGCAACTTCCTTCATCGCCTTGATCTGCGCGGCACCACCGACGCGGGACACCGACACACCGACGTTGACGGCGGGGCGGACACCCTGGTTGAACAGGTCGGACTCCAGGAAGCACTGACCGTCGGTGATCGAGATGACGTTGGTCGGGATGAACGCCGAGATGTCGTTGGCCTTGGTCTCGATGACCGGCAGACCCGTCATCGAACCGCCACCGAGCTCGTCGGACAGCTTCGCGCAACGCTCCAGCAGACGCGAGTGCAGGTAGAAGACGTCACCCGGGAACGCCTCGCGGCCCGGCGGGCGACGCAGCAGCAGCGAGATGGCGCGGTAGGCGTCGGCCTGCTTCGACAGGTCGTCGAACACGATCAGGACGTGCTTGCCGTTGTACATCCAGTGCTGGCCGATGGCCGAGCCGGTGTACGGGGCCAGCCACTTGAAGCCGGCTGGGTCAGAGGCGGGAGCCGCGACGATGGTCGTGTACTCCATGGCGCCGCCCTCTTCCAGCGCGCGCTTCACGCTGGCGATGGTGGTGCCCTTCTGGCCGATCGCGACGTAGACGCAACGCACCTGCTGCTTCGGGTCGCCGGTCTCCCAGGCCTCGCGCTGGTTCAGGATGGTGTCGACGCAGACGGCGGTCTTGCCGGTCTTGCGGTCACCGATGATCAGCTGACGCTGGCCGCGGCCGATCGGGGTCATGGCGTCGATGGCCTTGATACCGGTCTGCAGCGGCTCGCTGACGCTCTGGCGCTGAACCACGGTCGGGGCCTGCAGCTCGAGGGCACGACGGGTCTCGGCCTTGATCTCGCCCTGGCCGTCGATCGGCTCACCCAGCGGGTTGATGACGCGGCCCAGGAACTCGTCGCCGACCGGCACCGAGAGCACCTCGCCGGTGCGCTTGACCTGCTGGCCCTCTTCGATTTTCTCGAACTCACCCAGGATGACCGTACCCACGCTGTGCTCGTCGAGGTTCAGGGCCACGCCCAGAACACCGCCGGGGAACTCGAGGAGTTCCTGGGTCATGACCGAGGGCAGACCCTCGACGTGTGCGATGCCGTCACCGGCGTCGACGACAGTGCCGATCTCTTCACGATCGGTCGAGGCCGAGAACGTCGTTACGTAGTTCTCGATGGCACCTTCGATATCAGCAGCCGAGATTGTCAACTCTGCCATGGTTTTTGGTCTTCCTAGTCTTGGGTGTTTCGGAGTTAGTCGGGCAGCCGGTTGGAGGCGGCAGCCAGTCGTGACGAGATGGAGCCGTCGATCACCTCGTCGCCGACGGTGATGGTCAGACCACCGAGGAGGCTCGGATCGACATGCAGCTGGACGGACACCGGGTGGCCGTAGATGCGGGTCAGAACCGACGTGAGTCGGGTCCGCTGTGCATCCGACAGGGCCGCGGCCGCTTCGACGTGAGCGACCACCTCGCCGCGGCGGGCGACTGCCAGCTCGGCCAGATCAAGGACGGCCTGGTCGGCGCGCTCACCGCGCAGCAGGCTGACGGTCTGCGTCAGCAGCGCCTTGACGGTGCTGTTGGCCGAGCCGTTGGCACCGGTAAGGACCTTGTCCAGCAAGGCAACTCGGCCGTCGACCGGGGTGCCGTAGTCACCGAGCAGCGTCGAGAGGCGCGGCTGCGCGTCCAGCACACGGCTGAACCGGAACAGCTGATCCTCGACCTCGGCGACGTCACCGCTGACCTCGGCCCGCTTGATCAGTGCCAGGCGAGCGACGTGCTCGATGGCGTCGACCAGGTCGGACTGCTCCGACCACCGCGAAGACACCGCGGCACGCAGCAGTTCCAGTGCGTTGGCGCCGATCTTGCCGGACAGCACCGCGTCCAGCAGAGCGACCTTGGGGGCGGGGTTGTCGGCGGGCTCGGCCAGGTGCCGTCCGAGGTTGACCTCGGTCAGCAGCAGCCGGGCGACGGCGGCCAGATCATCGGCCAGCGCGGTCAGCGCGGCCGCGTCCAGGCCGTTGGCGGTCGCGTCGAACTTCTGGACCAGCGCGGTCAGTGATTCCCGGCTCGCGGCCCGCAGCTTCGCCTCGGCGTGGGTGCCGACCTCAGCCGAGGACGGCGCCATCTGCTCGAGATCGTCCAGGAAACGGTCGACGGTGCCGGCCTGCGCGCCGGGCTCGGCGACGTAGCGCCGCACCAGCTCGTCGGCCTTGGCGACGGACTCCGCGCCCAGCTCCTGACGGAGCTGACGGATGACGCCCTGGCGCATCAGCTCGACGTGCTGGCCGCCCTGCGCCTTGATCCGCTCGGCGTCGATGGCGGCCTGCTCGGTGAGTTGCTCGACGATGCGCTGCGAGTCGTGCCGCGCCTCGTCGGTCACCTTGGTCGACTCCGCCTTCGCGTCGGCAAGAGCCTTGGCGTGCATCTTGTCGGCGTCCGCGAGTTTCTGTGCGGCTTCGGCACTTTCGGCCAGCGCGACGCGAACGGCCTCCTGCTGCTTGGCCATCATGCCCTTCACCGGAGGTACCACGTACTTCCAGATGATGGCCACGATGACGGCAAAGCCGATCAGCTGCCCGATGAAGATTTCCATCTACTGGCTCCCGCCTGATTTCACGTCAGCCGCCAACTCGACGCCGAGAATGCGGCTCGCCAGCGTCTGGGACAGGTTGTCGACCGACGACTGCAGTTCGGTCTGTGTGGACTGTCGCTGTGCGGACAGTGCCTGGTCGGCACCCTTGAGGGTTTCGGCCACCTCACCACTCGCCGCTGCACGCGCCTGGTCGACGACCTTGCGGCCCTCGTTGCGGGCCTCGTCACGGATGGCCGAGGCCTCCGTGCGAGCACCCGCCATCGCCGCGTTGTAGTCCGCCTCTGCGGCGGCCACCTGCTCAGCCGACTTCCGGTTGTCAGCAGCGGTCTTGGCGAGCATTTCCTCGCGTTCGACCAAGACCTTGCTGACAGGTGGCACAACCCACTTGCCGATCACGCCGAGCACGATCAGGAAGATGATCAGCACGACGAAGAAGGTCGCGTTGGGGATCAGGAAGTTCTGACCCCCGCCGCCTTCCGCTGCTGCCTGGCCCGAGGCCAGGATGGTTGCGCTCAATTCACCCATGTCGACGGATTACGACAGGCCCGGGGTGGCGAACACGAAGAGCGCCATGAAGGCCAGGTTGATGAAGTACGCGGCTTCCACCAGACCGACGGTGATGAAGAACGGGGTGAACAGGCGGCCCTGGGCCTCCGGCTGACGGGCGATGCCCGAGATCAGCGCGTTACCGGCGATACCGTCACCGATACCGGCACCGATGGCGCCACCGGCCATGATCAAGCCACCGCCGATGAGGGCGCCCTGGATGATAGTGGCGTTCGTTGCTGCGTCGGCCATTCTCTTTTTCCTCCTTGGTAACTGGTAGCTGCGCTACCAGGGTCTTATTTGTGGTTCCTACAGGTCTTGCGGGTACTTAGTGGTGCTCGTCGAGTTCCATCGACTGGCTGAAGTACAGGATCGTCAGCAGCGCGAAGATGAACGCCTGGATCAGGCCGACGAACAGGTCGAAGGTCTTCCAGATGGCGTTCGGCGCCCACTGCACGTACCAGGGGAACATCGCGATCAGCGCGACCAGGATGCCGCCGGCGAACATGTTGCCGAAGAGTCGCAGAGACAGCGAAACCGGCTTGGCGATCTCCTCGACGATGTTGATCGGCGCGAGGACCGCGACGTGGCCCTTCAACAGCTTCTTGAAGTGACCGAAGACGCCACGGCGCCAGATGCCCGCTGCGTGGTAGCAGAGGAACACGAAGAGCGCGAGCGCCAGCACGTAGTTGATGTCCGAGGCCGGCGGGGCAAGCAGTTCCTTCGCGCCACCGTCTTCTCCACCGAACTGCACCGGCAGGACCGAGAGCCAGTTGGAGATCAGGATGAAGGTGAAGATCGTAACGGCCAGCGGCAGCACGAACGGCGCGATCTTCATACCGATCGCGGTCTCGATCTGCTGGCGCATCTGGATGGTGACGGCTTCGAAGAACAGCTGCACACCGCCGGGCACTCCGGTCGAGGTCACCTTGGCCTTCACGATGAAGGCCAACGCGATGACGATGACCGCGGCCACGCTGGTGGCGATGATCGTGTCGACGTTGAAGGTGTAGCCCCACAGCTCGTGCTGCTCGTGGTGGCCGACCTCGATGGCGGCCTCGGCGGTGAATTGTTGAATCACTTGGGTCGTCAGTCCTTTGCTTCTGATCCGTCGTGTGCTTCTGGTTGGTCGCCGCCGCCACCGTTACGTTGGCCGGCACGGACCTTCTTCATCACCGGCAATGCGGTGCTCATGACAAGAATCGCCTGGAACAATGCCACCCCGAACAACACGCCGATACCGGTTGGCTTGAAGAACCACGTGATCAGCAGGGCGATCACCGAGATGGCGACCAGCCGCATCGCGGAGTTGGCGGCCATCTGCATCTTCAGGGGGTGGTCCTTGGCGGTGACCTTGGCAACCGCGCGACGGACCATCATGGCGTTGGCCAGACCGAGCGCCATCCCCAGACCGAAGAAGGCGCCGAATTTCAGATTGCCGCTCACTGCGTATCCGCCACCGAGCGCGATGGCTGTCACGAGGAGCGAGATAGCAAACAAACGCACGGGCTGAAAAGCCACTGCCGGCAACACCAAAGGCGCGTCCTGCGCTGGTGTCGTCATGGTGTTCACCTCAATCCCGCGGTCACGAGTGCCGTCCCCATATACCTGGCAATCCTGTGTGCGTGCCCACAGAGCGTATCGAAGGTCACATCGAGCGCGTCGGGCACACTGGAATCACCCAAGGGGAAGCTCCCTTTGTCGGTCGTCATTCGGCGCCGATCGGCTTGTGTGAACCGATGGGCCGGGCCGGCAACCCGCGAGGTTTTTCGGGTTCTGCCAGAACCGTACCACATGGTGAGCACCCGAAAACGGGCACCTACTACTTTTTGTCGTACTCGCCTTCTGGCAGGTCATCGCGCCGCCGCAGCAGCGGAATCAGGGTGAAGATGGCGGCCAGCAGGATGGCCCCGAGCATCACCGCGCCGGTGTACCGGGGGTCGAAGAAAATGGTGCTCGCGGCTCCCAGTGCCACGATGCCCACCCATAGGTAGATCAACAGCACGACGCGTCGGTGCGAGTGACCGATCTGCAGCAGCCGGTGGTGCAGATGCATCTTGTCGGGACTGAACGGGCTGAGTCCGGCACGGGTGCGGCGCACGATGGCCAGCAGCATGTCGAGGGCCGGTACGAACATCACCGCAACGACCAACAGGAATGGCGACAGCAAAGCAAAAACGTCGCGCGCGCCGTAGGCGTTCTGCGAGATCGGGCCCGCCGCCGTCGTCGACGCCGCCGCCAGCATCAGGCCGATGAGCATGGACCCGGAGTCCCCCATGAAGATGCGGGCCGGATGGAAGTTGTGCGGCAGGAAGCCCAGGCAGGCGCCGGCGAGCACCACCGAGATGACGGCCGGCGGGTAGAACAGCACGTCACCGCCGTGGTCGCGCAGCAGCCCGACCGAGAAGATGCAGATGGCCGACGCGGTGATGAGCCCGAGGCCGGCGGCCAGGCCGTCGAGGCCGTCGACGAAGTTCATCGCGTTGACGATCGACACCGTCAGCGCCAGGGTCAGCAGGATCGACGACGCCTGGTCCAGCACGATGGTGCCGACGCCGCCGATCGGGATGTACAGCACACTCCACGCGACGCCCATGGTGACCAGGACACTGGCCGCGGTGATCTGGCCGGCGAACTTCGTGAGGGCGTCCAGGCCCCAGCGGTCGTCGATCAGGCCGATCAGCATGATCAGGCCGCCCGCCACCACCACCGCCGGCATACCGGACGAATAGACGAAACCTCGGGTGAGTGCGGGCAATTGGGACGCCAGCAAGACGGCGGCGGCCACCCCGACGTACATGGCCAGCCCGCCCATGCGCGGGACCGGCTGGACGTGGACGTCGCGTTCGCGCGGGTAGGCGACGGCACCGAAACGAAACGCCAGCGCCCGCACCCAGCCCGTGGCGAAGTAGGTGATGATCGCCGCGGTGAGCCCGACGAGCACGAGCTCCCGGAGCGGAACCCCGGTGCCCCGATCGATCTGCGCGAGCAGCCGGCCTGCGTCGGCAACTACGGTCACGACACCTCGCCGGTCAGGGACTCCGCTTCGACGCTGAGCACTTCGGCGATCTGCGCGAGGGAGATCGGCCCTTCCCGCAGCACCCGCGGCGTCGCGCCGGTGAGGTCGACGATGGTGGACGCGGACTGCTTGGTCGCCGGTCCGGCGTCCAGGTACACCTCGACCTTGTCGCCCAGCTGCGCCCGCGCCTCGTCGGCGTTGACCGCTGGCGGCTGACCCGAGATGTTGGCGCTGGACACGGCCATGGGGCCGACCTCGCGCAGCAGCTCGATCGCCACCGGATGCAGGGGCATGCGCAGCATCACGCTGCCGTTGGTGTCACCGAGATCCCACGACAGTGACGGGGCCTGCCGCACGACAAGGCTCAGCGCGCCGGGCCAGAACGCCTCGATCAGGTCCCGGGCGGCCGGGGGCACGGCGTAGACGAGCCCGTCGATGGTGCGCCAGGAGCCGACGAGAACCGGGACCGGCATGTTGCGGCCCCTCCCCTTCGCGGCCAGCAGCGCCGCGACGGCCTCGCTGTTGAAGGCGTCGGCGCCCAGGCCGTAGACGGTGTCGGTGGGCAGCACCACCAGGCGGCCGCCCTTGAGCGCACTGATAGCCGAGGCGATCCCGGTGGCGCGCTTGGCCGCATCACCGCAGTCGAACGTCTCCATGCATCACTCCTCACGCAAGCGTTTCGTCGGTTGCCATGACCCGTTTTACCGTCGGGTCGCGGTGACGAACCGGGGCCGCCCGGTCAGATCGCGCCGCGCGGTGATGTCACCGAACGTACCGTCGCGGTCCAAGGCGGCCACCACCTGATCGGCTGTGGTGTCGTCGTGTTCGATCCCCAACTTGCCGCCGGGACGCAGCAGCCGGGCCGCCAGCGCGATGATCGGCACGATGACGGACATGCCGTCGGGCCCGCCGAACAGGGCGCCGGCCGGGTCGTGGTCGATGACTTCGGGGTCGAGGTCGGCGCCGTCGGGGATGTACGGCGGGTTGGACACCAGCAGGTCCACTGTGCCGGTCCTGTCTGACAGCAGGCTGGGAACGGTGACATCGCCTTCCAGCACCTCGACCGCGCCGCCGGCGCAGTTGCGGCGGGCGTAGACCAACGCCTCCGGGGACTTCTCGACGGCCACGACCTGCGCCTGTGGCCAGGTGTGCGCGAGGGCCAGGGCCAGCGCTCCCGAGCCCGTGCACAGGTCCACGATCACCGGGCTCGACGGCAGCTGCTGCTTCATGGCCCACTCCAGCAGGGCCTCGGTCTCGGGCCGCGGAATGAACACGCCCGGACCGACGTGCACTTCCACCGGTCCGAATGCCGCGGTTCCGATCAAGTGCTGCAAGGGAATTCGCTGTGCGCGACGCGCGACGACGTCGCTGTAGCCCGCGAAGAACGTCGCGTCGGGCTCGACGAACAGCAGCCGGGCCCGATCGACTCCGGCGATGTGCGCCGCCAGGTACTCGGCGTCGACGCGGGCGGAATCGATGCCCGCCGCAGCCAACGTCGTGGTGGCCTCGTCGAGCGCCTGCCGGATGCTATTCACCCTCGGCGAGCCGGGCCTGCTTGTCCGCGGCCGCGAGGGCGTCGAGCAGCGCGTCCATGTCGCCGTCGAGCACCTGGTCGAGGTTGTGGGCCTTGAAGTTGATGCGGTGGTCGGCGATCCGGTTCTCGGGGAAGTTGTAGGTCCGGATGCGCTCGCTGCGGTCGACGGTGCGGATCTGGCTGGCGCGGTCCGCGGAGGCGTCCGCGGACGCCTGCTCCTCGGCCAGCGCCTGCAGGCGCGCGGCGAGCACCACCATGGCGCGGGCCTTGTTCTGCAGCTGCGAGCGCTCGTTCTGGCAGGTGACGACGATGCCGGTGGGCAGGTGCGTGATGCGCACCGCCGAGTCGGTGGTGTTGACGCCCTGACCGCCCTTGCCAGACGAGCGGTAGACGTCGATCCG
The DNA here is from genome assembly GCF_000686745.1 of Mycobacterium sp. UNC410CL29Cvi84. Lineage (NCBI taxonomy): Bacteria > Bacillati > Actinomycetota > Actinomycetes > Mycobacteriales > Mycobacteriaceae > Mycobacterium > Mycobacterium sp. UNC410CL29Cvi84. Next base: position 14,746 of record NZ_JMLM01000001.1, read on the forward strand.
CAGGTCGGATTCGTCGATCTGTACCTGCTCGACGTCTTCGGGCTCCGGGTAGACCAGGACGCCTGCGGCCGAGGTGTGCACGCGGCCCTGCGATTCGGTGACGGGCACGCGCTGCACGCGGTGCACGCCGCCCTCGAACTTCATGCGCGACCACACGCCGTCGGCGGAATCGCCCTTGCTGGCGATGGTGATGGTGGCGTCCTTGTAGCCGCCGAGATCCGACCAGGTCTCGTCGAGCACGGTGACGGTCCAGCCGTGGCGCTCGGCATACCGGATGTACATGCGCGCGAGGTCGGACGCGAACAGCGCCGATTCCTCGCCGCCCTCACCGGACTTCACCTCGAGGACGACGTCGTCGGCGTCGTGCGGATCGCGCGGGGCCAGCAGGTCGGTCAGCTTGGCATCGAGCTCGGCGACGCGGGCCTCCAGCTCAGGCACCTCCGCGGCGAACGCGGCGTCCTCGGCGGCCAGCTCACGCGCCGCTTCGAGGTCACCCTGGGCGGCCTCGAGCTTGCGGTAGGTGACGACGATCGGCGACACCTGCGCGAAGCGGCGACCGACCTTGCGGGCGGCGCCGGCGTCGGCGTGCAGGTTCGGGTCCCCCAGCTGCCGCTCGAGATCGGCGTGCTCGGCCAGCAGTGCCTCGATGCGGGGCGCGGTATCGGTCTGTGCCACTTTCGGACTCCTGCGGTTGATCTGGGGTGCCGGATGCTGGATACGAAAACGGCGCCCGGACCTGACGCGAATGCGACAGATCGGGCGCCGTTGACGAAGCTAGCTCTCGGACGCGGCCTTCGAGCCGGCGTTGCGCTTGCCGTACCGCTTCTCGAAGCGGGCCACGCGGCCGCCGGTGTCGAGAAGCTTCTGCTTGCCCGTGTAGAACGGGTGGCACTGCGAGCACACCTCGACAACGATGTTGCCGCTTTCCTTGGTGCTACGAGTCTGGAAGCTGTTGCCGCAACCGCAGACCACAGTGGTCTCGACGTATGCGGGGTGAATACCCGATTTCATTTCATGGTCCTCTGTGTTCGATGGCGCCGGGTCGCCCGAGAATTCGGACGTGAACCGGAACCGAGGGGGTTCGGCGGTCGATTATGCCAGGTCAGCCGCCAAGGTCCTAAACGCCTGCGGGCCGGTGACTATTCCTCGGCACCTCACTGCCCCAGCTCGGCCAGGCGACGCTCCAGAAATCGTCGCTCCGGCTCGGTCGTCGCCAACGCCAGGGCGCGCTCGAACGCGCTCCGCGCCTCATCGGTCCGGCCCAAGCGGCGCAGCAGCTCCGCGCGAGTCGACGGCAGATAGCGGTAATCGCCCAGGTCAAGGGCATCGATGAGCTCCAGCGCCCGGACGGGATCGCCGGCCTCGGCGACGGCCACCGCACGATTGAGCGCCACGACGGGCGATCCGGTGAGCGCCTCGAGCCGCTCGTACAGGACCACGACCTCGTGCCAGTCGATTTCCTCGTCGGCCTGCAGCGAAGCGATGGCGGCCTGCAGAACGTATGGCCCGGCGGCCAGCCGCAGGGCCAGCGCGCGGTCCAGCGCGGCCCGTCCAGCGTCGACCTTGGCCTGGTCGTACCGGGTCCGGTCCTGTTCGGCGAGGGGCACCACCCGGCCGTCGACGACGCGGGCCGAGCGCCGCGAATCGTGTAGCAGCATCAAGGCCAGCAGCCCGTAGGCCTCGGGCTCGTCGACCAAGAGGTCGGCCAGGAGTCGGCCGAGGCGGATCGCTTCGGCGGCGAGGTCGTCCCGCTCGGTGAAGCCCTGGTTGAAGATCAGGTAGATCACCGCGAGCACCGCCGCCACGCGGTCGGGCAGCAGCCGGTCGGCCGGCAGGGCGAACGGGATGTTCGTCGCCTTGATCTTGGTCTTGGCGCGGGACAGGCGGCGCTTCATGGTGTCCTCGGAAACCAGGAACGCCCGCCCGATCTCGGCCGTGGTCAGCCCGCCGAGAGCCCGCAGCGTCAGTGCCACCTGGGCCTCACGCGCCAGGGCCGGATGGCAGCACATGAAGATCAGCTGCAGGCGCTCGTCGCCGATGGTGCTGTCATCGAGGTCGATGTCATCCATGGTGGTTGCCTGTTGATCCGCTTGGAGCAGCCGGGTTTTGGCGCGCAGCGTCTGCTCGCGGCGCAAGCGGTCGATCGCGAGATTGCGACCGGTGCGCACCAGCCAGGCCACCGGCGCGTCGGGCACACCGTCGCGGGCCCACCGTTCGGCCGCGCGGACGAACGCCTCCTGCGCGGCATCCTCGGCGAGCTCGAAGTCGCCGAGGATGCCGATGAGCGCGGCCAGGACCCGGCCCCACTCGCGCTGGAAGATCGCGTCGATCAGTGGGCACCCTCAAATGGGGTCTCGAAGAGCGGCCGCACCTCGACGCCGCCACCGAGTCGCACGGCCGGGATCCGCTGGGCGAATTTGAGGGCCTCGTCGAGATTCTCGGCGTCGATGACGAAATAGCCGGCGAACACCTCTTTGGTGTCGGCGAAGGGACCGTCGGTGATCAGGTCGGCCCGAACCGATGTCGCGGTTTCGACGGGCTGCAGGTGGCCGCCACCGACGCACTGCGGGTCCTGACGAAGCGCCGCGTACTCGGCCGTCAGGGCCGCGTGCTCTTCCTCGGTGATGTCGGTGTCGTGGCTGCCCGGCTTGATGTAGATCAGCGTTGCGTATTTCATCGTTGTCTCCTTCTGGGTTGATCGTCCAACAGCAATGAGACGAACGGGGACCCCTTGAGGGGACACAACCGCCGAAATCAGTTTTCGGCGAGAGTCGCGTACTCCGTGCCGTCGCGTTTCCACACCACCCGGCCCGCCGGATCGGTGCCCAGCGCAACCAGTTCTCGCTTGAGGATTTTGTTGGTCGCGGTGCTGGGCAGGTCGTCGGCGAGCCAGACGTACCGCGGCCACGACTTCGGCGACATGTCCGGCTGCGTGGCGAGGAATTCCGCGAACGACTTCGGGTCGAGGGTCTGGCCGTCGCGCAGCACCATGGCGGCCATCACCTGGTCGCCGACGAACTCGTCGGGTACCGGGTAGACCGCGACACGGCTGATCACGGGGTGCCGCAACAGGATTCGTTCGATGGGCGCCGCCGTGATGTTCTCTCCGTCCACGCGCATCCAGTCGGCGGTGCGGCCCGCGAGGTAGATCCAGCCGTCGGCGTCGCGGTAGGCCAGGTCGCCCGACCAGTACATGCCGTGCCGCAGCCGTTCATCCGTCGCGCCCTGGTCGTTGTGGTAGCCGCGGAACATGCCGCTGCCGTTGGTGTTCACCAGCTCGCCGGTGGCCGCCTCGGCATTGATCAGGGCGCCGGTGTCGTCGAAGCGCGCCACCTCGCACTCCTGGACCGTCTCGGGATCGTAGACGGCGACGCCGGGGAAACCCTTGCCGACGCTGCCGGCCGGGGTGCCCTCGGAGCGGGTGATGATGATCGCAAGCTCGGTCGAGCCGAAGCCGTCCCACACGCTGCAGCCGAAGCGGCGGCTGAATTCGTCGATGTCGCGGTCGGCGGCCTCGTTGCCGAACGCCACGCGCAGCGGGTTGTCGTGGTCGTCGGGCTGCTCGGCGGTGGCCAGGATGTAGGCCAGCGGCTTGCCGACGTAGTTCATGTAGGTCGCGCCGTAGCGGCGGATATCCGGGAGGAACCCCGACGCGGAGAACTGCGCGGGCGCCATCGCCGCACCGGCACCGACTGCGACTCCCCAGCCGGCGTAGACGCCGTTGGAGTGGAACAGCGGCATCGCCAGATAACAGGTGTCGTTGGCGGTCAGCTCGTAGCGCTGCACGAGCGCCACCGCGGAGAACAGCACGATGGAGTGCGCCACCTCGACGGCCTTGGGCTCACCGCTGGTGCCGGAGGTGAAGATCATCATGAAGGTGTCGTCGGGCCCGACTTCACGATGCGGGGTCAGGTCCTGCTGCGGCCACTCGGTCGCGGTGACGTCGACGACGGTGACGCCGGGCAGGCTGAGACCGTCGAGCAGGTCGCGGTGTTGGGCGTCGACGAGGACGATCTGGCATTCGACGCGGGCGATGTCGCGGGCAAGCGCCGCACCGCGACGGGTGTTGTTGATGCCGCACAACACGTAGCCGCCCAGGGCCGCGGCGGCGAGCGCCGTGAGCATGTCGGGGGTGTTGCCCAGCAGCGTGCCCACGTGCAGCGGCCGCAGCGGGTCGGCCTCGCTGATCAGGGCGGCGGCCTGCGCCTGTGCTCCGGCGACGTACTCTCGCCAGGTCCAGGTCGCCTCGCCGTACTTGACGGCGACGGTGTCCTGGTCGGCGCGTTCGCGAAGCAACTGCTGAAGGGTGTCCGCCATGTGGGCTCCCGGTGCGTGGGCGATCACGAGTACCGCCCGGAGTAAACAGATTCTTGAAAGTGTCTACCATGGCTGACGGGTAGCGCAACAGGGTCAGCACCCTGGCAGAATCGTCGTTCGCCCGGTTGACATGTGAGGAGACATCCCGGTGGCAAGTCCAGAATCCCCGAGAAGCGTGCGTGATCGGTTGATCGATGCCGCTGAAGAGTGCATGCGCGCCAAGGGAATTCGCGCCACGACGGTATCCGAGGTCGCCGAGGCTGCCGGCGTCTCCCGCGGCTGGCTGTACCGGCATTTCCCCGACAAGGTGACGCTGCTGGGTGCCGCGATCGTCCGGCTCAACAACGCCTACTGGACCGACGCGCACGCCATGCTGGCGTCGATCGAAGGCCTGGACAACCAGATCATCACCGGAATCCAGCACGGCCGCACCGCGTATGACGATCCCGGCGCCCTGCTCATGAAACTGCGCGTCGAGGAGCCCGACGAGTTCGCCGCCTGCGCCGGCGCGGGCGTGCAGGGCCTGGTGCCCGACCTCGCCGATTTCTGGTCCCGGTACCTCGTCGCGGCCCGCGACAACGGCGAAATCCATCCCGACACCGATATCGACGACGCCGCCGAGTGGATCGCGCGCGTCATCCTGTCACTGGCGACGATGCCCGGACAGCGGCTGGACGCCAACAACGCCGACGAACTGCTGGCGCACGTGCGCCGCTACGTGATGCCGGGCCTCAAGGCCCAGCCGTAGCCTGACGGACAACGCAAAAGCCCCCAGAATCTGGTGATTCCGGGGGCTTTTGCGTGGGCTGAGGCCTAGTCGTTGTCCATGTTGCCCGGTGCGGTCTTGGAGACCTGGACCAGGAACTCGTAGTTGGTCTTGGTCTTGCGCAGCTGGCTCATCAGCAGGTCGATGGCCTGGTGCGGGTCCAGACCCGACAGCACCCGGCGCAGCTTGTGCACGACCGCGAACTCGTCCGGGCCGAGCAGCAGCTCGTCCTTACGGGTACCGGACGGGTTGACGTCGACGGCCGGGAACACGCGGCGCTCGGCGATCTTGCGGTCGAGCTTGAGCTCGGCGTTACCCGTGCCCTTGAACTCCTCGAAGATGACGGTGTCACCGGTGGAGCCGGTCTCGACCATCGCGGTCGCGATGATGGTCAGCGAGCCGCCGTTCTCGATGTTGCGCGCAGCACCGAGGAAGCGCTTCGGCGGGTACAGCGCGGTGGAGTCGACACCACCGGACAGGATGCGGCCCGACGCCGGCGACGCGTTGTTGTACGCGCGGCCCAGGCGGGTGATCGAGTCCAGCAGCACGACGACGTCCTTGCCCTGCTCGACCAGGCGCTTGGCCCGCTCGATGGCCAGCTCGGCGGCCTGGGTGTGGTCTGACGGCGGCCGGTCGAAGGTCGAGGCGATGACCTCACCCTTCACCGAGCGCTGCATGTCGGTGACCTCTTCCGGACGCTCGTCGACGAGCACCACCATGAGGTGGCATTCCGGGTTGTTCTTGGTGATCGCGTTGGCGATGTCCTGCATGATCGTCGTCTTACCGGCCTTCGGCGGGGACACGATCAGCGCACGCTGGCCCTTACCGATCGGCATGATCAGGTCGATCACACGCGTGGTCAGCCGCTCCGGAGTGGTCTCCAGGCGCAGTCGCTGGTTCGGGTACAGCGGGGTCAGCTTGGTGAAGTCGGGCCGGTTGCGCGCGGCCTCGACCGGACCACCGTTGACGCTGTCCAGACGCACCAGCGGGTTGAACTTCTGGCGCGGGTTGTTCCCACTCTGCGCGCCGCCGCCTTCGCCCTCGCGTGGGACCCGCACGGCGCCGGTCACGGCGTCGCCGCGGCGCAGGCCGTTCTTGCGGACCATGTTCATCGAGACGTACACGTCGTTCGGTCCGGCCAGGTAGCCCGAGGTGCGGACGAACGCGTAGTTGTCCAGCACGTCGAGGATGCCGGCGACCGGCTGCAGGACGTCGTCCTCGCGCAGTTCGGTCTCGGCGTTGCCGCCCTGGTTGTCGCCGCGCTCGCCACGACGACGACGGTCGCGGTCGCGGAATCGACGGCCACGACGGCCCTGGCGGCTGTCGTCGTCGTCATTGTTGTTGGAGTTGTCGCCCTGGTCGCGGTTACCGCCCTGATCGCGGTTGCCGCCCTGGTTGCGGTTGCCGCCGCCCTGGTTGTCACCACCGCGGTCGCGGTTGCCACCCTGGTCGCGGTTGCCGCCCTGGTTACCTTCGGCCTTGTTGCCGCCCTGGTTGCTGTTGTCGGCGTTCCGCTCGCGGTTGCGCTCCTCGCGCGGGGCGTCAGCGTTGTCCGCGTTCTCGGCCTTGTCGGCCTTGTCGGCAGGCTTGTCACCGGCATCGCCGGCTTCACCGTCGACGGGCGCACCGGCCCGGCGCGACGCGCCACGGCGCTCGCGGCGCGGGGTCTGCTCGCCGGCGGAGGCGGCAGCGTCGGTGTCGTTGTTCGCGGCCGGGGCCTGGGCTTCCTTGGCCTCGGTGGGGGCGTCGGTGCCGTTCACGGCCTCGGCGGCCTTGGTCTCGGTCTTGGCTTCAGCCTTGGCGGCCTTGGCTTCGGCCTTGGCGCCGTTGGCCTCGCCACGGTGTTCCCGGATGGCGGCGATCAGTTCGCTCTTGCGCATGCCGGAGGTGCCCTTGACGCCGGCCTCGGCGGCGAGCGCACGCAGGTCGGGGAGCAGAAGACTGGTCAGCGATCCGGAGCGTCCGGCCGCCGGCGCTTCAGTTGCCGGGGCATCAGTGTTGCCGTCGGCGGTGAAGAGGTCCGTATCAGTCACGGATTTCCTTTCTGTGCCCTCGCGCAGTTGATCAGGCGAGGGTTTGGTTCGCAGTCGGACGGCTTCCCCGAACCGCATTCGTCAAATGCCGGGTCGGCTGAGGCAGTGCAACAGCCAAGCACCAGGATTTGCCGCCGTGCGGCGAACCATCAGTCCACGAGTTGAACATCTAAGAGAAGAGTGGTCGTCCTACCGTAGGCGCAGGTACTAGAGCCTGCGATTGCTGGACGCTGCGAGAATATCTCTCATCCGACAATGAAGCAAGAATTGCCACTCGGCGTGTGCTCTCCGCTAAACGCCGGCACCGACGGTCCAGCGAACCCCTTGGCCCACCGCCATCTTCTCGACGGCGAAACCGTTGGCCGCACCGAATTCGAGGACTTCGGCCGGTAGTTCGGGTTCGGTACTGAATGCGATAACCGCAGGTCCAGCACCGGAAAGCACTGCTGCCACGCCAGAACGCCGGAGCATCGCCAGATATTCCGCCGAGGCCGGCATCGCCGCCGCGCGCTGCGGCTGGTGCATCACGTCCTCGGTGGCTGCCATGAGCAAATCCGGACGCTGCGTGAGCGCCACCACCAGGAGCGCGGCGCGGCTCACGTTGAACGTGGCGTCCTTGTGCGCGATCTGCTCGGGAAGCACCGCGCGGGTCTCCGCGGTCGACGACCGCACCTGCGGAATCGCCGGGAAGAGGTGGATGTCGGGATGCAGCGTCAGCTGCGCGGCCGCGTACACCGGGCCCGGCTCGGTGTACGACACCACCGCACCGCCCAGCACGGCGGCCGAGGCGTTGTCCGGATGTCCCTCGAACTCCGACGACAGCTGGACCAGCTGCTCGAGCGTCAGCGGCTGCGAACCGGATTGGGCGATAAGGCCATTGGCGACGGCCAGCCCGCCGACCACCGCGGCCGCCGACGAGCCGAGGCCGCGCGAATGTGGAATGACGTTGCGGCACTTGATGTTCAGCCCGGAAGTCGAAACGCCGCCGGCCTCGAGACCACGCCGGATGGCCCGCACCACCAGATGGGACTCATCCTCCGGAACCTGCCCGGCCCCCTCCCCCGTCACCTCGATGACGAGGCCGGAATCGGTTGTCTCAGCCTGAATTTCGTCGTACAGACTCAACGCCAGACCCAGGCTGTCGAAACCGGGGCCGAGATTGGCGCTCGAGGCGGGGACGACGGCGGTGGCGAGCAGGCCGGCGGGCAGGTTTTCGGTCACTGCGTCAGACCAGTCCGAGCTGTTCGACCACGGCGGTCGGGTCGACCGGGATGGCCTTGACCTCGGGCATGCCCTTGAGGGCATTGTCGGGATCCTTGAGGCCGTTGCCGGTGACGGTGCAGACCACGGTCGAGCCGGGCTTGACCCAGCCGTCCTCGATGGACTTGAGCAGACCCGCGATGCTGGCCGCCGAGGCCGGCTCGACGAACACGCCTTCAGCCTTGGCGACCAGGTGGTACGCAGCCAGGATCTCTTCGTCGGTGGCGGCGAGGAAGCGGCCGTCCGACTGCTCCTTGGCCGCCACGGCGCCGTCCCACGAAGCCGGAGAACCGATTCGGATCGCGGTCGCGATGGTCTCCGGGTTCTTGACGGGCTCGCCGAGCACCAGCGGCGCCGCGCCGGCCGCCTGCGTGCCGAGCATGCGGGGCAGCCGGTCGGACACGCCGTCACGGTGGTATTCGCTGTAACCGCGCCAGTAGGCGGTGATGTTGCCGGCGTTGCCGACGGGCAGCGAGTGCACGTCGGGGGCGGTGCCGAGCGCGTCGACGATCTCGAAAGCCGCGGTCTTCTGACCCTCGATGCGGACCGGGTTGACGGAGTTGACCAGGGCGATGGTCGGGTAGTCGGCGGTCAGCTTGCGGGCCAGCTCCAGACAGTCGTCAAAGTTGCCGTCGACCTGAATGATCTTGGCGCCGTGCATGACTGCCTGCGCCAGCTTGCCCATGGCGATCTTGCCCTGCGGGATCAGCACCGCGCAGGTGATGCCGGCACGCGCGGCGTAGGCCGCCGCCGACGCCGAGGTGTTGCCGGTGGACGCGCACAGCACGGCCTTCTGGCCGCGGGCGACGGCGTCGCTCACGGCCATGGTCATGCCGCGGTCCTTGAACGAACCGGTGGGGTTGAGCCCCTCGACCTTCAAATGCACTGTGCAGCCGGTCTGTTCACTGAGCCGCTTGGCGTGGATCAGCGGAGTGCCACCCTCGAGCAGGGTGACCGGCGTCCAGTTCTCGGTGCCGGGCAGACGGTCCCGGTAGGCCTCGATCAGGCCGGGCCACGGCTTGTGCACGCTCATTACTTACTGGTTCCTTCCATGCGCAGCACACTGTTGATGCTCTGCACTGCTTCGTGATCGGCAAGGGCCGCAACGGTTTCCGACAGCGCTTCGTCGGTGGCCCGGTGGGTGACGACGACGATGCGGGCGCCGCTGCGCTCGCCGGACTCGTCCTCCATGCCCTCCTGGCGGACCTCGGCGATGCTGACCTCACGCTTGCCGAATTCGGCTGCGACAGAAGACAACACACCGGGCTTGTCCGCCACGTTCATGCTCACGTAGTAGCGGGTCTCGATGGCGCCGATCGAGGCGATCGGCAGCTTGGCGTACTTGGACTCCCGCGGACCGCGGCCACCCTGCACGCGGTTGCGCGCGGCCATGACGACGTCACCCATGACGGCCGACGCGGTCGGTGCCCCACCGGCGCCGCGGCCGTAGAACATCAGCTCGCCGGCGGCCTCGGCCTCCACGAAGACCGCGTTGAACGCGCCGTTGACCGAGGCCAGCGGGTGGTCCAGCGGCACCAGCGCCGGGTAGACGCGGGCCGAAACCCGTTGCTTGCCTTTACCAGTGGTCAGCCGCTCGCAGATGGCGAGCAACTTGATGGTGCAGCCCAGCGCCTTGGCGGACTCGAAGTCGGCGGCGCTGACCTTCGTCATGCCCTCGCGGTAGACGTCGTCGGCGGTGACCCGGGTGTGGAACGCGATGGACGCCAGGATCGCGGCCTTGGCGGCCGCGTCGTAGCCCTCGACGTCGGCGGTCGGATCGGCCTCGGCGTAGCCCAGCACGCCGGCTTCGGCGAGCGCGTCGGCGTAGTCGGCGCCGGTCTCGCTCATCGCCGACAGGATGTAGTTGGTGGTGCCGTTGACGATGCCCGCCACCCGGCACACGACGTCACCGGCCAGCGACTGGGTGAGCGGACGGATCACCGGGATCGCGCCGGCCACGGCCGCCTCGAAATACAGGTCCACGCGTGCTTTTTCGGCCGCCTGGGCGAGTTCACCGGTGGACTGCGCCATCAGCGCCTTGTTGGCGGTGACCACCGACTTGCCCTGCTCCAGCGCGGCCATGATGGCCTTGCGGGCCGGCTCGACCGGACCCATGAGCTCGATGACGATGTCGACGTCGTCGCGCGAGACCAGAGCCTCGATGTCGTCGGTGAGCATGTCGACGGGCACGCCGCGGCCCTTGGCGACCTTGCGGACACCGACGCCGCGCAGCTCCAGTGGCGCACCGATGCGAGCGGCCAGGTCGTCAGCGCTGTTCTCGATGATCCGGACCACCTCGGTCCCGACGTTCCCGAGTCCGAGAACTGCTACGCCGATTGGCTTTTCACTCATTGACCACTCACCTCCAGGCTCAACAGGTCTTCAACGGTCTCCCGACGCAAGATCAGGCGTGCGTTGCCGTCCTTCACCGCGACGACGGCGGGACGGGTCAGCAGGTTGTACCGGCTCGACATCGAATAGCAGTAGGCGCCGGTGGCGGCAACCGCGATCAGGTCGCCAGGACCAACATCACTGGACACCCACGTGTCCCGGACGATGATGTCGCCGGTCTCGCAATGCTTTCCGACGATCCGGGCCAGCGTCGCGGGGGCGTCGCTGGCGCGCGACACCAGCCGGGCGTCGTACTGGGCGTCGTACAGCGACGGCCGGATGTTGTCGCTCATGCCGCCGTCGACGCTGACGTAGCGCCGGTACTTGTCGGCCGACACGGCAACGTCTTTCACGGTGCCGACCTCGTACAGCGTGATGGTGCCGGGGCCGGCGATGGCGCGGCCGGGCTCGACGACGAGCTTGGGAGTCGGCAGGCCCACGGCCTCCGATTCGGCCTTCACGATGGCCTTGAGCTTGTCGGCCAGCTCCTTCATGGGCGGCGGGTCGTCGCTGGGCAGGTACGAGATACCCAGTCCCCCACCGAGATCCATGACGGACATCTGCGCGGTCTTCTCGACACCGAATTCGGCGACGACGTCGCGCAGCAGGCCGATGACGCGGTGAGCCGCGATCTCGAACCCTGCGACGTCGAAGATCTGCGAGCCGACGTGGCAGTGCAGGCCGACCAGCCGCAGGTTGTCGGTGGCGAAGACCTTGCGCACCGCATCCATCGCCGCACCACTGGCCAGCGAGAGGCCGAACTTCTGGTCCTCGTGCGCGGTGGAGATGAACTCGTGGGTGTGCGCCTCGACGCCCGGGGTCACACGGACCAGGACGTCCTGCACCACGCCGGCCGCGCCGGCGATGGCCTCCAGGCGTTCGATCTCGATCTCGGAGTCCAGCACGATGTGCCCGACGCCGGCCGCGACCGCGGCCGTCAGCTCAGGGACCGATTTATTGTTGCCGTGCACCGTGATTCGCTCGGCCGGGAATTCGGCGTGCAGGGCCACGGCCAGCTCGCCGCCGGTGGCGACGTCGAGGCACAGACCCTCCTGCGCAACCCAGCGGGCAATCTCGGCGCACAGGAACGCCTTGCCGGCGTAGTGCACGTGCTCGCCGCCACCGAACGAGTCGGCGATCTCGCGGCATCGCGACCGGAAGTCGTCCTCGTCGATGACGAACAGCGGTGTGCCGAACTGCTCGGCCAACGCGCCGACCGTCACACCGGCGACGCTGACCTGCCCGTCGGCGCCCCGAACCAGGTTGCGCGGCCAGACGTTCGGCGCCAACAGGTTGACCTCGTCGGGCGTCCGCGGCTTCTCCGGCACCACGTTGCCGGTCGGCTGTCCGCTCACATCCGCTCCGGTGCACTCACGCCGAGGATATGCAGACCGTTGGCGATGACCTGGCGGGTCGCCGCGCACAGCGCGAGCCGCGCCCGGTGCAGGTCGCTGTGCTCTTCGTCGCCCATCGGGAGTACCCGGCAGGAGTCGTAGAACCGGTGGTAGTCACCGGCCAGGTCTTCCAGGTACCGGCACACGCGGTGCGGTTCCCGAAGGGCCGCAGCGGTTTTGAGCACCCGCGGGAACTCGCCGATGGTGCGCATCAGCGTGGCTTCGCGATCGTGGCTCAGCAGATCGAGGTGACCGAGGTCCGACTGCAGGCCGAGGTCGGCGGCATTGCGCGCCAGGGCCGACAACCGCGCGTGCGCGTATTGCACGTAGTAGACCGGGTTTTCGTTGGACGCGCTGGCCCACAGCCCCAGGTCGATGTCGATGGGGCTGTTCACCGACGACCGGATCAGCACGTAGCGGGCCGCGTCCACGCCGATGGCGTCGACCAGGTCCTCCAGGGTGATCACGGTGCCGGCGCGCTTGCTCATGCGCATCGGCTGGCCGTCCTTGACCAGGTTGACCATCTGGCCGATCAGCACCTCGACGGTGTCGGGGTCCTCGCCGAGCGCGGCGGCGACGGCCTTCAGACGGCCGATGTAGCCGTGGTGGTCGGCGCCGAGCATGTAGATGCACAGGTCGAACCCGCGCTGGCGCTTGTCCAGGTAGTACGCGATATCGCCGGCGACGTACGCCGGGTTGCCGTCGCTCTTGATGACGACGCGGTCCTTGTCGTCACCGAAGTCGGTGGTGCGCAACCAGATTGCGCCGTCCTGCTCGTAGATCGAGCCGTTCTCGCGCAGCTTCTCGATGGCCTGCTCCACCCGGCCCGAGGTGTGCATCGAGTCTTCGTGTGTGTAGACGTCGAAGTCGGTGCCGAAGTCGTGCAGCGACTGCTTGATCTGGCCGAACATCAGGTCCACGCCGAGCTCGCGGAAGACTTCCTGACACTCGTCGGCCGGCAGGCTCAGGGCGTCGGGTCGCTTGGCCACGACGTCAGCGGCGATGTCCTTGATGTAGTCGCCGCCGTAGCCGTCCTCGGGGGCCGGCTCGCCCTTGGCGGCCGCGACCAGCGAGCGGGCGAAACGGTCGATCTGCCCGCCGTGGTCGTTGAAGTAGTACTCGCGGACGACGGTGGCGTCCTGCGTGGCCAGCAGGCGGCCCAGCGCGTCACCGACGGCGGCCCAGCGGGTGCCGCCGATGTGGATGGGGCCGGTCGGGTTCGCCGAGACGAACTCCAGGTTGATGTGGCGGCCCTTGAGCTCCTCGGAGGTGCCGTAACGGTCCCCGGCACCCAAGACGTTGAGAACGACGACGCTCTGCGCGGACGCCTCGATGCGCAGGTTCACGAAGCCCGGACCGGCAACCGTGGCGTCGGCGATACCGTCGGCGTCGTTCAGCCGCTCTGCCAGCCATTCGGCCAGGTCACGCGGGTTGACGCCGACCTTCTTGCCCAGCTGCAGCGCCAGGTTGGTGGCGTAGTCGCCGTGCTCGGGGTTGCGGGGACGCTCGATGGCCACTGTTTCGGGCAGCGCAGCGATGTCCAGGTCGTGTTCGACCAGGACCACGGCGGCGGTGTTCTTGAGCAGTTCAGCCAGATCGGCGGGGGTCACGGGGGTCCATCCTATGGGCTGAGCTGCTCAGGCTTGTCATCGGTCACCTGCTGGTCGGTAGCAGGCGGCCAGCAGAATTACTGCGCCTAAGGTCCGATTCATGCCGTTAGGCTCGAATGCGTTACTCTGTGAACGCCCAACGGCGCCGCTGGCTCGCCAGCATCAAGCGCCCCCGTAGCTCAGGGGATAGAGCGTCTGCCTCCGGAGCAGAAGGCCGCAGGTTCGAATCCTGCCGGGGGCACCACTACAAAACCACCGCTCACCAGCGGATAAAGGTTGATTTGGCCGACTCTCCGGCAAGTCCCAACGATGATCCAACCATTAATATCTTCGCTGGTAGCTCGACTTCGTTAGCTGTCGAGATTGCCCCACTCATCGCCCAGCACCCACCGAACCGCCGAAATCGACCCACTGAGGAATCCCCAGTCCCAGTCGGTTGCAACGTCTTGGTCGAGTACCTCGCGCGGTATCTGTTCCTCCACCCGACGCTTGCCCCGTTCCGCCCCGGCCTTGATGTCGGCGGGTACACCGTCCCAACTTGGATGATCAAACGGCATTTTTCGGCCGTACCAGAGCCGGTCGAAAAGCTCGTTCTCCTTTGTGATGATGTCGGACACTCTGCGCAGTGTCGACAGTCCAACATCGTGCTGCCATGCAACGTCTTGGTGCTGTGCGATGAGGTTTCGCAACTGCGGACGTTCCCAGGTTCTGATGCGAAACGGCGGGTTGTTGTTGCGCCGGTAATCATCGATCCAGTTCTTTGCACCGTTGCTCAGGAATCCCGAAACCATATAGAGCAGTACGGCTGGCCTTTCAGCGTTTGCCCAAGCAGCGGCGTTGGTGAGAGCGTCGGGTGGGACTGCGTTGCCATGGTGCTTGCAGTCGATAAACCAGGTCTCGGTGTAGGCGTGGCCGTCGATGTCAGTGCGTGCGTACTCCGCAACTATGTCGCGGCCCTGATCGGATGGCGAACCTGACTTTGGCGTGCCTTTACGCCAGTCGACGTTCGTGAAACCAGCAGCAATCAGCAAATCGAAGCAGAATTCTTCGAAATCGGTTGGTGACAAGTTGCTGAAGCTAACGGCGCCGAGCAGGTCACCAGAGTCAGAGTCAGCCGCACTGTCATCGCGCGTAACCTCCGCCAGTTCGTCTGAAGCGTCGTCAGTCATGTCCTGCCTTCGGGCGATTCGCGGATCTGGCGCGGTTGGGTGCTATCCGAACGTTCCCACCGATAGCCCGCTTCGTCTTCGAACTCGACCACGATTTGTAGCCGGTAGTCCGCGCTGGACGCTTTGAACGCCATTACCGATTGCTGATTCGGCGTGAGTGTCTTAGTCCACTCCGTCGCCATTTCGCCGATCATCGCTTCGCGTAACTTGTCGCCGAAGTCAGGGCCAAGCCGCTGAGCGATGTAACGGTCCATCTGCTGGCTGGTCAGGTTTCCAAGATTCGGCGACCTTGCGCCGACGCGCTGCACACCGGGCAGGAGTCCGCCGCCGCCACCCACCATGCCCATCATCTGGTTTAGCGCTTGCATCGGATCGCTTTGCATCGCGCCCGACACCGCGCCACGTAGCCCTTCGGCGATCATGCGTTCGATCCCCTGGCCGATCTCCACTTCGTTGTTGGCCTGGCGACACCCATCGGGAACATCGTTGCCGTCAGCGTCCACGGCGATGACGCGCACGGCGAGCAGGCTCACCGCGCCGTTGCTCAAGTTGTTGACGCGCGCTGTCCATAGGTTCTCGCCGAACATGTCGGCGCGATTGATCGACGGAACGATCTTGCGAGCTTGCGCCTTGATTCGGTCGTCTTCGGCGCGCTGCATCACGGCCATCTGGTCGTTGTAGCGGTTGCGATCCTCAATCGCTTGCGTCTCGCGGTCCTCACGTTCGCGGCGCGCCTTGCGCGGTTCGCGCCACACCGCGACGTAGAGCGCGATGAGGACGCCGACGGTTGTCGAGACCGACGTAGTGATCTGTAGCCAAGCCGGAATCAGATTCACGGTTAACTCCCCTAGGTTCGTTCGAACCTTCCGGTTCAAATAATAGGGACGCAGTACGACAGTTTCGACCAGCGCACCGGTAGCATCGTTCGACCAACCGGAGGGAACGCAGGGGGGCACGTGCAACATACGTTTGCGGAGTGGTACGAACCGGACGACCCGACGCTCAGGCTTGTTTTCGAAACCGGCACCGTCGCGCTCGACTCTAACGTTCTTCTCGATCTCTATCGGACAGGTAGCGATCAACGGGCGCAGATCCTCGGTGTGTTCGAGCAATCCGACATTCGTCCGCGAGTCTGGATTCCGTACCAAGTAGGACTCGAATATCAGCGAAACCGTCTAGAGGTCGCACGACAACATCAACCGCAGTACGAAAAAGTTCGCGTAGACGTCGCCAAACTCGGCGATTCGCTCGATGGCGCTATCTCGGGTATCCGTGACACCGAAATTCAGAAGTCTATAAAGGGAATTGTAACGCGGAGGCTCGAAACTGCTACTAAAGCGATTCTTGAACACATTAACTCTCTGGAACAAAGGCACGTAATCGCGTATGACGAGATCCGCACCAACGATCCGTTGAGAGTGCGCATTGATGGGATTTTGCGCGACTCGACACAGGTCGGGCCAAAGCCAGATTCCAAAACGCTGGAAGATCGAAAAAAATCCGCCGAAGAACGTTACCAAAACGATGTCCCACCGGGCTATCTAGATGCAGGTAAATCCGAAAATCCAGAGGGAGACGCACTCATCTGGTTCGAGATCCTAGATCATGCCGAGAAAGCGGATCGCCCGGTACTGTTCATTACTTCGGATGTCAAACCTGATTGGTATCGTCGCGAAGGTGGTCACACGCTAGGCCCTCGGACCGAACTGAGATCTGAATTTTCCACGCGTTCAAAGCACCACTACCACCAAGTTCGATTAGCGACATTTCTGCATCTCGCGAACAAATACCTGAACGCTGGCGTCAGCGGAGAAACTATCGACAGTGTAGTGGCACTGGACGAAGAGAGGCGCATCGCCCGCGAAGAGGCACGCGAAAAGATGCGCTTGGAACGGTTCAGACGACCAGTAACCCATCGGGAACTAAGCTTGGCCCTCAGTCATTTTGAGCCCGGAACGCGCCAGTACAAGAACATCCAAGACGGCCTCGACATTCTCACCGGAGAACGTGAGTATGACCGATTAATGGTAAATCGAGCTTTAACGACTCTCGATCGAGCAGCGGCGGAGCTACGACAAGAGTCTTTGGTTGCGGACAAGCCCGCAACGCGTGAGCACATGCGGAGAAGAATCCGCGAACTCATGACGGCAATCGGTCCTCTCGACGACGAAGAGCGGGCAATCATAAACGACGTTGCGCGGACGATGGAATATAAACAACTTGTCGAGTTCTTGGATGCGTATCGGAAATTACGTAAACACAGCGACGGATTTCAGTTGAGCTTTACCGAGAGGCAAAAACCGCAAATCGATGAACTTGATCATGAAGCCGAAGATCCAACCCATATTTAGCATGGAATCGCAAACGCCCACCGAAATAGTACGTCCAAAAACGCAGGTATAGGTCAGTACGACACCCGCCGACCAGCGCTGAAGCCGACGTACTCGCCGCCAGGGCCGACCCGACCGGCGCTGACCTTGCGTGACACGACTTTGGTGGGCACGGCGCGTTGCACCCGCGACGACCGGCGGGCGGGCGGCGCGAATCTCCCTCGGCGGTCGCGCTCGTAAACTCGTCGCTTCGCCATCGCATTACTTTTTCTTGAAGCGGCCAGACTTGGCCGTGGCCGGCGCTTGTCCTTTGCCCTACTTGGCAGCCATGTCATCGTTCCTTTCGATGGTCAGGTGCGGCGGTCGACGCGGACATCCGGCCCAAGGTCAGCCGGATCGCGGATGATGCCGTCACGGTGGCGACGGTCGACCAGCGGCGCGACATCGGCGCGGTTACGGCTTCGTCCCGGCCCGTACTCGGTGCGCCTCCCCGGTCACGACGGCCACGCTTGGCATCGGCCATCGTGTCGAGAACGTCTTGCGGGACGTTGGCCGAAAAGAGACCCATCGCGCTAA
Source organism: Mycobacterium sp. UNC410CL29Cvi84 (assembly GCF_000686745.1). NCBI lineage: Bacteria > Bacillati > Actinomycetota > Actinomycetes > Mycobacteriales > Mycobacteriaceae > Mycobacterium > Mycobacterium sp. UNC410CL29Cvi84. The sequence goes on from NZ_JMLM01000001.1 coordinate 32,592, forward strand.
ACCGGGACCTGGTCGGCGGTCGGCTTGGCGTAGGTGGTGCCGGTGCCGATCTGGATTGCGACCGCCGCGCCGCGCTGGCGCACACCGACGACGAACGAACGGATGTAGGTCGCATCGGTGATCGGGTAACCGGTGTTGCCGGGGACGGCCAACAGTCCGCGATACGACTCGATGGGGTGTTCGCGCCGTCGTCCCCATTACAGACGCCCGTCAGTCGCACGGCCCGGAACCCGGCGTTGCCACTTCGGCCGACACTGTTTATCCGCGTCAGAAGGCGTTGTGCCACTTGATAAGACGTCATCCCAACGGGCGGATCATCGATGCCCCGGGCCGTCAGATAGAGGGCGTCCTTGTCGTCGTCACGAACAACGCGTGTGTCACCGCTAGACAAAAGCGCGGCCAGGCGGGTCGCCTTCGAGCCACACCTTCATCACCACAGATTGGGACTGTTAATGGCCGCGGGCAAATTATCAAACGACTGGGCTCGCAGAGTTGACTGCCGTCCCAAGAACCCTCCGATCCCTCCGTCGCAGTCTGCCCTCACTAACCACAGCGCTGGGACGGACTGGATCATCGTCCGACGCATCGCAGCATTCCCAGCCCCGCGTCGGCCACCTGCAGCATGGCACCGGCGGCTCCCGCCCACGCGGGCCGCCCACTGCCACCGCACACGTGGCACCCGGGCGACAACATGACCTACTCCCCTACGACATGAAGAGCGACCCGGGCAATAGGCCGTATCAGGGCCACCTACTTAGCGGCGCATGGGACAGCGAGAACCCGCCGAACGTCCGTCAGGAATCGTTCGACTTCTGTTCGTGAGATCAGCGGCGGCCACCCTCGTTGTATCCCGGCGACGCCACCTCGGCTTCGGTCAGCTCGAAGGGCGGCGGCGCGACGACTTCAGGGGCGAAGAAATTGCCGCCTGTCGGCGTCCCCTCGGCGGGCGGTGTGCTCTCGGCGGCCGGTGCGGTGATGATCTCGCTGGTCCCGACGACGTCGTCGTCGGCGTCGGCAGCAGCTACGACACTCGCGGAAGGGCGAGGCACCCACACCATCAGGTCCTGGAATCCGTCGTTGTAGACGACGCTGTTCGGCGCCTCACCGACGACGTCGAAGTAGAGCTTGCCGGTCGTCGTCCCACCAGGCGGCGCCGACGGCACGCCCCCACCGATGACCCGGTAGTTCGCGCCGCTCTCGGCGCGGGCGTTGAAGAACCCGACGATCGGGTTGGCCCAGCCGCCGACCCCTTCGACCGTGACGGTCGCCGAGTAGAGCCGGCCGTTATGCGGCACGGGGTCCGAACTCGGCTTCAAGCCCTTGACCGTATAGCCGATCTCGTTCAGCGTCTCCTGCTGACCGAAGGGCTTGATGTTGTTGGCGGCCGAGGCGGAGCCCGCCGTCATGCCGGCCATACCCAGCGCGATCGCGGCGATGCCCACGGGCGCCACAAGTTTGATCTTCACCGTTACTCCCGTCCCACACCGAGGCAGTGTCCAACGCGGAGGTTACCCGTCGAAGTGCTGGTCAAACGCGGTTTTGCCGGATCTTTCCGTCAGGCACTGTCCGGCTGCCGGGAAGCCGCGATCCGCGGCGCGCCCAACCGAGATATCAACGACCCGAATCTCGCGATCGAAAGGATGTCATGGGCAAGCAATTTGGGTGGAGACGCTTCTTGGTGATCGCGGTGCCGGTGTCGATCCTGACGTTCATCCTCGACGTCGTCTTCCACAAGACGGCGGGACCGGCGCTGTTCGGCAACAGCTACCCGGCGGCCGACTACCCGCAGCGCCCGCTGGCCGAAATCATGGACCTGTTCCCGTTTCTCGGGTTCACATACGTCCTGCAGCTGACGATGCTGTGCTTCCTGTTCCTGCGGCTGTACCCCGGCCGTGGGCTGGGAAAGGCCGCCTGGTGGGGCATCTGGGGCGGCCTGTTCGTCGTCATCCCCAACATGCAGTTCTTCGTCGCCGTCTCCCACACCACGTGGACGATGCTGATCATCCAGATGATCGAAGCGATCGCACTCTGCGTGCTGGCGGCGTGCGTCTTCGAGATCGCCTACCGCCCAAAGGACTACAACCAGGACAGCGCGGCCACCACGAGTGCCTCGGTGCCGGTGTCGAGCGTCGGCTGAATCACCGGGCCGAACGTCGGCGAGTGGTTCACCGGGATGTCCTGGCTGATCCGGCCGGCTTCGGCGGCGCGGGTGAATTCCGCGGCATCGATGCCACCGAACATCCAGTAGGTGTACGGCACACCGAGCGCCCGGGGGATGTCGCTGAAATCCTCACTCGCGGAGGCCTGCGGGATGGCCAGCACGCGGTCGCCGAACTGTTCGACGAAGGCGTCGTGCACACGGGCGGTGGCGGCTTCGTCGTTGTCGGTGACCGGAAACTGGTCGTAGAACTCGAATTCCGGCTCTTTCGGTGAATCCGACGCCTGGCACTCTGCGATGACGATGCGCTTCACGGCCGCGATGACCGCGGTGCGCACGGCGTCGTCGTAGGTGCGCAGGTTCAGTTCCAGCACGGCGTGGTCACCGATGATGTTGCTCTTGGTGCCCGAATTGATGCTGCCGACGGTGAGCACGACGGTCTCGGTCGGCGCGACTTCACGCGACACGATGGTCTGCAGCCGGATCACGATCATCGCGGCCAGCACGACGGGATCGATGGTGGCGTTGGGCATGGAGCCGTGGCCGCCGCGCCCGTACACCGTCACGCGGATGCTGTCGGCCGCGGCCATGACCGGCCCGCTGCGGGTGCCGACGAATCCGGCCGGCGCCGGCGCGACATGCTGTCCCAGCGCCACGTCGACCTTGCCGACGACGTCCGCCAGCCCGTCGGCGACCATGCCGGCGGCACCGCCACCAACCTCTTCGGCGGGCTGGAACAGCGCAATCGCGGTGCCCTGCCAGTGATCTCGCCCATCGGCCAGCAGCGCGGCCGCGCCGAGCAGACAGGTGACATGGGTGTCGTGGCCGCATGCGTGCATGACGGGCACGTCCTTGCCGGCGCCGTCGGTGCCGCGCACGGTGCTCGCGTAGGGCAGCCCGGTGGCCTCGGCAACGGGCAGCGCGTCCATGTCGGCCCGCATCAGCACCGACGCGCCGTCCCCGTTGCGCAGGATGCCCACGACGCCGGTGCCGCCGATGCCGGCGGTCACCTCATAACCGAGCTCGGTCAGCTTGTCCGACACCAGCTTTGCGGTGCGATGTTCCTGGTGTGACAGCTCCGGGTGCTCGTGCAGATCGCGGTACAGGTCCTCCTGCCACACCCGCACCTCGGGCAAGCCGGCCAGCACGTCCGTCGCACGACTCATAGCGCCGCCTCTCCGGTGAAATCCTTGACCACGTCGGCCACCCGACGCAGCTGGTCGATGTCCGAGCTGGTGGGGATGAGATGCACCTCGTCGGTGCCGATGTCGTCGAACTTCTGCAGCACGTCGAGCAATTCGTCTTCGGTGCCGGCCCAGCCCGTGGTCGGCGCCATCGCGTCGACGTACTCCTCCGGAATCCAGTTCATGTACCGGCGCAGGTGCCGGTGCACCTGGCTGCGCGCCTCGTCTTTCTCACCGAGGGCGAACCAGAACGACGTGGCCAAGTGCGGCTTGGGTTTTCCCGCCTCGGCCCAGGCCTCCCGGGCGACGTCGAACAGTTCGCTCTCGCGCTCCACGTTGAGGTCCAGCGTGGTACCCGCCATGCCGTCCGCCCAATTGGCCGCGCTGCGTACGGTTTTCGGACCGATGGTGCCAACCAGCAATCGCGGGCCGCCCGGCTGAACAGTCTCGGGCCCGACGGGCAGCACGGATTCGGTGAGCTTCTCCCCCGCCCACACGCGCTTCATCAGCGCGACACGTTCGGCCATGCCGCGCATGGTCTGGGTCTTCGGGTCGGCGCCGACGGCGTTGTAGTCTTCGTGCCGGCCCCCGACGCCGAGGCCGACCGTCAGCCGTCCACCGCTGAGCATGTCGCCGGTGGCAAGCGCTTTCGCCAGCATCACCGGATCATGCAATTGCGGGACGATCACCGTGGTGACCAGCCGGACCCGGTCGGTCCAGGCCGCCAGCGCGCCGAGCAGCGTCAGCGAATCGGGATTGTCGAACGCGATGCGCTCACCCCAGCACAGGGACGAGAAGGGCCCGCCGTCGATCACTCTGGCCCACGCCGTCAGCGTTGCCGCATCGAGGTTGGGCTCCATCACTGGCATCGTCATCCCGATCTGCACACAGCCGATTCTGGCATGCGCGTCCAGCGCGAGGGTTCGGGTTGACCGGTCAGGCTCTGGTCACGGGTGGGCCGGCAGGGCCGGTACAGGGCGAACCGGTGGGGGTTTACCCCCAGAGATGTCGTGGGAAAACGCCGTGTCCCCGGACTCCGCCGGTGCCTAAGTTGGAGGCATGGTCGCAACAGCTACAGACCCCGCGTCGGTCGAGCCGACACATCCGACAACGACACCGGCCGTGCAGCGCGCATCCGATCTCGGTGTCGTGCCCACGTCGTCGATGATCGTCGGCGCCGTCACCGGCATGATCTGGTTCTGGATACCGCTGTCCCTGCTCATCCTCGCCGTCACCTCGATCCCCTCGGTGATCGGGACGGTGTTCGGCGGGCTGGTGTTCGTCTACGCCGTCCGCGCCACCGACCGGGTGGAGCGGGTGCGCAGTGAGGCGGTGTTCGGCTTCGGCATCGCCGTCCCGTACCGAAAGCTGACGCCCTACAGCGGTTTTCAGGGCTGGGCGCATCAGCTGTGGTTGGACGTCAGCAGCGGCCGGTTCTGGAAGGTGTTGGCGCACAGCTACCTGCGCATGGTCTTCGACATCTTCGCGGTCGGACTGGCGTTCACCCTCCTCGCTTTCGCGTTGCTCGGTCCTGCCGCGGCGACCGCGATCCACAACAGTGATCCCGCTGCCGGTCTGAGCTTCATCTCCCCGCCGCTGTCCTGGCTGCTGGCCGCCATCGCGCTGGCCGCCGCCGCGGGCATCCTGGTGTTCGGGCCCCGAGTGGACGCCGCCATCGACCGGTGGCTCCTGCCGGCATCGCCGACGGCGGCACTGCAGCATGAGGTCAGTGCCCTGCACCAGGCTCGCCGCGGCGCGGTGTCGTCGGCGTCCACCGAACGGCATCGCATCGAACGCGATCTGCACGACAGTGTGCAGCCCCGGCTCGTGTCGTTGGCCATGACGATCGGGCTGGCGCAGACCAAGCTCGACTCGGACCTGCCCGAGGCCCGCAAGCTGATCGCCGAGGCACATGACGACGCCAAGGCCGCTCTCCTCGAACTGCGAAATGTGGTGCGCGGCATCGCGCCGACGATCCTGGCCGACCGTGGCCTGGATGCCGCGCTGTCGGCGGTGGTGCAGCGCACCGAGACCGCCGGCGTGCCGGTGACGCTGGAACTGCAACTGCCGAAACGCTTTTCCGATGAGGTCGAGTCGTGCGCGTACTTCGTCGTCGCCGAGTCGTTGACCAACATCGCCAAGCACGCCCAGGCCACCCACGCCGTCGTCACGGTGCGCTACCACGAGCCCACCGACCAACTGCACATCTCGGTGTTCGACGACGGCATCGGCGGGGCCCAGACCACCGGCGATGACACGACGGGCCTGCGTGGACTCGGTGAGCGGGTGCGCGCGGCGCGGGGCACCTTCGCCGTCTCGAGCCCCGAAACCGGAACGACGACCGTGACGGCGGTACTGCCATGCGCATTGTGATCGCCGAAGATTCGGCCCTGCTGCGCGCGGGTATCGAGCGCATCCTGATCGACGCCGGCCACGACGTGCTCGCCGGGGTGCCCGATGCCACCGAACTGCTGCGTGCCGTCAACCAGCACAACCCCGACCTCGTCATCGTCGATGTCCGGATGCCGCCGACCTTCACCGACGAGGGCATCCGCGCCGCCGCGCTGCTGCGCAGCCAGAATCCCGAGTCACCGGTGCTGGTGCTGTCGCACTATGTCGAAGAACGGTACGCGGCCGACCTGATCGCCTCGGACACAAGGGGTTTCGGCTACCTGCTGAAGGACCGGGTCGCCGACGTCCCGGCGTTCCTGGACGCCGTCACCACGGTGGGCACCGGTGGCACCGTCCTGGACCCCGAAGTGGTGTCCCAAATCCTGGTACGCACGCACCGGCGCTCCACCCTGGCCGTACTCACCCCGCGTGAGCAGGAGGTGATGCAGCTGATGGCGGAAGGCAAGACAAACTCGGCCATCGCCGCGCTGCTGCACGTGTCGATCGGCTCCGCCGAAAAACACATCGCGTCGATCTTCACGAAGCTGGACCTGACCCCCGACGACAGCGAGAACCGGCGTGTCCTCGCCGTCTTGCGCTATCTCGAATCCTGAAGAGAGAAAAGGACTTTCCCATGACTTCGAATCTGGATACCGCACCACTGTCCGATGCCGCCACACCGCCCGCGCTGACCCCGGGTGGTCGGTCGGCAATGCGCTCGCTGCTGGTGGTGACCGCCGTCGTCGTGACGCTGTCGGCGGCCGCGGGAATCGGCGGATTGGCCTGGGGCATCAGCTCGGTGCGCGTCGCCGCCGAAACCGAGACCCTGCCGGCCGACTTCAGCTCTCTGACGATCGACACCGGCAACATGCCGACCGCCATCAGGATCACCAGCGACCGCAACGTGAACGAGCCACGCGTCCGGATGCGGTTGCTCAACACCGCAAAAGACGACCACCAGGCCTTGAAGGTCACCCGCAATGGCGGCGCCGTCAGCCTCACGGTGACCGGTGAACCGTCCCCGCTGTTCGACTTCGGCCCGCCCGGGGAGATCATGGTGACGCTGCCGCCCGATGTGGCGCACCGGCTTTCGGTCACCACCAAACAACAGGTCGGCGTGATGCTGAGCCAGACCGACCTGGATCAGCTGACGGTGCACAACACCGACGGCGCCGTCGTGCTCGGCGGCAACGCCCGCCGGATCGAGATCCATACGCAGAGCGGCGATATCCAGACCCGCGACCCGATCGTGGTCACCGATGCGTTCGTCGCCGAGTCCACTGACGGTCACATCGGCGTGGACCTCAAAGAGGTCGCCCCGCGCACCGTCGAAGTCACCAACCGGGACTCGGACATCGACCTCACCGTGCCGACCGGTGGGCCGTACCTGGTGCGGGCACAGGCGGGCGACCACGCGCAGGTGCGGGTGCCGCAGACCGAGGACCCGGCCCGTGCCGTCTCGCAGATCACCGCACGGACCGATGACGGCAGCATCACCATCACTACGCGCCGGTGAACGGCCCCACCCGCAGCGTTGGGTAAGCCGTACTGGCACAAGCGGTATCAGCGTGGCCGATGATGATCGGCGCGGTATCCCCCGGCAGGTTGACCTGCAAGCCGCTGACCGGCACGGCATCACAGTCGGCCGGGAAGTTGCCCGCGTTGACGATGCCCAGGTTCGCCGCGGTGGACTGGCCTGGTTCGATCACCACGACACCGATGACGGTTTCCGCGTCCTGATTGGCGGCCACGCCGACCACATGATTGTCGGAGCCCGCGATGAAGGACACTGACGGATAACCCGACATGCTGCACGGGGCGTCGCCGGAGTTCTTGAGGATCACCGGATAGAACGTCGTCCCGGCAGCACCGTCGGGCGGGCCCAGGCTCGGTGTCAATTGCGCAGTGGCACAACGCGGTAACTGGACGGGGTCGGCATGAGCGACGGTGATCGGCCAGGCGCAGGCCACCGCCAATGGGATCGCGACAACGGTTCGCATGCCTGCTCCTTTCACGACGCTCACACGAGCCCGGCCATGATGTCGGCGACCGGACCTGACCGGATCTTCCGGAATCCGGTGCCCGCCCAGACGTTCGTCCCATCCGGATCCCCGGCCGCCACTGCAGCCTTGCGCAGCGGGCTGGTGAGGTAGTGGACCTCGGGATAGCCCAGCGGCGCCTGCGCGTCGTGTTCGTCGATGAACCGGTTGCGCAGCCCGCGGGCGTAGCGCCCCGAGAAAGCTTTCGTGACAACGGTTTCGGTGAACCGCGGATCGACGAGCGCGGCGCGGTGCACGGGACTGGAGCCCGACTCGTCGGCGAGCAGAAACGCCGTGCCGAGTTGTGCGGCCACCGCACCGGCGGCGATGACGGCGGCGACGTCGTCGGCGGTCATCAGGCCGCCGGCCGCGACGACGGGCAGTTCCGTCGCGGCGAGCACGTCGGCCAGCAGTTCGGTGAGTGGCTGCGTGGCGGGCGCGGCCAGCGGGTCGTAGGTGCCGCGGTGGCCGCCGGCGTCGGGGCCCTGCACGGCGAGGGCGTCGACACCCGTGGCTACGGCCTGCGCGGCTTCGTTCGCGGTGGTGACGGTTGCGACCGTGGTGATACCGGCCTGCCGCAACCGCGCGCACTCGTCGGCGGTGGGCCCGCCGAAGGTGAAGGACACGACGTCGGGCCGCAGGTCGGCGACGACGTCGAGCTTGGCCGCCCAGTCGTCATCGTTGAATGTCGGATCGCCGAGCGCGGCCCCGTAGCGGGTGGCTTCACCGGCGAGTTCAGTCGCGTACCGCTCGATCTCTCGCGCCTCGACGGTACTGGGCTGCGAGGCAAAGAGATTCACGCCCAGCGGGCCGGTGGTCAGCGCGCGTGCGGCGGTGATGCGGTCGGCAAGCGTCTGGGCCGTCAGGTAGCCGGCCGCCACGAATCCCAAGCCACCGGCCGCCGAGCCCGCCGCGGCCAGCTCGGGCGTCGACGGCCCACCGGCCATCGGCGCGACGATCACCGGAACTGCCAGCTCACGCAGGTCGAACGCCATACCTAGATCATGACAGGCAGGGGCCGCCCACACCGGCAGTGACGCGACGCACGTGAACGGGTAGAACAGAGGGATATGGCCATCACCTTCAACCACACCATCGTCCACTCGACCGACCGCTCGGCCGCGGCCACTTTTTTCACCGAGCTCTTCGGTTTGCCTCCCGCCCAAGAAGGCGGGCCATTCCTCGCCGTCGAACTGAACCACGGCGTCAGCCTCGATTTCGCCCAGGTCCCGGAGGGCACCAAGGTCGTCCCCCAGCACTATGCCTTCCTGGTGTCGGAGGAGGAATTCACCGCGATCTACGACCGGATTCGTGAACGCGGACTGCAACATTGGGCCGATCCGCGCGGTCAGCATCCCGGCGAGATCAATCGCAACGACGGTGGCCGGGGCGTCTACTTCCAGGATCCCAGCGGGCATTACCTGGAGATCATCACCCGGCCGTACGGCTCAGGCGGCTGAGCACGGGCGAGCATTCAGCGGCCGCTCATCCGCCGCGAGCGCGACGAAATTGCACACGAATCACGGTGTGTCGGCGTACAAACACGGCCGCTCGCGGGAAAGAAGTTAGTGGCCGCGGCGGGCTTCCTGGGTGCGGTAGTCCCCCGCCAGTGTGCTGACGTGGTCGGGCAACTTGCCGGTGGCCACGTCGGCGAGGCTGGTCTGTTCGAGCACCGAGCGCATGCTGGCGCGCAGGGCGCGCCACACATCGGTGAGCGACGCCGTCGGCCCCGAGTACGGCAGGTCGCCGAGACCGATGTCGCGCACGCTCGCCAGCGGACCGTCGATGCAGCGCAGGACGTCGGCGATGCTGATGTCCGCGGCCGGCCGGGCCAGCTCGTAGCCGCCGTCGCGGCCACGGTGGCTGCGCACCAGACGGTCGGTGCGGAGGTTGGTCAGGATGTCGACCAGGAACTGCGCGGGGATGCCCTGCGCCTTGGCCAGGTCGTCGGTCTTGACCAGCACACCCGCGTCGGCGGCGGCCAGTTCGACCATGGCGCGGACGGCGTACTCCGCCTTGGCTGACATCCGCATCAGCCAATCATGCCATTCCGGGCCGGATTAGTCCGGAATAGCTGCGACGTTGGGGGCCACCACCGCCACCAGATCGGCCAGGCCCGCGAGGCTCGCCGCCTGCAGCGCCGCGGCCGGTACCGCCTGACCGTCGGGCCCGGCCAGGGTGCGCGTCGCCGTCGCGGCGGCCACGACCGTCGGCGCGTAGCCGAGACTGAACGCGCCGCGGGCGGTGGAGTTCACGCACATGTGCGTCATGAAGCCGGCGAGCACCAGGTTCGAGGCGCCCAATGCCTTGAGCCGCTCGTCGAGATCGGTCTGCACGAACGAGTTCGGGTACTGCTTGACGATCACCGGCTCGTCGCCGCGCGGCGCCACCCGGTCGACGATCGCGCCGGACTCGCCCCCGATGTCGTACAGCGAGCCCGGCCCGTCGTCGTGCTGGATGTGGATGACGGGGATGCCGGCCGTGCGGGCACGGTCGAGCAGTGCGGCGGTCTCATCGAGCGCGTCCTGCACGCCCTCGAGCTCCATCACCCCTTGCGTGTAGGTGTTCTGGCAGTCGATCAGAACCAGGGCCGAGTCCGCGAGGCGAACCGGTTCGACAGGCAGGCTGGACAATTCACGCAGAGTGGGGCGAGTCATGTTGTGAGCCTAGTGGCGTGCGGCGGCGGTTAGGCTGAATTGGTGGGGCTACCGGACTGGTCGAGGCCGAAGATCCTGCTGGCGCTGCTGGCTGTCGCCGCGCCGATCTTGCTTCTCATCGCCATCAACAAAGCGGACAGTTCGAGTGACCCGCCGCAGCAAGAGGCCAGCGCCGACTGCCGGCAGGTCGACCAAGCAGTGCGGCATTGGGCAGAGGCGGTGCCCGCCATTCAGTTCGGACTGACCCGCTCCGCCGATGCCGCCGCCATTGTCCGTGACTCCACCACCGCGGCGGCCGCGGTGCGCAGTGACGCGGCCTCGATCACCGATATGTCATTGCGCGACAAGGTAACCGCACTGGCAGACAAACTCGACATGGTCAGCCGAGGCAAGCCGAGTGCCCCACCGGACTGGCGTCCCGATCAGACCTTCATGGATGGATACCATCCGATGATGACGCTCGTGCACCAGCTCAAAGTCGCGTGCCCGAACGTCGGCAACGATCCAGCACCGGCCGGCCCGCCCACCCCGCCGACGAATTAACCTCGGCAGGAATCGCTTTCGACAGCCCGCGCCCGACTCTAGTTGTTGCCGTTGAGGCCCGGATGCAGACCCGGTGCCACAGTCGGCGCGCCCGGCGCGGTGACGCCCGGACTGAACAGGTTGCCGCCGGTGGGGCTGATGCTCTTCTCCGTCGGCGTCGCCGATGGAGACGGCGACGAGGTCGTCGTCGTCGTGGTGGTGGTCGACGGCGACTGCCCGCCGTTGTTGCTACAACCCGCGGTGAGCACGCCCATCGCAAGGAGGGCGGCGCCGCCGGCAGCGGCCATCAAACGACGAGTGGACAGATAAGTGCGCATACGAACACAAACTAGCCCTGACCGGCTGTTATCGCCACCGATCGATCAGCGGGCAGGTTGTTGCCCCAGGATCGCCGAGCCCAGCCACCGCCGGATGAAGGACCGCAACTCGTCGGGAGTGCGCCCGTCCCCCGCCGGCGCGAGGAAGTAGGACAGCATGATGCGCAGCGTGAACTCGACCAGTTCGCGCAGCGCCGCATCGTCGTATCCGTAACTGGCCCAGTCGACATCGAACCGGGTGATCATCTGCATGCCGAAGTCCTGCGCCTCGGCAGACGCCATGTCACTGCTGTGCGCGCTGACGTACGGCGCCGACATCAGGATGCCCAGGTGGGGCGTCCGGGCCACCGCGTCGAGTGTGTAGAGGACGCCTTCGGTCATCGCGTCGGCGGGATCGTGAATCCCCCGCACGTGCTCGCTGAGCTGATCCAAAAAGCCTGCGACCGAGGCGATGGCTGCGGCGCGCATGAGTTCGTCGGCCGTCGGGAAGTACCGGTACACCGTCTGCCGGATGACGCCGAGCGATTCGGCCACATCGGCAATGGTGATCGCGGTGCCCGTGGTGGACAGCAGCTCGACGGCCGCGGCAACGATGCGGCGCGTCGCCTCGTCGTCATCGGCGGGCGGCTCCCCACCCCAACCGCGACGTTTGCGTGCCATTCGCCGGACGGTACACGGCCGACATCGACCCGGGCATTGACGGATGTTGGTCAACACTGTAACCATACACAAGCGACATAGTTTGTATGATTACTGATCGAGGTGCCCAGTGACCGACCTCCAGGTCCGCAAGATGCGGTTCGCTTTCGCGGACCACCCCGTGCCGTTCCTCTGGAACGAGACCAACCCCGCGTTCTCGGCAATGGCAAATGCCGTGTCCTTCTTGGCGATTGCGTTCGAGAAGATGATCGTCAGCACCATGGCCGAGGCCAAGCCACTGCTGACCGACCCGGTGATCGCCGAAGAGGCCGACGCCTTCGTCCGGCAGGAGGGGCAGCATTCGATGGCCCACCGGGCCCATGCGCGCGGCCTCATCAAGGCCCACCCAGAGCTCAAGGAGACGCTCGACGAGGTGATCGCCGCGTTCGACGACCTCGTCGCCAACAAGCCCCTCAAATATCGGCTGGCCTACACCGCCGACCTGGAGGCGACGTTCACGCCGGTCTTCAAATTGATGCTCGACCACGACGACACGTTGTTCGCACCGGGCGACGACCGCGTCGCGTCACTGTTCTTGTGGCACTTCGTCGAAGAGGTCGAACACCGGAGCTCGGCACTCATCATCTACAACGGCCTGGTCGACGATCCGTGGTACCGCATGCGGGTGGCGCCCTCGATCTTCAAGCACGTGATGGATTGCGTGCGGATGGCGTGCAACGGGTTCAACAAGCATCTGCCGCTGGAGGTCCGCAAGGTCGACGCGCTGTCGGCGTTCGCGCTCGAGCGCCGCAAGAACACGATCCTGAAGCGGCTGGGACGAATCCCGGACTTCGGGCCGTTCACGAGCGCGTTCCACGATCTGCCGGTCCGTGAGCAGTTGGTGGCGCTGTCGGGCATCGTCCGCAGCCAGATCCCGGGCCACAACCCGGAGAACGAGAAGCTGCCCGCCCTCGCGGCCGAATGGTTCGAACGCTACGACGCCGGCTACGACGTCACCCACTGGTACACCGCCGGAAAGCAGAGTGCCCATGTCTGACCTGTGTTCCCCGACGTTCGCCGATCTTGCCGGGCGCCTTGGCTTTTCCTGCGACACGGCCGGCGGCCTGCTCGAGGTCCGCAATCCCCTACAGCTCGAGAACTGGACCCTGCCGGTCCTCGAGCTGACGGTCATCACCGGCGCGGTGCTGACCCTGGTCTACGCGATCATCCGGCTGCGTCGCCACGGTGACGCCACCAACATCGCACTGTGGTTCGGCGCGGTGGCCTACCTACTGATCATCGAGCCGCCGCTGTACTTCCCGGCGGCCTTCGGCATCGCCGACCGCGTCGACACCATGTTCGCGCACAACGTGTTCACGGTGGACTTCCTGTGGGGCAGACTGCCGCTGTACATCGTCGCGATCTATCCGATGATGGCGACCGTCGCGTTCGAAATCGTCCGCAGCCTAGGGGTTTTCCGGCGATACGGCACGCTGGTCGGCGCCGTCTGCGTCGGGTTCGTCCACCACGCGTTCTACGAGATCTTCGACCACCTCGGCCCGCAGCTGCGGTGGTGGGAATGGTCGGTGCAGAACCCGATGAACCAGCCGATGTTCGACTCCGTGCCGCTGCCCAGCGTGGTGGTCTTCGCCGCGCTGTGGCCGATGTCGCTGGCGCTGTGCGTGCAGTTCTTCGTGGGCCGGCACGCCGACCGGGGCCGCCGATTCACCGGTTTCGAAATCCTCTGGCGCACGGTGGTGGCCGGGGTGTTGGCTTCGCTGGGCACCGCGATCTTGCCGCTGCCCGCAACAGTCATCGGCGGTGTCACCGGTAGCAGCACCGCAGGCGGCATCGCCTACGCGGCCGAACTGGTGGCGGTGTGCGCCGTGGCGATCTGGGCGCTGGTCACCCAGTGGCGCCGGCTGCGCGGCACGGTGACCAGCCCGACCGAACCGCGCTACGTCAGCCCGCCGTGGTTGATCGGCTACGCCGTCGCCTACCTCGTCGTCATGGCGGGGCTCTGGATCAGCGCGCTGCCCGCGTACTTCGGCGCGGCCAACGGCGTTACCGCGCACCGGGATCCGATCGGCAGCCTGTGGTACACGGTGCTGTGCTTTGCCATCGCGATCGGGTGCCTCGTCGCGGTTCGTACCGTCGCACCGGCGAAAGTCGATGCGCCGCTGCCGGTTACCGCGTCGGCGTAGCTCGATAGGGCCCCAAGTTAAATCCGTAGCTTCAATCACGACGCATTCTCGACTGTGGTTTTTGAAGCCAGGTACCTTTTCGGGCCGTCAGAAGTCCCTGGCTTGAATAACCATCGGCAGATCGGCACTTCGACTGCACTCAGGGACTTTTGCATGGATGGCAGACGCGGTCGTCCGAGATACGCGAAATGGCTGTGGGAACATGCGTTTCCACAGCCATTTCGTCGATCTCAAGAACTACTGCGTCGCGGTGATCGCCAGTACGCGCTCGGCCAGTTCCGGCCGGCACACCACCAGGTCGGGCAGTTTCGGGTCCTCGCGGTTGTAGACCAGCGGCGAGCCGTCGATGCGCGAGGTGTGCAGCCCGGCGGCACGGGCCACCGCGACCGGCGCGGCGGAATCCCACTCGAACTGACCACCGGCGTGGACGTAGATATCGGCCCGGCCCTGGATCACAGCCGCGACTTTGGCGCCGGCCGAACCCATTTCGACCAGAACGCCGTCAAGGGCGTCACGCACCGCGAGGGCGACGGCCGGCGGCCGGGTGCGGGACACCACGATGCGCGGCGGACCGTCGACCGCGAGCGGCGCGGCCACCTCCGGCGTGTGCAGCGTGGTGTTCTGCGCGGGCAGCGCCACGGCGCCGGCCACCAGCTCACCGGATTCCCACAGCGCCACGTGCACGGCCCAGTCGTCACGGTCCAGCTCGGAGAACTCGCGGGTGCCGTCGAGCGGGTCGACGATCCACACCCGGTCCGAGGTCAGGCGGGCGCTGTTGGCCCGCTCCTCCTCCGTCGCCTCCTCGGAGAGCACCGCGTCGTTGGGACGCAAGCGCGCGAGCTCCGTCATCAAGAACTCGTGAGCGCGCTTGTCCCCCGCGGCTTTCCGCTCGGAGGCGTCGGCCGTGGCGAACTCGGCCCGTACGTCCAGCAGCAGGTCACCCGCGCGGGTGGCCAGCCGCTCGGCGACTTCGTGATCGTTCATCGCGGCGCCACCAGCATGTCGACGACGCGCTGCGCCTGGGCATCCAGGTCGCCCGGCACGAGGGCCAGGTTCGGGTTCTTCGGCCGCTGGTACGGGCTGTCGATACCGGTGAAGTGCGTGATCTCACCGGCACGCGCCTTGGCGTACAGACCCTTGGGGTCGCGGGCCTCGCAGTCGGCCAGCGGGGTGTCCATGAACACCTCGAAGAACTCGAATCCCTGGTCGGTGTGGACCTTTCGCGCCAACTCGCGGTGCTCTTCCAGCGGGCTGATCGCCGGCACCAGCACGATCTGGCCGGAGTCGGCCAGCAGCGTGGCAATGTGGGCCAAGCGACGCAGGTTCTCCGAGCGGTCGGCCATCGAGAAGCCCAGGTCCGAGTTCAGCCCGTGGCGCAGGTTGTCGCCGTCGAGAACGTATGCGGGACGGCCCAATTCGAGCAGCTTGCGCTCGACCAGCATGGCGACCGACGACTTGCCCGAGCCCGACAGGCCGGTGAACCACACCGTGCTGCCCTTCGACAGCCGGTCCTCGGCGGTGACGAGGTTGGCGTGCCGCACCGCGTTCGGGCTGGCCGAACGGCTGGCAGCCGGGGTGGTGTCACGCACCATGCCCGCGGCGACGGTGCCGTTGGTGTCCGGGTCGATCAGGATGAACGAGCCCGTCACCGAGTTGCGCGAGTACTCGTCGAGCAGCAGCGGCTGCTGCGTGCGCAGCGTGACGCGGCCGAGTTCGTTGAGCTTCAACGCCGTTGCGCTCTTGTCGCGGTGCAGGGTGTTGACGTCCAGCCGGTAGTCGAGGTCCGTAACCCGGACCCGCGTGGTGCGGGTGGTGTGCTTGATGATGTAGTCCCGACCCGGCTCGAGGCTCGCGTCGTCGGACATCCAGCACACGGTGGCGTCGAATTCCTGCGTGGTGTGCGGCTGGTTGTGCACCCGGGCGATCATGTCGCCGCGCGAGATGTCGATGTCGTCGGCAAGGCTGACCGACACCGCCATGGGCGCGAAGGCCTCCTCGAGCGGACCGGTGGGTCCGTCGATCGCGGTGATGGTGCTGGTCTTTCCCGCTGGGAGAACGACGATTTCGTCGCCGGGACGCATGACGCCACTGGCGACGGTGCCCGCGTAGCTGCGGTGGTCGGCGTGCTCGTGGGTCTGCGGCCGGATGACGTACTGCACCGGGAAGCGGACGTCCATGAGGTTGCGGTCACCGGCGATGTACACCTCTTCGAGGTGGCTCAGCAGCGACGGACCCTCGTACCACGGCGTCTTGTCCGACTTGGTCACTACGTTGTCGCCGGCCAGCGCCGACAGCGGGATGGTGGTGACGTCCTGGATATCCAGGCGGGCCACGAACTCATGAAAATCATCCCGTATCGTCTCGAACTTCGTTCGGTCCCAATCGATCAGGTCCATCTTGTTGACCGCCAGCACGATGTGCTGGATGCCGAGCAGCGACGCCAGGAAGGCGTGCCGGCGCGACTGCTCGAGCAGCCCATGGCGGGCGTCGACGAGCACGATGGCCAGCTGCGCCGTCGAGGTGCCGGTGACCATGTTGCGGGTGTACTGGATGTGCCCCGGGGTGTCGGCGATGATGAATTTCCGCTTGGCCGTGGCGAAGTAGCGGTACGCGACATCGATGGTGATGCCCTGTTCCCGCTCGGCGCGCAGGCCGTCGGTGACCAGTGCGAGGTCGGTGTAGCCGTGGCCACGTTCCTTGGAGGTGCGCTCGACGGCGGCCAGCTGGTCCTCCATGACGGCCTTGCTGTCATAGAGCAGCCGGCCGATCAGCGTGGACTTGCCGTCATCGACGGAGCCAGCAGTGGCGATACGAAGCAACGTTGCCATATCAGAAGTAGCCTTCCCGCTTACGGTCTTCCATGCCGGCCTCAGAAATCCGGTCGTCTGCGCGGGTCGCGCCGCGCTCGGTCAGTCGGGACACCGCGGTCTCGGCGATGACTTCTTCGACGGTCGACGCCTCCGACTCGACGCAGCCGGTGCAGGTGACGTCGCCGACGGTGCGGAACCGGACGGACTTGGTGATCACCGGTTCGTCCGCGTTCGGCTGCAGGTACTCGTGCACCGCGAGCAGCATGCCGTCGCGCTCGAAGACCTGGCGCTCGTGCGCGTAGTAGATGGCCGGCAGCGCGATCTCCTCGGCGCCGATGTAGGCCCAGATGTCGTACTCGGTCCAGTTCGACAGCGGGAAGACGCGGATGTGCTCGCCCTTGCGGTGGCGGCCGTTGTAGAGGTTCCACAGCTCGGGGCGCTGGTTCTTGGGGTCCCACTGGCCGAACTCGTCTCGGAAGCTGTAGACGCGCTCCTTGGCGCGGGCCTTCTCCTCGTCGCGCCGGGCGCCACCGAAGGCGGCGTCGAACTTGTTCTCGCGGATGCCGCGCAGCAGCGACACCGTCTGCAGCGGGTTGCGCGATGGACCGTTGTCGACGACGCGGCCCGCGTCGATGTCCTCCTGCACGCTGGCCACGACCAGGCGCAGGTTGTACTTCTCGACCAGGGCGTCGCGGGTCGCGATCACCTCTTCGAAGTTGTGGCCGGTGTCGACGTGCATGACGGGGAACGGCAGGCGGCCCGGCGCGAACGCCTTGATGGCCAGGTGCAGCATCACGATCGAGTCCTTGCCACCGGAGAACAGCAGCACCGGCCGCTCGAACTCCGCGGCGACCTCGCGGATGATGTGGATGGCCTCGGCCTCCAGCGATCGCAGATGGCTCAATTCGTATTTGGCGGCCCGCTGGTCCACCTTGGACGCCTCGGCGGCGTCGGGAGTCACGGTCATCATTTCCCCGTAAAGTTGGTAGAACTGGTCAAGTTAAGAACCATGGTCGGAATTTACGTGTCCGGTGGCGCAGTGTCAACGGTTGTAACCACCGAGATCAGCTAGCACAACGCGCTGCTGTGCCCGCCTGCTTCCCGGCGCCGCTGACGTGGGCTCCAGCCGAGCGCGGCAGCCGCCATGACTCCACGATCGTCAGCGCCATCACCGCCCCGAGCGCCACATAGGTCCACGGGTATGAGCCGATCCGACTGAGCAACAGTGCCCCGACCGCGACGCCGAGGCCGGCGGCCAACTCCTGAATGGCGGCGTTGAGGGTGTTGGCGTGGGTGAGGTCGTCGCCGTCGACGTCGGAGAACGCCAGGTTGTTGTCAGCGGTGAAGCCGATGGACCGCAGCGCACCGCTCACGTACAGGATCACGGCGGTCACCGCCAGCGGCAGCGCAGGCCGCAGGGTCGCCAGCAAGCCGAAGCACGCCACCGAGGCGACGCCGTTGATCAGCAGCACGTTGCGAATCCCGAACCGACGCATCAGCGGCGTGGTCGCCGGCTTGATGGTCAGATTGCCGGCGAACAGCGCCGCCACCATGACACCCGCCGCGAGCGGGTTCCAGCCGAAATCCAACTGGAACTGCAGCGTCAGCAGGAACGGCACCGCGACGATGACCAACCGGTACAGCGAGCCGGCGCTGACGGTGATCCGCAGGGTCTGCACCCGCAGCACCGGCAGGTCGACCAGGGGCGAATCGGTCCGCAGCAGATGCCACACCGCGGCCACCAGCAGCACAGTGGCCGCCGCGCCGCAGCTGCCGACAAAGGACCAATCCGTGCCCGCCACGCGGATGTGCTCCAGTGCAATCAGCGCGGCGCCGATCCCACCGCCCAGCGCCAACACACCCCGCCAGTCCAGCGGTCGCGTCGACGGTTCCGGTCCGCCACGAACGAGCCTCAGCGCCAAGACAATTCCCAGCACGCCGAGTGGGATGTTGACCACGAAGATCCAGCGCCACGACCCCAGCATCACGATGGCCCCGCCGAGCATCGGGGCCAGCACCGGAGCGGCCATGGCAGGCCAGGTCAGCACCGCGATCGCGCGCACCAGATGCGCCTTGTCGCTGTCGCGCAACACCGCGAGCCGGCCGACCGGCACCATCATGGCGCCGCCCACGCCCTGCGCGATCCGCATCGCGACCAACATCGGCAACGAGGAGCTCAGTGCGCAGCCGATGGAGGCCAGGGTGAACACCACGATCGCCGAGATGAACACCCGCCGGATGCCGTAGCGGTCAGCCAGCCAGCCCGTGACGGGTATCAGTACCGCCACGGTGACGAGATAGGCCGATATCGCCACGTTGACGTCGATCGGCGTCACGCGCAACGACGAAGCGATCAGCGGAATGGCCGGTGTGATGATGGTCCCGTCGAGGACCTCCATGAAGTACGCACTGGCCACCAGCAGTGCCAGGCCTCTCGGGAACGGCGGACTCTGATCGGGCGCCACGGCGGCAATGTAACCCGCCTACCTGAAAGGTAATTGAATTGGCGCCGCGCCGCCCGCAGACTCCATGGACATGAGCCCGAGTACCGGCGCCGAGGTCATGGCGCAGTTCATCCCGCAGTCACCGCTCGTCGCCAAGCTGGGCATCGTCGCCGAAGCGCTCGACGCCCCGGAGGTCCGGTTGCGGATGCCGTGGGACCCGACCAACACCACGCTCGCCGACATGGTGCACGGCGGCGCCATCGCCGCACTGGCCGATGTGACCGTCATGGCCGCGGCGTGGTCGACCGAACGCGAGCCGGAATCGCTTCGCGGGGTGACGATCTCGATGTCGGTCCAATACCTCGCGCCCGCCCGGTCGACCGACCTGATCGGTGTCGGGCGCGTGCTGCACCGCGGAAAGTCCTTGGTGCACTGCGAGGTAGAGATCGAGACCCCGGGCGGCGACCCGGTGGCCAAGGCCGTCGGCACGTACAAGATCGGCTGAGCGAGGCCAAGAAGACGCAAGTCACCTGCTGACTGCAATCCGAGGCATAGACGCATGCTCCGATCAGTGGGGCGCCTCGAGGTCGTAGACGGTCGCGCCGCCGACGTCGAGCTTGGCGAAATGCCCCGTCACCCATGCGGTGATCTCCGCGGCACTCCCGCGGTCACGCCGAGGCCCGCCGGGTCCCTTGTGGTCGCCGGCGATGAAGTAGTGGATCTGGCCGTCTTCCACGTACTGCTGGAACTGCGTCAGGGTCGGCGCGTTGTCGCCGCCGGAGAATCCGCCGATCGCCATCAACGACTTGCCGGTGCTCAACTCCAGATCGCCGGCCTGGAAGGACCCGACCGTCGCTGCGGCCCAACGGTTGTTGGTGCCACGGATCAGGTTCTCGAGTTCGGCGTTGGGGCCGTCACGGTGGGGGCCACCCGGGCCACCACCCGGCCAGGCGTCGCCGCCCGGCCGCGGCGGACCGGACATCGAGCCGGGGCCACTGCTGTGGACCGCCGCCACGTTGTAGATCGTGAACGACGCCGACCCGGCCAGTGCCGCGGCGATCGCGACGCCGGCGACCACGGCCGTGAGCCGTCCGGAGCGCGCACCGACCACCACGACGGCCACCGCCGCCAGGACTGCCACCACCGCGATGGTCCACCGCAGGGCGGGCATCCAGTCCGGCGTGCGCGACAATAGCGCGAATGCCCAGCCGGCCGAGATGACCAGGACCAGCGCGAGCAGCAGGCGTGCCGACAATGTCTCCCGGCGCTGCCACAGCTGCGCGACCACCATGCCGGTCAACGCGGCGACCGCAGGGGCGAGCGCGACGTTGTAATAGGGGTGCACGGTGCCGTCCATGAAGCTGAACACCGCGCCGGTCACCAGAAGCCAACCGCCCCAGAGCAATACACCGGCGCGTGCCAAGTCGGTCCGCGCGGCGCGGCGACTCGTCCACAGCAGCAGCACCAGGCCGATCAACGCCGCGGGCAGCAACCACGACACCTCGACGCCCATCGACGGGCCGAACAGCCGGGTGATGCCGGCGTGCCCGCCGAAGAACAGGTTGTCGCGCATGCCGCCGCCGGGTCCGGGGCCGGGACGGTCGCCGCCGGTGATCCGCTCGATACCGTTGTAGCCCAACGCCAACTGCAGCAGGCTGTTGTCGGTCGACCCGGCGATGTACGGGCGGGCGTCGGCGGGCCACAGGCTGACCAGCGCGATGTACCACCCGGCCGAGATCACCACGGCCACACCGGACATCAGCAGCGCGCCGATCCGTCGTCCCACGCTGAACGGTGCGGCGACCAGGAATGCCAGCGCCAGCCCCGGCACCGGCAGGAAGGCCTGCAGCATCTTGGTCAGGAAGGCGAAGCCGACGATGACGCCGGTCAGCGTCATCCACCGGGCGGACACGGAGAATTCGGTGGACTGGATGGCCCGCACCGTGCAGTAAGCCGCGCTGATCAGCAGCAGCACGAGCAGCGCGTCGGGGTTGTTGAACCGGAACATCAGGGCCGCAACGGGAGTCACCGCCAGCACCAGGCCGGCCAGTAGCCCGGCGACCGCACCACTGGTGCGACGGACCGTCGCGTACAGCATCCCGACCGACGCCACACCCATGAGGGCCTGCGGCAGCAGCATGCTGAACGCGCTGAATCCGAACAGCCGGCCCGACAGGCCCATCAACCACAGGGCGGCCGGCGGCTTGTCGACCGTGATCGCGTTGCCGGCGTCGAACGAGCCGAACAACAGCGCTTCCCAGTTCTGGGTGCCGGCCTGGGCCGCGGCGGCGTAGTACGAGTTGGCCCAGCCCGACGAGCCGACCGCCCACAGGTACAGCACCGCCGTCCCGGCCAGCAGTGCCAGCAGCGCGGATCGTTCCCATGCGGGGCGGGCCCAGCCTGCCGGGCCGCGGCGGGCCTTCGGCAGATGAGCGACGGTGGGCGCGGTGGCGATCACGGGTAAGTCCCCTCTGAAGTGGTTGGTAGGCAGGTCAATTCGTGCACTGGGCGGGACACCCTAGTTCTGGCGCCGGGGATGGAAGACCCAACCGCGCAGCAGCACGAACCGGACCGCGGTTGCGACCAGATTGGCCGCCACCAGCACGCTCAACTCGAGCAGATGGTGGGCGTGCGGCGCGAACATGTGCAGCCCGGCCAGCGCGCCGCTGGTGATGGTCAGCGCGATACCGAAGACGATCAAACCCTCGAACTGGTGCCGGGTCGCGCTCGCCGCTCCCCCGCCGCGGACGCCGAACGTGAAGCGCCGGTTGGCGGCGGTGTTGACGATCGCGGTGAGCAGCAGGGCCACCAGGTTGGCGGTCTGCGCGCCGAGCGCGGTGTGCATCATCATGAACAGCAACAGGTAGGCCAGTGTCGAGGCGACGCCGATGGTCCCGAACCGGACGACCTGACGCAGCAGCGAGCCGGGCGCAGCCGCCTTGGTCGACGAACCCAGCTGGGCGGCAATGGTGTTCACCGGGATACTGCCGTTGGCGAAGCCGCGCAGCAGGCGCCCGACGCCCTTGAGGTCGGCGGCCGCGGTGGCGATGATGTCCACGCGGCTGTCGGGGTCGTCGACCCAGTCGACCGGGACCTCATGGATGCGCAGGCCCGTGCGCTCGGCGAGCACCAGCAGCTCGGTGTCGAAGAACCAGCCGGTGTCCTCGACGAGCGGCAGCAGCGCGTGGGCCACGTCGGCCCGGATGGCCTTGAATCCGCACTGCGCGTCGGAGAACTTGGCCGACAGCGCCCCGCGCAGGATCAGGTTGTAGCAGCGAGAGATGAACTCCCGCTTCGGTCCCCGCACGACGCGGGAGGACCGGGCAAGCCGGGTGCCGATGGCCAGGTCCGAGTGGCCCGAGATCAGCGGGGCCACCAGCGGGCCGAGGGCGGCCAGGTCGGTGGAGAGGTCGACGTCCATGTAGACCAGCACCGGCGACGGCGAGTGCGACCACACCTCGTGCAGCGCCCGCCCGCGGCCCTTGAGCTCCAACCGCACGACGCGGACGTTGTCGAACTCGAGGGCCAGCTCGGCGGCCACCTGTGGGGTGGCGTCGATGCTGGCGTTGTCGGCGATGGTGATCTGCACCGGGTACGGGAAGTGCTCTTCCAGGTGGCGGTGCAGGCGGCGGATGCAGCCGGGCAGCGCGACCTGCTCGTTGTAGACGGGGACCACCACGTCCAGCACCGGCACGCCCGCCGCCTGCGCGGCAACCGCGGCATTCTGGCGGGTGGTGAAGCGTTGCTCAGAACCGAACTCCGCGGCGCTCTCGATGAGGTTCGTCATGACATCGATCTTCAGCCGGTACCTTTAGGCCGCCATGGGCTGAAGCTATGGGCCAGCTATGTGTTTGGAGCTGCTGTTGACTCCGCGGCCTGGGCGCAAGAGTACGAGGACCCCGCACCCCCATCGCAAGGTCAACGAGGCCGGGTCAGGTCGTAGACGACGGTGTTGTCCACCGTCGTGGCGGTGTAGTGCTCGCCGACCCAGACGGCGATCTGCTGAGATTCCTGCTTGGCGTCGTCCTGACTGTGGCGTCCCCAGCCCATCTTGACGTCGCCTTCGATGAAGTAGTGGATCTGGCCGGCGGCGACGTACTGCTGGAACTGCGCGAGCGTGGGCGCGGGATCGGTGCCGTTGAAGCCGCCGATCGCCATGACCGGGACACGGGCCGCCAGCTGGTAGCCGGCGGCGTTGTTGGAGCCGATGACGGCGGCCGCCCAGCGGTACTTCGCGGCGTCGGTGCTCAACAGTATGTTCACCGCAGCGCTGGGCTCGGGAGAGTCGAAGAGGCCGCCGCCCGGCCGAAATCCTTGTGGCGGAGCGCCCATCGCACCGCCCGGCCCACCGGCGGGGCCCCGGGCCTTCATGTGCCCGGGAGGAGGCGGACCCCACCCCGAACTGTGTCCGCCGGGCCCGCTCACGGACGGCATCGCGCCGGTGTGCGAAACACCTGCGGTGGCAATCGAATACGCGGTCGGGGCCGCCAGGGACACCAGGACCGCCGCGGCCACCGCCAGGCGCGCAGGGCTGAATCGGGGCGGCACCAGTAGCAGCAGTGCGGCGACGGCGCCGACGATCAGTACCGAGGTCCGCAACCAGCTGATGTCAGCGCGGCCCAGCAGGATCGCCGCCATCGCCGCCGTGGCCACCACCGTGCCCGCCATGGTCAGCCGGGCCGGCCACGCAGCGCGGTTGCGCCACAACAGAACCGATCCGATACCCACACACGCTCCGATGGCCGGCGCCAGCGCGACCGTGTAGTACTGATGCACGATGCCGTTCGCGAAGCTGAACACCGCGGCGGTGAGCACCAGCCACCCGCCCCACAGGATCAGGGCGGCCCGCGTCGCATCGGTCCGCGGGGCGCGCCGCGTGAGCACCAGTCCCGCGATCAGACAGATCAGTGCCGCGGGCAGCAGCCAACCGGCGTAGCTGCCCATGCTCGCGCCGACCAGCCGGTCCCAGCCGACATCGAAGTTCGGGTTGCCCAGACCACCGGGCTCGTTCCCGCTGAGCCGGCCCACGCCGTTGTATCCCAGCGCCAGTTCGATGATCGAATCGTGTTGCGATCCGCCCACATACGGGCGCGACGCGGCCGGCCACAGTTCGACCAGCGCCAGGTACCAACCGCCGGAGACGACCATCGCCACGACGCCGCCGAGCAGCCGCCACAGCCGGGTGCGCACCGGCGACGGCCCGGCGACCAGGTACGCGGCCGCGAAGGCCGGCAGCACCAGGAACGCCTGCAGCATCTTGGCCAGGAAGGCGAATCCGGCGGCCACCCCGGCGGCGACCAACCACCAACGGCCCGCGTCTTTTTCGCAGGCTCGCTGCACACAGTAGGCACCGACCACGAGCAGC
The DNA here is from genome assembly GCF_000686745.1 of Mycobacterium sp. UNC410CL29Cvi84. Lineage (NCBI taxonomy): Bacteria > Bacillati > Actinomycetota > Actinomycetes > Mycobacteriales > Mycobacteriaceae > Mycobacterium > Mycobacterium sp. UNC410CL29Cvi84. The sequence continues at coordinate 57,343 of NZ_JMLM01000001.1, forward strand.
AGGACGAGCAGCGCGTCGGGGTTGTTGAACCGGAACATCAACGTGGCCACCGGTGTCAGCGCGAACACCGCACCGGCCAGCAGAGCGGCAGCCGGCCCGGCGGCGCGGCGCACCGCGGCGTAGAGTACCGCCACCGCTGCCACACCCATCAGGGCCTGCGGCACCAGGATGCTCCAGGAGCTCAGCCCGAACAGCCGCACCGACAGATCCATCACCCACAGCGCGCCGGGAGTCTTGTCGACGGTGATCGCATTGCCGGAATCGCTGGCGCCGAACAACATTGCGGTCCAGTCGCTGGCACCGGCCTGCGCAGCGGCTGAATAGAAGCTGTTGGCCCACCCACTCACCGACAGGTTCCACAGGTACAACACAGCGGTACCCGCCAGTAGGAGCCCGAGCTGGAGTTGTTCGCCGAGCGGGCGGCGGCGTAGTTCGCGAGTCACCAGTCTCATTGTGGGAGCGTTGATTAGGCGGACGTCGAGGCGATGCTGTGCGGCGGCTGTGAGGCCGGAGCCGCGGGGCCCGCGGGCAGGCGCACGGTGAACACCGTCGCTCCGGGCCGGCTGTCGACGCTGATGGTGCCGCCGTGCGCTTTCACCACCGCGGCGACGATGGCCAGCCCCAGGCCGGTGCTGCCGGCTTGCCGGGACCGCGACGAGTCGCCGCGGGCGAACCGCTCGAAAACCTCGGGCTGCAACGTCTTTGGAATACCCGGACCGTCGTCGGCGACGCTGATCACCGTGGCGTCCGCATCGGCGGACAGCGCGATCGTCACCGACGTGCCCGCCGGCGTGTGCGTGCGCGCGTTCGCCAGCAGGTTCACCAGCACCTGGTGCAGCCGCGCCGGATCGCCCTCGATGGTGACGGGTTCCTCGGGCAGGTCCAGCGACCAGTTGTGATCGGGGCCGGCGACGTGGGCATCGCTGACGGCGTCGACGACCAGTTGGGACAGGTCGACGTTCTCCATCTCCAGCGGTCGGCCGGCATCGAGCCGGGCCAGCAGCAGCATGTCCTCGACGAGCCGGGTCATCCGGACCGTCTCGGATTCGACGCGGTTCATCGCGTGCGCGACGTCGGCGGGCAGCTCGTCGCTCTTGCGTTGTGCCAGTTCGGTATAGCCGCGGATCGCGGCGAGCGGCGTGCGGAGTTCATGACTGGCGTCGGCCACGAATTGGCGCACCCGGGTCTCACTGGCATGACGGGCCGCGAGCGCGCCGGCGATCCGGTCCAGCATGCGGTTCAGTGCCGAACCCAACTGGCCGACCTCGGTGTGCGCGGCGACGGGATCGACGTGCACGATCTCCGTCGGCAGCTGCACCTCGCCGCGGTCCAGCTCCCGGTCCGCGACATCACGCGCGGCGGCGGAAACCCGTGACAGCGGGGCGAGTTGACGGCGGATGATCCACACCCCGACCACCGTCGCCCCGATCAGTGCCAGAGCACCCACCGCGCAGAACATGCCGAGCACCCACAGCAGGGTGTTGTCGACGTGCCGGGTGGGCAGGCCGGTGACGATCGTCTGCGGACCGCCGTGGCGGGGATGCAGGCCGATGACCCGGTAGGTCCCCACACCGTCGATGTCCATGGTGCGAATCTTGCGATCGGGTCGCACCTGCGCCAATTGTGCTGTGGCCGTGGTGGTTACCGAGTCACGACTGCCCTCGGAGGTGATGACGCCGGCGTCGACCTGGCCACGGAACACCACCGCGCCGATGGTGCCCACGGCCTGCCCGGGCGCGTTGAGGAAGCCGGGGCCGGGGCCGGCCTCGGGGTCAAAGCGCATCCGGAAATGTGGGTCCATGGACGGCCTGGGCACCCCGCCGGTCAGAGGCGGTGCCATGGGCGGCGGTGGCAGTTCGAAAATGGCGGCAGAGCGCCGGCCCGCCTCCAGCACCTGGTCGTCCAGCTGGTGCAGCAGAAAGCGCTGCAGCGCAAACTCGGTCGCGGCGCCGACGCCGACGATGACCAGCGCCAGCAGCAGGACCTGGGTGACCAGCAGTCGCACCCGCAGCGACCACGTGCGCGGCTGCCAGATGCGCGTGCCGGCCTCAGCGAGCGGGTCGGAGGACATATCCGGCGCCGCGCAGGGTGTGGATCATGGGCTCGCGGCCACTGTCGATCTTCTTGCGCAGGTACGACACGTAGAGCTCGACGATGTTGGAGCGGCCGCCGAAGTCGTAGCTCCACACGCGGTCCAGAATCTGGGCCTTGCTCAGCACCCGCTTGGAGTTGCGCATCATGTACCGCAGCAGTTCGAACTCGGTAGCGGTCAGGGTGATCTGTTCGCCGGCGCGCGTCACCTCGTGGCTGTCCTCGTCGAGCACCAGGTCGCCGACGACGATCTGCGCGTCACCGGCTTCGTTCGCGACACCGGTGCGCCGCAGCAGCGCGCGCAGCCGCAGCACCACTTCCTCGATGCTGAACGGTTTGGTCACGTAGTCGTCGCCGCCCGCGGTGAGGCCGGCGATGCGGTCCTCGACCGAGTCCTTGGCGGTCAGCAGCAGCAGAGGCAGGCCCGGAATCTGTTCGCGCAGCTTGCGCAGCACATCGAGCCCGCTCATGTCGGGCAGCATCACGTCCAGTACCACCACGTCGGGCGGGTTGTCCTTGGCCAGCGCGATCGCCGTCGCGCCGTCGCCGGCTGTGGCGATGTCCCAGCCTTCGTAGCGCAGTGCCATGGAGACGAGCTCGGCGAGAACGGGCTCGTCGTCGACCACGAGGACGTTGATCGGCTTGCCGTCAGCTCGATGCATGACGACACGCGGGGCTTCACTGTCACGGGCGGTACTGCTGGGACCTGTCACAGCTTCCATTATTCGCACTGGTGTGGGGCGCGACTGTGGCGATTCTATGTGCGAGCTGTGAATCCCCGGTCTCGGCCGTGCCGCGCTAGCCCTGCGGGTTGGTGTCGGGCGACTGCCCGGCCCACAGCGGAGCCTTGCCGGTGATCGACGGCGCCGCGAAGGTGACCGGCGCGGTCGTGCTCGTCGACGTGATCAACGTGCTGTTGGCCGTCGTCGTCTCGGACGGGCCTGCCAACACGCCGGCACATACCGCGGCGGCGCCCATCACCGCGCTTCCGCCGATGAGCCCGATTGCCCATTTCATGGTGATTCCGGAAGTCTCTGGTCGACTCATGGTTTGCCTCCCGTGCTTGGGACAACTGCGCCGCGCCGCCGGTGCAGGCGGCCGGTCATATGCCTCAAGTCAAGCGCGGCAATCTGACAGTGCGCTGAATCGCTTCTGGCAGTTCGCCCTTCATAGCGCGCAGATCGAATCTGGGCCGCAGCGAAGGCCTCTCCGCCGCGAAACTGATTAGCCCGGGTCCTGCCCCGGGTACAGCGGAGCGGGCCCGGTGATCGCCGGCGCGGCGCTGATGATCGGCCCCACCGTCGTGGCGCTGACAACGGAACTGACTGAGGTGCCGTTGGCCGATGTCGTTTTCAGGGAATGCGCCTGCGCTCCGACAAGCACCACGGCCGTCGCACAGACAGCCATACTCCCGGCGATAACGCCGGCTGCCCACTTCTTGTTGATTTCGGAATGCTTGGTTTGAGTCATCGCGGGTCTCCCACCTAGACGCGATCCGCCGCGATTCGCCACACCGTTGGGGCACGCAGCCGGTCAAACAGTTTCAAGTCGCCCCGACCCTCAGGTATTCCACCAAATTCAGAACTGGTGCGTCACCAGCGCAGAAACAGGACGGCCGCGGCCATCGGGCGCCAATCCCGCGCTAGTGCGCCGGGATCTCTTAACCTGTCCAGATGCGGTTTCCAGCGAGCAACCCATGACGCGGTTCCTGATCCGCCGATTGTTCAACTACGCGATCCTGTTGACGCTGGCGACGTTCCTGACGTTCGCGCTGACGTCGGTGACCTTCCATCCGCTGGACAACCTGTTACAGCGCAACCCGCGGCCGCCGCAATCCGTCATCGACGCCAAGGCCCACGACCTGGGTCTCGACAAGCCACTGCTGCCGCGTTACGCCAACTGGGTGTCCGGCGCGGTGCACGGCGACTTCGGGAAAACCGTTACCGGGCAACCGGTTTCAGCAGAACTGGGACGACGGGTGTGGATCAGCCTGCGGCTGGTGGCCATCGGGTCGATCCTGGGTTCCATCATCGGCGTGATCATCGGGGCGTGGGGGGCCATCCGGCAGTATCGATTCTCCGACCGCACCATCACCGTGCTGGCGCTGCTGATTCTCAGCGCCCCGACATTCGTCATCGCGAACCTGCTGATCCTCGGCGCGCTCGGCATCAACGAAGTGCTGGGCTTCCAGCTGTTCCAGTACACGGGTGAGACCTCGCCCTACGCGGCGGGCGGCTGGCACGGGTTCGTCGACCGGCTGCAGCACCTGGTGTTGCCGACCGCCACGTTGGCCCTCGGCGCCATCGCCGGATACAGCCGTTACCAGCGCAACGCGATGCTCGACGTGCTCGGCCAGGACTTCATCCGGACCGCCCGCGCCAAGGGCCTGACCCGGCGCCGGGCGCTCTTCAAGCACGGGCTGCGCACCGCGCTGATCCCCATGGCGACGCTGTTCGCCTACGGCGTCGCGGGCCTGGTCACCGGTGCGGTGTTCGTCGAGAAGATCTTCGGCTGGCATGGCATGGGCGAATGGATGGTGCAGGGCATTCAAGGCCAGGACGCCAACATCGTCGCCGCGTTCACCTTGTTCTCCGGGACGACGATCCTGATCGGCGGCCTGCTGTCCGACGTCGTCTATGCCGCCCTCGACCCCCGGGTGCGGGTCTCATGAGCGTCCAGTTCGGGCTGCCGCGCGCCCGGTTCGCATCGCGGCGCACGTTGGTGGCGCGGCGCTTCGTCCGCAACCGCCCCGCCGTGGTGTCGCTCGTGCTGCTGGTGGCGCTCTTCGTCGGCTGCTACGCCCTGCCGCCGCTGCTCCCCTACGCGTACACCGACATGGATTTCGACGCCCTGCTGCAGCCTCCCGACGGCCGGCACCTGTTCGGCACCAATGCCCTCGGGCAGGACGTGCTCGCGCAGACGTTGCGCGGCATGCAGAAGTCGATGCTGATCGGCGTGTGCGTCGCCGTGATCTCGACGGTCATCGCCGCGACGGTCGGCTCGGTGGCGGGCTACTTCGGTGGCTGGCGCGATCGGGTGCTGATGTGGATCGTCGACCTGCTGCTCGTGATCCCCGGTTTCATCCTGATCGCGATCGTCACGCCCCGCATCCGGCACCAGAGCACGGTGCTGTGGCTGGTGATTCTGCTGGCGGCGTTCTCGTGGATGATCAGCTCCCGCATGGTGCGCGGCCTCACCATGAGCCTGCGCGAACGTGAGTTCGTCACGGCCGCACGGTATATGGGTGTCAGCCACGCCCGGATCATCGCCCGGCACATCGTGCCGAACGTGGCGTCGATCCTCATCATCGACACCACACTCAACGTCGGCGTCGCGATCCTGGCCGAAACCGGTTTGAGTTACCTGGGTTTCGGCGTGCAGCCGCCCGACGTGTCCCTGGGTACGTTGATCGCCGACGGCACCCCGTCGGTCACCACGTTCCCCTGGGTGTTCCTGTTTCCGGCCGGCGTTCTGGTACTGATCGTGCTGTGCGCCAACCTGATCGGCGACGGCTTGCGCGACGCGCTCGATCCCTCGGCACGGCCGCGTCGGCGGCGGTCCGCGGAGGTGAAGCGATGAACGCGCCGCTGCTCGAGGTCCGCGACCTCACCGTCACCTTCCAGACGTCCGACGAGGACGTCTCGGCGGTGCGCGGCATGAACTTTCACATCGCGCCCGGCGAGGTGCTGGCGTTGGTCGGTGAATCGGGCGCGGGCAAGTCCGCGACCGCCATGGCGGTGGTGGGTCTGCTGCCCGAGCACGCGCAGGTGACCGGTTCGGTGAAACTGCAGGGCAAGCAGCTCGTCGGGCTCGATGACGACGCGATGTCCCAGGTGCGCGGCCGGGTGATCGGCACGGTGTTCCAGGACCCGATGTCGGCGCTCACCCCCGTGTACACCGTCGGCGACCAGATCGCCGAAGCCCTTCGCGTGCACGACCGTTCGATGGACCGGCGCGCAGCGCGCGCCCGGGCGGTCGAACTACTCGAGCTGGTCGGCATCAAGCAGCCCGCGGCCCGCGCTCGCGCGTTCCCGCATGAGCTGTCGGGCGGTGAGCGCCAGCGCGTCGTCATCGCCACCGCGATCGCCAACGACCCCGACCTCATCATCTGCGACGAACCCACCACGGCGCTCGACGTCACCGTGCAGGCGCAGATCCTCGACGTGCTGCGCACCGCACGCGACGTCACCGGCGCCGGGGTGCTGATGATCACGCACGACCTGGGTGTGGTCGCCGAATTCGCCGACCGCGCAATGGTGATGTACGCCGGCCGGGCTGTCGAGACCGCGCCGGTGGCGAACCTGTACCGCGACCGGGTGATGCCGTACACCGTCGGCCTGCTGGGCTCGGTGCCGCGGCTCGACGCGCCGCAGGGCTCGCGGTTGGTGCCGATCCCCGGCGCGCCACCGTCGATGGCGGCACTCCCGCCGGGTTGCCCCTTCGCGCCGCGCTGCCCGCTGGCCGACGACGACTGCCGGGCGGCCGAACCCGCGCTGCTGGACGTCGCGCCCGGGCACGCCGCCGCCTGCATCCACACCGACCAGGTGACTGGGCGCAGCGCAGCCGAAATCTACGGGGTGGCAACCGAACCCGAGGTCGTCGCGGATGACGGTGCCGACCGGCCGGTGGTGCTCGCGGTGAGCGACCTGGTCAAGACGTTCAAGCTCAGCGGCGGGATGCTGCGGCGCAAGGTCGGCGAGCTGCGCGCCGTCGACGGCGTCAGCCTGCAGCTGCGGCAGGGCCGCACCCTGGGCATCGTCGGTGAATCGGGCTCCGGCAAGACCACCACGCTGCACCAGATCCTGAATCTGACCGCGCCGCAATCGGGTTCGATCACGGTGCTCGGCCACGACGTGGCCGGCCTGACCCGCGACACGCGCCGCGAGCTGCGCGGCGACCTGCAGGTGGTATTCCAGGACCCCGTGGCGGCGCTGGATCCGCGACTGCCGGTGTTCGACGTGCTGTCCGAACCCTTGCGAGTCGGCGGTTTCGACAAGAACCGGATCGACGACCGCGTCACCGAACTGCTCGGCATCGTCGGGCTGCGACACGAGGACGCGGCCCGCTACCCAGCCGAGTTCTCCGGTGGTCAGAAGCAGCGCATCGGCATCGCCCGGGCCCTGGCGCGTCAGCCCAAGATTCTGGCGCTCGACGAACCGGTGTCGGCGCTGGACGTCTCGATCCAGGCCGGCATCATCAACCTGCTACTGGACCTGCAGCAGCGCTTCGACCTGTCGTATCTGTTTGTCTCGCATGACCTTTCGGTTGTCCGCCATCTCGCCCACACCGTGGCGGTGATGTACAAGGGCGCCGTCGTCGAACAAGGCGATGCCGCACAAGTTTTCAGCGCCCCGCAGGACCCGTACACCCAGCGGCTACTCGATGCCGTGCCGCAGCCGGGAGGTGAATGATGGCGTCCCGTCGCAGTCAACTGGTGGTGGCCCTCGTGGCCTTGATCGCCCTGGTGGCCGGTTGCTCGAGCGAGTACCGCGGGTCCAGCGCCGGCGCGCCGAAACTCGGTGCGGCCAACGACCTCAACCCCCGCGACCCGGCGACCCTGAGGGACGGCGGCAATCTGCGCCTGGCGCTCACCGCGTTCCCGGACAACTTCAACACGCTGAACATCGACGGCAACACCGTCGACACCGCCGCGATCCTCCGGCCCACCCTGCCGCGGGCGTTCATCGTCGGACCCGACGGTTCGACCACCGTCAACCACGACTACTTCACGGACATCCGGCTCACCAGCACCAATCCGCAGGTGGTCACCTACACGATCAATCCCAAGGCGGTCTGGAGCGACGGCGCCCCGATCACCTGGGAGGACATCGCCGCCGAGGTCACCGCGACGACCGGCAAGGACCCCCGGTTCCAGATCGCGAGCCCCAACGGCAGCGAGCGGGTGGCCTCGGTGACCCGCGGCGTCGACGACCGGCAGGCCGTCATGACGTTCACCCGGCCCTATGCCGAGTGGCGCGGCATGTTCGCGGGCAACGGCATGTTGCTGCCCAAGGTCTCGACGACCGATCCCGAGGTGTTCAACAAGGGACAGCTGAACAAGCCCGGGCCGTCGGCCGGTCCGTTCGTCGTCTCGAACGTCGACCGCGGCGCGCAGCGAATCACGTTGACCCGCAATCCGAAATGGTGGGGCGCCCGGCCGCTGCTGGACAGCATCACGTTCCTCGTCCTCGACGACGCTGCGCGTATCCCGGCGTTGCAGAACAACGCCATCGATGCCACCGGGCTGGGGTCGATCGACGACATGGTGCGCGCCCGGCGCACCAAGGGGGTCGACATCCGCACCGCGCCGGGACCCACCTGGTCGCACCTGACCTTCAACGGCGCGCCCGGTTCGATCCTCGCCGATCCGGCAGTGCGGCATGCGGTCGCCATGGGCATCGACCGAAAAACCATCGTGACGGTCCTGCAGCACGGCCTGGTGGACAACCCGGTGCCACTCAACAACCACATCTACGTCGCGGGGCAGGCGGGCTACCAGAACAACAGCGGCGGGACACCTTTCGACCCGGAGGCGGCACGTCGCGAACTCGACGCGCTGGGCTGGAAGCTGCCCGCGGGCCGCTCGGTGCGGGAGAAGGACGGCAAGCCGTTGAAGGTGCGGATCGTCTTCTACGACGCCCCGAGCGGCCGGCAGATCGGGCAGCTGACGCAGAAAACCCTCGCCGATATCGGCGTCAAGCTGGAACTCGTGGTGTCCTCGGGCGCAGACTTCTTCAGCCAGTACATCATTCCCAGTAACTTCGACATCGCCGCCTTCGCCTGGCAGGGCGACGCCTTCCCGTTGAGTGGTCTGACCCAGATCTACGCCTCGGGCGGCGAGAGCAACTTCGGCAAGGTCGGCACGCCCGAGATCGACGCCAAGATCGAGCAGACGCTCGACGAACTCGATCCCGTCAAGGCACAGGCCCTGGCCAATCAGCTGGATCGCATGCTGTGGGCCGAAACGTTCAGCCTGCCGCTCGCGCAATCCCCCGGAAACGCTGCGGTCCGAAGCACTTTGGCCAACTACGGCCCAGCGGGCCTGGGTGACCTCAACTACATGACGATCGGCTTCATCAAGTCCTGAACTACCAGGTCCTGAGCTGCCTGATGGCCCGCGGCAGCCCGGCCGGCACCAGCGACTCGGCGGCTGCGGCCGTCGCGATGCCCTTGACCATCAGGCGCACCGTGAAGTCCGGCGGCGCAGTGTCCAATTCGGTTGCCCGGTCCGGCAATTCCGCGTATTCGCCGGCGCACACCGCGGTGGCGATGGTCAGTGCCGCACCTTCGCGCATGTCGAGCACACTGTGGCCCGCGCTGGGCAGTTCCAGCAGTACGGCGCCGGGAATCAGCCCGGCGACCCGCTGGGCGACGGCCGGCGGGGTGATCAAATCGCGCCCACCGGAGATCACCACGGTCGGCCAGTCGAATCCCGGCATCGCGGCCACGAGGTCGAACGGTTCCGCGACGAAATCCGGGTCACCGGTGGCGGATTCGCGGTACGCCAGCGCCGGGTCGATCGGCAGGCCGTCGGGCTCGGGAGCGTAGTTGAGCTCCTGGTAGCCGATGTGCTCGACCAGGTCGGGTTCATGGCGGTACGGCGTCTTGCTCTCGAACAACAGCTTGGTGCTGTGCCCGATGGCGTGCCACAGCAGTCCGCGTCCGGTGAGCAGCAACTCGAGCTGCTGCTCCAGCACCTCCGGACCGACCAGGCCGTACAGTCCCGTCGCCAGCTGCACCACCCAGGGCGTCAGCTGCCCGTCCGCGGCCAGACCCCGCACCCGGCTGGCCAGCCCCTCCGTCGACGGCGCGGTGCCGTCCCACAGCACGGCCCGGGTGGCCTCGCGCACCGCGTCGATGTCGTCGGCGCACAGCAGCGGCGAGTCCAGCACCATCGCGTGCACCCGGCCGGGATGGAGCACGCCGACACCTGCCGCCAGGTAGCTGCCGTACGACGTGCCGTAGATCACCGCCGACTCGACGTCGGCGTCGTCCAGAACCGCCGCGATGTCGTCGACCGCGGCCTCGATGGTCAGCGCCTCCGTGGGCAGGTCGGCGCCGGCGTCGTCGTGCCGGGACATGCCGACGCCGCGGTGCTCGACCATGATGACGTCCAGGCCGGCGGCCGTCGCATGACGCCGCAGATTGCGGTAATGCCCGATGGACGCCGCACCCGGCCCGCCCGGAATGATGACCAGCGGATGGTCGCCCGGCGGACCGGTCCGCACATAGAACAGATCGAATTCCTCAGCGCCACTTGACCGAACCGGTCGCCGCACCGACCGCACCCCCGGCAGCGCCGCGAGCTTGTCGTGCGCCTTGCGGCGCTTGGCGTTCATGGTCATCGCCACTCATTGTGCCGCCTTAGGTTCGGCGCGAGCGTAAGCAGTGCCTGTGACTGTGCTGGTACGTAGAACTGGGTCATGACGATCCTCGACCTCCCCGACACAACCACGTGGAACGACCTGCTGGCCGATATCGCCGCAGGCGCCAAAGACCGCGATCTGGAAGACGTGAATCCGTTCGACCAGGTGGCCGCGCTCAAGCGGGCCGGATTCGGCACCCTGCGCCTACCTACCGAGCTGGGCGGCGCCGGACTCACGGTGCCGCAACTGTTTTCCGCCGTCATCGACGTCGCCCGCGCCGATCCGGTGGTGGCGCACATCTTCCGCACGCATTTCTGGTTCGTCGAAGAGCGGCTGCGCACCCTGGACCAGCCCGGATCCCGGGCCTGGCTCGAAAAGGTCGTCGACGGCAAGGTGTTCGGCAATGCGTTCAGCGAGAAGGGCTCCCACGCGGTGGGCAGCCTCGTGTTCAACACCCGCTTGACGCCGGGCCACGACGGCAGTTTCACCTTGACCGGCGAGAAGTTCTACAGCACCGGAACCCTGTTCTCGGACTACCTGACCGTGACGGCGACCACCGATCATGATTCGGTGGCGATCGTCATCATCCCCGCCGATCGTGCGGGCGTGGAGATCATCGACGACTGGGACGGTTTCGGCCAGCGCCGTACCGGCACCGGCACGACGCGCTTCCGCGACGTGACGGTGCTGCCCGACGAGGTGCTCTCGGACACGCCGTACGACGCCGAGCCCGTGCCGTCGGTGCAGTACACCCTGCTGCAGCTGTACATCCACGCCGTGGTGGCCGGCATTCTGGAGAACATCGTGGACGACGGGATTGCGCTCCTGCGGTCCCGCGAGCGCAGCTTCAGCCATGCCTCCGCGGCGTCACCGACCGACGACCCGCTGCTGCAGCGCCAACTCGGCGAATTGGCCAGCTCTGCCTACATCGCCCGGGCCGCGGTACTGGATGCGGCGGCGGCGATCGGGGCGGCCATCGATTCGACCGGTCCGGACGGTGTGCCCGACGCGGCGCTGGTCGCGGAGGCCCAGTTGCAGGCGGCCAAGGTGAAGGTGCACCTGGACGACATCGCGCCGCGCGCCGCCACCAAGCTCCTCGAGCTCGGCGGTGCCAGCGCGGCCAGCCGGCAACGCAACCTCGACCGGCACTGGCGCAACATCCGCACCATCACGCTGCACAATCCCGTCGGCTACAAGGCCCGGGTGGTCGGACAGAACCTGTTGCACGGCACGGCGATTCCCGCCAACGCGTACTTCTGACCTCAGGCGGTGATGAGGTCGGCGGCCTTCTCACCGATCAGCACGCTCGGGGCGTGAGTGTGGCCCCGGATGATGGTCGGCATCACCGAAGCGTCGGCGACCCGCAGCCCCGCGACACCACGGACGCGGAGCTGCGGGTCGACCACGCTGGCCTCATCAGTGCCCATCCGGCACGTGGTGGTCGGGTGATACAGCGTGTGCGACGTGGTCGCCAGTGCCAGCTCCAGCGTGCGGTCGTCGAGATCGTGCGCGCCCACCGGGCGGGCGATGTCGCCGAGCAGTCCCTTCAGCGCCGGGGCCTGGGTCATGTCCGCCAGCATCCGCAAGCCCGCCAGCAGTGCCTTGCGGTCGGCGCCCTCGGGGTCGGATAGATAGCGCGGGTCGATGATCGGCTTGGCCAACGGATCGGCCGACGCCAGCCGGATGGTGCCGGTGCTCTTGGGCTTCACCAGGATCGGCCCCATCGCCACCGCGTCGCGCGGGTACGCCTCGCCGATGCCCTCGTCGAAGAAGGGTGCCGGCGCGAAGATCAGCTCGATGTCGGGCTGCGCGAGATCGGGATCACTGCGGACAAAGCCATATGCTTCACCGACATTCGAGGTGAGCATGCCGCGGCGGCGGGTCAGGTAGTTGATCAGCTGCACCGGCTTCTCCGCGCTGATCAGGGTCTCGCAGTTGGCGTCGAACCCGAGCAGCACCACCAGGTGATCCAGCAGATTCGAGCCGACGCCCGGCGCATCGTGGACGACGTCGATGCCGTGCTCGGCCAGATGCTCGCGCGGACCGATGCCGGACAGCATCAGCAGCTGCGGGCTGTTGATCGCGCCGCCGCACAGGATCACCTCACGGCGCGCGCGGACGACCTGACGACGACCGTCCGCTTCGTACTCGACGCCGACCGCCCGCCCGTCCTCGATCAGCACGCGGGTTGCCGTGGCGCCGGTGCACAGATGCAGATTGGACCGCTTCAGAGCCGGACGCAGGTAGGCGTCGGCGGTGCTCCAGCGCGCGCCACGGCGCTGACACACCCGGGTCTCGACGAACCCCTCATGACCGGACTGCTCGGCGGCCTCCAGCCACGCGGCGGTGACGCCGCGCGGGCTGCGCTGCGGGCTGAGCACCAGCGGCCCGGCCTCGATCCGGTCGAAGTACTTCTTCACGGCCGCGTACGACCACTCTTCGCCGGCGAGCTCACCCCACTCGTCGTAATCCGCGGGCAGGCCGCGGACCCACATCATGGCGTTCATCGACGACGAACCGCCGAGGGTCTTGCCGCGCGGCCAGTAGATGCGGCGGTCGGCGAGCTCCGGCTGCGGTTCGGTCGAGTAATCCCAATCGAACTCGCCGCGGAACAGCTTCGCGAAAGCCGCCGGGATATGGATGAACTGATTCTTGTCGACGGCCCCGGCTTCCAGCACCACCACCTGCGCGGTGCCGTCGGCGCTCAGTCGATCAGCCAGCACCGCACCGGCCGAGCCCGTACCCACGACGACGAAGTCAGCGATCACCGCCGCAGTCTGTCACGAAAAGCGGCCTACCAGGGGCCTAAGCGGTGAGCTCGATGCGCGTCGCGTCGCCGACGCTGGCATAACGCTCGGGGCTGCAGGTCAGCACGATCACCTGGCCGTCACCGCCGACCGCGTCGAACACCTCACCCATCCGGGTCAGGCGGCCCGCATCGGTGAACCCCAGTGCGTCGTCGATGATCACCGGGACGGTGTCCTCCTTGGCCACCAACGCCGCTCCGGCCAGTCGGGCGACGATCCCCAGCTGTTCCTTGGCCCCGCCGGACAGGCTCTCGTACGGCACGGTGGTGCCCGCGACGGTGCGACTGCAAATCCGCAGATCGCTGTCGACCTCGACGGCGAAGCTGTCGCCGAAAACGATGCGTCCCAGCCGTTCCACCTCGGTGCGGAACGGCGCCACGTACCGCTGCCGGGCCTGCTCGCGGTGCCGGCCCATCACCGTGCGCAGCAGTTCGGCGGCCCGGGCTCGACGGCCCACCGCGGCATGTTCGGACTCCGCGTGCCGCAGCGCGATCTCGGCAGCATCGAGCTGGCTCTGGCGGCCCTGCGTTCCGTACACCTTCAATTGCGCTGCCACATCCCGCAATTGGTCGTCGAGTTCGCGGCGCCGGGCAGCGAGCCGGGCCGAATCCGCAGTGGCCGCCGCCAGTTCCGCGTCGACGGCCTCGGGCGCGGCGGCAGCCAGTGCAGCGGCGAGTTCCTGTTCGCGCGCGGTGGCTACAGCCGCCTGCTCCCCCAGCGCCGCGACGCGCTGGCTCAACGCCGCGTCGTCCTCCAGCTCGCGCTGCCGGGCCAACCGCTCGGTGGCCTCGGTGAGCGCGGTCGTCGCCGCCGTCACCTTCTCGCGGGCGACCGTCGCCGCGGTCAGCGCGGCCGCCACCGCGGCGGCCGCGGCAGTGGCCGTGTCGCGGCATTCCTCATAATCGGCTGCCGCCCGGCGCTGTTCGGCGTCGGCAGATTCCAGCTCGGCCCGGGCGGCCCCGACGTCGATGGCGTCGGTGTCGCCGAGTTGCTCCCGCAGCCCCGCCAGCCGAGCTGCGAGCTCCTCGACCGTGTCGGCGCCCAGCAGGGTCTGCCGGGTGACGGTCAGCCGATCACGCTCGGCTTCGAGTTCGCGCCGCCGGGCGTCCAGGGCCCGCGCGGCCTCGACGTCGGCGACGCCGTGCGGCTGCAGCGCCGCCGCCAGCGCATTGCGCGCCGCATCGAGAACCGCGCTGGTGTCCGCGGCCGGGGTGCCGGGCAGCACCCGCACCGTCAGCAGCCCGGGGAGCTCGACGTCGGTGCGACTGCCCGCGCTCGTGGTCCACTCCGCGCCGGCGGACAGCGTCACGTCCTGGTCGCCGACCCGCAGCTCGACGTCGCCGTGCGCCACCAATTCGATTCGTGCCGAGGCGAGTTCAGCGGCCGCGGCTGCCCGGTCCACCGCTGCGGCGGCCGTTTCGATGGCGCGCATGCCCGCCGCGGTCAGGGTGATCTTGCCCAGCTGATCCGCAACCGCAGCCAGTTCGTCGGCGGCGGCCTGCACCCGCTCCAGCAGGCCGGCCAACCGAACGGCCTCAGCGCGCTGCGACAGTTGGTCCACCACCCGGCGCGCCGCATCCAAGCGGGCGCGGCCGGTTTCCACCACGGACCGTGCCACGGCCACGGCGGTATCGGCGGCCTGCTGCAGCTGCGCCGCGGCCACCTGCTGCTGCGCGGCGTGCTCGGAGGCCGCTGTCAGTTCACCGATGCTGCCCGTCCGCTGCTCGACGTCGGCCTGCAGCCGCTGCCGCTCGTCGAGTGCGCTGCGTGCTGCCGTCGAGGTCGCCACCGCCGCCTGCGCCTGCACGCGCGCCTGGGCAAGGTCGTCGCGGACTCGCGCCACCGCGGTGGCCGCTTCCCGAGCCGCCGCCAGCCGTACCTCCGCGGCCGCCAATTGCTCAGTGGCCGTGGCCAATTCCATCGTCAGCTCGCCGTGCCGGCGCACCGCCTCGTCGACCTCCGCCACCGCGGCGGTGCGCGCCGCGACCTCGGCCTGCGCGGCCTTCAGGCCCTTGATGGCCTCGGCCCACACACCGGTGGGGCGGCCGGTCTGCGTGAAGTACTTCAAGAACTCCGCGTCGATCCGGTCGACCAGCAGCGGCTCATTGCCCGACAACGCGCCCTCGAGCGCACCGGCCTGGCCGGCCGCGACGTCAAGTGCCCGCGCCAGCGCATCGCACCCGGCGAGATCGACCGGCACCATGGCGGCAGACTGCAGAATGCGTTGGGCCCGCCAGAGTTCGGTGTCGACCGTCTCCTCGAGCATCGCGCGCACCCGGTCGTGCGCCTCGTCGCCGGTGAGCTGCTCGCGGCGCGGCGCGAGGATGGTCAGCCGGGTCTCGGCCTTCTTGTGGAACCGCTTGTAGTACTCGAACCGGTAAGGGCCGGTGGAGATTTCGGCCGTCACCTCAGCACCGACGTCAGCATGAGTCGGTTTGACCTGCTTGACCTCTTTCTTGGTCGAGCGGTCCTTGGACTCCAGCAGCAGATCGAGCGCCTCGATCATGGAGGACTTGCCGATCTCGTTGGCGCCGGCGACCACCACCACACCGCGCTCGGGAAATTCGATCTCGCGGTGGGCGATGCCGCGATAATTGGTCAGGATCAGCCGGTGCAACTTCATGCCGCGCTCCCCCGATCGACCAGGCGCAGCAGTAGCGCGAGGGCCGCACGGGCGTCGTCGCCGTCGTCGCCCGAAGCGCTTGCGGTGCCGACCAATTCCTCGACCGCCGCCGCGGCGAACCCGCCGATGCCGAGGTCCGAGAACTCACCGTCGGCCGGGACCACGACTAGGTCGGTGTGGCGTTCCCAGGTCGTCAGCGCGGCGAACAGGCGCGCGTAGCGATCCAGGCAGGCGTCGAGGGTGGCCTTGTCGGAGATGGTCAGCGAGCCGGTCAGCGCCAGCCGGACGACGGTACGTTCCTTGTCCGGCAGGCCGTCGAGGTTCAGGTCCAGGTCGGCGATATCGCGGTCCGTGTCGACGATCCGGCGCAGCGTGACGAACCGCCACTGCCCCACCCGGCGGGACTCGACCGTGACCGACTGATCCGCATCGTCGACGTCGACCACCAGGACGTGGCCCGAATCCGCCTCGATGTCATCGTAATTCGTGACTTCGGGCGCGCCGGAATACCACACCCGGCCGGTGCTGCCGACCTCGGTGCGAGAGTGCTTGTCCCCCAACGCCACATAGTGGACCGCGCCCCGCCGTACCGCGTCCTCGACAGCGGCCAGCCGGATCAGCGCCGGCTTCGTGGGATCGGGATCGAGGACGTCTACCCCACCGTGGCCCACCACAATTCGGGTGACGCCATCGGCCGGCAACTCGGCCACCGCCTCGCCCGTCAGATCCGTGGTGGGCGCCTTGGAACGCCACGGCGCTCCGACGATCTGCACCCCGGGGCGCAGTTCGTGCACGCCGTCGAGCACCGTGACGTTCGGCGGGCATTCGGCCAGGAACAGCGAGCTGGTGTAGACCGACGACGGATCCAGCGGATCGTGGTTGCCCGGCAACAGGAACACCGGGATCTTGATGGCCCGCATGGCCTCCAGCGACAGGCTGACCTCGCGCGGGTCGAGCTGGTTGTGTTCGAAGACATCCCCGGCCACGACGACGAATTCGGCACCGACCTCGGTGCACAGTGCACCGAGACGCGCCACGGCGTCACGGCGCGCGGCTGAGTAGCGCGGCTGCGCCTCACCGCCCAGGAAATGCCGGGTCATACCGAGCTGCCAGTCGGCGGTGTGGACGAAACGCATGCGGCGAGTGTAAAACCGGGCACCGACAACTCTGGGGATCTACGGTGGGCGGGTGACGGGAACCCGAACATTGATCCTGCTGCGGCACGCGAAATCCGACTACCCCGACGGGGTCGCCGACCACGACCGGCCGCTCGCCAAACGGGGCATCCGCGAAGCGGCACTCGCCGGCGACTGGATTCGGGAACATCTCCCTCCCGTCGACGCCGTTCTGTGCTCGACCGCCACCCGCACCCGGCAGACGCTCGAACGCACCGGCATCACCGCACCCGTGACCTACGTCCAGCGCCTCTACGACGCGACGGCAGGCATCGCCATCGAGGTCATCAACGGTGCACCGGAGGCGGCGAACACACTGCTGGTGATCGGCCACGAACCGGTCATGTCATCGCTCGCGCTGAGTTTGGCGTCGCTCGACACGAGCGACCCTGACGCCGCCGGCGAGATCGCGATGAAATACCCGACGTCGGCGATCGCGGTTCTGCACACCAAGCGGCACTGGTCGCAGCTGGAGCTGCGCAGCGCCACGTTGGATCAGTTCCACATCCCTCGTTAGGAGTTGGTGGCGAGCGTCAGCTCCATCAGCTTGGTGGCCATGCCGCAGGTGTCCGCGCCCGGGCCCTGCGGGTTGACCCACCAGCCCACGACACCGGCGGCGTCACTGGCCACACCGCACGAACCGTTGGGGTCGTTCGGGTGCATGATGATCGACTTCACGCCGGCGATCGCCTTGGTCTCGTACTTGTAGTTCAGGTGCTGGGCGACCTTGGTCTCCTCATCGAGGCTGCCCTGCTCGTACCAGAACCGGGTGATGTCGATGAGGCCCGCCGACTGGTTCAGCGCCTGCCAGCGGCACACCGCACCCACGAAGGTGCTCTGGATGTCCAGCGGGTCCGCGCCGACCGTCTTGGCCAGCACGTCGTTGGTCAGCACGTCGCACTCTTTGAGCAGGTTCGGGTAGGAATCCGCCGAGTGCTCGCTGCCGCCGCCGGCGCCTTCCTTCAGTGCGGTGCCCTCGACGGAGCGCGCGCAACCCACCAGCGCCAACGCCGACATCACGGCGACCGCTCCGGCCAGTTTCCGTCGTGTCATTTCGCGTTCGCAATCGATTGCCGGGACAGTTCCTTGGCGATGTCGCACGGATCGGGGAACGGCTTCTGCGAGAAGCTGATGGACCATTCGATGAAGTCGTCATCGAACTGGATGCCGACCTCACACAGGCTCTTGCCGATCATCGGGTCCTCGCCGAGTGCGACGAACCCGGAGTGGCCGTTGATGTTGATGTCGTTGACGTCGGCTCGCGTCCGTTCCTCGGTCTTGCGTTCGCGACCGATCGGGCTGCCCCGGTACCAGGTGAACGAGAAGTGCGGACCGAGGATGCCACCGTTGACCAGCCACTGGCAGCCGACGGAGTTCTTCGCGGTGTTGACGAGGCCGGGGACCTGGGTCAGCTGGCTGACGGTCTGATCGCTGACGCCGCCGCACACCGGGAACATCGGGCCGTGCTTGGCCGGGCCGGACGCCGCCGGGCCCGAGGGGCCGCCCGCCGGAGCGCTGCCACCGTTGCCGCCGTCCGAGCAGGCGGACATCGCCGGAATCATCGCCGCGGCAAGCACGGTCGCGGCGGCAGTCTTCACCTGTCTGCGGGTCACGCCATGCACTGTAGCGGCAGGTTCGGAGGTCAACCACCGACATGCCGACTGACCTGGTCTTTCTACAAGCATTCCCGGGTGTGCCACAGTAACCGCATGCTCTGGGCACTGCTGCGGCAGTACACGAGGCCGTATCGGCGGCAGCTGACGGTGGTGGCGACGCTGCAACTGATCAGCACGCTGGCCTCGCTGTATCTGCCGACGCTCAACGCCCGCATCATCGACCACGGCGTTGCTCGCGGCGACACCGCCGTGATCGGGCGGCTCGGCGCCGCCATGCTCGCCGTCAGCGCGCTGCAGGTGCTGTGCGCCGTCGGCGCGGTCTACTTCGGTTCCCGCGCCGGCATGGGGTTCGGCCGCGACCTGCGTTGGGCAGTGTTCCGCCAGGTGCTCGGCTGGTCCAACGCCGAAGCCGTCCGGTTCGGCGCGCCCACGCTGATGACCCGCACCACCAACGACGTCCAGCAGATCCAGGTGCTGGTGCAGATGACCTGCACCATGCTGATCACCGCACCGATCATGTGCATCGGCGGCATCGCGATGGCCGTGCACCAGAACGCCGGCCTGTCGTGGCTGCTGCTGGTCAGCGTGCCGGTGATGGCGGTGTGCAACTACCTCATCATCTCCCGGTTGCTGCCGCTGTTCCGCCGCATGCAGCGGTTGATCGACAACATCAATCGGGTGCTGCGCGAGCAGCTCACCGGCATTCGCGTGATTCGGGCCTTCTCGCGGGAGGACGCCGAACGTGCGCGGTTCGCCGATGCGAATCACGCCCTGACCGACACCACCCTCACTGTCGGCCGGTGGCAGGCCCTGATGCTGCCCGCGACCACGCTCGTGGTGAATCTGTCCAGCGTCGCGGTGATCTGGTTCGGCGGAATCCGGATCGATCACGGCCAGATGCAGGTCGGCTCGCTGATCGCGTTCCTGTCCTACTTCATGCAGATCCTGATGGCCGTGCTGATGGTGACCATCGTGCTCGTGATCCTGCCGCGGGCGTCGGTGTGCGCCGATCGGATCACCGACGTGCTCGCGACCGAGCCGTCGATCGTGGCGCCCGATTCGCCCGTGGTGCCGGAGGTGCGGCGCGGGGAGATACAGGTGGCGGCCGCCACCTTCGGGTACCCCGGGGCCGACGACCCTGTGCTGCACGGGGTTTCACTGACCGCCTCGCCCGGGACGGTGACGGCCATCGTGGGATCGACCGGCTCCGGCAAGTCGACGCTGATGGCACTGCTGTGCCGGATGTACGACGTCACCTCGGGCTCCGTGATGGTCGACGGCGTCGACGTGCGGGACTACGACCCTGAACAGCTGTGGTCGATGATCGGGGTGGTGCCGCAGCGCGGGCATGTGTTTTCCGGCACGGTTGCCGACAACCTGCGGTTCGGCAAGGCTGACGCGACCGAAGACGAGATGTGGGCCGCGCTCGGTGTCGCGTCGGCCGATTTCGTGGCGGACCACCCCGAGGGGCTCGGCATGCCCGTCGCACAGGGCGGCACGAACTTCTCCGGTGGACAGCGCCAGCGCCTCGCCATCGCCCGCGCGGTGGTCCGACGGCCGGCGGTGTACCTGTTCGACGACGCCTTCTCGGCGCTGGACGTCCACACCGACGCCCGGGTGCGGGACGCGTTGTCCGCGGCGGCCGCCGATGCCACGGTGATCATTGTCGCCCAACGCCTTTCGACGGTCGCCGCCGCCGATCAGATCGTCGTGCTCGACAACGGCCGCGTGGTGGGCGTCGGCACGCATTCCGAGCTGATCGAGTCGTGCCCGGTGTACCGCGAATTCGCCGACTCGCAAGCGGTCGTGGCCGGAGGCCTGGCGTGACCCGGCCGCCGTCGGCCGCCATGCTGGCGTCGGGTCAGCGGTCCGAGAACTTCCGGGACACGGCGCTGCGGCTGGTGAAACAGCTGGCGCCGCAACGGCGCCGGGTGATCGTGGTGATGCTGTTGGGCATCGCCGGGATCGCCGTCGGCGTGATAGGGCCGCGCATCCTGGGCCATGCCACCGACCTGTTGTTCAACGGGGTTCTGGGCCGCGGGCTGCCGGCGGGCATCAGCCGTGAACAGGCGGTGGCAGCGGCGCGGGCGCGGGGCGACAACACCTTTGCCGACCTGCTCGCCGGGTCCGATGTCGTTCCGGGCCAGGGCGTCGACTTCACAGCGATCGGCCACGTGCTGACGCTCGCGCTGCTGCTGTATCTGGTTTCAGCCGTGATGGTGTGGGCCGAGGCCCGACTGCTCAACACCATCGTGCAGCGCACCATGTTCGCGCTGCGCTCCCACGTCGAAGACAAGATTCACCGGCTGCCGTTGTCCTACTTCGATTCCCGTCGCCGCGGGGAGATTCTCAGCCGCGTCACCAACGACATCGACAACGTCCAGACGTCGTTGACGATCACCGTCAGTCAACTGCTGACCTCGGCGCTGACAGTAGTGACGGTGCTGGCGGCAATGATCTGGATTTCGCCGCTGCTGGCGTTGATCACCGTGCTGACGGTGCCGCTCACCTTGCTGGCGACGCGCATCATCACCAAGCGGTCGCGGCAACAGTTCATGGCGCAGTGGCGCAATACCGGCCGGCTCAACGCCCACATCGAAGAGACCTACAGCGGCTTCACCGTCGTCAAGACCTTCGGGCACCGGGCACTGGCGGAGGAGAAGTTCCGCGAACTGAACGACGATGTGTACCAAGCAAGTTTCGGGGCGCAGTCGCTGTCTGGGCTGGTCTCCCCGATCACGACGTTCATCGGCAATATCAGCTACGTCGGCGTCGCGGTGGTCGGCGGTATCCAGGTGGCGACGGGACAGATCAGTCTGGGCAGCATCCAGGCGTTCATCCAGTACCTGAGGCAATTCAACCAGCCATTGACCCAGATCGCGTCGATGTACAACACCATGCAGTCCGGGATGGCCAGCGCCGAGCGGGTTTTCGAGTTCCTGGACGCCGACGAAGAGTCCGGAGTCGTGGCTGGGCCGGTGCTTGGCCGTGGGTCAGCGGCACCCGATAGTGGCTTGGGCGTGCTGGACCGCGGCTCGGCTGCGGCCGGCAGTTTCTCGCCTGCGGCCGGCAGTTTCTCGGCTTCGCCGGACCTCGTGGAGTTCGAGCGGGTCAACTTCTCCTACGTACCCGGGACTCCTGTCATCGAAGACCTGTCGTTCGTCGCCGAACCGGGCACCACCGTGGCCATCGTCGGGCCGACCGGGGCCGGCAAGACCACACTGGTGAACCTGCTGATGCGGTTCTACGAGCCGGATTTCGGTCGAATCCTGCTGGGCGGCCACGACATCGCGACGATGAGCCGCGCCGAGCTGCGGTTGCGCATCGGCATGGTGCTGCAGGACACCTGGCTGATCGGCGGCACGATCTACGACAACATCGCCTACGGACGTCCCGACGCCACCGAGGCCGAGGTGATCGAGGCGGCCCGCACCGCGCGCGTCGACCATTTCGTGCACACGCTGCCGAACGGGTACCAGACGCGACTCAACGAGAACGGCGTCAACATCAGCGCCGGCGAAAAGCAGCTGATCACCATTGCGCGAGCGCTGGTCCGGCAACCCCAGCTGTTGATCCTCGACGAGGCCACCAGTTCGGTCGACAGCCGCACCGAGCTGCTGATCGCTCAGGCCACCGCGGAGCTGCGGCGCAATCGGACGAGTTTCATTATCGCGCACCGACTTTCCACTATCCGCGACGCCGATCTGATCCTCGTGGTCCAGGCCGGGCGCATCGTCGAGCGTGGGTCCCACGACGAGCTGCTGGAGCGGCGCGGGGCCTATTGGAAGATGACGCAGGCCTGAGGCTGGCGCCACGTACGTCCGCAACCGAGCTGGGCGTGCTGTCGGTGGCAGCTCGTCGGGCGCCGTCCGGGTGCGGGCCTGCTGCTCCCATCCCGCTGTGGAAGCAGCAGGCCCGCGGTGCGTTGTCACTGTTTAGTTGTCAAGGTGCGCAGTGCTTTAGGTGTTAGGCGGCTGCGTGGTCGAGGTGCATGGTGCGGCGGTTGTGGGCGGGGATGGGTTTTCGGTGGGGGTCGACGGTGGCGGGTGGGATGAGCCAGGGGTGTTTGTCCATTCCCATGACGACGTCCCACCCGTCGTGGTGGATGTTGGCGTGACAGGCCGGGCACAGCAGGCAGCCATTACCTAGTGATGTGTCGCCGCCGTGGGTCCAGTGCACGATGTGATGCGCGTGGGTGCGCCCTGGGGGTGCGCCGCATTTGATGCAGCATTGATCGCGGTGATAGAGCGCTTTGCGCAGATGGGGTGGGAACAGCCGTTTCTCGCGCCCCATATCGAGGGGCACTTGTTCGCCGTCGACGATCATGGTGGTGACGGTGGTGTCGCAGGTGAGCCGGTCCAGGGTCATGGTGCTGATCGACCCGATGAATTCCAGCGTGGCCAGGTCCGGGGTGTCGGCGGGCACCGTCAACAACAGCTGCGTCCGCGGGGCGGAGGCGATGTCCCCGCCGCGGGCCGCGATATCCAACACCGCTTCCAGGGCGTCGGCGCGTCGACGCCCCGCCGAGCGCACATCGGGTTCGGGCCGCGGCGCGGACCCTTGTTCGATCGCCGCGATGTACTTGGCGCCGACTTCGGCGTCCAGGTCCGCGCGGATCTGCACCCGCCCGTCGCTGGTGACGCGGTGGTCGGCGGTGTTGATCGACCGGTCCTCGGCGGCCGGCAGGCCACCTTCAGCGGCGGCGACCCGGTTGCCCAACCGGCGGGCGCGTTTGTCGATGTCGGCGGGGGTGGCGCCGGAGAAGAACTGTCCCAACAGATCGGTCACCTGCGCGAACCGGGCGGCTTCATCCACCGGGCCGGGTGCGCGGGCCTGAATGTGTTAAGTGTGTGTCCCCGCCGCGGGCCGCGATATCCAACACCGCTTCCAGGGCGTCGGCGCGTCGACGCCCCGCCGAGCGCACATCGGGGCTGCCGTCGGGTTCGGGCCGCGGCGCGGACCCTTGTTCGATCGCCGCGATGTATTTGGCGCCGACTTCGGCGTCCAGGTCCGCGCGGATCTGGACCCGCCCGTCGCTGGTGATGCGGTGGTCGGCGGTGTTGATGGACCGATCCTCGGCCGCGGGCAACCCGCCTTCCGCCGCGGCGACGCGGTTGCCCAGTTTTCGGGCGCGGTTCCCGATGTCAGCAGGGGTGGCCCCGGAGAAAAACTGCCCCAACAGATCAGTCAGCTGCGCAAACCGGGCTTCCTCGCTGACTGGTCCGGGTGCGCGGGCGCGAATGTGGTTGATGCCCTTCACGATCGCATCCACATGCTCACCAGAGATCGCACCATCACCAGCGTGGGCCGCGAGCGTGGGCAGCGCCGGCAGCGCGGCACCGACACGGACCAGCCGCTCCGCGACCGACGGCGCACACCCCAACGCCATCAACAGCTCCCGCAGCGTCCGGCCCTGCGCGGCCGCCACCCCGCAGCGGTCGAGCACCCCAGTCAGCATCGCTGCCAGATGATCGGCCACATGACGTATCCGCATCACACACGTGATCGCCTCCACCGCCCCGTCCCCGGACATGTCGTCGGGGACCTGCACGCCACGGAGGTGGTCGAGAAGCGGGTTGAAATCCGGTGCGATTCCCATGCCCAATTGTATCGAACATACGTTCGATAGGCAAGGAACTTTTCTGTCCACATCAGGACATCGGTGACAGCTTCCCGTCCGGCCTCACCGACTCCCGCCAGACCACCCGACTGTGATTCACCCGGCCACCGCTGACCAGGTGTTGTAGCTTTCACACGAAACTGACACGCCAAGGAGTGCTGGGTGGAGCCGACACGATTCGGGCAGTACGAGCTGCGCGAACTGATGGGCCGCGGCGGCATGGGCGAGGTGTACATCGCCTATGACACCAACACCCAGCGCACCGTCGCGCTCAAGGTGCTGCCGCCACACCTCGCCAAGGACCCCGTGTTCCAGGAACGGTTCAAGCGCGAGTCCCAGGCCGCCGCGGGCCTCAACGAGCCGCACGTCGTCCCCATTCATGGTTTCGGCGAGATCGACAGTCAGCTCTACCTGGACATGCGGCTCATCGAAGGCCGCACCCTCGCCGAAATCCTGGCCGACACCGAGCATCGCCCAAGCCCCGACTTCTCCGTCCGAATCATCGAGCAGATCGCCGCGGCCCTGGACGCAGCCCATGGGACCGGGTTGATCCACCGGGACATCAAGCCCTCCAACATCCTGGTGACGGACCACGACTTCGCCTACCTGATCGACTTCGGCCTCGCCCGCACCGCCGGTGAGCACGGATTGACCACGGCCGGAAGCACTCTCGGCACCTTGGCGTACATGGCGCCCGAGCGGTTCGAGGGCGGCCAGGCCGACCCTCGCTCGGACATCTACGCGCTGACCTGCGTGCTGTCCGAATGCCTCACCGGCCGGCGGCCGTATCCGGCCGACAGCCTGGAGCACCAGATCGCCGGGCACGTCAGCGCCCCGGCGCCGAAGCCGTCCGACGTCGACCGGCGGCTCGTCGCATTCGACGACGTGATCGCCAAAGGCATGGCCAAGAAACCCGGCAAGCGCTACCAGCACGCCGGTGAACTCGCCGCGGACGCCCGCGCCGCACTGAGCGCGCAGGTCCGCGTTTCGGGCCGCACCGGCCCGCGCACGGGCTCGGGACGCCATGCGGTGCAGACCGACGAACCGAAGCGCCGCACCCGGCGGATCGTCATCGCGGTCGGTGCGGTGATCGTGCTGGCCGCCGGTGCGGGAACCGCGTGGCTCTACTGGTCCCGGCAATACCAGGTCGGGCCGTCGGGTTCGGTGCCGTCGATTGCCGCCAAACTGCCTGCCGATCTCAAGGATTCGGGCCGACTGGTCGTCGGAGTCAACATTCCTTATGCACCAAACGAATTCAAGGGCACCGACGGGAAGTTCACCGGTTTCGACGTCGATCTGATGACGGCGGTGAGCCGGGTCCTTGGGCTCGAACCGGAGTTCCGGGAGATCGGAATCTCCAAGATCGTCGCTTCGGTGCACGACGGCATCATCTCGGTCGGGGCGTCCTCGACCACCGACACCAAACAGCGGGAGAAGTCAGCCGACTTCGTGACCTACTTCAAAGCCGGCGTGCTGTGGGCCAGGCGGGCCGGATCGAGTGTGGATCCCAACGCGGCGTGCGGATTACGGGTGGGCGTACACCTCGGCTCGGTCGAGGAGACCGACCACCTGCCGGCCCGCAGCGCGGCATGCGTGGCGGCCGGCGTGGCACCCATCGAGATCGTCCCGATCGCCGGCCAGGACGGCGTCACCGCGGCACTGCTCGCCGGCACCGTCGACGCCATGGCGGCCGACTCGCCCGTCACCGGCTACGCGATCAAACTCAGCGGCGGCAAGCTGGAAGCGGCCGGCGGCATCGTCGATGCGCAACCCTACGGGTGGCCGGTGGCCAAGGGCTCGTCGCTCGCCGCCGCGTTGCAGGCGGCGCTCAAACACCTGATGCAGACCGGTGAATACCGGGAGATCGCCACCAAATGGGGTGTGGAGATGGGCATCATCGACAAGCCGGTCATCAACGGCGCGCTGCGCTAGGCCGTCTACTTCGGCCCGATGTTCGCACCCAGCCATTTCCGGCTGACGGCCGCGTAGCTGCCATCACCTTGAATAGTGCTGAGCCACTTGTTGATTCGCTGCTGCAGCGACACTGCATCCTTGGGCATCAGGTAGGCCTTCTGCGCGACGGTGAACGGCTGGTCGGTCGATACCGCGCACAACTGCGGATGTTGCGTGACCTGCCAACGAACTTCACTGCCGTCGGTGATCATGACGTCGGCCTTGCCCTCGATGACCTGATCGAAAATGGTGTTGTTGTCCGGGTATTCGACGATGCTCGCGTGGTGCAGATTGGCGCGGTCGAATTGTTCATTGGTACCACCCGGATTGACGACAACCCGCACTCCCCCGCGATCGATATCGGGCAGCGAGCGGTACTTCGCGGCATCGGCGCACCGCACGATCGCCGCCTTGCCATCGCGCAGATACGGCTCGGAGAACAGCGCCTTGGCGGCGCGGTCGGCGGTGATGCTGATACCCCCGACTGCCAGCTCACATTTGTGCCCGAGGTCCGCCATGAGCGTCGGCCAGGTGGTGGGCACCAGATGCAGCTCCACGCCGGATTCCCGAGCGAAATCCCGGACCAGATCGATGTCCATACCGCTCCACTCACCGGCGGCGTCACGGTAGGTGAACGGGCGATAGTCGCCGGTGCTGCACACCGTCAGTGCCTTCGGTGTGGATTCGTCCGGCGGCGAGCTGCACGCCGCAACCGCCGCAACGACCAGCACCGACGCCATCGCGAACACTGTGCGCCTCATGCAGCCAGACTCTCACGCGACCACCAACTCGCCTACGCTGGCTGTATGCGTCGAGTTGCGGTACTGGCAGTGGCAGGTGCACTGCTCAGCGCCTGCACACAGACCGTGCCGGGCCAGGCCGGCGCGCCGGGCGACCTCACGTGGCAACGTCCCATCACCGATTCGGTGTCCAGCCTGGGCGGCACGCTCGGCACGGTCGGGGAAGCAATGACCGCGCACGACTTCGTCGCCATGTCGCGGGATTGCACAAAACTGCAAGGCACTCTGGACGATCTCGGCAAGAACCTGCCGACGCCCAACGCGGACGTCAACTCGTCGTTGCAGGACAGCATCGACAACTTCCGGTCGTTCGCCCGCGTCTGCACGATGATGACGCCGGGCACCGCGGACGCGTCGCTCGACCAGCTGAGCGGCTATCTGGACCGCGGCGACAGCTCCATGCGAAAGGCCTTGCAGCAGATGGGAATCGAGCTGCCGGCCGCTCGCTAGCCGGCCGGCTTCGACGCAACCAGCCCCACCGCCGCCAGATGCGTTCGATGTCGTGAATAGGACACCCGTAACTGCCGGACGCGGCGGCGGGCTTCCGGATGCCGCGCGAGCTTCGCGACGAAACGGACTGCGCCCCAAATACCTTCGTCGACGACCTGTCGCCGGAGCGCCAGCGGTGACGCCCGCGCGACCCGCACTCGCTCCACCGTCAGCCCCGCCTCCACCAGCAGTTGCTCCCACCCTGCCACGGTCATCGGCCGGACCTTGGTCAGTGCGGCACCGGCCAATTGGCCCGCGATGTCGGCGGCCTCGGCTTGAGTGTCGGGCGCCATCGCCAGTTCGTGCAGTACATAGCGGCCGCCCGGCCGCAGCAAGCGCACGGCCTCCGCGACGATCGCCTCCTTGGCGTCCCCGTCGTGCATGGTGAGAAGCGACTCGCCGATCACCACATCCGCACTCGCGTCGGGCAGGTCCGTATGGGCAGCGTCCCCGACCCGCACATTGTCCTGTCCGGCCACCAGAGCGACAGTGTCGGCAGCATCACGGTCGAGCTCGATGCCCAGGTACGAGCGCGGGGCGCGGGCCAGAATCTCGGCCGCGGTCCGCCCCATTCCGGGTCCGAATTCGACGACATCGGCATTGCTGACGTCCACGTCGGACAGCAGCGCGCGCGTCAAATGCATGCCGCCGGGCCGCAACACGCGTTTCCCGAGTCTGGCGAGGAGCCAATGCCCGGCCACTGTGTAGTCGCCCCGATCCGACCTCGGCAGTGCCGGCGGGATCGGGTGCGGTGGGGCGTAATTGCCGTAATGCCAATGATTCATCGCTACTGCGATTCCCGCTCAGCCCGCGCGCAAACGTGCTTGGCCCATGGCGTTCCACCGCAGGTCAACGCGTTGCCGCCCATAGTTCGTCAACTCCCAGTATGTTTGCCCTGTCGTTCGGTCCTACGTTGCGCCCGAAGGAGCCACATGACCATCGCGTCCCCGCGTCATCGCGTCGTCGTCATCGGATCGGGATTCGGTGGCCTGCAGGCTGCCAAGGCCCTCAAACGCGCCGACGTCGACATCACCTTGATCTCGCGCACGACGACCCATCTGTTCCAGCCATTGCTGTACCAGGTCGCCACGGGCATCTTGTCCGAAGGCGAGATCGCACCGACGACGCGGCTGGTCCTGCGTAAGCAGAAGAACGTCACCGTCCGCCTCGGCGAGGTCGAGCACATCGACCTGAAGGCGCAGACCGTCACCTCCAAGCTCATGTCGCAGGTGACGGTCACGCCGTACGACAGCCTTATCGTCGCGGCCGGCGCCCAGCAGTCCTACTTCGGCAACGACCACTTCGCGACGTTCGCGCCGGGCATGAAAACCATCGACGACGCCCTCGAACTGCGCGGTCGCATCCTGGGCGCGTTCGAGGCCGCCGAGGTGGTCACCGACCCGGCAGAACGTGACCGCCGGCTGACGTTCGTCGTGGTCGGCGCCGGGCCCACCGGCGTCGAACTGGCCGGGCAGATCGCCGAGCTCGCCGAACGCACCCTGGCCGGCGCGTTCCGCAGCATCAAGCCGCAGGACTGCCGCGTGATCCTGCTGGACGCCGCGCCTGCGGTGCTGCCCCCGATGGGTCCCAAGCTCGGCGCCAAGGCGCAGAAACGCCTGGAGAAACTCGGCGTCGAGATCCAGCTCAACGCGATGGTCAGCGACGTCGACTACAAGGGCATCACCGTCAAGGACAAGGACGGCACCGAGCGCCGCATCGACTGCGCCTGCAAGGTGTGGTCGGCCGGTGTGCAGGCGAGCCCGCTGGGCAAGCTCATCGCCGAGCAGTCCGACGGCACCGAGACCGACCGGGCCGGCCGCGTCGTGGTCGAGCCCGACCTCACGGTCAAGGGGCACCCGAACGTCTTCGTCATCGGTGATCTCATGGCCGTCCCAGGCGTGCCGGGCATGGCGCAGGGTGCGATCCAGGGCGCCACCTACGCCGCCGACATCATCAAGCGGTCCCTGGCCGGCCATGACGACCCCGCCAACCGCGAGCCCTTCAAGTACTGGGACAAGGGCAGCATGGCGACCGTGTCGCGGTTCGACGCGGTCGCCCAGGTGCCGGTGCCGCTGACCAAGAAGAAGCTGGAATTCGCCGGACCGTTCGCGTGGCTGTCGTGGCTGGTGCTGCACCTGGTCTATCTGGTCGGCTACAAGAACCGGGTGACGACACTGTTCACCTGGTTCGTCACCTTCCTGGGCCGCGGCCGCGCGCAGATGGCGATCACCAGCCAGATGATCTACGCACGCACCTCGATGCAGCTGCTGCAGAACCAGCTGAACGCTTTGGCCGCGGCCGACAAGGTCGAGAAGAACGAGTCCGCCTAGCCGTTCTCGTCAGGGCTCCAGGTACTCGGCAGCATCGGCGCGCGCACCTCGTCGCCGGACACCGCCGTCAATCCCGCTGGCGTACCGCCCGCGCGCGATACGGCTCCGGTGAACCCCATGGGGCCGGCGCCGCTGTCCGAGGCGCCGGATTCCCATTCCGGCGCGACATCGAGGTCCATGTATTCGACAGCGTCACCTTCTTGTTTGCGCCGACCGCGACGCCGGCGCGCCTGCCGGGCCGACGCCGCAGCAGCCGAGGCTTCTTGGGCTGTCCTGGATGCCCGTGCCGACGCGGCGGCATCGACGCGCGTCTGACGCTGGAGCCACGCGCTCGCGCCGATACCCGAACCGTCACCGACCGCATATGGGAACCCGGGGTCTCCCACGGGCGGCGGCGAGGTCGGTGCCGGAGCAGCGGGCGACGACACCGTGCCGGTCGGTGCCGACGCGGAGGCACTCACCGGGGCCGACGCAGAGGTCGCCGTTGACGCCGGGCTGGGCGCAGGGGCCGTCGCGACGGCGGGCGTGGGCGTTTCCTGCGGCGCCGGCAGCAGCTCCGTACCGATCACCGCAGAGGGAACCTGGATACCGGCCAGTCCCGCGAACCCGGCCACCCAACCGAGGTTGGCGATCGCCAGGCCCAAAGCCGGCTGGATCAACGCCGGCGCGAACTGCCCGAGCACCGAAGCCAGCTGCGACGCATGGAAAGTCACGTCCGCCAACACCATCGGCAGATTGGTCAGCAGCGCGGCCGGATCGGTCAGCAGGTTGTTCCACAGCAGTTCGAGGTGCTCTCCCATCTCGGCGCCGACCTCGAACCACCACTCCAGATCGGTCGGGTCCAGATCGCCGTGGCCGTGATCGTGATCGTGGTCATGGTCGTGATCGTGGTCGTGATCGTCGTGCCCCACGATCGAGGGCGCGGGCGTGGACTGCGGAGCGGACGTCGTCGCCACGTCGGAAACGGCTTCGTACGTCGCCATCGCGGTGGCGGCCTGTACCCACATGCGGACGTAGTCGGCCTCGGTGACCGCGATGGGAATCGTGTTGATACCGAAGAAGTTTGTGGCCACCAGCGCGGCCTGCGTGGCGTGGTTGGCGGCCAATTCGGCGAGTGTGGGCATCGTGGCCAACGCAGCGCTGTATGCGCCGGCGACGGCCTCATGCCGGGCCGCGCGGGCATGGCTTTCCAGGCCACTCTGGGTCAGCCACTCCAGATACGGAACGTGTGCGGCCACATATCGCTCTGCCGTCGGTCCCTGCCATGCTCCCGCATGCGCTGCCGCGAGAACGGCCCGAAGCTCCTCGGCGACCGCTGTGTAGGTCGCGGCGAGCGAAGACCATTGGGCCGCGGCCGCGAGCAGTGGGCCCGGACCCGGACCGCTGCCGAGCAATGCCGAATGCACCTCTGGCGGCGACGCCATCCACACCGGCATTGCCATCACGCATCCCCCGCTCCGTTAACGGTAATGAAAACTATGTTCATTAAGGTAGCAGCCCGGTTGCGTGGCGCAAGAAAATGCGTTGCCGAACGGACGAGGGCTCTGAAGGATGCGACCTACCTAGGTCAACCCGCCAGCGTCCCCAGGAGTTCATCCGTGCCCGACTTCTCGCCGGTCATCACCGACTACTGGACCGCCGCGTTCAGCGGAAAAACGTTGCACCGCAACAAAAACCTGACGATCAACGTCAACCCGGATCTGCAGCACGACGAACGCGCCGCCATCCTGCGGACCGCCGACGACGACCGCGTGTCGATCGCCGTGAGCTCCGCCGTCGCCGATGTGCTGACCAATGACATTGCCGCACTCGACAATCCGACCGAGGCCGACATCAGAGCCGCACTGGCCACCCAGGGCGTCGTACTGAACGGCGCCGACAATGTGTTTTATCTCTCAGAATCGGCGGCCGCCGACATTCTCGGCGACATCGGAGCAATCAACGTCCGGCCGCTGACCGATCGCGACGCCGACATCTTTGCGTCGTTCAAAGCGGCTGTCCCCGAAGAGGACTGGGACGGCGCGTACGTCGAACTCGACCACTGGGCGGTGTTCGGCGCGTTCGACGAGCGCGGACGTCTTGTGAGTATCGGCAGCATGTATCCGTGGGACGACGTGTTTCCGTTGGCCGACATCGGAGTGCTGACCCTAGGCTCCGTACGAGGCCGAGGACACGCAAAGTCATTGGTGCGTGAGATGTTTCGCTACGCGCTCACGCAAGGATTCGAGCCGCAATACCGCTGCCAGCTGGACAATGCCGCCTCGATCAAGCTGGCCGCCAGCGTGAATCTGGAACCGTTCGGGCAGTGGGAAACCGTCATGCCCGACGACGCGTGACGGTGGGATTGTGTGGTGGTCCCGACTGGGATCGAACCAGTGACCTTCCGCGTGTGAGGCGGACGCTCTCCCCCTGAGCTACGAGACCGGGGAATCTCACCGACCGGATCGGTGCGACGACAGACACTAACACGTCCCCCGACCCGAACGGGAATCGCGCCCCGCCGGCGTCGGGCGGGACCCGTCCCGGCCACCCGAACCCACCACCGCGCCGCCTCAGGAGTCACGGGACACAACGCCCGAAACACCGGCCAAGACGCCGTCACCTCCACGAACCAGCCCGTTTACCAGCGGTTTTCACGCGATTTGTATCTGCTCGCATTCGTGCACTAATGTCTTGCATCGCAACGGACGAACAAAGTTCAACCGAAGCGAAACGCGGATGTAGCGCAGTTGGTAGCGCATCACCTTGCCAAGGTGAGGGTCGCGGGTTCGAATCCCGTCATCCGCTCGAAGGTGCGAATGGCATCAGCCCCAGTGGTGGAGTGGCCGAGTGGTGAGGCAACGGCCTGCAAAGCCGTGCACACGGGTTCGATTCCCGTCTCCACCTCCAAAAGTTTCAACCCGGCGCGATTAGCTCAGCGGGAGAGCGCTTCCCTGACACGGAAGAGGTCACTGGTTCAATCCCAGTATCGCGCACCAGAGTTTCACGACAGGCCCGGTTTTCGAACCGGGCCTTTCTTTTTACCCACGACCAGCAACCCACAATATATTCGTACCGATGCACGGTTTTTCGTCGAATTTGCATACAGACCAGCGCTGATGACGGTAGCGTCAATCTCGCAATATCGGCATATTGCCGAACCGAGCTAACTCTCCGAGGTCGAAATGTTGCGTGCGTTGATCGTTGCTGCCCTGATCACCTCCGCCGGCGTGGCCATCGCCCCCGCCGCGCAGGCATCCGGGTACAAGAACTGTTCGGCAGCCCATGCCGATGGTCGGTACAACATCCCGCAGGGTGATCCCGACTACAAGGCATCCCAGGACCGCGATGGCGACGGCATCGCCTGCGAGGGCTGAACAGAGCTGACCGGAGAGGCCTCAGACCGCGGCGGCCCGCAGGCCTTCATCCAGTTCCTCACGGACGTGTCGCTCGACAAGAAGAAGCACGAAATCCCGCACCGTGCACGATGCGAAGCCTTCGTGTGCGCGCCGAACCGCGGTGGCGATCTGCGCGGGATCAAGTGACGGATAGCGCGCCGCCAGGCGTGCCACGACTTCGCTGATCGCTCGCTCTTCGCTGAACTCGCGCATCGACACATTCTCGCGCGGCGCTCCCCCACGCGATGCCGAAACGAGGTAAAAGAGTCCGGTCACCGACCGGCAGTCACCTCGTCGTAGAAGATGCCCAGCCGGTCGATTCGCCACAGCTGCCCGTACACCACGAGGACGGCGCCGAACACCGTCGGCCAGATGAGCAGTGCGACGAGTCCCCAGATCAGCAGCGCGGCCCCGCCCACCGCGCCGACGACCCAAATTCTTTGGACGACAGCGAAACCCGCCGGCATGCACGACCGGTCCTGCATCCACAGCCGCTCGCCGTAGATGCCGCGGGAGGACCAGGCGACCGGCTTGTCGACGGGCGCGAACGCATGCGGGTTCCACCACAGCCACAGGACGACGACGCCGACAGGCACGAGGGCCCACCCGCCGATCCAGACGCGGCTCCAGATCGCCAGCAGCATCAGCGGGATGGCCGCGAATCGCGTCCAAACGCTCCACGGGTTGGCGTGGCGCCGCCAGGCCTCGTCGCTCATGCCGGCAGCGCGCGCGTACTTGTCCAATAGCTTCACCGCAGCATTCCCCTCGCCAGTGTTCGGATGGTCGCCTCGAGCACGTCGTCGTATCCGGCGCCGAACCGGTCGCGGTTCATCACCACCAGACCGACGGTCCGTATGACGCCCAGAAGGGCCTCCGGCGCGATGTCGTCGACCAGGACGCCGTCGCGCTGGCCGGCCGCGAGGTAGTCGAGCACCGGGCTGACGATCTGCGGCATGACGCGCGCGAGCTGCTCGGGCCCGACGCGGCGGGTGACCGCCGTCAGTTCGTCGCCATGGGTCAGCAGCCTCCGATAGAAGGGATCGTCGACGAGCACGTCGGTAATGGCATGCATGAGGTGAACGAGGTTCTCCTCATCGACGGGCCGACCCAGCGCCTCGGCAAGCTGAGCTCCCACCAGAGGCGCCCGCCGCAGCATCACCTCGAGATAGAGCGACTCCTTCGAGTCGAAGAACGCATAGAAGCTGCCCTTGGCGATCCCCGCCGGCTCGACGAGTTCGTCCAACGACGTCTTCTTGAGGCCCTGCGTGCCGAACAACCGCTCGGCCGCATCGACCAATGTGCGCGCTATGCGGTCCTTCTCCTCAGAAGTGAACGCCACTGCCATAGCTATGACTCCTTTGGTCAGATAGTCATAGCCTACGTGTTTGCGACCCTTACCGCTAGGGCATCCCACCACTACTCGACGCCCCGAAGGCGCCGGCACAGTGAACGCCGGCAGATTTGCCTCAGCCGGTGCGTAACGATTTACTGTCGCACTTCGATGAACTAGCTCAGGACGGTGCTGCCAATAGCCACCGCGCGATGTTGACGGTTCAGCTAGCTAATTCTTCGCACGTACCTACGCAGCCTCGTGCGCCGATTGGCGGGCCGTCCACTCACTTGACGTAACGAAACAGCCATCGGTGCAGTTCAAATAGCTTGCCAACCAGATGCAGGTGATCGACCGGGAGAATCCGTCGAGTGCCACACCAGCCCCATCAGGCAACAGGCGGGCCAACTCGTACTTTCAGTCAGCAAATCCAAATCTGTTACATGGATATTTCTGCAAAGTTCGCTCAATTGGTTGCACAACGCCCGAATGTGGACTACAAATGTTTGCTGTAAGCGAGTTTCGCTCCAGGAGGGACACCAATCATGGCTAACATCACCACTCGCATCGCAGGATCGATCGCTCTCGCTGGAGGCGCCGCCATCGTCGCGCTCGCCGGCGCCGGCGCCGCTTCGGCCGCCCCGACCCCGCCGCCCCCGAACCCGATCCAGCAGATCGGCCAGTTCGGCACCCAGCTGAACCACGCCATCGGCACGTTCGGCACCCAGAACGAGCAGGCCCTCGGCCAGGCCGGCACCTACTACAACCAGGCCGCAGGCACCGCCGGCACCTACTACGAGCAGGGCGCAGGCCAGCTCGGCACCTTCGCCACCCAGCAGCTCGTCGGCTTGGTGGGCGGCGTCTTCGCACCGCAGCACTGATCTCACGCGAGACATTTCAGGGCGTGGGCCGCAACGGCCCACGCCCTGCGCTGTTTTCTCCACCACTCAGCGCCCCACACACATTGCTAGAAGAGCTAAACTTTGTCGTCATGAGCTCAAAAACGTCGATCGCCGCTGCCGCGGCACTGGCCGTGGTGAGCTGGGGCGCATCGACGGCGGTTGCCGTGGCCGACCCCACGCCCGCTTCCCCGGGACCCGCGGCTCCCGCCGGAGGCCCCAAGACCAGCATCGACGGTGACGGGCTGTTCATCGTGGGCAAGGACATCGCGCCCGGCACCTACGCCACCGCCGGACCGGTCGGCGACAAGCGCTGCTACTGGCGGCGGATGAACAACGTGGACCCGCACGCCAAGAACAACGTCATCGACAGCGCCATGACCGCCAAGCCCCAGGTCGTGCTCATCGATGAGACCGACAAGGCGTTCAAGACCAGCGGCTGCCAGCCGTGGCACGTCACCGACGCCGCACCGGACTCCACCGGACCGGGCCCCAACATTTCCCCGCAGGCCCGCGCGGCGATCGCGATTCTCGGCACCCTCGGCGGAGGCGGCGGCGCTCCCGCCCCGGCCCCCGCACCCGCACCGGCGCCGCCCGCACCTCCAGCTACGCCGTAGTAGTGCATCCTTAGCGGCATGGACGTCGACGCGCTGCTGCAATCGATCCCGCCGGTCGCGGTGTATCTCGTGGTCGGGTTCGTGATCGGGCTCGAAAGTCTGGGCATTCCCCTGCCGGGCGAGATCATTCTGGTCACGGCCGCCGTCATGTCGTCCCGGCACACGCTGGACATCGACCCGGTGGGCGTCGGACTGTCCGCCGCGGCCGGCGCCATCATCGGCGACTCGATCGGCTACAGCATCGGCCGCCGCTTCGGCATGTCCCTGTTCGAACGCCTGGGCCGCCGGTTCCCCAAACACTTCGGGCCGGGCCACGTCGCACTCGCCCGGCGACTCTTCAGCCGCTGGGGCGTCTGGGCCGTGTTCTTCGGCCGCTTCGTCGCACTGCTGCGCATCTTCGCCGGGCCGCTGGCCGGGGCGCTCAAGATGCACTACACGCGCTTCCTGGCCGCCAACGCGGCCGGCGGCATCGTGTGGGCCTGCGGCACCACAGCCGTCGTCTACTACCTGGGCGTCGCCGCCGAGAAGTGGTTGGCCCGGTTTTCCTGGGTGGCGTTGCTGGTGGGTGGCCTGCTCGCCCTGACTGTGACGATCGTGCTGAAAGAGCGCACCGCCAAGGCGATCGAGGAACTGGAAACCGAACACGACTGGGACACTCTGCGGCAGTCATAGCTTCGTCAACTTGCGGTTGACGATTTCTTTTCGTCAACCTACGGTTGACGCATGGCTACATCTGCTGAATCCGCACACACCTCCACCCCCAATCCGATTGCCGGCACCATCCGCCTCGACGACCTCATCGAGGCGATCAAGAAGGTGCACACCGAACCGCTCGACCAACTCACCGACGCGATGCTCGCCGCCGAGCATCTCGGCGACATCGCCGACCACCTCATCGGCCACTTCGTCGACCAGGCCCGCCGCTCGGGGGCGTCGTGGACCGACATCGGCACCAGCATGGGCGTGACCAAGCAGGCCGCCCAGAAACGTTTCGTCCCCAAGGAACCCCGGCTCGACACCATGGATCCCAAGGACGGGTTCAGCCGCTTCACGCCGCGCGCCCGCACCGCCGTCGTGGAAGCCCAGCAGGCCGCGCACACCTCGCGCAGCACCGAGATCACGCCCGACCATCTGTTGCTCGGACTGCTGACCGACCCCGGATCACTGGCCATGGTCCTGCTGAGCAATCAGGGCGTCACCGCCGACCAGATCCGCGCGGCCGCCGCCGTTCCCGTCGGCACCACCGAACCCAAGGCCCTGATCCCGTTCGACGGCGCCGCCAAGAAGGTCCTGGAACTGACGTTCCGCGAGGCACTTCGGCTGGGGCACAACTACATCGGAACCGAGCACATCCTGCTGGCTCTGCTCGAATCCGAGGACGCCGACGGACCCTTGCACCGCCTCGGTGTCGACAAGGGCCGCCTCGAAACCGAACTCGAGAAGATGCTCACCGACTTCGTCGCCGCCCAGCAGCAGGCCACAGACCAGTCGGAGCAAGCATGAGTGTCCACTGACAGGGACAAATCGACCCACTGACCTCGACCAAGTGGCGAGATCTAGTCCATTCCGGCGAGGCCATGAGGGCGGTGTGCCATCATGCGAGGCAGTCATTACGGAGAGGACGCGATGAGCACGGGCGTGAACGGCAACAGGACCTACCGCTGGTTGGCGGGCTTGCTCGGTGCGTTGACCCTGCTGGCCGCCGCCCTGGCGCCGTCGGCAGCGGCCGAAACGAGCATCGGCGACGTCGGCCAGCCCCTTCGCGTCAACTACAAGGGCCTCGTTGCGGACATCACCGTCCACAATGTGCTGCCCTCGGACGAACCGCCGGGCTGGACGTGGAACGGCACGCCGCGGTGGCGCAATCAGGGTGGCCCGTGGAAGTCCGATGTCACGGTCCACGTGATCTCGACACCCAACCCGTACTGGATGGCCTCCAACGTCACCTTCACCGGCGTTACTCCCTTCGCCGACGCCTACGCGTCCAAGCACACCGACGACCCCAACGCGCTGGAGCTCAAGCTGCTGAACGCACCCGCCGGGTCCACCGTCGATGGCGTCGTCTACTGGGACGTCTACCGCGGACTGGTCAGCAACGTGGTCATGCTCAACCCGGCCACCGGCACGCACCTCGCACAGTGGAACCTCTGGCAGCCGGGCACACCGATCCCCTGAGTCGCTGTCGAACCGACATAAACTGCCCCTGTCCCGTGCGGACTGGGGCAGTTTTGTGTTTCCGGACAAGGAGATTCCGATGACGGTGCAGGTGCGGCAGGCGCAAGCCGAGGACCTCGGCGAACTCGCCGACGTAGCCGCCGCGACGTTCCCGCTGGCATGCCCGCCGTCGTCGTCGCCGGAGAACATCGCGGCGTTCATCGCCGCCAATCTGTCCGCCGACCGCTTCGGCGACTACCTGCGCGATCCCGATCGTGCCGTGTTCGTCGCGCACGACGACGCGCGAATCCTGGGCTACACCATGCTCATTCGCGGTGTGGCCGACGACGCCGATGTGCAGCGCGCCGTACCGGAACGGCCGGCCGTCGAACTGTCCAAGTGCTACGTGCTGCCCGACGTCCACGGCGGCAAGGTCGCCGCAGTGCTCATGGACGCCTCGGTCGCCTTCGCCCGCGAGCTCGGCGCCCGCTGCGTGTGGCTGGGCGTCAATCAGGAAAACGAACGCGCCCAACGCTTTTACCGCAAGCACGGGTTCGAGGTCACCGGGACCAAGACGTTTCAGCTCGGCGCCCGAACCGAGAGCGACTATGTACTGGTGCGGCCGCTGTAGACCTCAGGCGTGCAGCTGGGTGCCCTCGTGGGTCAGCGCGAGCAGGCGCGACGTGGCACGCAGGTATTTCTTGCGGAAGCCGCCGGCCAGCATCTCGTCGCTGAAGACGGTGTTCATCTTCTCCCCCGACGCCACGACGGGAATGCCCGCGTCGTAGAGCCGGTCGATCAGGGACACCAGCCGCAGCGCGACCGACTGGTCGTACACCACGTGCACGCCGGTGATGAAAACCTGCTGCACACCTTCGATCAACGCGTGATAGCGCGAGGGGTGCATGGTCGCCAGGTGCGCGCACAGCGCGTCGAACTCGTCGAGCGTGGCGTCGTCGACGCCGACGGCCCACGACCGGACCTGCTCGTCCGACGGCGGCACCGGGGCCGACGGCAGCGCGCGCTGCCGGTAGTCGGGGCCCTCGACCCGGACGGTGGTGAAAATGCTCGACAGCGTGTTGATCTCGCGCAGGAAGTCCTGGGCGGCGAAACGGCCCTCACCCAGCTGTTCCGGCAGCGTGTTCGACGTCGCGGCGATCGACACGCCGCGCTCCACGAGCGCCGAGAGCAGCCGGGAGATGAGCGTGGTGTTGCCGGGATCGTCGAGCTCGAACTCGTCGATGCAGACCACCACGTAGTCGGACAGCAGCTCGATGCACTCGGTGAAGCCGAAGACACCGGCCAGCTGCGTCAGCTCACCGAACGTGGCGAACGCGGCCGGGCCGGCGTTCGCGCCGGCCAGGGTGTAGTACGTCGACGCCAGGAGGTGGGTCTTGCCGACGCCGAAGCCGCCGTCGAGGTACATGCCGACCCCGGGCAGTGCTTCGCGCTTGCCGAACAGCTTCTTCTTTCCGGCCCGCTGGCGGATCGCGTCCTCGCAGAACTTGCGGGCCGAGACGACCGCCGCAGCCTGCGACGGCTCATTGGGATCCGGCCGGTAGGAGTCGAAGCTGACCTCGGCGAATGTGGGCGGCGGAACCAGCTCGGCGATCAGTCTCTCCGGCGTGACGGTCGGGTGACGATCGGTCAGGTGCGCGACTTCGCTGGCCCCAGGCATGAAGGCACCATAGCGGCGTGCTGGAATGATTCACGTGTCCGATCCCGACGCTGCGACGCAGCTCACAGAGCTCAGCGCGGTCGGTGCTGTCTTCCGGACCGACTCCGCCACCAACGATGAATCCCTGCTGGCTCCGCTCTACTCCTACCCCGACCAGCTGGACCGGCCGTGGGTGCGCGCCAACATGATCACCAGCCTGGACGGCGGAGCCACCGACGACGGCAGTTCCGGTGGCCTCGCCGGTCCCGGGGACCGGGCGTTGTTCGGTCTCATGCGCCAGCACGCCGACGTCATCCTGGTCGGTGCGGCCACGGTCCGCATCGAGAACTACTCCGGGGCCCAGATGTCCGCCGCTCAGCGGCAGGCCCGCCAGCTGCGCGGCCAGGCCGAAGTGCCGCCGATCGCGGTGATCACGCACAGCGCCGACATCCCGCACGACGCCAAACTGTTCACCCGCACCGAGGTGCCGCCGCTGATCCTCACCAGCCGCGACAGCATCGACGACACCTGCCAGCGGTTCACCGGGCTCGCCGAGGTCATCGACGCCTCCGGCACCGCACCCGACCGCGTCGACCCGCACGTCGTCCTGCGCGTCTTCGCCGAACGCGGGCTGATGCGGGTGCTGACCGAAGGCGGCCCGTCACTGCTGAACATGCTGATCGAGGACGACCTGATCGACGAGATGTGCGTGACCATCGCACCGATCCTCGTCGGCGGGCAGGCCCGGCGGATCGCCTCGGGCCCCGGCGAGGCACACACCCGGCTGCGCCGCAGCCACGTGCTCACCGACACCGCGGGCTACCTGTACACGCGCTACGTCCGCTGACGGATCCGGACCACGGGCATCGCTACTGTGGTGGCCATGCGTCGCCGCCTGCTGCTCCCGGCCCTGAGCCTGTCGACCGTGGTGCTGTCGACGGTCGTGGCGGGCTGCGCTCCGCTGCTGGCCGCCAACCCCCGGTACGTCACCGACTCCGGTGCCCGCCCGCAGGGCGCGGCGACCACGTCCAAGGCACCCGAAGGCCCGCCGCCGATCGCCGTGCCGAAGAAGGATCTGACGTGGCGTGAATGCACGTCGCGGGTGTTCGGCGACGCCACGGTGCCCGCCGTGCCGGGGGTCATCCTGGAGTGCTCCGACTACGACGCCGATCTCGACTCCCTGGGCGGCTCCTCCGGGACCGTCAGCATCGGTGTGGTGCGGGCCCGCCTGGCCACGACCCCGGCCGACGCCGGACCGATCGTCATGACCACCGGATCGGACATCCCGACATCGCACCAACTGCCGGTGTGGCTGCAGCGCGGCGGCGTCGACCTGTTGAAGACGCGCCCGGTCGTCGCCGTCGACCGCCGCGGCATGGGCATGTCCGGGCCGCTGAGCTGCGTCTCGAGCAATGACCGCCAGGACCTGCTGGACCAGGCCCAGTTCCTGTCCGGCGACGACCAGGTGGCCAACCTGGCGAAGGTCGCCACCTCGGCCACCACCGACTGCACCGACAGCATCGCGCCGGGCGAGTCGGCCTACGACAACGCGCACTCGGCCGAGGACCTGGAACGCCTGCGCAGCACGTGGGACGTGCCCGCGCTGGCCGTTCTCGGCATCGGCAACGGCGCCCAGATCGCGCTCGCCTACGCGGCGTCACACCCCACTAAGGTCGCCCGGCTGGTGCTGGACTCCCCCTTGCCCCTGGGCATCTCGGCGGAAGCCACGGCCGAGCAGCGGGTGAAGGGACAGCAGGCCGCGCTCGACGCGTTCGCCGCGCAGTGCGTGGCCAACAACTGCCCGCTGGGCCCGGACCCCAAGGGCGCCATCGACGGCATGCTGGCCGACGCCCGCGCCGGACGCGGCGCCGGCGGCGCCTCGACGGCCGGTCTCGTCGAGTCGATCACTACGGCGCTGGGCTACCCGCGCGGCGACGGGCTGGCCAACACCCTGTCCCTCGCCGGCGCGCTGGCCGCGGCCCGCGGCGGCGACCCGACCGCGCTCAACGCGCTGAGCGCGACCGCGGAGGCGACGCGCCAGACCGACGGACAGTTCGTCAACCGGTGCGACGACTCCGTCAACCGCCCCACACCGGACCGCGTCCGCGAACTGCTGGTGGCCTGGCCCAAGAAGTACCCGCAGTTCGGCGCCGTCGGGGCGCTGAGCCTGGCGCCGTGCCTGAGCTGGCCCAGCAGTCCCGCACCCGCGGCCCCCAAGGAACTGAAGGTGCCGATCCTGTTGCTGGGCACCCACAACGACGCGATCGTGGGCGGCGACGGCGTCGCCGCCGTGGCGGCCATGGCGATCAACGCGGGCAACAACAGCCGTCGCGTGATGTGGCAGGGCACCGGCCACGGCACCCTCGTCTACACGCCGTGCGCCCTGCCCCCGGTGCAGGGCTACCTGACCTCCGGCAAGCTGCCGGACACCGACACGTTCTGCCCGGCCTAGACGAGGCGTCCATCGCCCCGTTATAGGGTTCGGTGGTGACGCGCCCTCTATCGCTCCTGAGCGTCTTCGGTCCCCGCACCGGCCCGCAGAGCACCGCGGATATCGTTCGCAATGCACTGTGGCCCATCGCGATCGTGTCGATCATCCACCGCAGCTATGTGCTGACCACCAACGGTTACATCACCGACGACTTCGGTCCCGTGTACCGCGCGGTGTCGAACTTCCGGCGGCACTGGGCCATCTACAACGAGCACTTCAACTACGTCGACCCGCACTACCTGTACCCGCCCGGTGGCACCCTGCTGCTGTCGCCGTTCGGGTTCCTGCCGGAGTTCGCGTCGCGGTTCTGGTTCGTCGCGATCAACTCGGTGGCGATCATCATCGCCGCCTGCCTTCTGGTACGGCTGTTCAAGTTCTCGCTGACGTCGGTGGCGTTGCCCGCACTTCTGCTCGCCATGTACTGCACCGAATCGGTCACCAACACTTTGGTTTTCACCAACGTGAACGGCTGCATCCTGCTGGCCGAGGTGCTGTTCTTCACCTGGCTGCTGGACGGCAAGAAGAACCACGAGTGGCTGGCCGGCGCCGCCATTGGCCTGACCCTCGTGCTCAAGCCGCTGCTCGGCGTCCTGCTCCTGCTGCCGCTGCTCAACCGCCAGTGGCGCGCCCTGGTCGCCGCGTTCGCGGTACCTCTCGTCTTCAACGCCGTGGCCTGGCCGCTGTCGGCCGACCCCATGGGCTTCGTCCGCAACACCGTGCCGTACATCTTCCAGACGCGCGACTACTTCAACAGCTCGGTGCTCGGCAATGGCATCTACTACGGCCTGCCGATGTGGCTGATCATGCTGCTGCGCATCGCCTTCGTGGTGCTGGCCGCGGCCAGCCTGTGGCTGCTGTACCGCTACTACCGCGAGCGCGACCAGCTGTTCTGGATGCTCACGTCCTCGGGTGTCCTGCTCATCACCTCGTGGCTGGTGCTGTCCCTGGCGCAGGGCTACTACTCGATGATGCTGTTCCCGTTCCTGATGACGGTGGTCCTGCCGCGGTCGACGATCCGCAGCTGGCCGGCCTGGCTCGCGGTGTACGGCTTCCTCACCATGGACCGCTGGCTGATGTGGCGCTGGCCGACCACCGGCCGGTTCCTCGAGTACATCAAGATCACCTACGGCTGGTCGCTGATGCTCGTCGTGGTGTTCTGCGTCCTGTACTTCCGCTACCTCGACGCCAAGAAGGACGGCCGGCTGGACCAGGGCATCGACCCGTTGTGGTTGTCCAAGCCCCAGCCCGCTCCCACGGGTAGCGTGAGCGCATGAGCATCCCGCCTCCCAAAGTGGAACTCACCGACTCCCAGTGGCGAGAGAAGCTGAGTCCCGCCGAGTTCCACGTGCTGCGTGAAGCCGGCACGGAACGCCCGTTCGTCGGCGAATACACCGACACCAAGACCGAGGGCGTCTACCAGTGCCGGGCCTGCGGCGCCGAGCTGTTCCGCAGCACCGAGAAATTCGACTCCCATTGCGGCTGGCCATCGTTCTTCGACCCGG
Source organism: Mycobacterium sp. UNC410CL29Cvi84 (assembly GCF_000686745.1). Classification (NCBI taxonomy): domain Bacteria; kingdom Bacillati; phylum Actinomycetota; class Actinomycetes; order Mycobacteriales; family Mycobacteriaceae; genus Mycobacterium; species Mycobacterium sp. UNC410CL29Cvi84. The sequence goes on from NZ_JMLM01000001.1 coordinate 101,240, forward strand.
CCGACTCGGACGCGGTGATCCTGCGGTCCGACAACAGCCTCGGCATGCGACGCGTCGAGGTGCTGTGCGCCAACTGCCACAGCCACCTCGGACACGTCTTCGAGGGCGAGGGCTACCCCACGCCGACCGACCAGCGCTACTGCATCAACTCGATCTCGCTTCGCCTGGTTCCGGCCGAGAGCTGAGACGTGGTCGCGCAGCCCACCGACGCACAATTGCGGCGGTGGCGGCAGCACCTGGCCAATGAACGTGCCGAAGCCGCCGTCTACCGCGATCTGGCGCAGCGCCGCCAGGGCGCCGAACGCGACATCCTGCTCGAACTCGCCGTTGCCGAAGGCCGGCACGAGAAGCACTGGCTGACGCTGCTCGGCGATCAGGTCGGCAAGCCGCATCGGCCCGACCTGCGGACCCGGGCCCTCGGGTTTCTCGCCCGCCACCTCGGCTCGGTGTTCACCCTCGCGCTGGCGCAACGGGCCGAAGCACGCTCGGAGTACGAGACCGACGTCGACGCCACGCCGACCATGGCCGCCGACGAGCGCATCCACATGGAAGTTGTTCGCGCCCTTGCCAGTAGAGGCCGCGACCAGCTGTCGGGCAGCTTCCGCGCCGCGGTGTTCGGCGCCAACGACGGGCTCGTCAGCAATCTGGCACTGGTCCTTGGCATCGGCGCCACCGGGGTGTCGAGCGCGACGATCCTGGCCACCGGACTCGCGGGGCTGATCGCCGGGGCCCTGTCGATGGGCGCAGGCGAGTACGTCTCGGTCAACTCCCAACTCGAACTGCTCGAGGCGTCGACGCCCAGCGCCACGGCGGGCACCGCCGTGCGGGCCCTCGACGTCGACGCCAACGAACTCGAGCTGGTCTACCGGGCCCGCGGGATGAGCCCCGAGGACGCCGCCGTCCGCGCCGCCGACGTCTTCGCGAGCCTGCGCGCGGGTGCCCTGGCCGACTCGCCGCTGGGCGAGGTGTCGACCGAGCACCACGAAGCCGTCGGCACCGGTTTGCGTGCCGCGGTGTCCAGCTTCCTGTTCTTCGCGTCCGGCGCGCTGATCCCCGTGCTGCCCTACCTGTTCGGGCTCACCGGCATCACCGCCGTCGTCGTCTCGGCGGTCCTGGTCGGGTTGGCACTGCTCTCCACGGGCATGGTCGTCGGCCTGCTCTCCGGCGGGCCCCCGCTGCGACGGGCGTTGCGCCAGTTGATGATCGGCTACGGCGCAGCCACGGTGACCTATGTGCTGGGCCTGTTGTTCGGGACCGCGGTCGGCTGATGAAGCAGTCCGTGCAGGACCGCCGCGACGCCGGCCGCGCCGCCCGCGCCCGGCTGCCGAGAGCGGCGCTGGCCGACGTCCACATCACCGCCGACCGCCCCGACCCGATGGCGCTGCTGCAGTCGCAGGCCACCTCCCGGATCGCCGAACTCGTCCCGATCAGATACGGCCGGATGCTGACCTCGGCACTGGCCTTCTATCGCGGCGCGGCCCTGATCATGGCGGCCGATCTGGCGGCCGGCCCGCACACCGGGCTGACCGCGCAACTGTGCGGTGACGCCCACCTGTGCAACTTCGGCCTGTTCGGCTCACCCGAACGCAATCTCGTGTTCGATGTCAACGACTTCGACGAAACCCTCCCCGGCCCGTGGGAATGGGACGTGAAGCGGTTGGTGGCGAGCCTGGCAATCGCCGGCCGGGACAACGGCTTTCGCGCCGACGATCGCGCGGAGGTGGTCCGCAGCTGCGTCAGCGGCTACCGCACCCGCATGCAGGAGCTGGCCGGTATGGGCGAGCTCGAGGCCTGGTACACACAGACGACCGTGGACGCCGAGCTGCAGAACAGCGTCGACACCAAATTCGCCCGCGAGATCCAGCAGACCGCGGCCAAGGCCCGCGCACATGACAGTCTCCAGGCCGTCGCGAAACTGACCGAAACGGTCGACGGACAGAGCCGGCTCATCAGCCGGCCGCCGTTGGTGGTCCCCATCGAGGAACTGGTCGGCGCTGACCGGGCCCGGCAATACGAACAGCAGATGACGCCGTTCATGGAGCGCTACCGCGACAGCCTGGAAGACAGCCGGCGCGCCCTCATCGAGCGCTTCGACTACGTGACCATGGCGCGCAAGGTGGTCGGCGTCGGCAGTGTCGGTCTGCGGGCCTGGATCGTGCTGCTGACCGGGCGCGACAGCGACGATCCGCTGTTGCTGCAGATGAAGGAGGCCCAGCCCTCCGTCTTGGAACGCTTCCTCGGCGCCAGCCCGTATCCGAATGCCGCTCAACGGGTTTCGGTCGGACAGCGACTGATGCAGGCCAGCAGCGACATCCTACTCGGGTGGCTGCACGCCGTCGGGCCGGACGGCTACGAGGCCGACTACTACGTCCGTCAGCTCCACGACTGGAAGGGTGCGGTGTCGGTGCAGACGTCGAACCCGAAGCTGCTGGCCGACTACGGACAAGCCTGCGCCCACGCACTGGCCCGGGCCCACTCCCGCACCGGCGATCGCATCGCGATCGCCGCCTACCTCGGCAGCAGCGACGCCGCCGATACGGCACTGACCCGGTTCGCCGAGGCGTACGCCGACCAGAACGAGCGCGACTACGCGGCGTTGCGCGAAGCCGTCGACGCCGGACGGATCACCGCAGAGTCCGACCTCTGACTCGTTGTCAGAAACTTGTGGTGCGATCCTGATTCCATGACCGGCCAACAGAACGAGCACGGCCACCTGCATGCCCGTCGGCTCCTGGAGAACAACGTCCTCCATCACCCGGCGGTCATCCAGGAGGCCGTCAAGCGCAACCAGAATCTGCAACTACGCGTGGCGGATGCCATCACCGCCTTCGCCGGATCGATGAGCTTCGTCTACATCCACGCCGTGCTCTTCGCGGCATGGATGCTGTTCTTCGAACGCACCCCGTGGCCCACGCTGACGCTGGTGGTGTCGCTGGAGGCCATCTTCCTGTCGACCTTCGTGATGATCGGTCAGAACCGGCAGTCCGAGTTCCAGCAAGCCAAGGCCGATCACGACTTCCAGACTCAGGAAGTCGAACTCAAGACCAACACGCAGCTGACCCGTGAAATCCACGTCCTCACAACGGAATTGCACCGCCGAATCATGGCGGCCGACGACGGCAAGGCCGGCGGCCCCAGCTAGACGCCGAAGTTACGGCAGGTTCGCGACCAGCTGCTCGATGCCGACCCGCGGGCCGGTGAAGAACGGCGTCTCCTCACGGACGTGGCGGCGCGCGTCTGTGTAGCGCAGCTTCCACATCAGCTCAACGATGCGGGCCAGGTCCGGACCCTCGAAGGCGAGAATCCATTCGTAGTCGCCCAGCGCGAAGGCCGGCACAGTGTTGGCGCGGACATCGGGGTACTCGCGGCCACCCATGCCGTGCTCGACGAGCATGCGGCGACGGTCGTCGTCGGGCAGCAGGTACCAGTCCAGCGACCGCACGAACGGGTAGACGCAGATGTAGTCGCCCGGGTCCTCGCCCGCGATGAACGCCGGCAGGTGGCTCTTGTTGAACTCGGCCGGACGGTGCAGCGCGACGGCGCTCCACACCGGCTCGGTGGCGGCGCCGAGCGCGGTGCGACGGAAGCCGGTGTAGGTGGCCTGCAGGTCCTCGACGCGCTCGGCGTGGGTCCACATCATGAAGTCGGCGTCGGCCCGGAAGCCCGCCACGTCATACAGCCCGCGGACGACGACGCCCGCGTCTTCGCGCTTCTTGAGGTACGCGGCAGTCTCGGCGGCGATGCCGGCCCGCGACTTCTCGTCCGCCGGCAGCTCGTCCGGCTGCACGGCGAAGACCGAGATCATCATGTACCGGGTCACCGCGTTGAGGGCGTCGTAATCGAGCTTGGCCATGCGTCTATCGTGCCCTATCGCGGAAGGCCGCCACCGACCACCTCCATGGCCGCCCGGGTTCCCGACGCCACGCACGCCGGCACCCCGATGCCGTCCAGATATCCACCCGCGACGGCCAGTCCCGTGGGCAGCCCGGCGCGCAGCTCATCGACGAGTTCGAGGTGCCCCGGACCGTACTGCGGCATGGCGTCGATCCAGCGCTGCACCAGGTAGTCCACCGGCTCGGCGGTGATCCCGAACAGCGCCCGCAGGTCCTCCAGCGACCATGCCAGCAGCCGGTCGTCGCCGACGTTGCGGGCCAGATCGTCACCGAACCGGCCGTACGACAACCGCAGCAGTTCGACGTTGCCGCCGCGTCCCCACTTGCGCGATGTGAGGGTCATCGCCTTGGAGTGCAGCGCTTCTCCCGCGGCCATCAGAACGCCGGACTGCTGCGGCAGCGGTGTGCCGCCGGGCAGCGCGAGGGCAACGACTGCCGCGGACGCGATGGGGATCAACCGCGCCATGGCCGCACTGCCCGGCGCGATGTTCTCGAGCAGCTTGGCCACGCGCGGCGCCGGCAGCGCCAGCACCACGGCGTCGGCCGACCAGTACTTGCTCTCGTCGTCACGCAGTTGCCAGGCCCGGCCCACCGAATCCAGTGCCTCGATACCGACCTGCGCCCACTGGGCGCCGGTCCGCCGGACCAGTTCGTCGAGGAGGACGGCGTACCCGCCGTCGACCGCACCGAACACCGAGGCGCTCGTGGGTGGCGCCGCGGCCAGCACCGAGGCCACCGCGGCCGTCAGACTCGGCGCGCCGCGATCGAGCGCAGCGGCCAGCGCGGGCACCGCACTGCGGATGCCGATGGTCTTGGCCGAGCCGGCATAGACGCCGGCCAGCAGCGGGTCGACCGACCGGGTCACCACCTGGGCGCCGAACCGGTCACCGACCAACTGTGCGACGGTCGGGTCGGCATCCAGCTGCCAGTTGAGGGGTCGGTTCGGCTCGCTCGCGATCTGCGCCAGTGTCGCGTCGTCGACCAGGCCGCGCAGGTTCGCGCCCGGCCCGGGGATGCCCTGCATGGTGCCCTCGGGCATCGGGTGCAACCGGCCGCCGCTGTAGATCAGCGGGCGGACGCCGGTGGTGCCGATCTGCCGCAGGCCCAGCTCTTTCAGCAGCGACGTGACCTCGGGACGACGGGCCACGAAGGCTTCGGCGCCGACGTCGAGGGTCTGACCGGCGAGCCGTTCGGTGCGCAGGACACCACCCAGCCGGTCGGCCGGATCGAAGATCGTGATGCGTGCCGCAGGGTCGGCCTGGCGCAACCGGTAGGCCGCGACCAGACCCGAAATGCCGCCGCCGACAACGCAATACGTCTTGCTCATCTACAGGCTCACAGCGAGTGGGCCAGCGCCACCGCTTCGGTGACCACACCGGGATCGGTCGACGGCAATACACCGTGGCCGAGGTTGAAGATGTGCCCGGCGGCACCGGCCTCGACGGCCCGGCGACCGTCCGCGACCACCTGGCGGACGGCGTCGTCGACCACGCGCCAGCCGGCCAGCAGCACGACCGGATCGAGGTTGCCCTGCAGTGCCTTGCCCGGACCGACCCGGTGCGCGGCGTCGACGAGGTTGGTGCGCCAGTCGACGCCGACGACCGTCGCGCCGGCCTCGCCCATGGCACCGAGCAACTCGGCGGTGCCGACGCCGAAGTGCGTCATTGGGACGCCGTGGTCTTTCAGGGCAGCGAAGATGCGGGAGCTGTGCGGCAGCACGTAGTCCCGGTAGTCGGCGAGTGACAGGGTGCCGGCCCATGAGTCGAACAGCTGGATCGCGTCGACGCCGGCGGCCAGCTGGGCGCTCAGGAACTCGATGGTGAGGTCGGTCAGCTTCTCCATCAGGTCATGCCACGTCGCCGACTCGCCGAGCATCATGGCCTTGGTCTTCTCGTGGTTGCGGCTCGGGCCGCCCTCCACGAGGTAGGAAGCGAGCGTGAACGGTGCGCCCGCGAAACCGATCAGCGGCACGTCGCCCAGTTCCCTGGTGAGCAGGCCGATGGCCTCCGCCACCGGCGCCACCTGATGCGGCTCGAGCGGCTTGATGCCCTCGACGTCATCCGGGGTCCGGATCGGGTGGGCGATCACCGGCCCGACGTCCGGGACGATGTCCAGATCGATCCCGGCGGCCTTGAGCGGCACCACGATGTCCGAGAACAAGATGGCGGCGTCGACGCCGTGCCGGCGCACCGGCTGCATGGTGATCTCGCAGACCAGCTCCGGGTTGAAACACGCCGAGAGCATGGTGTGGGTGGCGCGCAGGGCGCGGTACTCGGGCAGGGACCGGCCGGCCTGCCGCATCATCCACACCGGGGTCCGGTCCGGGGTGCGGCCGTTGGCGGCAGCCAGATAGGGCGATTGCGGCAGTTCACGACGGGTGCTCATCACCGCTAATGCTGCCATGTCCGCATCGGCCGCTTATACCCTGTCGCGCGGCCAAATATCGGGCTATCGGCGCGCCTGCTTACGCGACCGGCCAGATCGGGCTAGCGTCCCAGAATGTGACCTCCGCCGAGCCGGCCCAATTCCGCACTGCTGTTGCGGCAATGAACGCCGCCACCGTGCGCCCGGAGATCGAACTCGGCCCGATCCGTCCGCCCCAGCGGCTGGCTCCCTTCAGCTACGCGCTGGGCGCAGAGGTGCGTCATCCCGACGCCTCCGTGGTCCCGGAAAGCTCGGAGGGCGACGCCTTCGGACGTCTGATCCTGCTGCACGATCCCGAAGGTGCTGAAGCCTGGGACGGCACCATGCGTCTCGTCGCCTACATCCAGGCTGATCTCGATTCCACCGAGGCCGTCGACCCACTGCTGCCCGAGGTGGCGTGGAGCTGGCTGGTCGATGCGCTCGAGTCGCACGCCGACGGCGTCACCGCCCTGGGCGGCACGGTCACCGCGACGACGTCGGTGCGGTACGGCGACATCTCCGGCCCGCCGCGTGCCCACCAGCTGGAGCTGCGGGCGTCGTGGACCGCGACGTCGCTCGAACTGGGACCGCATGTGCAGGCGTTCTGTGAGGTGCTCGAGCACGCCGCCGGACTGCCGCCTGCGGGCGTGACCGATCTGGGTTCGCGCACGCGCGCGTGACCGCATGACTGACGCTGATCCGGTCGAGACGTCTGACGACGATCCCGACGTCACTCCCCTGCTGGCACCCGCCGACGGCGTGCCTGCCGTCGCCGTCTATGCGAGCGACATCGCCCGCGCCGGCGAGCTCCTGGCGTCCGGGCACGGCGCCTTCGCGATCGATGCCGAGCGGGCGTCGGGCTTCCGCTATTCCAACCGCGCGTACCTGATCCAGATTCGCCGCGCGGGTGCCGGTTCGGTCTTGATCGACCCCGTCAGCCACGGCATCGACCCGCTGAAGGCGCTGGCGCCGGTGGCCGAGGTCGTGAATTCCGACGAGTGGATTCTGCACGCGGCCGACCAGGATCTGCCGTGCCTGGCCGAACTGGGCATGAGGCCGCCGTCGCTGTACGACACCGAACTGGGCGGACGGCTCGCCGGCTACGACCGGGTGAACCTCGCCGCCATGGTGCAGCGGTTGTTGGGGCTGGGGCTGAAGAAGGGCCACGGCGCCGCCGACTGGTCCAAGCGACCGCTGCCCGCGGACTGGCTGAACTACGCGGCGCTGGACGTCGAGGTGCTCCTGGAGTTGCGTGCCGCGGTGGCCGCGGAACTCGAGTCGCAAGGCAAAACCGAATGGGCCGCACAGGAATTCGAGTACATGCGGACCGTCGAACCCACCCCGACCCGGCGCGACCGCTGGCGGCGGACCTCGGGTATCCACAAGGTCCGCAACGGCCAGGCGCTGGCCGCGGTGCGCGAGCTGTGGCAGACGCGCGACCTGATCGCACAGCGGCGGGACATCGCGCCCGGCCGCATCCTGCCCGACTCGGCGATCATCGCGGCGGCCGTCGCCAATCCGGACACCATCGAAAAGCTCACGGCGCTACCGATTTTCGGCGGCTCGCGGCAGAAGCGCAGTGCCCAGGTGTGGCTCGACGCGCTGACCCGGGCCCGGGCGGCCGATCCCCCGGCGTCCGAACCGAACAACGGGCTGCCGCCACCGGCACGGTGGTCGCGCCGCAAGCCCGAGGCTTTCGAACGGCTGGAAAAGTGCCGCGCCGGGCTTTCCGAACTGTCCGAACGGGTTTCGGTACCGACAGAGAATCTGCTGACACCCGAGACCGTGCGGCGACTGTGCTGGGACTGGCAGCCGGTTCCCGACGTCGCCGCCGCGGTCGACGAATTCCTCGCCGCGGCGGGCGCCCGGCCCTGGCAGCGAGAGCTGTGCGGCCCGGTCCTGACCGCTGCCCTGTCGTCCTAGCCTTCTTCCCGCGAGCGTGCGTGTTTGCACACGGTCTCGCGGCGTGTCGCGTGCATTTTGCGCACCCTCACCGCCGGCGAGCGGTCACGGACTCCCGATCGCCGGGACGGTGTCATGCGGATGGGCGTCCTGGTAACCGGGGCAGGCGGTCTGGATTTTGAACGTGTGCCATTGGGATTCACCGCGATTCGGCGGCATGCGCCCACTGACGGTGTAGGTGTCGTCGACCTTGATACCGGTGATCTCCTGCGGGTCGGCGACAAATCCCGTCGCGTCACCATCCCGCAGTCCGACCTTCTGGACGACGATGCGGCCGACCTGCGTGAGCTGAATCCGCACCAGCTGTCCCGACTTGCCCTGCGCCAGGATGACCAGGCCTCCCCCGGCCGGCTGCCGGGTACAGACGACCGTCCCGGTGTTGATGGTGTGCGGTTCCCCGTCGAAGACGATCGAGGTGACGGTCGGCGTCCCGGACTCGCACGCACTGATCAACAGGACAGCCAGCACCGCCACCAGATCCGGGCGGTGGACGCGCATGTCGCAAGTGAACCAGTTGCCGCCGCGTTCCGCGCGCAAAAGCGCGCAGGGGTCAGCGGGCGCCGAACGGCCGCCACAACAACGGCGTGACGAACTCCAGGAAGTGCTCGAGCACGGCGTCGGGCGCTTCGATCTGCGGCCAGTGCGCGATGTCGTCGGCCAGCATCACGACGTCCGCGTTCGGGATGACCTCGCGGTACCTCGCGGCCATGTGGGCGCCCGAGTTCGGATCGGACGGGCCGTCGATCAGTCGCATGGGGATCGTCGTCTCACGCATTGCGCGCACCCAGCGGTTGCGGTGGGTGTAGCGGTCGTTGATGAAGCGGCCGACCTGGTGCATGACCTTCTTGCCGTCGTTGTAGTCGAGGATCTCGTGGAACTTGTCCATCAGTTCCTTCGACGGTTTGGTGTTGACGCCGAACATCTCGTTGATGGTCGGGTCGGCCAGCCGCCGCGACAACGGCGTGCCCTGCAGCGGGCTGATGATGTCGCCCAACGGAGTTCGCGACAACGCCTTCTGCAGCAGCCGCGGGGTATACGACTCGACGAACAGCCCACCGTTGAGCCAGGTGATCGACTCGATGTTCAGCTTGCCGTACGACTGATCACCGAACCGGTTGCGGGCCAGCAGTTCCTGGCACACCGAGTCACCGATGTCGTGGGCCAGGATATGGGCGGTCTGCACGCCGAGGTGGTCCAGCAGCGCCTCGTGCATATCGGCGTGGTCGTGCACCGAGTACTGGTACGCCGACGGCTTTGCGGAGAATCCCATGCCGATCATGTCCGGCGCGATCACGGTGAACTTCTCGATGAGCGTCGGCCAGATCAGTGACCAGTCCCAGGAATTGAACGGGTAGCCGTGGATGAGCAACAGCACCGGTCCGCTGCCGAGCTCGAGGCCGTCCTGGCGGTAGAAGATGTCGAATCCGAGGTAGTCGAAATACTGGCCGGCGGACTTCCAGGCTTCGAGTTCGTCGTGCATGGGTTGAGCGTAGGCCGCGGACAGTCTGACGTCGCCGCACCGCGTCAGCCAGGCATGTTGGCGCGCCGAATTACCATTGACAGCACGGAACAGAGAAGGACATCGGGATGATTCGGCTCCTGCTAGTGCTCGGCGTCGTCGCGGTCATCCTCGCTGTCATCATGATCCTCGGCGGCGCCGCGCTCGGGGCCGTCTTCTCATCCGATCGCAAGGCGCGCCGCCCCCTGCCGACCATGACACGGGCCTGGCTGCTGTCGATCGCCGTGGTGGTCCTGATCGGCATCGCGACGGAGGGCATCCTGCTGCTGCCCGCCATGGGCATCGCCGCCATCGGGTTGTTGATCATGCACATCGTGATCGACAGTCGGTCCGGCTCCACGACTGCGCGCGAACCGTCATCCCAGGAATTGGTACGGGCGCGGCTTGTTGAGGAGTTCGGAGACGACGGTATCGAGCTGCTCGACGGCGCACAGGCCGCCATCGAGCGGATCGAGCGCTCGGACGCCGCGGTCGACGGCTGGCTCGGTAACGACCTCGACTTCACCGGCGACCTGACGGCAATCCGTGAAAACTGCCGAGCCACACAAGAGCTCAAGGGCTTGATCACAGAGCTCGGCGGGATCGCCGAGCCCGATTCAGACGATCTGGCGATGCTGGAGGACGCTCGGGCGAAAGTTCGGGAGCTGGGGTCACGGTCGTGGGCGCGGGTGTATGCCTTGCAGGGATGCGCTGAGAAGGCCGAGGAGATCGACCAGTCGCTGCGCGACGACCGCGCCCGGGCACAGCTCGCGGAAAAGCGCGACGACATCCGCAGCCGCATGGCCGCGAGGTTGTACGGCGTCGAGGCGGCACCGGCTCAGACCCCGTCGTCGTCGGTGGACAAGATCACCGCGCTCGCGGAGGCGTATCAGGAGATCCGGGGCAAGATCGACCGCGACGGCCGGGACCGTTTCGCATGACCCACGACCCCGAACCGTCGGATGGCGAAACGCCGACTCGCCCATGGCTTCCGACACATTGGGCCTGGTTCGCGGGAATCGTGGGAGGACTCGGAGTCATTGGGTGCGGCTTCGCATTCCTGCTGATGCTCCCGCTGGCGATGGCCACCGACGGCTGCCACGACGGCAGCACCGACTGGGTGTGCACGCTGTCAGCGCGCGGTCAGAATTTCCTCATCGCCATTCCATGGCTGTGTCTGATGGCGGGCATCGTCGCCGCCGTGGTGACCGCTGCCTTGGCGGCACGTCGACGCTGGAGTCCATTGATCGGCATACCCATTGGCCTCGTTGTCGCCTGGGCAATGATCCCGGTAGGGAAAGCGATCGCGCTGCACGTGTGAGTCGTCCGCAAGTCCGGTCGCGACAACTGGGGCTTTTCGTTGCATTCGTCGTTGTACGTCAGAGCTTTGGTATCCAGCCAGACCACGACGGCGACAAGACAAACCCTCGACCCCGAGGGTCTTTGCAGGCGGTCATTTTCTTGTCATCCACACCGCAAGTGTCCCCAAATACCGTCAGTGTGTGGAATGGCGGAAGTACCTTGGCCGACGCCTTAGTGACACATCCTGTGTCAGTGACTTTTCGTGGCTCTGAATTCGTACCGATTGCGTTTTCCTCATAGATACCTTCTTGAGGATCGCAACGCGCTGACTCGATGCCAGGCAAGTTATTGCCGACGCAACTCGCGGAAGGAGATTCTCCGTAGGTACATCGGATACCGTCAGGAGTACTGAAACCGTATGTGGTTATTTTGTTGGGACGGCCGGGATTATCGGACTCCCATTTGTATTCGTCTGGCCCAACCGGGACGTAGCCGCTCAAATCGGGGAACTTCCCCGGTTCCACCGAACGGGATAGCTCGCTGTGAATTGACGGACGCGCAGCAGCGTCACAAGCTGACGGCAGCACCATCAAGGTGGAAAACAGCGATACGACAATCAGGCGAGTGATCATTCACACCTTTGGTATCCAGCCCGACCAGGACGGAGACAATACGAAACCTTGACCTTGTGGGTCCTTGCACGCCGTCATGCCTTTGTCATCCACACCGCAAACCACACCGTTGACCGTCAGTGTGTGGAATGGAGGAAGAACTTTGTGCGGCGGCGAATCCTCCGAGCAATTCGAGCTACCCCTAGGCCATTGCTGCAGACCTCGACTCGTACTCATTACGTTGTAGCGGTAGATACCTTGCACGGAATCGCATGTTGCGGGAGAAACTGCGGGAAGGTTGTTACCTCCGCAGGACGCTGAGGCAGGTTTGCCAAAACTGCATCGAACCCCATCAGGAGTATCGAACGCGTATTTGATGAGTTTTTCGGGGCGGCCCGGGTTGTCGAGCGCTTGCGCATAGTCATCAGGGTTTGCGGGTGTGTAGCCGCTCATATCGGGGAATGCCACTGGTCCACCAGATTCATGCGGTTCCGCAGAAGCGGTGCAAGCGGAAGTCAAGACGATCGACGCAAGAAGCACCAGAGTAAGTGCGAACCGAATCATCTTGATCGTTCCTCTCGATGGTGGTAGCTGCGGTTGTCCCTAGCGGGGCTTGACATTGACATGAATATCCTGCACGTCGTAATGCACCGGACCGATGGGATGCTTGTCCGCATCTACCGGCTGAAACCACTGGCTGCCAAACAAACCGAGATTATCCAGTGTCGAGCCGGGCAGAATGTAGCCGCCGTACGGCGCTGGCACGTGGTTCGGTGCTCCCGAGGCATTGTCCATCACCACAATCGGGGCTCCACCCGGCCTAACGACGTTAGTTTGGCTGTCGCCAACGTGTACCTCGACTGTAGGCATGTTCGTATCACCGTCGCCACTATGGAGGTTCGTGCCTGCGAGAACCGGTTTACCTTCAACCTCCCGGAAGCTCAGTTCTCCCCAGTTCTGACCGTCAGGTGTGATTGTCGAGGTCGCTGGCTGTCCCGCCGCGCCCCAGGTGTTGTTGCCCGGGTTGTACGGTTCCCACGCCCCGCGGTCGCTGATGTGCGCGGGATCAACCCGATACATGGAGACGCCTTGGCTGCGGTCGAACGCATCCGCGGCGATGTACACCTTGCCGTCACTGCCTTGGTAGCCGCTGAATTGAGTTGGCAACGTGGGGTTGTCGGCGACAGACCTATAACTCCCCTCGATCGGCTTCCAGCCGGCAGCCGGATCGTTCGTGACCTTTACCAGCCACGAGCCCTTCGGGCTCAGGCCCTCGCTCGTGTTGGTGCCCACAACCATCATGTAGGTGTCGTTGCCGATCTTGACGCTGCCCGCCGGCAGCGCGTTGTTGGCCCCCGCCGCGCGAGCCGCATCAGGTATCGGGAAGAGGGTATGCGGTCCCGGTGATTCATTTGGCAACCCGCTGTTGAGGTTGGTCCCGGTCAGCGGCGCACCGAAATGAGGCTTGCCGTTTCTGTCGAATGTCACAGGCACCGCAACTGAGGGATAGTGCTCATTCCCAGGTCCGCCGACCTGGGGGTTGGCATAGGAGTCCCCGAAAATTGCCACCTTTGTGCCGTCCGGCAGTGTGATGACCTCGCCGAGATCCGCTGCGCGAATCCCGGGGATAGCGTCGGGGCTGTCGGTCCCGGCGATCGGCCCCTTGTTTCGGACCTCACCGGGTGCGAGCGGCCCCTCACCGGTCAGTCCCAGCAGCTCTGCCAGTGTCGTCGGCGTTTTCGTCGGTTCCGGCAACCCTGTCGCCTTCGCGATCGCTTTGGCCAGATCAGCGTCGATTCGGTCGCCTTCGGCCTGCGCATCGGCGATCCGTGCCTCCAGATCGGCGATCTTCTTCGATACTTTCAGTTTGGTCTCATCATCGAGATAGTCGTAGTTCGCTGGAACGCTCACCTTGTTGGTTGTTTGATCAACTTCCACCGCCGGTGCTGCGGCCGCATCGTCGAGAATCGCTTTCACAGTGGTAGCGAGGGCGGTGGCGTCTTGTTCTGCGTGGTCCATCGCGGCCGCCGCCGATGACAAGTCCTCTGACCTGACGTTGTGAGCCGCGGCGCTCATCAACATCGACAGCATCGCCTCCTGCGCAGCCTGACCTTGCCACGTGGAGGTTTTCACCAACTGTTGGTAGAGCTCCGCAGAGTTCGCGTGGTTGACCGACGCGTCACGCGTAGCTTTGGCCAGCCCTGCGATCTCAGAAACCCACTCCCGCAGCACCTGCAGCAACACGAGTTCAGATCACAACCCTGTGTCGGTGATTCGCGCCGCGCCACTGCTATCAGTGCGTTCATATGCACCCGCAGCCCCGCGGTGTCCCTCGGCGTGTGACGTGAAGCGTTTACCAAAATGTGCGCCGTCCGCTTCCCACGCAGCCAGCATTTCCGGTAGTGCAGCGGCCGACAGTCCCGAGCCCAGCGCCGCTTGGCTTGCCGCAGCATGCGCCTTGAGATGTTCGGTGGAGAAATCACTGCTGTGACCATCCAAGCGGTCAGCAGTCATTCGCAGCTCGATTGGATCGACCTTCAACGGATCGCTCGGCACGGCCACTTAACCCCCCTCAAACTAGCCCCCACAGAAAATGATAGGGCCGCCCGGCAACGGTCGCCGACGGCAATTTCACCGCCCCAGTCGTAGCCAAACGACGACGGCACCGGTCAATCTGCGCGCACACGGCGGGGAGCTGGGCTCGCGGCAGTGCACTCGATCCTTGGCGAAATTCGTTTCGGTTCACCCGAACTCGAGTGTGCGCCTGCCGAACTTGTACAGCACGAAGGGCGCGGGCAGAAATGTCCCGCCGCTCGAGCGAGCGGCCCCAAAATGCACGCGACACACCGGGATTGGGCGTACAAACACGGCCGCTCGCGGGAGATTACTGGGAGGCGATGTCGACCGAGCTGCCGAGGGCGGCGACCCAGCCGGTGACCTGGCGGGCGATGTCCTGGTCGGTCAGACCGAGCGACACCAGGACCTCACTGCGGGTGGCATGGTCCTGGAACTCCTGGGGCACGCCGACGTCGCGGCACGGCACGTCGATCTCGGCACGCCGCAGCGATGCCGACACTGCGGAGCCGATGCCGCCGGCGACCCCGTTGTCCTCAAGTGTCACAACGAGTTTGTGGGCGCGGGCCAGGTCGGCGATGGCCGCCGGGACCGGGAGCACCCAGCGGGGGTCGACGACCGTCACACCGATGCCCTGCTTGCGCAACCGGTCGGCGACCAACAGCGCCATCCGGGCGAACGCGCCCACCGCGACCAGCAGCACGTCGTCGGGCAGACCGTCGGCAGGCTCGGTCAGGATGTCGACGCCGTGCTGGCGGCGGACGGCCGGAATGTCGTCGCCGACCGCACCCTTCGGGAAGCGGACGGCGGTCGGCCCGTCATCGACGGCCAGTGCCTCACCGAGTTCCTCACGCAGCCGGGCGGCATCGCGCGGCGCGGCGACCTGCATGCCGGGCACGATGCCGAGCATCGACATGTCCCACACGCCGTTGTGGCTGGCGCCGTCGTTGCCGGTGACGCCGGCGCGGTCGAGAACCATCGTGACGGGCAGCTTGTGCAGCGCCACGTCCATCATGATCTGGTCGAACGCCCGGTTCAGGAACGTCGAGTAGATGGCGACGACGGGGTGCATACCGCCCATCGCCAGACCCGCGGCCGACGTCATCGCGTGCTGCTCGGCGATACCGACGTCGAAGAACCGGTCCGGGAAACGCTGCCGGAACGCCGACAGACCCGTCGGCCCCGGCATGGCCGCGGTGATCGCGACGATGTCGCGCCGCTTCGTGGCCTGCTTGATCAGCTCCTCGGAGAACACCGACGTCCAGCCCAGTACCGACTCGGCCGTGGACCGCCCGGTGTGCGGGTCGATGATGCCGGTCGAGTGCATCTGCTCGGCTTCGTCATTCTCCGCGTGCGAGTAGCCCATGCCCTTGCGGGTGACGACGTGCACGATCACCGGCGCGTTGAACCCGCGGGCGTGCCGCAGCGCCGCCTCGACGGCGTGCTCGTCGTGCCCGTCGATGGGCCCGACGTACTTGAGACCCAGATCGGTGAACAGCGCCTGCGGTGCCAGCGCGTCCTTGATGCCGGCCTTGATGCTGTGCACGCACTGGTAACAGAACTCGCCGACGACGGGCACGCCACGCAGCGCATGCTTGCCGCGTTCCAGCGCCTTCTCGTAGCCGGGCTGCAGACGCAGGGCCGCGAAGTGGTCGGCCAGGCCACCGATGGTCGGTGCGTAGCTGCGACCGTTGTCATTCACGACGATGACGATGGGCCGGTTGGCGGCCGCGATGTTGTTCAGTGCCTCCCAGCACATGCCGCCGGTGAGTGCGCCGTCACCGACGACGGCGACGACGTGGCGGTTGCGGTAACCGGAGAGTTCGAAGGCCTTGGCCAGGCCGTCGGCGTAGGACAGCGCGGTGCTGGCGTGGCTCGACTCGACCCAGTCGTGTTCACTCTCGGCGCGCGACGGGTAGCCGGACAGGCCGCCCTTCATGCGCAGGGTGTCGAAATCGGGGCACCGGCCGGTCAGCATCTTGTGGACGTAGGCCTGGTGACCGGTGTCGAAGATGATCGGATCGTGCGGCGAATCGAAGACCCGGTGCAGGGCCAGGGTCAGCTCGACGACACCCAGGTTGGGGCCGAGATGCCCGCCGGTGGCGGCCACCTTGTGCACCAGGAATTCCCTGATCTCGGCGGCAAGTTCCGTCAGCTGAGGCTGCGACAGGTGCGCCAGATCAGCTGGGCCGCGGACCTGTTCAAGCATTCCGACAGTCTACGCACGCACCCCGGGTACAGCCGGTCAAGGCTGATAGATGTCCGGCACGCCGTCGCCGTCGTCGTCGGCGATTTCCCGTTCGTGGATGCGGCGGTATGCCGCGTTGCGAGACAGCAGCAGCACCGCGGCCAGCATCCCGGCGATCACCGAACCGGTGAGCACGCCGATCTTGGCATCGGCGCCGGTGGCCGTGCCGGTACCGAACGCCAGCTCACCGATCAGCAGCGAGACCGTGAAGCCGATTCCGGCCAGCATCGCCACCCCGGCGACGTCGAGCCAGCCCAGGCCCTCGTCGAGCTCGGCGCCGGTGAATCGCGCCAGCAGGAATGTGGTGCTGAACACACCGATGGCTTTGCCGAACACCAGCCCGAGAAGGACGCCGCCGGTCACCGGATGGGTGATGGCGTCCACCAGACCGGGCCAGCCGCCGACGCTGACACCCGCGGCGAAGAACGCGAACACCGGCACCGCTACGCCGGCGGACAGCGGTCGCAGCGCATGCTCGAACGCCTCGGCCGAGGCGTGCTTGCCCAGGACCGGCACGCCGAATCCGAGCAGGACCCCGGCCACGGTGGCGTGGATACCGCTCGCATGCACCAGGGCCCAGGTCGCCACCGCCAACGGCAGCAGCAGCCACCAGTGCCGGATGCCGCGCTGCACGGCCGCCACGAACAACCCACCGGGGATGACGGCGAGCGCCAGCGCAGTCGGATTGAGGTGATCGGTGTAGAAGCACGCGATGACGATGATGGCCAGCAGGTCGTCGACCACCGCGAGCGTCAGCAGGAACGTGCGCAGCGCGGTGGGCAGATGCGTGGAGATGACGGCCAGAACGGCGAGCGCGAAGGCGATGTCCGTCGCGATCGGCACCGCCCAGCCGTCGAGATTCTCGGGATGCCCGAGCGCGAGATTCATGCCCACGAAGATGGCGGCGGGCGCCAGCATGCCGCCGACGGCGGCGGCGATGGGCAGCGCGGCGCGCGCCGGATCGCGCAGGTCGCCGGCGACGAACTCGCGTTTGAGCTCGACGCCGACGACGAAGAAGAAGATCGCCAGGAGCCCGTCGGCCGCCCAGGCCGACAGGCTCAGGTGCAGATGCCACGACTGCGGCCCGATCGCGAACTCAGACAGCGCGTGATAACTGTGCGCGGCAGGCGAATTCGCCCACACGAGGGCGGCGCCGGCCGCCAGCAACAGCAGGATGCCGCCGACGGTCTCCTTGCGGAGAATCTCGGTGAACCTCTGGGCTTCGGGCCAACTGCCGCGGGTCAGCAGCCGCCGGCGCGTGTTGCGGTTGGTCATCGGAACTCTCCTGGGCAGCGTTGAACGGCGCCGACCAGGCTTCCCGGCACACCTGTCCGCAAACTTACCGGGTCAGCAGCGCCACGCACTCGACATGGTGCGTCAGCGGGAACGAATCGAAGACGCGCAGGTTCGCCACCTCATATCCATGCCCGCGGTACAGGCCGATATCGCGGGCGAAAGAGGCTGCCTCACAACCGATGTGGATCACCCGCGGCACCCCGGCCGCGGCCATCTGGTCGATGACCTCGTGCCCCGCACCGGTGCGGGGCGGGTCCAGTACCGCGACATCGGCCGCGACCCGCTGGGTACCCAGCGCCCGGCGCACCGAATCGGTCACCACCTCGACGCACCCCAGGTCGCCCAGCGCGGACCGGGCCGCACGCGCCGATCCGCGCGACGTGTCCACCGTCAGCACCCGGCCCGACTCCCCCACCGAACCGGCCAGCGCCGCGGCGAAAACGCCTGCGCCGCCGTACAAGTCCCACGCCGTCTGGCCTTCGGACAGCTCCGCCCACTCGGCGACCAGCGCGCTGTAGGTGGTGGCGGCGTCGCGGTGGGACTGCCAGAACGCCGTCACCGGAACGAGCCATTCCCGATCGCCGACGCGCTGCACTGCCTCGTACTGGCCCGAGATCACCTCGGTCATGCCGGCCTTGCTCTTCTTGCCGGCACGCGGACCGGACCGCACGACGTGCCGGTGCCCGGCGTCGTCGAGCACGACGTGCAGGTGCGCGCCGGGCGGTTGCAGCGGCAGATCGTCCAACAACCCGGCCGGCACCTGGGCGCACGACAGGTCGGTCACCAACTCGTCGCTGTGATACCGGTGCAACCCGGCCCGGCCGTCGGCCCCGACCTCGAGCCGCACCCGGGTACGCCACCCGGTAGCGCCGACGGTGCCGACCTCCGCGGCCTCGAGGTCACCGGACTCGTAACCGCCGAGGCGGGCCAGCTGGTTGGCCACCACCTCACCCTTGAGCCGCCGCGCCGCCGCCGGATCGACGAAAGCCAGGTCGCAGCAACCGGATCCCTGCGCCCCGGCGATCGCGCACAGCGAATCCACGCGGTCGGGCGACGGCTCGAGCACCTCGACAGCGTCGGCGTGCCAGTACGACCCGCGCTCGGATGTCACCTCGGCGCGCACCACCTCACCCGGCAGGGCGTGGCGGACGAAGATCACGCGCCCGTCGTGGCGCGCGACGCAGCTGCCGCCGTTGGCCGGCGGGCCAACGGTCACTGTTACCTCAGTCATTCAATGATGCCGGTCATTCGATGATGCCCCGTCTCGTGTCGCCCGGCGCCGAACCCGGAGTCATGGTCACCTTCACGCGCTCCGACGAATTCAGCTGCCACGGAACGGAAGTCACCATCACGTTCGGGATGAACAGCAGCCGGCCCTTGAGGCGCAGCGCGCTCTGGTTGTGCAGGATGTGCTCCCACCAGTGGCCCACCACGTACTCCGGGATGAACACCGTCACGACGGTGCGCTTCGACTCGGCGGTGATGCGCTTGACGTAATCGAGGATGGGCCTGGTGATCTCGCGGTACGGCGAGGCGATGACCTTCAGCGGCACCGACACGTCGCTGTCTTCCCACTTGTGCACCAGCTCGCGTGTCTCGGCGTCGTCGACGCTGACGGTGATGGCCTCCAGGACATCCGGGCGGGTCGCCCGCGCGTAGGCCAGGGCCCGCAGCGTCGGCAGGTGCAGATTGGACACCAGCACGACGGCGTGGTTGCGGCTGGGCAGCACGACGTCCTCGTCGGGGCCGGACTGCGCGCGCAGCTCCTGGGCGACGGTGTCGTAGTGCTTGTGGATCGCCTTCATCAGGACGAACAGCAGGCTCATCGCCAGGATCGCGATCCAGGCGCCGGCCAGGAACTTCGTCACGATGACCACCAGCAGCACGGCGCCCGTGCAGATGAAACCGATGGTGTTGACGATCCGCGCGCGCTGCATACGGCGTCGCTCGGCCGCTTCGGTCTCGGTGCGCAGCAAGCGGTTCCAGTGCCGCACCATGCCGATCTGGCTCAGCGTGAACGACACGAACACGCCGACGATGTACAGCTGGATCAGCGCCGTGACCTCGGCGTTGAACGCCACCACGAAGGCGATGGCGGCGAACGCGAGGAACAGGATGCCGTTGGAGAACGCCAGCCGGTCACCGCGGGTGTGCAGCTGTCGCGGCAGGTAGCGGTCCTGGGCCAGGATCGAGCCCAGCACCGGGAAGCCGTTGAACGCGGTGTTGGCGGCCAGGACCAGGATCAGACCCGTCACGCCGGCGATCAGGTACAGGCCCACCGGGAAGCCCTGGAAGACCGCCTCCGCCAGCTGCGTGACCACCGTCTTCTGGTGATAGCCGACGGGCGCGCCCTCCAGCTGGTCGACGCTGTCGGCCATCTTCAGGCCGATCTGCTTCGCCAGCACGATGATGCCCATGAACAACGACACCGCGATGGCGCCGAGCAGCAGCAGCGTCGTTGCGGCGTTGCGCGACTTGGGCTTCTGGAAGGCGGGCACACCATTGCTGATCGCTTCCACACCCGTCAGGGCGGCACAGCCGGACGAGAACGCGCGGGCGACCAGGAACACCATGGCGAAGCCCAGTACGTCGCCGTGCTCGGATTTGATGCTGAAACCGGCAGACTCGGCCCGCAACGGGTGGCCCAGCACGAAGATCTGGATGAAACCCCACGCCAGCATGAGGTACATGCCGATCATGAAGGCGTAGGTGGGAATCGCGAACGCCGTGCCGGACTCCCGGATGCCGCGCAGGTTCAGCGACGCCAGGATCAGGATCGCCAGCACCGAGAACAACACCTTGTTCTGGGCGATGAACGGCACGGCCGATCCGATGTTGGACATCGCCGACGCCGTCGACACCGCGACCGTCAGCACGTAGTCGACCAGTAGCGCGCTCGCCACCGTCAACCCGGCGGTATGCCCGAGGTTCGTGGTGACCACCTCGTAGTCACCGCCGCCGGACGGATAGGCGTGCACGTTCTGCCGATAACTGGCGATCACGATCAACATGACCCCGGCCACCGCGAGACCGATCCACGGCGCCATCGAATAGGCCGACAGACCGGCGACCGACAGCACCAGGAAGATTTCCTCCGGCGCGTAGGCGACCGACGACAGCGCATCCGACGCGAAGACCGGTAAGGCGATACGTTTGGGCAGCAACGTGTGGGCGAGCTTGTCGCTGCGGAAGGGTCGGCCGATCACCAACCGTCGCGTAGCGGTCGAAAGCTTGGACACGAGAGCCAAGGGTAAGCCCCCCAGGCTCGGGTTGTAGCGTTCGGACTGAGCTGAGGCAGGAAATTCGCTTCGGGGCCGGTTCCTGGCCCAGAAAGGATCGGCTGGTGCGAGTAGTCGTGATGGGCTGCGGCCGGGTTGGCGCATCGCTGGCAGACGGATTGGCCCGCATCGGTCATGAGGTCGCCGTGATCGACCGGGACAAGACGGCGTTCCATCGCCTGTCGCCCGAATTTCCCGGAGAACGCGTGCTGGGCATGGGTTTTGACCGCGACGTGCTGGAGCGGGCCGGTATCGAAGAGGCCGGTGCGTTCGCCGCCGTGTCCTCCGGTGACAACTCCAACATCATCTCGGCGCGAGTCGCGCGAGAGACATTCGGCGTGCAGCGCGTCGTCGCGCGTATCTACGACGCCAAGCGCGCCGCGGTGTACGAGCGGTTGGGCATCCCGACCATCGCGACGGTGCCGTGGACCACCGACCGGTTGCTGAATCTGCTGACGCGCGAGACCGAGACCACCAAGTGGCGCGATCCGTCGGGCAACGTCGGCGTCACCGAACTGTCCCTGCACGAGGACTGGGTCGGCTACCGCGTCACCGCACTGGAAGGGGCGACCGGCGGCCGCGTCGCGTTCCTCATCCGGTTCGGCAGCGGCGTGCTGCCGGACGCCAAGACCGTCATCCAGGCCGGCGATCAGGTGTACATGGCCGCGGTGTCGGGCCGTGTCGCCGAAGCCATCGCCATCGCATCGCTGCCGCCCGGCGACGACGTCGAAAGCCACTAGGAGCGCACATGAAGGTCGCAATCGCGGGCGCCGGCGCCGTCGGCCGCTCCATCGCGCGGGAACTGGTCGATCACCACGAGGTGACGCTGCTGGAACGCAATCCGGACCACATCGACGTCGACGCTGTCCCCGCGGCGCAGTGGCGTCTCGGCGATGCCTGCGAGATCTCGCTGCTCGAGTCCGTCAAGCTTCATGAGTTCGACGTCGTCATCGCTGCCACCGGCGACGACAAGGCCAACGTGGTGGTGAGCCTGCTCGCCAAGACCGAGTTCGCGGTCCCCCGCGTCGTGGCCCGCGTCAACGACCCGCGCAACGAGTGGCTGTTCGACGACAGCTGGGGCGTCGACGTCGCGGTGTCGACGCCGCGCATGTTGGCGTCACTGGTCGAAGAAGCCGTGTCGGTGGGCGACCTGGTCCGGCTGATGAGCTTCCGCAAAGGCCAGGCCAACCTGGTCGAGATCACGCTGCCCGACGACACCCCGTGGGGCGGCAAGGCGGTCAAGCGTCTGCAACTGCCGCGCGATGCCACGTTGGTGACGATCCTGCGCGGCCCACGCGTCATCGTGCCCGAATCGGACGAGCCGCTCGAGGGCGGCGACGAACTGCTGTTCGTCGCGGTGGCCGAGGTCGAGCAGGAGCTGCGCAACCAGGTGCTGAACCCGGGCTAGTCCTCGGTGACGTGATGTTCGGCGTCGCGGAGGGCCTTCTGGGCCGTCCGGATGGCCAGGTAGGACGCCAGCGCGGCGACCGCGGTGAGCGGCCAGCCCATGGCAATCCGGGCCACCCCGAGCAGACCCGTCTGGTCCAATCCGTACAGGTGGTTCTGGACCAGGAACCGCGCCCCGAACACCACAACCCACACCGCGGTCGCGATGTCGAACGCGAGCACCGCCCGCCGGACGTCGCGCCAGCTGCGGTCGTGTCCGGTGACCCAGCTCCAGCCGTAGCCGACCAGGGGGCGCCGGATCAGGATCGAGATCGCGAACACCGCGGCATAAATCAGCGATGACCAGATGCCAAGCAGGAAATAGCCTTTCGAGGCGCCGATCATGTAGGCGATCAGCGCGCTGATCCCGACGCCGATGAATCCCGACACCGCCGGCTGCACCGATTCGCGCCGAACCAGCCGCCAGACGAGCACCAGGGCGGCGACGCCGAGCGCCGCGTAGATCGCGGCCGTCAGACCGAAAAAGCTGGAGACGGGGACGAAGACGAGGACCGGCAGGGACGAATAGATCAGGCCGCTGATGCCGCCCATCTGCTCCAGCAGAACGTGCGCCGTCAGTTTGGCGTCGCCGTCATCCTGCTGGGCCTCGATGTCGGCTTCGGTCTGCTCGTCGTTCGCGGTCCCCTTGTCGGGGAAAGTCACTTCTGAATCTCGTAGTGCGGGTTGTAGATCGCTTTGGCCCCGCTGTCCAAGTTTCCGAGTCGTCCGTGCACCCGCAGGGTGCGTCCGGATTCGATGCCTGGGATGCGCCGCTGACCCAACCAGACCAGCGTGACCGTGTCGGTGCCGTCGAACAGCTCGGCTCGCACGCCACCCGAACAGCCCTTGCCGTTGGTCTCGACACACCGCAGCGTGCCGACCATCGTCACTTCCTGTCCGCGCGTGCAGTCCACCGCTCGCATGGCGCCGGTGTTCAGGGCCTCGTCGTTCAGCTCCTGGACATCGCTCTGTTCGAGGTCCTCGGTAAGCCGCCGGGTGAGTCGGCGCAAATAGCCTTCCGCCGTAGCCATGGTCTCTCCTGAGACTTGCTGCGAATCCACCGTGGACCCGCTATCTAACCAACGTCACGCTAGACCTCTTGGTTCCGATTTGCCATTTCGGCGCGGGATATATCTTCGTTATCCCGCTCACTGGACGGCGCACCCGCCCGGACCCCCTTGCGTGCGCCGTTCGGGCCGCCGGGCACCATCGAGGGATGACGGCCAACTTGCAAGGGATGACCGCGGTACTGCTGCCCGGCACGGGATCGGACGACGACTACATCCGCCGGGCCTTCGGCGGCGCACTCCTGGGCGCGGGTGCCGTGGTGATCGCCCCGCGGCCGTTGCCGGGCGACCTGATCGCCGGGTATCTCGAAGCGCTCGACGCCGCCGCACAGCACGGCCCCATCATCGTCGGCGGCGTGTCCCTGGGCGCCGCCGTCGCCACGAACTGGGCGCTCGAGCACCCCGACCAGTGCATCGCCGTCCTGGCCGCCCTGCCCGCCTGGACCGGCGAGTCCGACGGCGCACCCGCCGCCCAGGCCGCCCGCTACTCGGCACAGCAGCTGCGCGAGATCGGGCTCGACGCGGCCGTCGCCGGCATGCGCGCGGGCAGCCCCGCCTGGCTCGCCGACGAACTGACGCGGTCGTGGACGGCACAGTGGCCGGGCCTGCCGGATGCGATGGAAGAAGCAGCGGGTTATGGCGGGCCGACGCGCGAACAGCTCGCCGATCTGCAGGTGCCGATGGGTGTCGCCGGGGCGGTCGACGACGCCGTGCACCCCGTCGCGGTCGCCGCGGAATGGGCCGTGGCAGCCCCCAGGGCCGCGCTGCGGACCGTCACCCTCGATGCGATGGGCGAAGAGCCGACAGTGCTCGGCGACGCCTGTGTGGCCGCATTGCGGGAGGCCGTCAGCCTCCGGTGATGGTGCCCATCTGCTGGGTGCGCAGCTGCTGCATGGCCGAGCCCTGCTCGCTGCGACGGGCGTCCGGCTCCCCTTCGGGCTGCTGCCCGAACTGCTGCTGCAGCTGTTCGAGCGCCTGCTGAGCCTGCTCCATCTGCTGCTGCGCCATCTGCTGGGCGGCCGCGCGCAGCTGCTCCAGCAGCGGCTCGGACAGCTGCACCGGCAGCGGGCTGCGGACCGGCAGCGGCGTGTCACCACGACGAACCACGGTGTCCGCCAACGAGGTTCGCGCCTCGTCGGCGATGGCGTCGATGGTCTCCTCGGTGCCCACGACGACACAGCGCACCATCCACCGGTAGCCGTCGGTCCCGATGAAACGCATCACGACCTGCGGCTGGCCCGGCTGCGGCACCGGCAGGCCCACGACCTCGCGGCCCCACGGCCCGTCCTCGATGCGCGCCTCGGCGTTGTCGCCCCGAAGGGATTCGGCCAACTCGGCGGCGATCTCACGCCACAGTCCGCCGGTCTTGGGCGCGGCATACGCGGCCACGGAGAACCGGCCGTTGGGCGTCATGATCCAGACGGCGTTCGGCACACCCTGTTCATTGACCTCGACGTTGAGCTGCGAACCGTCGGGCACCGGGACGAGCACCCCGCCCAGGTCCAGGCGGGCCGCCTCGGCGTCGGCCGGGTCGTCGAAGTCCTCGATGTCGAACGGGCCGTCTTCTTCGGGGTTGAACTCGAATGCCATCACAAACTCGCATGTCCGCCGGAGGAACCGTGGCCGCCCGCGCCACGTGAGGTGTCAGCCAGCCCGGCCTCGTCGAACGACGTGACCTCGACCAGCTCGGGCAGCTCGACCCGCTGCACCAGCAGCTGAGCGATCCGGTCACCGCGTTTCACGATGATGGGCTCGCTGGGGTCGAGGTTGATGAGGGCCACCTTGATCTCGCCGCGGTACCCGGCGTCGACGGTCCCGGGCGCGTTCACGATCGAAAGACCAACGCGGATGGCCAATCCCGACCGCGGATGCACCAAACCGACCATGCCGTGCGGAACCGCGACGGCGATCCCCGTCGGCACCAGCTCGCGCTGACCGGGGGCCAGTTCGAGGTCGATCGCGCTGAACAGATCGACGCCGGCATCGCCGTCGTGAGCACGGGCCGGCATCGGCAGATCCCGGTCCAACCGAACTACCGCCAGAGAGGTGGACACGACCGCACAGACTACCCTTGGCCGCGTGTCAGACACGCGAGCAGCCACCCAAACCGTCCGCTATCGCGAGCGGTTGACGGTGCCTTTGTGGTGGTGGTTACCGGGTTTCGGGCTGGCGGCCCTGATCGCGCTGGAAGTGGTGCAAGGCGTGTCGGGCGTGCCGGCCTGGGCGCCGTTCGCCGTCCTGCTGCCGGTCGCCGCGGCGACGCTGGTGTGGATGGGGCGCATCGAGCTGCGCGTGGTGAGCACCGGAACCGGGCCGGACGCCGAGACTGAGCTGTGGGTGGGACCGGCACACATCCCGACGAGCGTCATCTCCCGGTCGGCCGAGGTGCCGCGCTCGGCGAAGTCGGCGGCGCTGGGACGCCAGCTGGACCCGGCCGCGTACGTCGTGCACCGGGCCTGGGTGGGTCCGTTGATCCTCGTGGTCCTCGACGACCCGGATGACCCCACGCCGTACTGGCTGGTGAGCACCCGTCATCCCGATCGGGTCCTGGCGGCATTGCAGGGCCGCTAGCGCGGCCCATAAGACGCCGAATGGCCGGTCCCCGCGCGGAAGCGCGAGAGACCGGCCACTGACGTCTGTGAATCCCTAGGCGGCGCAGTCGGTGCAGATCATCACGCCGTTCTTCTCGCTGGCGAGACGGCTGCGGTGTTGCACCAGAAAACAGCTCGAGCAGGTGAACTCATCGGCCTGCTTGGGCACCACGCGGACCGAGAGTTCCTCGCCCGACAGGTCGGCGCCCGGCAACTCGAAGTTCTCGGCCGAGTCGGTCTCGTCGACGTCGACGACGGCGGACTGCGCCTCGTTGCGCCGTGCTTTCAGCTCCTCCAGAGAGTCCTCGGAAACCTCGTCAGTCTCAGAACGCCGCGGGGCGTCGTAATCGGTAGCCATGGTCATCCCCTCCGTTACCTTGCAGCAGAGCTTTGTACCAGCGTCGAACGCTTCCGCCAAACGATTCGTGCCCGAAAAGCGCGCCGACTATATGTGATTTGCATCACAGACGCAAGAGGTGCTTGGTAATCATGCAGGGTGCGGTGCATCTACAGTGCTCATGTGGTCGCACAAATCACCGAGGGCACAGCCTTCGACAAACACGGTCGGCCGTTCCGCCGCCGCAACTACGTGCCCGCCGCGGTCCTGTTCGCGGTGCTGGCCGTGGCGACGCTGATCGCCTGGCTCGTCGTCGCGAACCAGCCCGCCGAAATCCACCAGGCGATCACCTGCAATCCCCCGCCCGCGCCGACCGATCCGAATCAGCCGAAGCTCGGCGACGAGGTGTCGCAGTCCTCGATGGTCAACGTCGTGCCGGCCAAACTCGCCGACACCAAGATCAAGGTGCTCAACGCCAGCGGCCAGGGCGGCCAGGCCAGCGAGGTCGCCGGTGAGCTGCGCGACCTCGGCTTCGGCCAGCCGGCGGCGAGCAATGACCCGGTGTACGCCAGCACCCGCATGGAATGCCAGGGCCAGATCCGGTTCGGCCCGGCCGGCAAGTCCGCGGCCGCCGCGCTGTGGCTCGTCGCGCCGTGCACCCAGCTGTTCCAGGACCAGCGCCCCGACGACTCCGTCGACCTCGCGATCGGCACCGAGTTCAACGAGCTCGCCCACAGCGACGACATCGAGGCCATGCTGGCCAGCCTGAAGCCCGACTCGACCCAGCCGGCCGACACCTCGCTGCTGCCGAAGATCCACAGCGCGACCTGCTAGCGGTACCCGACCCGCTCCAACTGCCCGGTCAGCGCCGCCGCCACGCCGGGTGCCGCAGCGATGACCAGGTCGTCGCCGTCCGCACCCGGTGCGGGCAGCCGCACCACCGCGCCCGCCTCTTCGGCGACGAGGGCCGCGGCCGCCCAATCCCACACGTGCACACCGGATTCGAAGTACGCGTCGAGCCGGCCGGCGGCGACCATGCACAGATCCAGCGCGCACGAGCCGACCCGGCGGATGTCCCGCACCTCGGCCAGCAGCTCGGCCACCGCGCCGGCCTGCTGCCGCCGCCGCTCCCGCGCGTAGGCGAACCCCGTCGCCACCAGCGCCATCGGGAGCTCGTCGATGACGTTGCAGCGCAAGGGCGTTGACACGCCATCGCGGGTCACCACGGCCCCGTGGCCGCGCGCGGCGGAGAACACCTCTCCGGTCGCCGCGTTGGCAACCGCCCCGGCCACGGACACGCCGTCGATCTGCACCCCGACCGACACCGCATAGGCGCCCAGCCCGTACATGAAGTTCACCGTGCCGTCGATGGGGTCGAGCACCCACACCGGCACGCCCGCGGGCGCCCGCGCCGCGCCGCCCTCCTCCTCGCCCAGGATCGCGTCGTCCGGCCGCAGGGCCGCCAGTCGCTCACGCAGCAGCCGCTCGGTCTCGGTGTCGACCACGGTCACCGGATCGGTCGGGCTGCTCTTGGTGCGCACCGCGCCGTCGTCCTGCTGCGGGCCGGCGAAAACCTCGCCGCGCCGCCGGCGGACGAACGCGGCGGCCTCGGTGGCCAACTGCTCGGCGAGCGCGCGCAGTGCGGCAGGTGCGGTGCCACTTTCGGGTTCGCGTGCTGTCATGACACCTATCGCAGCACACGCGGTTAGGGTGTGGGTCGCGCCCTCTTGCCCACCCCCTCCAAGGAGTGCAGATGACCGAGACGCCCACCGCCGCGACCGACGCCTCACAGCATCGAGCGCTGGGGATCGATGTCGGCGGCAGCGGCGTCAAAGGCGGCATCGTCGACCTCGACACCGGCCAGCTGATCGGCGAGCGCTTCCGGCTCCCCACCCCGCAGCCGGCCACGCCCGAAGCCGTGTCGGAGACCGTCGCCGCCGTCGTCCGCGAGTTCGGCTGGACCGGACCGCTGGGCGTCACGTATCCCGGCGTGGTGACCGAGGGCATCGTGCGGACCGCGGCCAACGTCGACAGCAGCTGGATCGGCACCAACGTGCGCGACATGTTCGCCTCGCGGCTGGACGGCCAGGACGTCACGGTGCTCAACGACGCGGACGCCGCGGGACTGGCCGAGGAGAAGTTCGGCGCGGGCCGCGAGGTGAACGGGCTGGTCGTGCTGCTGACGTTCGGGACGGGCATCGGCTCGGCGGTGATCTACGACGGGGTTCTGTTGCCCAACACCGAGTTCGGGCACATCGAGGTCGGCGGCAAGGAAGCCGAGCACCGGGCCGCGTCGTCGGTCAAGGAACGCAAGGACTGGTCCTACGAGCGCTGGACCGAGGAGGTCACCAAGGTGCTGGTGGCGGTCGAGAACGCCATCTGGCCGGACCTGTTCATCGTCGGCGGCGGCATCAGCAAGAAGGCCGACAAGTGGGTGCCGCTGCTGAAGAACCGCACTCCCGTGGTCGCCGCGACGCTGCAGAATTCGGCCGGCATCGTCGGTGCCGCGATGGCCGCCGACGGCGCCTTGCACCGCCATTAGCGACCCCTCAACGCTCCGAGACCGGCGCTGATACGGCTTCTGGCCACTATGTCGTTACAATGGTCAACGGCGGCCGCCTGAACGGATAGCGGTGAACATCCGATCGAAGATCGACGCCAATATTCGACAGCCGACGCTTTTCGGTGGCGCACGCCCACGCCACCGATGTACGAAAGACCGAAAGGGTGGCCGTGGTAGCGACCAAAGCCAGCGAGACAGCCGACGAGCCGGTGAAGCGCACCACCAAAGCCCCCGCGAAGAAGGCCGCCGCCAAGGCGCCCGCCAAGCGCGCTGCTAAGGCACCCGCGAAGAAGGCCGCCGCCAAGGCGCCCGCCAAGCGCGCGGCGAAGGCCGCGACCAAGCCTGAAGACGGGGGCGTCGCCGACGACGTGACCGACGTCGACGACCTCGCCGTCGAACCCGACGAGATCGACGTCGACGACGCCGACCTGGAACTCGACGACGACCTCGAGGCCGACGACGTCGCCGACGATGACGACGAGGACGACGCCGAAGAAGGCGAGTCCGAGGGCGAAGCCAACACCGAAGGCGCCAAGGCCGCGCCGAAGGCCGCCGACGGCGACGACGCCGACGACACCGCCGAGCCGTCCGAGAAGGACAAGGCCTCCGGCGACTTCG
Organism: Mycobacterium sp. UNC410CL29Cvi84; assembly: GCF_000686745.1. NCBI lineage: Bacteria > Bacillati > Actinomycetota > Actinomycetes > Mycobacteriales > Mycobacteriaceae > Mycobacterium > Mycobacterium sp. UNC410CL29Cvi84. The sequence continues at coordinate 130,927 of NZ_JMLM01000001.1, forward strand.
TCTGGGACGAGGAAGAGTCCGAGGCGCTGCGGCAGGCCCGTAAGGACGCCGAACTCACCGCTTCCGCCGACTCGGTGCGTGCCTACCTCAAGCAGATCGGCAAGGTCGCGCTGCTCAACGCCGAGGAGGAGGTCGAACTCGCCAAGCGCATCGAGGCCGGCCTCTATGCCACGCAGCTGATGTCCGAGCTGATGGAGAAGGGCGAGAAGCTGCCCGCCGCGCAGCGTCGCGACATGCAGTGGATCTGCCGCGACGGCGACCGCGCCAAGAACCACCTGCTGGAAGCCAACCTGCGCCTCGTGGTGTCGCTGGCCAAGCGCTACACCGGCCGCGGCATGGCGTTCCTGGACCTCATCCAGGAAGGCAACCTGGGCCTGATCCGCGCGGTCGAGAAGTTCGACTACACCAAGGGCTACAAGTTCTCGACGTACGCCACCTGGTGGATCCGTCAGGCCATCACCCGCGCCATGGCCGACCAGGCCCGCACCATCCGTATCCCGGTGCACATGGTCGAGGTCATCAACAAGCTCGGCCGCATCCAGCGTGAGCTGCTGCAGGACCTGGGTCGCGAACCCACGCCCGAAGAGCTGGCCAAGGAAATGGACATCACGCCGGAGAAGGTGCTGGAGATCCAGCAGTACGCGCGTGAGCCCATCTCGCTGGACCAGACCATCGGTGACGAGGGCGACAGCCAGCTCGGTGACTTCATCGAGGACAGCGAAGCCGTCGTGGCCGTGGACGCCGTGTCGTTCACGCTGCTGCAGGATCAGCTGCAGTCGGTGCTGGAGACCCTGTCCGAGCGCGAGGCCGGCGTCGTCCGGCTGCGCTTCGGCCTCACCGACGGCCAGCCGCGCACGCTGGACGAGATCGGCCAGGTCTACGGCGTCACCCGTGAGCGCATCCGCCAGATCGAGTCCAAGACCATGAGCAAGCTGCGGCACCCGTCGCGCTCGCAGGTCCTGCGCGACTACCTGGACTAGTCCCCCGGTTCAACGAAAACTGCCCCGAAACTCCGGTTTCGGGGCAGTTTTCGTTTGTCCGGCGAGTCAGCAGGGGACGCAGCGGTATCCGTTCCAGATCCAGCCCGCACCGCAGCCGTGGTCGCCGGTTTCACCGCGACAGTTCATCGGTTGCGCGACGACCGTCGGCTGTGGACTGAACGTCGTGGTGTCGGTGGAGCTTTGCGCCGCCTGCGCGACGGACACGGGGCCGACGGGCGCGACCAGCAGCGCCGCAGCGGCAACAGCCAGGACAGTTTTGGTGTGCATGAAAGCCTCCGGCGTCGGGGTCGAATTGGATACGAACCGTCAAATTTTACGCTTGCGTCAGATTGCTGACCAGAGGTCAGGCTCCCCCACTGCCCAAAAACCTGAGGCGGGGAAAACCCTGCATATGAAAGGCTTTCGCGCATGCCAACCTCGGAGCATCCACTAGGCCAAGCGATGCTGGACGTCTCGTCCGAGTGCTTCGCGGCGATGGCTGACGTCCTCACCGCGCTCGGTGACGACCTCGCCAATCGCCGGCCCGACCTGCCCGGCGCGAACAGCTGCTATGCCATCGTCAACCACTGCATCGGGGTGGTCGACTACTGGGCGGGCTCTTTCATTGCCGGACAACGGATCCCGCGGGACCGCGACAGCGAGTTCACCGCCACCGGACGGGTCGACGAGCTGCTGGAACGGCTGACGGCGCTGCAGCAGCGCCTGCCCGGCTGGGTCGAGGTGGCCGTCACCGAAGGTATCCGGGACCGCTCGCTGGCCGACGGGATACGCGGCGGCACCACGCGTGCCGCGGTGCTGGCCACCGCCAGCCCGGAGTGGACGCTACTGCACATCCTGCACGACATCGCGCAGCACGTCGGGCACCTGGAAATCACCCGAGACCTGCTGCTCTCCACGCGAACGGAGAGCTGACGCAAGTCGGCCCCCTGCTCCGCGGAGCAGGGGGCCGATCGCTCGACGGTAACCGTCAGTCGGTGCTGCCGGCGCCGGCGCCGGCGGTGGCGTGCGCCGTGGCAGTGTCGGCCTTGGCCGCTGCCTTCTTCTCCTCCGCCGCAGCCTTCTTGGCGTCGGCCTTGGCCTTGGCGGCCGCCTTCTGCTCTGCAGCCTTGGCCTTGGCCGCAGCCTTCTTGGCCTCCGCCGCAGCCGTCTTGGCCTCGGCTTTGGCCTTGGCTGCGTCGGCCTTGGTCTGACCGTCGACCTTGGCCTGATCGGCCTGGCCGTCGTCGGCCTTGGCGTTTGCATCAGCCTTGACGTCGTAGCCCTTGGCGGTATCGGCCTTGGCCTGGTCCGACTTGGGATCGGCAGCCTGCGTGTCACCGACCTTGGCCGGCGAGTCGCCCGCCTGAGCCTTGGCCGCAACCGGAGCCGGAGCCGAGAAGGCAGCCGGCGAGACCACTGCGCCCGAAGCCGGGTCGGTGGTCTTCGCGCCCGCCGAGGCGGAAGTCGGCGGGTGCAGCTTCTTCTGCAGGTTGTCGATGGCCGTGGTGACCCCGCCAATGACCTGGGCGTTGATGGCACGCGCGAACTTGGCCGTCGAGAACAGCGCGTCGGCCGCACCGTGGTTGATCGCGGTCAGGATCTTGCCCACGTCACCGGTCTTGAACGCCGTGGCGACGTCCTGCACCACCCCGCCGAGCTGACGAGACAGCGTGCGGACCTGGGTCAGCACCTGCTCGATCGGCCCCTTCTGCATGCCGGCGATCTCGACGCCGTTCCAGTTCACGAGGTTCCAGCCGTCCTCGGGGTTGCCCTCGACGACGACGTAGTTGGTGTTGGACAACGGATGCTGCGTGAACAGCATGATCTTCTGCTCGACGCTCAGATTCTTGGCATTCATCATCGTCCAGATCATGATGGTGCCGCCGTGCGAGAAGACGGCCGCGTTGCGGTCGCCGTTGTCGTAGATCGTCTGCAACGCACCGTTGACCCGGTCCTCGAACTGATGGCCGTTGAGGCCCGTCGTGCTCCCCGGTGCGCTCGGGATGAACGCGTCCAGGTTCGGGGTGATCGGGTTGAAGCTGACGTTCGGCGGCGGGGTCACCGACAGACCCGCCCACGCCAGCGGCGCCGTCAGGTAGCCGAACAGCGCCGCCCGTTCCGGCGTGCCCTCGTACATGCCGGCTTCGATCTCCTGGATGCCCGGCAACACCGTGATCGGCAGGCCCAGGTACTGCGACATGGGTACAGCCGTCTGCTGCGTCCGGACCATCGTCGAGGCGTAGATGGCGTCGAAGTTCCGGTCGCCGAGCTTGGCCGCGATGTCCTTGGCCTGCTGCTGGCCGAGGTCGGTCAGCGTCGGCCCCGGCGTCGATGTGTCACCGAGCCCCGACAGGTTGCCGTATGACTGACCGTGCCGGATGAACGTGATCGTCATGTTCTCGGCCGCCCATGCCGGCAGCGCTGACATGACCAGAAGTGCGCCCGCCGTCAGTGCGACGCCGAGTCCCTTCAGCCCACGCGCGCGACGACGATGTCCCGCGCCTGAATTTGTGTGGTTAATGGTGTCCTCACTGTCTCGGGGGATATTTACCCGCGCGACAGTGCCAGTCCTGTAATGGTGATACAGGCCACAATCCCGGCCAGTGGACAGGTTTCGTCACAATTGACGAAACCTCGACGACGCAAATCGGCCCCCTTCCCGTAGGAGAAGGGGGCCGATCTGTTGTTACCCGACAGCGAACCGTCAGTCGGTGCTTCCAGCGCCCGCGCCGGCCGTGGCCTTCGCAGACTCTGCCTTGGCCTTCGCTTCGGCCTTCTTGGCCTCGGCGGCAGCCTTCTTGGCGTCAGCCTTGGCCTTGGCCTCGGCCTTCTTGGCCTCAGCGGCAGCCTTCTTCTCCTCGGCCTTGGCCTTGGCAGCGGCCTTCTTGGCCTCGGCCGCAGCCTTCTTGGCATCAGCCTTGGCCTTGGCGTCGTCGGCCTTGGTCTGGCCGTCGGCCTTGGCGTCGTCCGCCTTGGCCTGCCCCTCGGCCTTGGCCGCGTCGGCATCGGACTTGGCCTCGTCGGCCTTGGCCTGGCCGTCAACCTTGTTGTCCGACGCCGGAGCGTCGGCAACCTTGGCCGGCGAGTCGCCCGCCTGCGCCGCGGCCGGAGTCTTGGCCGCAACCGGAGCCGAGAACGCCGCCGGCGAGACCGCAGCACCCGAGGCCGGGGCGGTGGTCTGCGTGCCCGCAGCCGGAGCCGGCGGAGCCAGCTTCTTCTGCAGGTTGTCGATGGCCGTGGTGACGCCGCCGATGACCTGGGCGTTGATGGCTCGGACGAACTTGGCGGTCGAGAACAGCGCGTCAGCGGCACCGTGGTTGATCGCGGTCAGGATCTTGCCGACGTTTCCGGTCTGGAACGCCGCGGCGACGTCCTGCACCACCGAGTTGAGCTGACGAGACAGCGTGCGGACCTGGGTCAGCACGTTCTCGATCGGGCCCTTCTGCATGCCGGCGATCTTGACGCCGTTCCACTCGACCAGGTTCCAGCCGTCCTCGGGGTTGCCCTCGACGACGACAACGCCCGTGTTACCCAGCGGATGCTGGGTGAACAGCATGATCTTCTGCTCGGCGCTCAGGTTCTTGGCGTTCATCATCGTCCAGATCATGATGGTGCCGCCGTGCGAGAACACCGCTGCGTTGCGGTCGCCGTTGTCGTAGATCTTCTGCAACGCGCCGTTGACCCGGTCCTCGAACTGGTGACCGTTCAGACCGGTGGTCGGATCGGCCGCGGACGGGATGAACGCGTCCAGGTTCGGGTTGGTCGGGTTGAAGGCGATGTTCGGCGGTGGCGTCACGGTGATGCCCGCCCAGGCCAGCGGAGCAGTCAGGTAGCCGAAGATGCCTGCGCGCTCCGGGGTGCCTTCGTACTTGCCGGCTTCGATCTCCTGCAGACCTGGCAACACCTGGATCGGCAGACCCAGGTACTGCGACAACGGCGTCGCCGTCTGCTGCGTCCGAACCATCGTGGACGCGTAGATGGCGTCGAAGTTCCGGTCGCCGAGCTTGGCCGCGATGTCCTTGGCCTGCTGCTGGCCGTCCGGCGTCAGCACCGGGCCCGGCACCTGCGTGTCGATGTTGCCCGACGTGTTGCCGTACGACTGACCGTGCCGGATGAACGTGATGGTCATGTTCTCGGCCGCCCATGCCGGCAGTGCCGACATGACCAGAAGGGCACTCGCCGTCAGTGCGACGCCGATTCCCTTCAGTCCTCTTGCGCGACGGCGCTTGCCCGTCGCGTCTTCAGAATTCGTGTGGTTGATCATGTCCTCACCGTGTCGGGGATATTTACGCGCGCGATCGTGCCAATCCCCCGACCGTGATTCGGGCCACATTCCCGATGAGTGGACAGATTTCTCATACTGTCGTTCATTTTCCGTTAACCAACGGCATCGACTCCGAAATTTGCCGGAAGAACTGCGAAAACCCCCTCGGCGTCGGGCCGGTAGGGCACGGTGCGGGTCACCGCGCCGACGGGCAGTGCGCCGTACAGATGAGGGAAGAGCATCGAGGCCGGGTCCGTCGGCACCCCGGGTTCCCAGCGAACCGGTGAGCCCAGCGACTCCGGATCGCAGACCAGCAGGAGCAGGTCGGACTGCCCGCGGTAGAGCCGGTTGGCCGGCAGGTGCACCTGTTCGGGAGCCGACAGGTGCACGAACCCGACCTCGTCGAGCGAGGGTGGTCTGAGCTCACCATCGAACTGAGCACGCGCCCAATCCGTTTCACTACATAGATGGACCAGGACTGCGGGCGCGGCGATCATGCGGTCAGCCTGCCGCGCCCGCAACTCCAGCGATAGGTGAGACACGACACACCCGTGAACACCCGGGGAACAACGCTGGAATCCAAATCGTCTGAGAGAGTAGAGATGTGTAACCGGCAAAGCGCCCAGGCGGCGACGAGCAGAAGGAGGAGCCATGAACGCAACTCTGACCGGCCCGACACTGACACGGGCCGACCGCTGTGACCGGTGCGGTGCTGCCGCCCGCGTTCGCGCTACCCTGCCCTCCGGCATGGAGCTCCTGTTCTGCCAGCACCACGCCAACGAACACGAATCCAAGTTGGTCGAACTGGCCGCCGTGCTGGTGGTCAGCAGCGAGGACTGAGTGACCCGCCGGTCACCTCAAATACGGTCCTGATGGGGTCTCTTCGGTAATGCTGGTCTGGTCATGAACGACCAGACTTCTCCGATCAAGCCGACACGTCATCACGTGTTACGGGTAATCCGTCGCGCACTGGCGAAAAGCTGGGACGACTCGATCTTCTCGGAGTCGGCGCAGGCGGCGTTCTGGTCGGCGTTGTCACTTCCGCCACTACTGCTCGGGATGTTGGGCAGCTTGGCGTACGTGGCACCGTTGTTCGGTCCCGAGACCCTTCCGATGATCCAGGAGCAGCTGATCGGGACGGCGAAGAACTTCTTCTCGCCGAACGTGATCAACGAGATCATCCAGCCGACCGTGCGCGATATCGCGGTCGGCGCCCGCGGCGAGGTGGTGTCCCTCGGGTTCGTCATCTCGCTGTGGGCGGGCTCATCGGCGATCTCGGCCTTCGTGGACGCGGTCGTCGAGGCACACGACCAGACACCGCTGCGCCATCCGGTGCGGCAGCGGTTCTACGCCCTCGGGCTGTACCTGGTGATGCTGCTGTTCGTGATCGCGACTGCTCCGGTGGCCGCCATCGGACCGATGAAGATCGCCCAGCACATCCCCCAGACCTGGTCCAACGCGATGAAGTACGGGTACTGGCCGGTGCTGCTGCTGGGCATCGTGTTGGCCGTGACGGTGCTCTACCGGGTGTCGCTGCCCAAGCCGCTGCCGACCCACCGGTTGCTGTTCGGCGCCGTCCTGGCCACGGTGGTCTTCGTGGTGGCGACGGTGGGACTGCGGTTCTACCTCACCTGGATCACCGAGACCGGCTACACGTACGGCGCCCTCGCGACGCCGATCGCGTTCCTGCTGTTCGCATTCGCGCTGGGCTTCGCGATCATGCTCGGCGCTGAACTCAACGCCGCGATCCAGGAGGAATGGCCGGCGCCGGACACCCATGCCCGACGCCTGCGCGAATGGCTCGAAGAAAAGGCCGAGACCCTCACGGGCGATCAGCCCGCCGAGCCGGCAGAGCCGCCGGCCTGACCTGCTGGACTACTTCTTCATCTGTTCGTAGATGCGCTTGCAATCGGGGCACACCGGCGAACCGGGCTTGGGTGACTTCGTCACCGGAAAGACCTCGCCGCACAGGGCGACGACATGAGTGCCCATGACAGCGCTCTCGGCGATCTTGTCCTTCTTGACGTAGTGGAAATGCTTAGGTCGGTCGTCGTCCGTACCGTCATCGACCTGTTCATCGGAATCGGTGCGTTCGAGGGTGTCGGTCTGCATGCACTCATTGTGCACTCCACCCGAACCGGTCGCGGCGGCACTGAGTCAGATGTGGGACAGTAGAAGGATGAAACACGGCCAAGAGCTGAGTTTCGACGACGACGGTCGGCCGGTCCTCATCACTCGCGCAGCACCCGCCTACGAAGAGCAGCACCGCGCCCGCGTCCGCCGCTACCTGACCATCATGTCGTTCCGCGTGCCGGCGCTGTTGCTGGCAGCCCTCGCCTACAGCATCTGGCACAACGGCCTGATCTCGCTGGCGATCCTCATCGCATCCATTCCCCTGCCGTGGATCGCGGTACTCATCGCCAATGACCGCCCGCCGCGCTCCGCGCAGGAACCGCGCCGCTACGACGCGGTCCGCCGTGCGCCCATGTTCCCGACCGCCGAGCGGCCGGCGATCGAGGACCGGCACCCGGTCATCGACGGCGATATCGAGTCTTGACCTCTACCTGAGTTTCCTTCTTTCTCCTTTCTAAGGACATTCTCAGGTCGACCCGGGAAAACCGCTGGTCAGAGGCCATGAGTCGAGAGCGCCTCGGGAACTTCTCCTGCCGCTGCGGCGTTGAAGCAAGTGACAGTTCGAGCTGAGCACGAGCAGGAGGCCGCAAATGGCAAAAGCCACCACAAGCCGTATCGATTCCGATCTTGACGCCCAGAGTCCCGCCGCGGACCTGGTGCGCGTGTACCTGAACGGCATCGGTAAGACCGCTCTGCTCAACGCCGAGGACGAGGTGGAACTGGCCAAGCGCATCGAGGCCGGTCTGTACGCGGCTCACCTGCTGGAGACCAAGAAGCGACTCGGTGACAACCGCAAGCGTGACCTGGCCGCCATCGTCCGCGACGGCGAGGCCGCACGCCGGCATCTGCTCGAAGCCAACCTGCGCCTCGTGGTGTCGCTGGCCAAGCGCTACACCGGCCGCGGCATGCCGCTGCTGGACCTGATCCAGGAAGGCAACCTCGGCCTCATCCGCGCGATGGAGAAGTTCGACTACGCCAAGGGCTTCAAGTTCTCGACGTACGCCACCTGGTGGATTCGTCAGGCGATCACCCGCGGCATGGCCGACCAGAGCCGCACCATCCGGCTCCCCGTCCACCTGGTGGAGCAGGTCAACAAGCTCGCCCGCATCAAGCGCGAGATGCACCAGAGCCTGGGACGTGAGGCCACCGACGAAGAGCTCGCCGAAGAGTCGGGCATCCCGGTCGAGAAGATCAACGACCTGCTCGAGCACAGCCGCGACCCGGTGAGCCTGGACATGCCGGTCGGCACCGACGAGGAAGCCCCGCTCGGCGACTTCATCGAGGACTCCGAAGCGCTCTCCGCCGAGAACGCCGTCATCTCGGAGCTGCTGCACACCGACATCCGGCACGTGCTCGCCACCCTGGACGAGCGCGAGCAGCAGGTGATCCGCCTGCGGTTCGGCCTCGACGACGGTCAGCCCCGCACCCTGGACCAGATCGGCAAGCTGTTCGGCCTGTCCCGCGAGCGGGTCCGCCAGATCGAGCGCGAGGTCATGTCGAAGCTCCGCAACGGCGAGCGTGCCGAGCGCCTGCGGGCCTACGCGAGCTGATCGCCGCCACCCACAACTGCACACCCTGGTGCCCGCCGGAATACCCGGCGGGCACCGTTTTTTCCGGCCGGTCTGCCCGCCGTCGCCCGCCGGAGGAATCACAGCGTCGATCGGCCGTGGTGGATGCCTGTTGACCCGGCCAAACCGGTAAGCTGGGCACCGGCGGAGGCCTGGAGGAATTTGGCATGAACGATCTGATCGATACGACCGAGATGTACCTGCGGACGATCTACGACCTCGAAGAAGAGGGCGTGGTGCCGCTGCGTGCGCGCATTGCCGAACGACTCGAGCAGAGCGGCCCCACCGTCAGCCAGACGGTGTCGCGCATGGAGCGCGACGGGCTGCTGCACGTCGCCGGTGATCGCCACCTGGAACTGACCGACAAGGGCCGCGCGCTGGCGGTGTCGGTGATGCGCAAGCACCGGCTTGCCGAGCGCCTGCTGGTCGATGTGATCGGCCTGCCGTGGGAGGAAGTCCACGCCGAGGCGTGCCGCTGGGAACACGTGATGAGCGAGGACGTCGAACGCCGACTGGTCCAGGTGCTCGACAACCCGACCACGTCCCCGTTCGGTAACCCGATCCCCGGCCTCGCCGAACTCGGCGTCAGCTCGGCCGGCGACACCGACGTCAGCCTCGTCCGGCTCACCGAGCTGCCCACCGGATTCCCGGTCGCGGTCCGGGTGCGCCAGCTGACCGAACACGTCCAGGGCGACACCGAGCTGATCGCCCGGCTCAAGGACGCCGGCGTCGTGCCGAACGCGCGTGTCACGGTGCAGGCCACCGACCAGGGCAGCGTCCTGATCGTCATCCCCGGCCACGAACAGGTCGAGTTGCCCCATCACATGGCGCACGCCGTCCGCGTCGAGAAGGTCTGACCCGGGCGCCCACGAGGCTCACGCCGACCTGCCGAAGATGCGGCGTGGCGGCATCTGCACGCCGAGACGCTCGGCCAGCTTGTAGCCCGTCAGCGCCAACTCGCGAATCCGGTCCGGCCTCATGCCGGATTGCAGCGCGGCATCGAGCATGCCCGCCATCCGGTGCCCGCTGTCGACGTCCAGCGCGGCCTGCAATGCCACCCCGGCGAGCGGTCCGTCGCCACGGGCATACGCGCTGAACGCGAGCAACACCAACGCCTCCACCCGCCACGGCGCGGGCAAGGTGCGGGTCAGCGAGGCCCAGACCGACTCGGCCGCGGCCGCGCGCTCACCGACCGCCAAGGCGTACAGCGTGTCCCGCACCCGCGAATCCGTCACCGCACACGCCAGGCGCACCGCGTCGTCGTCGGGTAAGGGCGAGCCGTCCGGAGACCCGGTCGCACACGCCACCGCGTGCTCGATATCGGCGCGCGCCTCGGCGTCGGGGCGGCCACGGTAATCCACTGCGGCAGCACGCTTTTCGATCGCCGGCCGCAACGCTTCGGCACGCCGGGCGTCGGTGACGGCGACGACCTCGACGAGGTCCGCGCGCCGGGCGTAGAGACGCCGGCCGTCGAGCACCGCGGCCATGGTGACGGGCGACGATTCGGGGTCCTCGACAACGCCGGCGTTCCCGCAGCCGTCGGCGCACTGCCACCGGCCACCAGCCGCCACCCGGTCGACGACGTGCACCGCGAACAGCTCGATGCCGTGGTCGGCCAGCGCCTCCTCGAGTTCGTCGCTGACGTCGCGGTACATGTCCGCGCACATCGGGCAGTCGACGCTGTGTTCGTCGACGATCACCCCGATGGCCGCGTCCGCATCCGCCGCGGCAGCCATGTCCGCGAGATGGCCGAGGGCGTCGGGCAAGGCCTCGAAGAATCCTTCCGAGAGGTCCACGCGCAGGACCGCGCCCATCTCGCCGCCGATGATGGTGACGAGGACCAGTGACTTCTCCGGCGCGAACCCCAGGACCGCGGGCACTGCCGCGATCAGTGCGCCGGGCCGGTTCAGTTGAAAATCGAATGAGCTGAAAGTTGTCATGGCCTGAAGGTGGCAGCACGGTCCGTCAGGAATCGGCGGCCGACGCAGTGGGCGGGCGGGTCTGTGGATGAACTCGGATCTGTGGATAACGGGCCCCACTCGAGGTGTTTCCGCAAAGTTCGCCGGTGATCGGGCTGCGTGATCACCCGCGCCGTGCCAACCTGGCTGTCATGGGTTCCACGCAGGAGTTCGACCTCGTCGTCATCGGATCCGGCCCCGGTGGGCAGAAGGCCGCGATCGCCGCCGCCAAGCTGGGAAAATCCGTCGCAGTCATCGAGCGTGGACGCATGCTCGGCGGCGTCTGCGTGAACACCGGGACCATCCCGTCCAAGACGTTGCGTGAGGCGGTCGTCTACCTCACGGGGATGAGCCAGCGCGAACTGTACGGCTCCAGTTACCGGGTGAAGGAACGGATCACCCCTGCCGATCTGCTGCGCCGCACCACGCACGTCATCGGCCGGGAACAGGACGTGGTCCGTAACCAGCTCCTGCGCAACGGGGTCGAGCTGTTCGAAGGGCATGGCCGCTTCCTCGACCCGCACACCCTGGTCATCGAGGACCCCACCCGCGACGAGAACGTCAACATCCGGGCGCGGTATGTCGTCATCGCCACCGGCACCAAGCCCGTGCGGCCGGCCGGGGTGAAGTTCGACGAAGAACGTGTCCTGGACTCCGACGGGATCCTGGACCTCAAGAGTCTGCCGCAGTCGATGGTGGTGGTCGGCGCGGGCGTCATCGGTATCGAGTACGCGTCCATGTTCGCCGCGCTCGGCACCAAGGTGACCGTGATCGAGAAGCGCCCGACGATGCTGGACTTCTGCGATTCCGAGATCATCGAGTCCCTCAAATTCCACCTGCGCGACCTCGCGGTGACGTTCCGCTTCGGCGAAGAGGTGACCGCGGTGGACGTGGGTCCCGCCGGAACCTTGACCACGCTCGCCAGCGGCAAGCAGATCCCCGCCGAGACGGTGATGTACTCGGCCGGCCGGCAGGGGCAGACCGAGCACCTCGACGTCGCCCAGGCCGGGCTCGAGATCGACAGTCGCGGAAGGATTTTCGTCGACGACAACTACCAGACCAAGGTCGACCACATCTACGCCGTCGGCGACGTCATCGGCTTCCCGGCACTGGCCGCGACCTCGATGGACCAGGGCCGGCTGGCGGCGTACCACGCCTTCGGCGAGCCCTGTAAGGGCATGACCGACCTGCAGCCGATCGGCATCTACTCGATTCCCGAGGTGTCGTACGTCGGCGCCACCGAAGTCGATCTCACCGACAGCGCGGTTCCGTACGAGGTCGGGGTGTCGCGCTACCGGGAACTGGCCCGCGGACAGATCGCCGGCGACTCGTACGGAATGCTCAAACTCCTGGTGTCCACCGAGGACCTCGCGCTGCTCGGCGTGCACATCTTCGGCTCCAACGCCACCGAACTCGTCCACATCGGCCAGGCCGTGATGGGCTGCGGCGGGACCGTCGAGTACCTGGTCGACGCCGTCTTCAACTACCCGACCTTCTCCGAGGCCTACAAGGTCGCCGCGCTCGACGTGATGAACAAGCTGCGGGCGCTGAACCAGTTCAAGGTCTAGCTGCTGCAGCCGTCGTCGGGGGCGCCCGTGGCACGGTCGGCGGGTCCGCCCTCCTGGGCCCGCTGATAGAGCACCTGGATCTGCACATCGAAGGGCGACGAGTACGACAGGTCGTTGCCGCTGCAGCCACCGCCCTGCAAGCCGCCGACCACTCCCCTGACCTCGGCCGCAGACACCCACGGCGAGCCGCTGGTGCCGTCCACCAATCCCGGGCAGCGCAGCGCCGGGAACCCGCGGTCGGGGCGTGACGTCGGCCCGCTACAGCTGACCTGGCCCCCGCCGTCGCCCAGCGGGTATCCCGTCACCGTGATCGGAACATCCGGGCCCGGCGCGGTGCCGAGCACGAAGCCGCCGCCGGCGCGATGTTCCAGCGTCTCGGTCGTGGCCGCGCCGCCGTGGCTGACCCGGGCGATCGCGTAGTCGGCGGCCGGGTCCTGGCCATGCACCCAGCGCGGATCCAGGTAGACCGCGTCGATGTGCCAGAAGTCGCCGGGGACACCGCCGCGGTAACCAGGCGCGAACGTCGCGTCGAACGACGCATCCAGGCAGTGTGCGGCCGTGATGATCAGATTCCCGGCCAGCGAATCGAGCACCGCGCCACTGCAGGTGTGCACCGAATCGCTGCCCAGGAACACCGCTCCGACGCGCGGATCGGGACGGGGCTCCGGGACCGCTGCCGCACCCGCGGCGACCGTGCCGGCGTCCCCACCACGGGGATCGGCCTTGATCGTGGGCGGGCTGCACGCAGTGGCCAGCAGCGCGACGCACGCGCTCACGGCCAATCGGGTGCCCAGCATTTGTCCGATCTTGCCCGATACCAACTGCACGAGCAGCACCTGGTGCACCATGCGTACTGCGGCCCGACACCGGGAACAACACAAGAATGCGCGACACTTGTAAGAGACACATCCGGCGAGGTGTGGCACGCAGGACGGCAAGGAGTGTGAAGGTGAGCGAGCACGACGGGAACGCGCCCGACGCGAGCGGCCAGCGGCCCGACGACAGCCGGGGCCAGCAGTATCAGCCCGAGCAGAGCGGCATGTACGAGCTGGAGTTCCCCGCGCCCCAGCTATCGGCCGCCGACGGCCGCGGACCGGTGATGGTGCACGCCCTCGAAGGCTTCTCCGATGCCGGCCACGCCATCCGCCTGGCCGCCGAGCACCTGAAGAACACGCTGGACACCGAACTGGTCGCGTCGTTCGCCATCGACGAACTGCTCGATTACCGGTCGCGCCGGCCGCTGATGACGTTCACGACCGATCACTTCACCAAGTACGACGATCCCGAGCTGAACCTGTACGCGCTGCACGACACCGCCGGGACGCCGTTCCTGCTGCTGGCCGGCATGGAGCCGGATCTGCGCTGGGAACGTTTCATCACCGCGGTGCGGCTGCTCTCCGAGCGGCTCGGGGTCCGGCAGGTCATCGGGCTGGGTGCCATCCCGATGGCGGTCCCGCACACCCGCCCAGTCACCATGACCGCACACGCCGGCAACAAGGAACTGATCGCCGATCACACGCCGTGGGTGGGCGAGGTGCAGGTTCCGGCCAGTGTGTCGAACCTGTTGGAGTACAGGCTGATTCAGCACGGCCACGAAGCCCTGGGCTTCACCGTGCATGTGCCGCACTACCTGGCGCAGACCGCGTATCCGCCCGCCGCGGAAGCGTTGCTGGGTGAGGTCTCCCGGATCGCGTCGCTGCAGATTCCGCTGCACGAGCTGTCCGAGGCGGGCGCCGAGGTGTACACCAAGATCAGCGAGCAGGTGGAGGCCAGCGCCGAAGTCGCTCAAGTGGTCAGTGCACTGGAACAACAGTACGATTCGTTCGTCGCTGCTCAGGAAAATCGGTCGTTGCTGGCACGTGACGAGGAACTACCCAGCGGCGACGAGCTCGGCGCACAGTTCGAGCAGTTCCTCGCCGAACAGTCCGGCGATGGGTTCTCCGATCCCCAGGCCGGCGACGACGGCACTGTCGGCGACTGACCACGCGGTCGGCTTGGCCGACACGATGGGAAGGAGCTGGGACGATGTCCGACGGGAAGCCCAACCTGCACTCGGTGCGTGACGTGACGCCGCGGCTGGAGTACCGCACCATCCACGGCTACCGGCGAGCCTTCCGGATAGCAGGTTCCGGGCCGGCGATCCTGCTGATCCACGGCATCGGCGACAACTCCACCACGTGGGAAACCGTGCAGACGCGCCTCGCCCAGCGATTCACCGTCATCGCTCCGGACCTGCTCGGCCACGGCCAGTCCGACAAGCCGCGCGCCGACTACTCGGTGGCGGCGTACGCCAACGGCATGCGGGACCTGCTCAGCGTGCTGGACATCGAACGCGTGACGGTCGTCGGCCATTCCCTGGGCGGCGGCGTGGCCATGCAGTTCGCCTACCAGTTCCCGCAGTTGATCGATCGCCTGGTGCTGGTCGGCGCCGGCGGTGTCACCCGCGACGTGAACATCGCACTGCGGCTCGCGGCGCTGCCGTTGGGCACCGAAGCGCTGGCACTGTTGCGGATTCCGTTGGTGCTGCCCGCACTTCAGCTCGCCGGGCGTCTCGGCGGTGCGCTCCTCGGGTCGACCGGTCTGGGACACGACCTGCCGAACATGCTGCGGATCCTCAACGACCTGCCCGAGCCCAAGGCCTCGTCTGCCTTCGCGCGGACCCTGCGTGCCGTTGTCGACTGGCGCGGCCAGGTGGTCACGATGCTGGACCGATGTTATTTGACCGAAGCCATTCCGGTGCAATTGGTTTGGGGCACCCAGGATGCCGTCATCCCGGCCGCGCATGGCGAACTGGCCCACGCCGCGATGCCGGGTTCCCGGCTCGAGTTCTTCGACAATTCAGGACATTTCCCGTTTCACGACGACCCCGACCGGTTCGTGAAACTCATCGAGGAGTTCATCGACACGACCGCGCCGTCCGTCTACGACCGTGACGCCCTGCGCGGCCTTCTTCAGGCCGGCGTCACAACAAAGACGATGGACGCCTCGGTCGATATGAAAGCCGCGGTGTTCGACGCGATGGAGACCGACGAGCGCAGCGCGACCTAGTGTCCGTCGGCCGACGACGTGACGCCGCGGTGCGCGCGCAGCGCCTCGATTTCCCGTTCGAAGTCCTCAGCGGACGAGAATGAACGGTACACCGAAGCGAACCGCAGATAGGCGACCTCATCGAGGTCACGCAGCGGACCGAGGATCGCCAACCCGACCTCATGGCTGGGCACTTCGGGAGATCCGGTGGCCCGCACCGCATCTTCGACCTTCTGTGCCAACAGGTTCAGGGCATCGTCGTCGACCTGCCGCCCCTGGCAGGCGCGCCGTACGCCCTTGATCACCTTGTCCCGGCTGAACGGTTCGGTGACGCCGCTACGTTTGACCACCGCAACGACTGCGGTCTCCACCGTGGTGAACCGGCGCCCGCACTCCGGGCATGACCGGCGACGCCGAATCGCCTGCCCTTCATCAGCTTCTCGTGAATCGACCACACGCGAGTTCGGATGCCGGCAGAACGGACAGTGCATCACCGCTCCTTCGCCGCACCGACAATCGACCGTTTCGAACGGTCTCGAGCCTACCCGTGCCGCTCGGACGCGGCCGGGCGCCGTGCCGATCGAGGTGCGCACGGGCCGTCCTCAGCCGACCGGCGCGATCAGCGTCTGCCCGGCATTCAGGGCCACCGACGGCAGCTTGTTCAGTTCCTTGATGCGGTCGACGACGGCGCTGACCGGCGCATCGGGCGCCACCCGCCGGGCGACCTGCTGGATCGACTCCCCGGTCTGCACCCGGACCACCGCGAGCTGCGCGGGCACGGAGGCCGCCGAAGAGGTCGGCTGGACAGCTTCACCGAACTGTGCGACCAGACCCAGCCACACCGTGATCCCGGCTGCGACGAGGGCCAGCAGCACCGTGGTCAACGGCGTGATCGGGTTGCGGCGGTGTGAGGCGCGGGAGGTCAGGACGCCGGTGCCCCGATGGCGGAAGGCCGCGCCCGCGGGACGGGAGCCGGCCGGACGCAGCCGGGCCTGGCGGTGCCGATTGACATCTCCACGCCGAGGCACGGTGCGGACGACGACGTCGGTCGGGTATTCGCGGGTGATGACGGTCATGTCGGTTCCTCTCAGCAGTTCGTACATAGGTTCGATCGCTCTTGTGTTCGACTATATCGCCCAAATGTTCGAACGGTAGAACATGTGATCGAACTGTTGCGAACGATACGACGACCCACCGACAAGTTCCGTTCCCCGACTCCGCCGCCCCTTTCGCGACGTCACGACCGGATCCGCCCGCGACACGCCGAGCCACCCGATCTCGAACACATGTTTGATGAATCGTGCGCACTGGGCTAGATTCGTCTCCATGAGCGACAGCACCGTTACCCCGGACGCCCAGCCAGGCGGACGGTCCAGCAGCCTCACCGAGCGCCAGCGGACCATCCTCGACGTCATCCGCACCTCGGTCACCACGCGCGGCTACCCCCCCAGCATCCGGGAGATCGGCGACGCCGTCGGGCTCACCTCGACCTCGTCGGTGGCCCACCAGCTGCGCACGCTGGAGAAGAAGGGCTATCTGCGCCGCGACCCGAACCGCCCGCGCGCCGTGGACGTGCGCGGCGCGGACGACTCGACCGGCGCCACCATCACCACCGACGTCGCCGGTTCGGACGCACTGCCCGAGCCGACCTTCGTCCCGGTGCTCGGCCGGATCGCCGCCGGTGGCCCGATCCTGGCCGAAGAGGCCGTCGAGGACGTCTTCCCGCTCCCCCGCGAACTCGTGGGCGAGGGCTCGCTGTTCCTGCTGAAGGTGGTCGGCGAGTCGATGATCGACGCCGCGATCTGCGACGGCGACTGGGTCGTCGTGCGGCAGCAGAACGTGGCCGACAACGGGGACATCGTCGCGGCGATGATCGACGGTGAGGCCACGGTGAAGACCTTCAAGCGCACGAAGGGCCAGGTGTGGCTGATGCCGCACAACCCGGCGTTCGATCCGATCCCGGGCAACGACGCGGTCGTGCTCGGCAAGGTCGTGACCGTCATCCGCAAGATCTGACGCCCGCCGGACCTACAGATGAGCCCCGCTGCAGTCGCTCGCAGCGGGGCTCAGTCGTGACTCACGTCAGCCGCGGATGAACCCGTTGGTGACCGCGAATTCCTCACTGGCAAACCAGATTTGGACGGGCGCTTCGTCATATCCGGGGGACCCCGGCACCCAGTACAAACCCGACTCCGTATTGGCCTTGATGCCGTAGCCCTCGGGCGGCTCCGCACCCGTGGCAACGCGGAACGACATCTGCGCGGTCTCGGGCTCCTCGGCCCCCAGCGCGTGGTGCCTGCCGCTGGCCGGGCCGGCCACCACGGCCTCCTCGGCCGGCGTCGCGATCGCCGGCGTCGCGATCGCCGGCGGCTCGTCCACCGGCGCTTCCACAGGCGATTCGGCAGCCGGTTCCACTGCCGGCACGTCCTCCGCCTCGGCCTCGGCGATCTGCTCCTGCGGCTCGGGCGCACCCTCGTCAGCCGCCCGCTCGCCGGCGTCCCGGGGCCGCAGACCCGCGAAGCCCGCCAACCCGGCCGCCGTCAGGCCCGCTGCCGCACCACCGCGACGCAGGGCCTCGGGAAGCTGCACCGACGTCGTCGGCTCGTCGGCGGACTCGTCGTCTTCCGGCTCCGACTCGGTGGGCTCACTGGGCTCGGCCGCGTCCACCGGTTGGGCCTCGGCTTCGGCCTGTGCCTCGAACTCGTCGTCGGCCGGCTCATCCGCCTCATCCGCGGCAGGCTCGGCCGCGGGCTGTCCGGCCGTGAAATCGGGGTACACCGTCGGCGCGGTGTCGATGACGTCCGGGTTGCTCTGGAACTCGGGTCCCCCGTGCGGGCCGTCGAAATGCTGGTCCTCGGCCGGGTACTCGTCGCCGTACTCGCTGTCGGCGCCGCCGTCCGCATACTGCGGGTCGCCGTACTCCCCGTCGCCGAACTCGTGGTCGTCGTAGTCGTACGCGTCCTGGTCGTCGACGGCGTCCTGGCCGGCACTCCGCCGGCGTCGCAGCAGCGCCGCGATCACGATGCCGACCACCACCAGCAACAGCGGGATGATCGCCAGCAGCCACCACCAGTGGAACTGGTACCACTTGCCGGACTCGTCGGCCTGCGAGGTCACGCCACCCGGCAGATCGACGCTGGGCACCTGCAGGCCGCCCAACTGCGACGCCAGCTCGGCCGGCTCGGTGCTGAACGCCCGGGTGGACTTGTTCCACGAGATCGACCCGCCGCTGAACTTCTGGCTGACGACGTCGCCGTTGACCGTCTGGTCGGCGGTCGGTGCGCCGAGCTTGCCGGTGGCGCCGCCGAGCTTGTCCCACGCCGCGTTCATCGCGCCGCGGACGACGAACGCGCCGTGCTCGGGCGTCCAGAAGATCGCCGGGTTGTCGGCGGCGGCGAAGGTAGCGATCCGGCTCTTCGGCGCAATGCCGCCGTCGGTCTCGTTGCTCGCGGGGAATCCGAGATCGCCCTGCGGTCCGCCGGCTGCGCGGTACTTGGCCAGCACATCGCCGGTGATCGCGTGCGCACCGGTCGCCGGCGAATAGAAGATGGTGCCGCCGGCGAAGTTCTGCGCCACGCCGTCGCCGACCTTGTACTGGGCGCCCTGCTCGTCCCCGAGGGTGCCCTGCGGGCCGCCGGCCGCGCGGCGCGCCGCGGCGATGGCCGTCGTCGCGTCGCCCGGCACGTCCACCCCGGTCAGCTGGCCGGCCAGGTCGGCCGGCGTGGTGGTGAACGTCTTGGTCTTGGCGTTCCAGCTCACCTCACCGCCGGTGAAGGGCTGGGTGACGACGTCACCTTTCCAGGACTCGTCGGCCGTGGGCACACCGAGGGTGCCCGCCGAACCGCCGAGCTTGTCCCAGGCCGCGTTGATGGCACCGCGCACCACCCAGGCGCCGTTGTCGGGCGTCCAGAAGATCACCGGCTTGTCGGCGGCGCTGAACGTGCTGTTCCGGCTGTCGGTGGCCTTGCCGGCACCCTCGTCGATGGTCGGGAAGCCGAGATCGCTGTCCGCGGCGCCGCCCAGCGCCTGATATTTGTCGAGAATCGCGCCGTAGATGAGGTGGGCGCCGGTGCTCTCGCTGAAATAGATCTTGCCGCCCGCGAAGTTCTGCGCAAAGCCCGCGCCGACCTGGTAAACGTCACCGTCCTTGGCGCCCAGCTCACCTGTGTCACCGCCCGCGGCATCCCACGTGTGGGATATCGCCGCGTCGGCGTCGCTTTCCGGTGTCGCGTATGCCGTCGGAGCCATGAGCAATGCCACCGCGACAGAAAGGGCCCAGACACCAGCCCATCCGCCGCGGGTTCGCAGCCCGGTCATCGAATTCCTCCCGCGGTCGGCAAAACTCCGGATACAAATTCCGTCAGACAAACTCTCTTGATTGAGAGATTCTGTCAACTTTGCTTCAGTTCATGCCCATCGTGCGGGATATCGGGCAGTGACGCACCAGTGTGTCGCGGTTCGATATGCAAATAAATTCGCGCGGCAATTAGTTAAACGCCCAATCCGCGGCCGATGATCTCCTTCATGATCTCGGTGGTTCCGCCGTAGATGGTCTGGATCCGCGAGTCCAGGAATGCCCGGGCAATGGGATATTCGCGCATATACCCGTAGCCACCGTGCAGCTGCAGACACCGGTCGACCAGACGGACCTGCGCCTCTGTCGAATACCATTTGGCCATCGCCGCCTGGTCGATTGTCAGCTTTCGATCGAGATGCAGGCGAATGAACTCGTCGACCATGATTCGCACCGCGGTGGCCTCCGTCGCCAGTTCCGCCAACACGAATCGGCTGTTCTGGAAGCTGCCGATCGGCTTGCCGAACGCTTTACGCTCCTTGGCGTATTGCAATGTCGATTCCAGAACGGCCTCCATCGCGGCGGCTGCCATCACGGCGATGGAAATGCGCTCCTGGGGCAGGTTCTGCATCAGATACACGAATCCCATGCCCTCGGCCCCGAGCAGGTTCTCGGCCGGAACTCTGACGTCGGTGAACGACAATTCCGCGGTGTCCTGCGCGTCGAGGCCGATCTTGTCGAGATGACGGCCGCGCTCGAAACCCGCCATGCCGCGCTCGACAACGAACAGGCTGAAGCCCTGCGCGCCCTTGTCGGGGTCGGTGCACGCCACCACGATCACGAGGTCGGCATGAATGCCGTTGGTGATGAACGTCTTCGAGCCGTTGAGGACCCAGTGGTCACCGTCCTTGACCGCGCGGGTCTTGATGCCCTGCAGGTCACTGCCGGTGCCCGGTTCGGTCATGGCGATGGCGCAGATCAGTTCACCGCTGCAGAATCCGGGCAGCCAGCGCTGCTTCTGCTCGTCGTTGGCCAACTCCAGCAGGTACGGCGCGATGACGTCGTTCTGCAGCGTGAAGCCCAGGCCGCTGTGCCGTCCCGCCGCGGTCTCCTCGCTGACGATGACGTTGTAGCGGAAGTCCGGGTTCCCGCCACCGCCGTACTCCTCCGGTACGGCCATGCCGAGAAAGCCCTGCTTACCCGCCTCGCGCCAGACCTCGCGGTCGACGATCTTGGCCTTCTCCCATTCCTCGCGGTAGGGCTCGGCGTGCCGGTCGAGGAACGCGCGGTAGGACTCCCGGAACAGCTCGTGCTCGGGTTCGAACAACGTGCGGTCGTACTTGATGACACCCATGCGAGACCTCCGGTACTGGATAAGTTTGCAACAACTTATCCCAACCGGACGGTTGGTTGTGAGCGGGCCCACACCCGGCGCGTCGCCGGGCACGAACTACCGAGACTGGCTACGTCCCGACTGCGAACGGCCGGCCTGCGAACGACCCGACTGCGACTGCGAACGTCCTGCCTGCGAACGGCCAGGAGCCTGCAGACCGCCTGTGCTGCGGCGGCGACGACGCTGCGCCTGTCCCGCCGTCGCGGTCTTGGCCGGACGGTTGCCGCCGCGAGGCGCGGGCGCCTCCTTGGGTGCCGGCGCGCGGTACGGCGCGATCTCGCCGACCAGTGCCTGCACCGGCGCTGAATCGGCGACGACTTCCTGCGGCCGGGCCGTGATGCCGGCCTTGCGCAGCAGCTGCTGGGCGTCCTTGCGCTGCTCGGGCAGCACGACGGTCACGACATCGCCGGCGCTGCCGGCGCGGGCGGTGCGTCCCGAGCGGTGCAGGTAGGCCTTGTGCTCGGCCGGCGGATCGACGTGGACGACGAGCTCGACCTCGTCGACGTGCACGCCGCGCGCGGCGATGTCGGTGGCGACGAGCACGCGCGCCTCGCCCGAGCTGAACGCGGCCAGGTTGCGATCACGCGCCGGCTGCGACAGGTTGCCGTGCAGGTCGACCGACGGCACGCCGGCCTCGGTGAGCTGCCGGGCCAGCTTGCGGGCCTGGTGCTTGGTGCGCATGAACAGGATGCGGCGGCCGGTGCCCGACGCCAGTCGCTGCACCAGGTCGCGCTTCTCGGCCGCACCGGCGACGTGGAACACGTGGTGCGTCATGGCCGGCGGCGGCGCGTCGATCTCGTCGACAGAGTGAGTGATCGGGTCGGACAGGAAGCGCCGCACCAGCTTGTCGACGCCGTTGTCGAGCGTCGCGGAGAACAGCATGCGCTGCCCGCCGGCGGGCGTGGCCGCCAGAATCCGGGTGACGCCCGGCAGGAAGCCGAGGTCGGCCATGTGGTCAGCCTCGTCCAGCACGGTGACCTGCACGGCGTCGAGGCTCACCAGCTTCTGCTTCATGAGGTCTTCGAGACGGCCCGGGCAGGCGATGACGATATCCACGCCGCCGCGCAGCGCGTCGACCTGGCGGTTCTGCGACACGCCACCGAAGATGGTGGTCACCTTCAGTCCGACGGCGGTGGCCAGCGGTTCGACGGTCGCGGCGATCTGGGTCGCCAGTTCGCGCGTCGGGGCGAGCACCAGACCGGTGGGACGCGACGGGTGCCGCGCGGCGCCGGCCAGCCGGGCCACGAGCGGAATGGAGAAGGCCAGCGTCTTGCCACTGCCCGTGCGGCCGCGGCCGAGCACATCCCGGCCCGCGAGGGTGTCGGGCAGCGTGCTGATCTGGATCGGGAACGGCGCAGCGATGCCGCGGCCGGCGAGCGAGGCGACGAGCGCCTCGGGAACGCCGAGCTCGGCGAACGACGATGATTGTTCTGCGGACATGAAGGGACACAGCCTTTCCGGCACGGGGGGTCGACAATGCCGGCGGCAGTATCGGTCGCCGCGAGAAATGCTGGTGCAGAGGGAACTGAAGGCTCTCAGCCGTTCCACGACG
The DNA here is from genome assembly GCF_000686745.1 of Mycobacterium sp. UNC410CL29Cvi84. Taxonomy (NCBI): domain Bacteria; kingdom Bacillati; phylum Actinomycetota; class Actinomycetes; order Mycobacteriales; family Mycobacteriaceae; genus Mycobacterium; species Mycobacterium sp. UNC410CL29Cvi84. The sequence continues at coordinate 153,664 of NZ_JMLM01000001.1, forward strand.
TGATCAGCGGGCGCGTCCGGTATGGGTGCGCAGCCGATGTTGTTCAAAGCTTAGTGCCGAACGACTCGCACCGTTGACGACCACAGGCAGCCCCGCCCCTCCCGCGCAGCGAAAGACCTTGCCCCACAGGCGGTATGGCTACGGTGTGATTTCACCCACGGTCAGTCGGTACGGCCGTACCGAAGAATCGACACGGTCGACAAATTTTCGGCAAACGCCGGGTACCGGCCAGGCCACAGTGCGACGATGCGAAACGGGTGCCGATGACCGGGGTCGGCGACGTCGAAAGGGGGCGAGGGATGCGCACATTCGGACGCACCATCCCCGCAGCCGCAGCCGTGATGCTGACGGTGCTGAGCACCGTTCTGCTGGGCGTGGTTTCCATGGTGACCGCCGCGTTCACCCTCGCCGCGACCGCCCTGATCGTCCCGGGCACCGGCACGCCGAATGCCAACATCGTGGCCGGTTACCGCGAGAACTCCGACAACTACTACATCGCACCGTTCAACCCGTTGTGCACTCAGCCGACCTGCACGCTGAAAGGCATCAACTATCCCGCCCAGTTCTGGCCGATCCCCCTGCCCGGCTGGGGTGGACTGTCCGGCGCCAAGTGGAACGACTCGACGGGCCAGGGCATCCAAGCGCTGGATACGGCGCTACAGCTGGCCCTGCCGACAGCGACGCCCCAGAATCCCGTCATCATCTTCGGCTACTCCCAGGGCGGCAACATCGTCAGCCGGGAGAAGTCCACACTCGGCGGCCTGACCCAGGCACAGAAGGACGCACTGGCGTTCGTCATGATCGGCAACACCAACCGGCCCAACGGCGGCCTGTTCGAACGGCTGGCGCTCCTCGGCACGGTGCCGATCTGGGACGTCACCTTCGGCCTGCCGGCACCCACCAACACCGGTATCAAGACCACCGACATCGCGTTCGAGTACGACGGCGTCGCCGACTTCCCGCTGTACCCGATCAACCTGCTCGCCGACCTCAACGCCATCGCCGGTTTCTGGTACGTCCACGGCACCTACCTGGCGCCGAACGCGAACAGCGACGTCGGCGAAATCCCCGACCTCGAATACACGGCTCCGGAACTGAACGCCGCGCTCACCGATCCGAAGAATCAGACCGTGTACGGCGACACCACCTACATCACCATCCCGACCAAGACCCTGCCGATCGTCCGGCCGTTCCTGGAATTCGGCGGCTTCACCCACACCAGCTTCATCATCAAGCCGATCGTCGATCTGGTCTCCCCCGTGCTCCGCGTGCTCATCGACACCGGCTACGACCGCAGCCTCAGCCCGGGCGTCCCGGCGCCGTTCCGGCTGATCCCGCTGCTCAACCCCATCACGCTGACCGTGGACCTGATCAACGCGGCGGGCCAGGGCGTCAAGGCCGCGATCAGCGACATCACCGGCGGCAAGGTGCAGCTTCCGATCGCCGCGACCACTCCGGCCCCGACGCCGACGACGGTGGCGGCCCGCAACGCGTCGAGCACGCCGACGGCGGTGTCCGCCACACCGACCGGTGACACCAAGCTCGCGCCCGCCACCGCCCCGAAGCTGTCGACGACCTCGGATCCCAAGGACACCGACACCAAGGACACCGATACCAAGGGCACCGACACCAAGACCCCGGATACGAAGACACCCGATACCAAGGTGACCGACCCCAAGACCACCGACACGACCGGCCCGAAGCAGGATCCGAAGCCCGGCACCGACCCGACCTCCGATCAGGGCCCGGCCAAGGACGGTCAGACCTCTGCCACCGACAAGGGCGGCGAGAAGTCCGGCGACAAGACCACCGACAAGACCGGAGACAAGGCCAAGAAGCCGAAGAAGGACAAGAAGGTCAAGACCCCCAAGGCCGTGAAGCCGGCCGCCGAGAAGGCCGACAAGCCGGCCAAGGCTGCCGCCTGAACTAGGCGGTGACGAACTCGCCGAGGCTGGCGGCCAGCGCCATCGGCACCCAGCCCTTGATCCGGGTGCCGTCGGCGGTGTGCTCGGTGGCCTCGACGCGGCCCTCCGCGTGCACGCGCGCCACGAGGTCGCCCCGCTCGTAGGGAATGGTCACATCGACGGCCGCGTCGGTCGGCTCGACGAGCTCGCACATGCGCAGCCGCAGCCGGTCCAGACCTTCACCGGTGTGCGCTGACACGAACACGGCGTCCGGCAACGCGCGCCGCAGGTGGGCGAGCGCCAGGTCGCCGGCGGCGTCGATCTTGTTGACCACCAACAACTCACGTGGAGCAGCGATGTCGTACTCGGCGACGACTTCCCCGACGACCTTGCGCACCGCGTTGATCTGCGCCAGCGGATCGGCATCGGAGCCGTCGACGACGTGGACGAGCAGGTCGGCGTCGACGACCTCCTCCAGCGTCGACCGGAACGCCTCGACCAGCTGAGTCGGCAGGTGCCGGACGAATCCGACGGTGTCGGTCAGCGTGAAGGGCCGGCCGTCGTCCAACTGGCCACGGCGCGTGGTGGGTTCGAGGGTGGCGAACAGCGCGTTCTGCACCAGCACGCCGGCGCCGGTGAGGGCGTTGAGCAGGCTGGACTTGCCGGCGTTGGTGTAGCCGACGATCGCGACGGACGGGGTGTCACTGGCCCGGCGGCTGTGCCGCTGGGTGTCGCGGATCTTCTTCATGTCCTTGATCTCGCGGCGCAGCTTCGACATCCGCTCGCGGATGCGTCGCCGGTCGGTCTCGATCTTGGTTTCACCGGGACCACGCGTACCCACACCGCCACCGGCACCACCGGCACGACCACCGGCCTGCCGGGACATGGACTCACCCCAGCCGCGCAGTCGCGGCAGCATGTACTCCATCTGGGCCAGCGACACCTGGGCCTTGCCCTCGCGGCTGGTGGCGTGCTGGGCGAAGATGTCGAGGATCAGCGCCGTGCGGTCGATGACCTTGACCTTCACCACCTTTTCCAGCGAGTTCAGCTGCGCGGGGCTCAGTTCACCGTCGCAGATGACGGTGTCGGCGCCGGTGGCGAGCACGATCTCCCGCAGCTCCTGGGCCTTGCCGGAGCCGATGTAGGTCGAGGCGTCGGGTTTGTCGCGGCGCTGGATGAGGCCTTCGAGGACCTCGGAGCCGGCGGTCTCGGCGAGGGCGGCGAGTTCGGCCAGGCTGTTGTCGGCGTCGGCCGACGTGCCGTCGGTCCACACGCCGACCAGCACCACGCGTTCGAGGCGCAGCTGGCGGTATTCGACTTCGGAGATGTCGGCCAGTTCGGTCGACAGACCGGCAACGCGGCGCAGTGCCGCACGGTCTTCGAGGGCTAGTTCACCGACGCTGGGTGTTTCGGGATAGGTCATAGGTAGTTATCGATGGTGCCCGCAAAGTCAGCGGGCCGCATCTGAATTTCCTTCGTTCTCGTGCCACCATTCGGCGGCCAGTTCACCGTGCGCCAGCAGCACCGACGGCCCGCGCAGGAAGCTGGTGTCCGCGGTGATGGTCACGTTGACCTCACCGCCGGGGATCACCACCCGCAGGGTGCCGGTGTCCGCGCCGGTGTGGTTCAGTGCTGCCAACGTGGCAGCGACGGTTCCGGTTCCGCAGGAGCGGGTTTCGCCCACCCCGCGCTCGTGCACCCGCATGGCCACCACCCCGTTGGCGGGCGCGGTCAGCACCTCGACGTTGACGCCCTCGGGGAACTGGTCGGCGTCGAAGGACACCGGCGCCGCGACGTCCAGTGCGGTGAGCCCGGCCATGTTCAGCGACGGATCGACGCAGGCCAGGTGCGGATTGCCGACGTCGACGGCCAAGCCCTCGAAGGTGCGGCCGGCGATGACCGCCTTACCGTGCCCGAACGAACGGGCCTTGCCCATCTCGACGGTGACCTCGGCGTTGACGGCGTCGGCGCCGTGCAGGACCACCGGACGCGGCCCGGCCAGAGAGCCGACGACGAATTCGTCGCGGTGTTCGAGCCCGGAGGCGCGCAGGTAGTGCGCGAAGACGCGGACGCCGTTGCCGCACATCTGGGCGATGGAGCCGTCGGCGTTGCGGTAGTCCATGTACCAGTCGTCGGCGGCGACGCCGTCGGGAAGCCGGTCGAACACGCCGGCTTCCTGCGCGGCCCCCGCCTTGGTGACCCGCAGCAGGCCGTCGGCCCCCAGTCCGCGGCGCCGGTCGCACAGCGCGGCGATGACCGAGGGGGTCAGCTTCAGTTCGGCGTCGACGTCGGGCAGCACCACGAAGTCGTTCTGGGTGCCGTGCCCTTTCGAAAACCGCACAGCTTCAGGATACGTGGCGCCACCGACGGATGGTCTCGGCCGCATTGGCCCCGCTGTCCGAGGCGTCCCCCGGAAGCCAGACGATCCGGTGATCGCGGCGGAACCAGGACCGCTGGCGCCGTACGTAGCGCCGGGTGCCGATGAATGTGCGTTCCTGCGCCTCGGCCAGGGCGGCCGCGTCGCCGCCGGCGTCCAGCGCCGTCAGCACCTGCGCGTAGCCCAGGGCCCGGGCCGCCGTCACCCCGTCGCGCAGGCCGCGGGCGCGCAGGGCGACGACCTCGTCGACCAGCCCGGAGGCGAACATCAGGTCGGTCCGACGCTGCAGCCGGTCATCGAGAACCTCTGTGTCCCAATCCAATCCGACGATGAGGGTGTCCCAGCGCGGGTCCCCGATCTGTGGCGCCGAGGCCGCGAACGGCCGGCCGGTGAGTTCGACGACCTCCAGCGCCCGCACGATGCGCCGACCGTCGGTGTTCAGGATCGACGCGGCGGCCTCGGGATCGACGCGCGCCAGCTCGCTGTGCAGGGCCGTGACCCCGACCTCGGCCAGCCGGTCCTCCCACCGGGCCCGCACCGCGGGATCGGTCGCCGGGAACGACCATTCGTCGAGCAGTGCCTGGATGTACATCATCGATCCGCCGACGATCACCGGCACGGCGCCGCGCGCGGCGATGTCCTCGATGTCGGCCGCGGCGGCCGCCTGGTACTTCGCGACGGTCGCGTTGTCGGTGACCTCGAGGACGTCGAGCTGATGGTGGACGATGCCGCGCCGCTCGGGCACCGTCAGCTTGGCGGTGCCGATGTCCATGCCGCGGTAGAGCTGCATGGCGTCGGCGTTCACGATCTCGCCGCCCAGCTGTTCGGCGAGGTCGAGTCCCAGGGCCGACTTGCCGCTTCCGGTGGGGCCGACAACCGCGATGGGCCTCACTGCGGGGTCCAGGTGCCGACGAAGTAGCCGACGCCGTAGGGCGCGCCGCGGTACAGCTCGGTGGCTTTCGGGTCCGGTCCGGCCAGCCCGGCCAGCACCTGGTAGGCGACGCGGCCGAGTGCGCCGGACAGGCCGGCGATCGTGGCGACGTCGCCGGTGCCCAGCGCCTCGTCCCACTGTGCTTGTCGCGCAACCGAATCCGGATCGAAGCCGCCGGGCGCCGCGGCGGTCAGGGTGTTCGCGCCGTCGGCAACCACGAGCACGCCGACGGGGTCAGCGGCCGATTCCAGCTCGGCGCGCAAGGCACGACCGCGCTCCAGCGCGATGTCCGGAGCCAGGTCGTCGGCGAAAACCCGCACGTCGACCGTCGCTCCCGCGGTCACATTCCCCCGCACCCAGCCGGCGATCAGCGCGCACAGCGGCAGTGGTCGTACCTCACCGGACGAGTCCGGCGTGAACGTGACCCGGACGTCGGCGCCGTAACCGGCGAAGGTGCCGACCGCGTCGGAGGACACCCGGTCGTCGCCCGGACCGACGCCGATCACCACCCAACGCGCCGGAAGGTCCTGTGCCGCGCACCGCACCGCGGCCGTCAGGTCGGCCAGTTCGACCGCCGCGCCGGACGCCAGTTCAGGCACCAGAATGGGGGCCGACGGGACGATGGCGATATGTGTCAGGCCGGCGCTACGCACGCGTCCACGCTAACGAGTCCGGCAAACGCCTGCGCAGACGGCGGGTCGACCTGTTTGAATAGCGTGCGAGTACCAGATGACGGCGCCGCGTCGCGCGGCAGAAGCGTGGGTCACCCACGCGCGGGCATGAGGAGCACGAGATGACCACCACCGAACCCGGCAACACCCCGAAACCGACTCCTCGGCCCGGTCCGCCGCGCCCCGGTCCCAAACCGAGCGCCATCCCGCACCATCCTCCGGCCCCACCGGTGGCCGCCCCGCCGACGTGCGATCCGCACCGCTTCGGCCGCGTCGACGACGACGGCACGGTGTGGCTGATCACCGCCGCCGGCGAGCGCAAGATCGCGTCGTGGCAGGCGGGCGACGCCGAGGCCGCGTACGCCCACTTCGGCCGCCGCTACGACGATCTGAGCACCGAGGTGGCGCTGCTGGAGCACCGGCTCGGCAGCGGCAGCGGCGACGCCCGCAAGATCAAGTCGGCCGCCGCGACGCTGCTGGAATCGCTGCCGGAGGCCTCGGTACTGGGCGATGTCGATGCCCTGACCGCCCGGCTGACCACGATCGTCGAGCAGGCCGGCGCCAGCGCGCAGGAGGAGCGGGCCAAGCGCGACGAGCACCGGGCCGCCCAGACCGCCCGCAAGGAAGCCCTGGCCGCCGAGGCCGAGGAGATCGGCGCCAACTCCACGCAGTGGAAGGCCAGCGGCGACCGGCTGCGCGCGATCCTCGACGAGTGGCGGACCATCACCGGCCTGGACCGCAAGGTCGACGACGCGTTGTGGAAGCGCTACTCGGCGGCCCGCGAGGCGTTCAACCGACGCCGGGGCTCGCACTTCGCCGAGCTCGATCGCGAGCGCGTCGGCGTGCGACAGGCCAAGGAGGCGCTGTGTGAGCGCGCCGAAGCGCTGTCCAGCTCGACTGACTGGGGCGCCACCGCCGCGACGTTCCGCGATCTGCTGACGCAGTGGAAGGCCGCGGGCCGCGCCGCCAAGGACGTCGACGACGCCCTGTGGAAGCGGTTCAAGGCCGCCCAGGACACGTTCTTCAGCGCCCGCAACGCGGTCAACGCCGAGAAGGACGCCGAGTTCAACGCCAACGCCGACGCCAAGGCCGAGCTGCTGGCCGAGGCCGAGAAGATCGACATCAGCGATGTCGACGCCGCACGCGCGGCATTCCGGGCCATCGGCGACAAGTGGGACGCCATCGGCAAGGCCTCGCGCGACCGCACCGCGGAGTTGGAGCGCCGGCTGCGGGCCGTCGAGAAGAAGATCCGCGACGCCGCACAGAGCGGCTGGAGCGACCCGGAGGCGCAGGCCCGGGCCGACCAGTTCCGCGAGCGCGCCGAGCAGTTCGAGCGTCAGGCCGAGAAGGCCGAGGCCGCCGGCAAGACGAAGGATGCCGAGAAGGCGCGGGCCAGTGCGGCGCAGTGGCGTGAGTGGGCCGACGCGGCTTCCGCCGCGATCAAGAAGTAGGTTCGTCCGGGCCGTCGAGCAGCCCGCGTTTCTGCTGCTCGGCGGTGGACTCGCGGCGCTGCGCCTCGGCGGCCAGCTGCACCGCGGTGCGTGACCACACCACGCGGGCCCAGTGGAACGTCAGCAGGATGACGGCGATCCACGCCAGGTAGAGCCCGAATCCGGGTCCCGGATACGGCTTGACGACGGTGTTGCGCGACCAGATGGCGAGCATGCCGAGGAAGCACGACACGGCGGAGCCGGCCAGCGCGATCCAGGCCAGGCCCCAGCGGCGGGTCAGCAGCGCCAGCATCGAGAAGCCGACGCTGAACACCAGGATCAGCCAGACGAACACGCGCGACGGCAGCAGGATCTTCGCGTCGAGGGCGACCTGATCGCCGAGCAAGACGTCGAAGCCCTTGACGCCGCCGGTGTGCGGCAGCACGAACGACAGCAGGATCACGAACACGCAGATCGCCACGACCATGGCGCGGCCGCCCGGATCGATCTCCCGGGCGATGCGCTGTTCGGCGGCGTCGATGTCGCCTTTGAATTCCTCGAATTCACCGTTCGAGCCGCCGGTCGGCTGTTCGGGCTTGGTGTCGTTCATCGTGAACATCCCTGCTCTACGGGCGTGACGGGGGGCGCGCCGATCTGCGGCATGCCCAGCCCGACGCCGGTGGTGGGTTTGCGGCCCGCGGCATGCGCGTCGCCCGCGCGGGTGCGGCGGTGACTGATGATCGGCGCATCGGCGATCAGGTGGTGCGGCGCGGCACCGGTGACGGTCGTGGTGACGATGTCGCCGGGACGGATGTCGGCAGCCCGATTGTCGCCGAAGCCCGGGGTGAAGTGCACCAGGCGGCCGTCGCGCGCCCGGCCCGACATTCTCTCGGTGGCCGAATCCTTGCGGCCTTCGCCGGTGGCCACCAGCAGCTCCACCTCCCGGCCGACCTGCGCCAGATTCTCCTCCCAGGAGATGCGCTCCTGCAGCTCGATGAGCCGCATATAGCGTTCGGAGACAACCTCTTTGGGGAGTTGGTCGGGCAGCTCGGCGGCCGGGGTGCCGGGCCGCTTGGAGTACTGGAACGTGAAGGCGCTGGAGAACCGGGCGCGTTCGACGACGTCGAGCGTGGCCTGGAAATCCTCTTCGGTCTCCCCCGGGAACCCGACGATGATGTCGGTGGTGATGGCCGCGTGCGGGATCGCGGCGCGCACCCGCTCGATGATGCCGAGATACTTCTCGGCCCGGTAGGAGCGGCGCATCTCCTTGAGGATGCGGTCCGATCCCGACTGCAGCGGCATGTGCAGCGTCGGGCAGACGTTCGGGGTGGCCGCCATGGCTTCGATGACGTCGTCGGTGAACTCGGCGGGGTGCGGCGAGGTGAACCGGACCCGCTCGAGGCCCTCGATGTCGCCGCAGGCGCGCAGCAGTTTGGCGAACGCGCCGCGATCGCGCTCGATGTCGGTCCAGGCATCCGGGTTCTCGCGGAGCCGCTCATCCTGCGAGAACGAGACGCCGTACGCGTTGACGTTCTGGCCCAGCAGCGTGATCTCCAGGACGCCCTGGTCCACGAGGGACTTCACCTCGGCGAGGATGTCGCCCGGACGCCGGTCGACCTCCTTGCCGCGCAGCGACGGCACGATGCAGAACGTGCAGGTGTTGTTGCAGCCCACCGAGATGGAAACCCAAGCAGCATAAGAGGATTCGCGCGTGGCCGGCAGGGCCGAGGGGAATTCCTGCAGGGCCTCGACGATCTCGACCTGGGCTTCGCGGTTGTGGCGGGCGCGTTCCAGCAGCACCGGCAGCGAGCCGATGTTGTGCGTGCCGAACACCACGTCGACCCACGGCGCCTTGCTCAGCACCGCGTCACGGTCCTTCTGCGCCAGGCAGCCGCCGACGGCGATCTGCATGTTCGGGTCGGTCTGCTTACGCGGCGCCAGGTGGCTGATGTTGCCGTAGAGCTTGTTGTCGGCGTTCTCGCGCACCGCGCAGGTGTTGAAGACCACGACGTCGGCGTCGTCGCCGTCCTCGGCACGCCGGTAACCGGCGTCCTCGAGCAGGCCGGCGAGCCGCTCGGAATCGTGGACGTTCATCTGACACCCATAGGTGCGGACCTGGTAGGTGCGTCCCGCGCCGGAACCCGTAGCGGACTCCGTGGCGTCAGCTTCCACGTCCGGAGTCGCTGTCGAAATCACGTGCCAATCGTACGGGCGGCGCGGTTTATACCAAATTTGCCGAAGGGTTTCCGGGTTTCTGTGACTGATCCGCGCGCCGAGGCTTACCTGGGTAGTGTCTGTGCGCATGGTCACCGGCGAGCCGTCACCTGCCACCCCGATGATCTCGGTCAAGGGGGTCAACAAGCACTTCGGCGCACTGCATGTGCTGAAGGACATCAATCTCGAAGTCCCGCGCGGACAGGTGGTCGTGCTGCTCGGGCCGTCAGGTTCGGGTAAGTCGACGTTGTGTCGCACCATCAACCGGCTGGAGACCATCGACTCCGGCTCGATCCACATCGACGGTGAGCTCCTGCCCGAAGAGGGCCGCAAGCTGGCCACGCTGCGGTCCGAGGTCGGCATGGTGTTCCAGTCGTTCAACCTGTTCGCGCACAAGACAATTCTCGAGAACGTCACGCTCGCGCCGATGAAGGTGCGGCGGAAGAACAAGGACGAGGCCCGCAAGAAGGGGCTGGAACTGCTGGAGCGGGTCGGCGTCGCCAACCAGGCCGACAAGTACCCGGCGCAGCTGTCGGGCGGTCAGCAGCAGCGCGTCGCGATCGCCCGGTCCCTGGCCATGGGCCCGAAGGTCATGCTGTTCGACGAGCCCACCAGCGCACTGGACCCCGAGATGGTCAACGAGGTGTTGTCGGTGATGACGTCGCTGGCGACCGAGGGCATGACCATGATCGTGGTGACGCACGAGATGGGCTTCGCCCGCCGCGCGTCGAACCGGGTGGTGTTCATGGCCGACGGCACCATCGTCGAGGACGCCGAGCCCGACGAGTTCTTCACGGCGCCGAAGTCCAACCGGGCCCGGGACTTCCTGGGCAAGATCCTGGACCACTGATCGTGGAACGATCGATTGGGCAGAGGTTCGTGACGCGCACTCTCCGCCGCCTGGCCGCCGTCACGGTGCTGATCGTGGCGCTGTTGTCGCTGAGCGCGTGCGGCGCGAACAGCAAGAAGATCACCATCGGCACCAAGTTCGACCAGCCCGGCCTCGCCGCGAAGAAGCCCGACGGCACGCTGGCCGGCTTCGACATCGACGTCGCGACCTACGTGGCCGGGCAGCTGGGCTATAAACCCGACGACATCGAGTGGAAAGAAGCACCGTCGGGTCAGCGCGAGAACCTGATCCAGAACCACCAGGTCGACTTCATCGTCGCCACCTACTCGATCACCGACGCCCGTAAGCAGAAGGTGTCGTTCGCCGGGCCGTATCTGGTCACGGGCCAGAGCCTGCTGGTGCGCGCCGACAACAACGAGATCACCAACGTCGAGTCGCTGCAGAACCACAAGAAGCTGTGCTCGGTGTCGGGTTCCACACCGGCACAACGCATCAAGGACAAGTACCCGGGTGTGCAGCTGCAGCAGTACGACACCTACTCGGCGTGCCTGGAAGCGGTGAAGACCGGCGCCATCGACGCGCTCAGCACCGACGAGGTGATCCTGGCGGGCTACGCCGCGCAGACCCCGGGCGCCTTCAAATTGGTCGGCAAGCCCTTCTCGGTGGAGAAGTACGGCATCGGATTGCTCAAGGGCGACAAGGAATTACGCCAGAAGATCAACGACGCCATCGAGAAGATGCAGAAGAGCGGCGAGTGGCAGGCCGCCTTCGACCGCAACCTGGGTCCGGCCGGTCTGACGGCGCCGCCGCCTCCCCCGCTGGACACCAACATCAACGCCGCCGGCGGCGCGAAGCGCGTCGATCTGTGGGGCACGTACGGCGGCAAGATCGTGAAGGCGTTCTGGACGACCATCCAGCTGACGCTGCTCGCCGCCGTCGGGGCACTGATCCTGGGCACCGTGCTGGCCGCGATGCGGTTGTCGCCGGTGCCGGTGCTGCGCTGGCTTGGCACGGCGTACGTCAACGTGGTGCGCAATACCCCGTTGACGCTGATCATCCTGTTCTGCTCGTTCGGTATCGGGAACACCCTGCGGATCACCCTGGTTGATCCGCATTCACCGACGGCCGTGGTGGACAGCAACTTTCGGCTCGCGGCGCTCGGGTTGACGGTCTACACCGCGTCGTTCGTGTGCGAGACGCTGCGTTCGGGCGTCAACACCGTGCCGCTGGGCCAGGCCGAGGCCGCCCGCTCGCTGGGCATGAGCTTCGGCCAGAACCTGCGGTTGATCCTGTTGCCGCAGGCTTTTCGCGCGGTGATCAATCCGCTGGGTTCGGTGCTGATCGCCCTGGTGAAGAACACCACCATCGCTTCGGCCATCGGCGTGGCCGAAGCGGCGCTGCTGATGAAGGAGATGATCGAGAACACCGCGGCGCTGCTGGCGGTCGGCTCGATCTTCGCCGCAGGTTTCGTCGTCCTGACGTTGCCGTTGGGGCTGTTGTTCGGTTGGTTGGGTAAGCGATACGCGGTGGTGCGGTGATGAGCGAAGCTTCCGTCCTCTACGACGCCCCGGGCCCGCGGGCGCAGCGGCGCAACCTGTTGTTCGCGGCCGTCATCGTCGCGGTGATCATCGCGATGGCCGGCTGGGTGCTGTGGCAGTTCGAGTCCAAAGGCCAACTGACCGAAGCGAAATGGCATCCGTTCCTCACGGCGAACCTGTGGACGACGTACGTGCTGCCCGGCGTGGCCGGCACGTTGACGGCGGCCGCGGTCTCGATCGTGCTGGCGCTCGTGCTGGGTCTGGCATTGGGTATGGGCCGGTTGTCGGACGCCCGTGCCGTGCGGTGGGCCTGCTCGGTGATCGTCGAGTTCTTCCGCGCCGTCCCGGTGCTGATCATGATGCTGTTCGCGTATTTCCTGTTCGCGCTGTACGACGTCTTCCCGTCGCGGCAGCTGGCGCTCGCGGGCGTGATCACCGGCCTGACGCTGTACAACGGCGCCGTGATCGCGGAGATCGTGCGGGCCGGCGTGCACGCGCTGCCCCGCGGGCAGCGGGAGGCCGCTGTGGCGCTGGGTCTTCGGCCCGGTCAGACGCTGCGGCTGATCCTGCTCCCCCAGGCCGTGACGTCGATGCTGCCGGTCCTGGTCTCGCAGATGGTGGTGGTGCTCAAGGACACCGCGATCGGCTACCAGATCACCTTTGTCGAGATGGTCCGGCAGGGCACGAACATCGGTTCGGCGTACAGCAATTACATCCCCGCGCTGCTGGTGATCGCGGCGCTGATGATCAGCCTCAACTTCGCGCTGTCATCACTCGCAACCCGGCTCGAAGCCCGGCTGCGACAGTCTCGGCGCAGCCCCGACCCGCTGCCGGTGAACACCGGCGTTCAGGAGGACACGCCGGGGACCCCAGCCTGACGCGGTTCGGGCCAGGCGTGCAGGGCCTGGTCGGCGACTGCGTGCAATTCGTCGCGCTCGGCACCGCTGTTGGCCTGGACCGCCAGGCCTTGGCACACCGCCGAGATCCAGCGCGCCAGCAACTTCGGGTCCGCTCCGGGTAGTTCGCCCGCGCGTTGGGCCGCCGCGAACCGTTCGGCCAGCTCGGCGATCCCGTCTTCGCGGAGCTGCGCCAGTTCGGCATGCAGTGCCGTCGCCTCATCGCCGGCAGCCAGGGCGCTCTGCACCAGCAGGCAGCCCCGCGGACCCGCTGCCCCGGATGACGCGTCGACGGCGCCGTGCACCATGGCGTACGCGGTATCCCATGCGGTCGGCAGGGCCAGCGCTCGTTCCGCGTACCCACCGGGCCCGGCCTGGTAGCGCCGCACCGCGGCCCGGAAGAGGTCGGCCTTGGAACCGTATTCGGCGTACAGGCTGCGCCGGTTGACACCGGTGGCGGCCGTGAGATCGCTGATGGACACTCCGTCATAGCCGTGCGCCCAGAACAACCGCATCGCGATGTCCAGAACGCACTCCGGATCGAACATGCGAGGTCTGCCGATCGCCATCAGTCCTCCTGGTGTGATCCGGGCCACAGTGCGGAATGAAGTCCGGCCGTAGCGGCTTGTGCTGAGCGTACTTAGTAACCGATCGGTTCGAAAGAATCATCCCCACGACTTGGAGACGCCATGAGCACCACCTCGGAAGCACCACTTGCCGGCCGACGCGCACTGGTCACCGGCGGTTCGCGCGGCATCGGCGCGGCGACCGTGCGCCGGCTCGCCGCCGACGGCGCCGCCGTCGCGTTCACCTACCAGTCGTCGCCCGACGCCGCGCAGGACCTGGTCGACGAACTCGAGGCGACCGGCGCCAAAGTGGCCGCCATCAAGGCCGACAGCGCCGACGCGCTGGCCGTCGCCGCGGCGGTGGACGAAGCCGCCGAGCGGCTCGGTGGACTGGACATCCTGGTCAACAACGCCGGCGTCGCACAGGGCGCGCCGATCGAGTCGTTCCCGCTGGAAGACTTCGACCGGATGCTGGACATCAACGTGAAGGCAGTGTTCGCCGCGATCCAGCGTGCCGTGACCCACCTGGGCACCGGCGGCCGGATCATCACCATCGGCAGCGTGAACGCCGACCGCGTGCCGACCGTCGGCTTCTCGGTGTACGCCCTGACCAAGGCCGCCGTCGCCGGACTGACGCGCGGCCTGGTGCGTGAACTCGGCCCGCGCGGCATCACCATCAACACCATCCAGCCGGGCCCGGTCGCCACCGACATGAATCCCGACACCGGCGACTTCGCCGATGAGCTCCGGCCGCTGATCGCGACCGGCCAGTACGGGCAGCCGAGCGACATCGCCAGCGCGGTGGCCTACCTGGCCCATCCCGAGTCGGGGTTCATCACGGGCGTCACCTGGAACATCGACGGCGGCTTCGTGATCTGACGCCGAATCACCTCAGCACTCCGCGGGGTTCGCCTTCCCGGTGAACCCCGCGGACGTGCATGTCGTGTCACTGATGGAGGTTCACTCGATCCGGGAGGCGTCATGAGTGCCGCGGTACGTGCGTTCACAGCAGTTCCAGCTCCAACCCAAACCGTCGCGGCACTGTGCACCGCGTGCCTGGTTCTCACCGCGGCACCGTCACCAGGGCGAGCCGCCGCCCACGCGGTGCCCGTCCTCACCGAGCCGAGCATCTCGCTGACGGCGCAGCCGTTGCCGCTGCCCCTCGATCTGCTCAACCAGCAGGTGGTGTTCAACGTCGGGCTGTTCGTCGACTGGGTCACGACCGGCGCCGCGCTGTTCCAGCGCCAGGCGCAGATACCCGGAAATTTCGTGGCGGCCATCGGTTCTGGCACACCACCTCCCACCGCCGCCGCGCAGGCCCTGAGCGCGTTCGCCGACATCGAGTTCGAAGCCGGACGCGATCTCGTAGGGTTCGCCCAGGACATCGCGGTGTTCCAGCTGCAATTCAGAGCCACCACCCTGTCGGCGTTCCCACCGTTCAATTCGGGCCCCGGTCAGCAATTCGTCGTCGACACCACCGCATTCGGCCTCAACGTCACGCAGCAGATGGCGAACTTCGCACGAGCGGTGATCACGTCAGTGGAGCAGTTCACCCACAACGCGCTGCATACCCCGGTGCCACTCACCACCGCCGCGAAGCCGGCCTCGGCGGTCGACGTCCCGGCTCCGCCGAAGACTCTGGTCTCGCCGAATACACGCACGACGCAGCAGGATTCGATCGCCTCGACGCTCAGCCCGAAGCCGCCCAAGCTCCCAGCTCCGCCAAAGAAGCCCCGGCAACTCCTCGACGCGGCAGCCGGCGACGTCGATCGCCCGCCGGTCGGCAAGTTCGCGCCGCCCAAGCTCTCCGCACCCAAGTTCACGGCGCCGAAATTCTCCGCGCCCAAGCTGTCGGTACCGAAGCTGTCCCTGCCCAAGGTCAATCATCCGCAACCCAAGGGGCCGGCCATGGACTAGACCGCGCGGCGCTGCCGCTCCTGCGTGAGCTGGGTATTGACCACATCGAAGGCCATGCCTTGGCTGTACCCACGGCGCGCCAACATCGCCACCAGGCGCCGAGTCACCTTCATCTCGTCGTCGAGGTTCTCCCGCCGCAGCTTCGTGGCGACCAGTTCCTCGGCGCGCACCCGCCACTCACCCGCGTCGACACTGTCGAGCGTCTCGGCGATCACGTCGGCGTCGATGCCCTTGGTTCGCAACTCAGAAGCCAAGGCACGCTTGCCTTTTCCCGCATTGGTACGACGTTCGCGCACCCACTGCTCGGCGAAGGCCACGTCGTCGACGAGGCCGACCTCGGTGAGCCGATCCAGCACCCGGGCGCTGACGTCCTCGGGGAAACCGCGCTTGGTCAGCTGAGCTTCGAGTTCGGCCCGGCTGCGCGCCCGGGTGGTGAGCAGACGCAGGCACACGTCCCGCGCCTGCTCCTCACGCCGCGGCGCGTCGGCCGGCTCAGCCTCAGAAGTCGACCGGGGCGGGAAGGACGTCATCAGCCGCACCATCGGTCAGCACCGCACCGATACCGAGCTTCTCTTTGATCTTCTTCTCGATCTCGTTGGCGGCGTCCACGTTCTGCAGCAGGTAATTGCGGGCGTTCTCCTTGCCCTGCCCCAGCTGTTCACCGTCGTAGGTGAACCACGAACCCGACTTACGGATGAAGCCGTGCTCGACACCCATGTCGATGAGCGAGCCCTCACGCGAGATACCGCGGCCGTAGAGGATGTCGAATTCGGCCTGCTTGAACGGCGGCGCAACCTTGTTCTTGACGATCTTGACGCGGGTGCGGTTACCGACCGCGTCGGTGCCGTCCTTGAGCGTCTCGATGCGGCGCACGTCCATACGCACCGAGGCGTAGAACTTCAAAGCCTTACCACCCGTGGTGGTTTCGGGCGAACCGAACATCACGCCGATCTTCTCGCGCAGCTGGTTGATGAAGATGGCGGTGGTACCGGAGTTGTTCAGCGCACCGGTCATCTTGCGCAGCGCCTGGCTCATGAGGCGGGCCTGCAGACCGACGTGGCTGTCGCCCATCTCGCCCTCGATCTCGGCGCGCGGCACCAGGGCGGCGACCGAGTCGATGACCAGGATGTCGATGGCGCCGGAGCGCACCAGCATGTCGGCGATCTCCAGGGCCTGCTCACCGGTGTCCGGCTGGGACACCAGCAGCGCGTCGGTGTCGACACCGAGCTTCTTGGCGTACTCGGGGTCCAGCGCGTGCTCGGCGTCGATGAACGCCGCGATGCCGCCGGCCGCCTGTGCGTTGGCCACCGCGTGCAGGGCCACCGTCGTCTTACCCGAGGATTCCGGGCCGTAGATTTCGATGACGCGGCCACGCGGCAGACCGCCGATGCCGAGGGCGACGTCCAGGGCGATGGACCCGGTCGGGATGACCGAAATCGGTTGGCGGGTCTCTTCTCCCAGCCGCATCACCGAGCCCTTGCCGAAGCTCTTGTCGATCTGTGCCAGCGCGAGTTCGAGTGCCTTCTCGCGATCCGGGGCCTGTGCTGCCATGGGTGGTCTCCGTCCTCGTGGATGTCCGTTGATCGGGTTTCCGATCGGTTGGCCGTGACGCTAGATGAGGCCACCGACAAGTTTTTCGAACTGACACCACAGTAGCGAACAGATGTTCGACTTCAAGCAGACACGCCGATCGATGACCGGTCACACCGTGATCGCCGCGGTCTTCGTGGTCATGCCTGCGCGCCGGGTCACAGCGACCGCTGGCGTCGCAGGCCCAGTGCTCTCATCAGGGACAGCGCGCGCAGACCGGCGGCAGGCGCCACATCGGTGCCGCGGGCGATCACGCCGCGCCAGCGCGGTACGACGCGGAAGATCTGAGGGGAATCCATCAGCTCCAGGGCAGCCCGCGCGATGTCGTCGGCGGACAGCGGCTTGGGACCCGAGAACAGCAGGGCCGCACCGGGATCATGGGTCCGGGAGTTGACCATCTCGGTGTTCACCACGTCGGGGCACAGCGCACGCGCTTTGATCGGCAGGCCGGCGGCGCGCAGCTCGCCCTGAAGCGACGTGGTGTACGACAGCACGGCGGCCTTGCTCGCGGCATACACCGCGAGGCCGGGCACCGGCGTCAGCGCCGAGATCGACGCGATGTTGAGGATGACACCGCCGCCCGCACCCATGGCGTTGACCGCCGCCATGCAGCCCGCCATCGTGCCGCGGACGTTGACGTCGAGGGTCTGGACGACATGCTCGGCAGGCTGCTCCCAGGAATTACCCGCGTGCAGCACGCCGGCGTTGTTGACCCACACCGCAAGTCGGCCCTCCTGCGCGGCCAGTGCCGCAACGGCCTCATGGCCCGCGACGTCACGCACATCCTGGGCCACGCCCCACGCGCCGCGCCCGACGGTCTCGGCGGCGCGCTGCGCGGCAGCCTCGTCGACGTCGGTGATCAGCACGCGGTGTCCCTGGGCGGCAAGGGCTTTCGCGATGGCCAGGCCGATCCCCCGACCAGCTCCGGTGACTACGGCAATGGTGGCACTCATCGGCCATCCTCCTCGGTGTCGAATCCACTCAGAGCTTCGCCGATGTACACGGCGACGTGCTGCAGGTGCGGCACCGCGTCGCGACCGCCGACGACACTGAGATCGAGGTGTCCGTCGCAGCTGATGCTCTCGTGGGGTACCCGAAGAACGCTATGAGGCGGGGCCGGCGAACACCATGTCGCCGGCCGACAAACACCGAAGCGCGATCAGTGCGCAGAGACTAAACGGCGCTCACCACTGATCGCGCGGGACGTCGAAGTCCGCGCACAGGGCCCGCCAGACATCACGGGGTTCGACGCCGGCTTCGATCGCTTGAGCCGGGGTACGGCCGCCCAGAACGGCCAGGACGTGGTCCGACACCAACGCAGCGCCGCGCGCCGCACCGAACTGCTCTTCGATCAGCAGGGTGAATTCGGTCAGTCGCACCGCACCAACCTACTAAGCGGCGGCACCGAGCGCCGCTCGGCATACGGCCACCGGGTCGGCGACGTCCGCTCCGCTGGCACCGGCACGACGCGCCGCCTCCCGGTAGGACGGTGTCGCCAGCACGCGGCCCACGGTCGCCGTCAACGATTCCGCGGTCAACGGCCGGATCAGCTCGCCACTGCCTTGCCGCACAATCCGATTGGCGATCTCCCACTGGTCGCCACCACCGGGCACCACCACCAGTGGCACCCCGGCCAGCAGCGTCTTGGACACGATCCCGTGACCGCTGCCGCAGATCATGACGTCGGCCTGCTTCAGCAGTTCGTCCTGCCGCCCGAGCCCGACCGCCGCCCACGGCGGCACCGGCGCGTCGGGACCGCGCAGCCGCGACACGACGACGCGCGCGCCGTCGGGCAGCGTCTGCCCCGGGACCAGCGCCTCCAGTGCCAGCTCGTCGAGGCCCTGCATCCCCGTCGTCGCGGTCGACGGCGCCACCACCACGACCGGCCCCGAGCCGGGCGGTACGTCCAACACCGCCGCCGTCGGCTCGAAGTGCAACGGCCCCACGACGACGGCTTCGGCCGGCCAGTCCGGCCGCGGCACCTCCAGCCCGGGCAGAGTCGCGATCAGCCGCCGCGCCGGCCCGGGATCGGTTGCGGGCAAACCGATTCCGATGCGCGCCGCGGACCGCTGCCGCTCCCCCTGGCGCACCGAACGGGCCGTGAGGAACCGCAGCGTCGCGTCCCGCAGCCGGCCGCGCACACCGACGCCGGGTGCCAGGCCACTGCCCAAAGGCGGCAGTCCTTTCGACGGCAGGTACAGCGGGTGCGGGGTCAGCTCGACCCATGGCACGCCCAGCAATTCGGCGGCCATCCCGCCGCACACCGTGATGACGTCGGACACGACCAGGTCAGGCGCGAGTTCCCGCAGCGACGGTTCGTTGAGGACCGTCATCCGCGCGGCGCGCTGATGAATCTTGGCGCCCGAATCGAGGTCGTCGTCGCCATCCTCGGGATCCAGCCCGAGCAGTTCCCGCGCGACGACGCCCGCCTCCCGGGCGGTGTCGAGCCATTGCCGGCCGGTGAACAGCACCGGATGGTCACCGGCCGCCAGGAACCGGAGGCACAGCGCGATGGCCGGAAAGGCATGGCCGGGGTCCGGCCCGGCAACGACGGCGACGCGCATCGGGTCACCCTGTCACACCGGCCCCTGTGCGCCGGCGTCAAGGGACATTACGGTGGGTTCTATGACACAGAGCACACCGGCATTGACCCAGACCAACGCCGAGATCGTCGAGTCCTTTCTGTACGCCCTGCAGGCCGAGGACATGGACACCGCCGACCGCCTGCTCGACGACAACCTCGTCTACGAGAACGTCGGGCTGCCCACCATTCACGGCCGCTCCCGCGCGATGAAGCTGTTCCGTCCCATGAAGAAGAGCCCCGTCAGTTTCGAGGTCAAGTTCCACCGCATCGTCGGCGAGGGCACCACGGTGCTCAACGAGCGCACCGACGCGCTGGTCATCGGGCCCGTGCGCCTGCAGTTCTGGGTCTGTGGGGTCTTCGAGGTGCACGACGGCAAGATCACGCTGTGGCGCGACTACTTCGACATGTTCGACATGGCCAAGGCCACGCTGCGCGGCCTCGTCGGCGCCGTCATCCCGGCCCTGCGTCCGACCATGTAGTCACCGGTAAAATCGGCCACCATGGCCAATGAGAATCGCCCGAAGCCCAACGCCTGGCAGTACATCAAGTACAGCTACGGCGGCCGGCTGCCCGACTCGATGCGGGCGTGGGTGACCGAGGACCTCATCGGCCAGGGCGCGACGCTGCGGATCGTCATCCGCATGTTCGTCCCGGCATTTCTGATCCTGATCCCGATCTGGTTCCTGCCCGAGATCCTCGGCATCACCGGCGGGCAGGACCTCGTCATCCGCCTCAGTGCGACGGTGCCGATCCTGATCCCGGTGATCTACTTCTCGCACGCCCTGAACAAGATCTGGCGCCGCCACATGCTGGTGAAGCACGGCATCGACCCGAAACTCCTCGAAGAGTCGTTGCGGCAGAAGAACGCCCACATCCACGCGGCCTACGAAGAGCGGTACGGCCGCCGGTCCGACGACGGCACGGGCAGCACCACGATCTAGCGGCTCGTCAGGCCTGGCGCAGCCGTCCGAGTTCGTCGAAGGCCTGCGCCCAGGCACTGAGCCGGTCCGTGGCAGCGACCAGTTCGCTGCGGTAGCGCTGCTCGGACATCGAGCGCGCCGAGCCCGCACCACTGTTCGCCGCTGACACCAATTGCGCTGCGGCCGTGGCGATGTCGGTGTACTGCCGCACGCCGGCCTCGAGCTGGGCCGTGTAGGCCTTGATGGTCGGGGCCAGATGCCCGCGAGACTGCGGCACCGAGCGGGCCGCGCGTTCCATCGACACCACTTCCCCGGCCGTACCGGCCAGCGCCGCAGCCGACACGTTTGCCGCGGCGGTCACCTCGGCGATCTCGCCGGCCGGCAGCAACTGGCCGCGCTGGATGAGGCCGAGCAGCGAGTACAGCCCGCGTTCGGCCGATGCCAGGGTCTCCATCGGACGCCGCGCCGCCGAGCCCCGGGGCGGCAGCAGCCGCGACGTCCGTGCGGGCGGCAGGGGCTCGCCGCGGAGCCACCGGTATCGCAGGAAGCACAGGGTGGCCAGGAAGGCGGAGCCGCCGGCGATGGGGCCGGTGATGATCAGCACCCAGAACGGCGTGCTCCACGCCGCCAGGAGTGCCGTCAGCCCGATCCAGAAGGCGCTGGCACCGGCGAACAGCCAGCCCAGCCGCAGCGCCCAGCGCCGCTTGCGCAGCAACCGGGCCCGCGGGTCTGCGGCCGCGCCGAGGCGCTGGGCCACCAGGTCGGACAATTCGGCAGCGGTGTCGATGCTGCGTTGCAGGACCGCCTGCCAGCCCCGGGTCTCCCCGGGACGGCCGGCCGATTGGGCGTTCACCGCTGCCCCCTCACATCTCGAAAGTTACTGCGACAGCGGGTTTTCCGGAGCCGGGTTGGCTGCCGGGGCCGCGGGAGTCGCCGGTGCGGCGGCGCCGCCGGACGGCAGGGAGTTGCCCTGCATCGAAGCGCGGATCTGCTCCAGGCGCGAGTGCCCGGCCATCTGCACGCTGGCCTGCTGAACCTCCATCATGCGGCCCTGAACCGAGTTCTGCGCCAGCTCGGCGGAGCCCATGGCGTTGGCGTAGCGACGCTCGATCTTGTCGCGCACCTCGTCGAGGCTCGGGGTGTTGCCCGGCGCGGCGATCTCGGTCATGGAGCGCAGCGAGGCGCTGACCTGCTCCTGCATCTTGGCCTGCTCGAGCTGCGACAGCAGCTTGGTGCGCTCGGCGATCTTCTGCTGCAGCACCATGGCGTTCTGCTCGACGGCCTTCTTGGCCTGGGTGGCGGCCTGCAGCGACTGGTCGTGCAGCGCCTTGAGGTCCTCGACGCTCTGCTCGGCGGTCACCAGTTGGGCCGCGAAGGCCTCGGCGGCGTTGTTGTACTCGGTGGCCTTGGCGACGTCACCGGCACCAGTGGCCTGGTCGGCCAGGGTCAGAGCCTGGCGGACGTTGGCCTGCAGCTTCTCGATGTCGGCGAGCTGCCGGTTCAGGCGCATCTCGAGCTGACGCTGGTTGCCGATGACCGAGGCCGCCTGCTGCGTCAGACCCTGGTGCTGACGCTGGGCCTCTTCGATCGCCTGCTGAATCTGCACCTTCGGGTCGGCGTATTCGTCAACCTTGGAGCTGAACAGCGCCATGAGGTACTTCCAGGCTTTGACAAAGGGATTGGCCATGAGATCGGTCCGCCTTCGTGTCGTTCGTTGATTCGGGATCGGTTGTCAGGTTGCCGGCCACGTCGGTGGCAGCGCGTCTAGAGCCAACCTAGTGGGTATGGACAGCTGGACGCAGCCCGCATGCAGTATTGCGGCGCGGCGAATGCCATACGCGTCGTGCTGCGGTTCAGGCCCCGATGGCTCAGGCAACCGCCATGGCGAGTGGCTGCGGGATGACGACCTTGGTGGCGACGTCGATGTTGGCGACCGTGCGGTCGGCCTCGGCGCGCTCGGTGTGCAGCATCTGCTCGGCGGCGTCGGCCAGCACCTGCGACAACGGCACGTCCAGGGCGCCGCAGATGGCACCGAGCAGCTCACTCGACGGCTCCTTGCGGCCCCGCTCGACCTCGGACAGGTAACCCAGGCTCACCCGAGCACCGTCGGACACCTCGCGCAGTGTGCGTCCCTGCCCGGTACGGGCCTGACGCAGCACGTCGCCGATGACCTCACGAAGTAATGTCGTCATCGCGTTTCCCCTTCGCCCTGAAGTAACACAGCCGCGCAGCCCGGCCGGACCACCCGTTCTACACGGTCTTGTAGGCACCAACGTGGCGACGCACCGCTTTGGTTCCCGAGGCGGAGATTCAGGGTCGGCGAAACGCCGAGACGGCGTAGTCGATGCCCGTCAGCACCGTCAGCACCACCGCGGCCCACATGAACACCCAGGCGGTGGTCAGCCATGGCGAGGGCCAGGCATGCAGGGGCAGGACGAACAGGCCGATCGCGACGGCCTGCACCAACGTCTTGAGCTTGCCGCCACGGCTGGCGGGAATGACGCCGCGCCGGATCACCGCGAAGCGCAGCAGCGTCACCGCGAGCTCGCGGGCCAGGATCACGACGGTGATCCACCACGGCAGGTCGCCGAGCATCGACAGCCCGATCAGCGCGGCCCCGATCAGGGCCTTGTCGGCGATCGGATCGGCCAGCTTGCCGAATTCGGTGACCATGTCGAAGCTGCGGGCGATCTCGCCGTCGAACCGGTCGGTGATGACGGCGGCCGCGAACACGACGAAAGCGGCGATCCGCCAACGGGTTTCGTGACCGTCACCGGCGAAGAGCGCCGCCAGGAACACGGGCACCAGCACGATACGCAGGCCGGTCAGCAGATTGGCGATGTTCGCCACGCCGGCGCGGGAGGCGCGCGGATCGGTATCTGACTGGCCTGTCACCGACACAGGATATCCGGTCACCTACCGGGCGATACGCAGCCGATACCCTCCACATGTGAGCGACGCACCGAAACCCGCCACCACAGGGCTGGTGGTTCGCCGCGCCCGGACGTCCGACGTACCGGGAATCAAGGCCCTCGTCGACATCTACGCGGGGAAGATCCTGCTGGAGAAGAACCTGGTGACCCTCTACGAGGCGGTCCAGGAGTTCTGGGTCGCCGACCTGCACGGCGAGATCGTCGGCTGTGGCGCATTACACGTGCTGTGGGCCGATCTCGGCGAGGTGCGTACCGTCGCGGCCCACCCCAAGGTGCGCGGCATGGGCGTCGGGCACGCAGTGGTGGCCAAGCTGCTCGACGTGGCCCGGGAACTGCAGCTGCAGCGTGTCTTCGTGCTGACCTTCGAGACCGATTTCTTCAGCCGGCACGGCTTCAAGGAGATCGAGGGCACACCCGTCACCGCCGAGGTGTACGAGGAGATGTGCCGCTCGTACGACACCGGTGTGGCGGAGTTCCTCGACCTCTCCTACGTCAAGCCGAACACCCTGGGCAACACCCGGATGCTGGTCACTTTGTAGCTAATCGGCGCTGTCGGCCGCGGCGTTGCGGCGTGCGACGATGCGGTCCCGCATGTCCATGATCGCGGCCCGTCGGCGGGACCGGCCGCCCCGGCCGAACGACGGCAGCGTCGGGATGACCTCGATCTTGTCCGACACGCCGATCATCAGCTCGGCGATCTCCAGCACCAGTTCGTTGAGCTCGTCGACCTGCTGACCCATCGCCATGAATGAGCTCAGCGACTCGAGGACCACGCGCGCCACCAACACGATCGCGATGCAGGTGACCGGGCCGGCGAGCAGCAGCCAGAAGACACCGAGCAACGCGGACAACTCGAACGCCACCACGGCGCCGGTCAGATACAGCACCACCGCACCGGCGATGACGAGCCCGTACAACAGCGGAACCACGTGCTGCGCCGCCGACTTGCGGAACCCGAAGTCGGTGAACGCCGTCAGCGCGGGCCAGCTACGGCCACCGGATTCGTACTCGGCATCGAGCTCGGATTCCGTTGCTGCGCTGCGCGAAATGTCAACCACGGCAAAGCCTCCTTAGGAGTCCAGCCTCCCACAGTCGGCGCCGTCAGCGACCGATCGTCGGTGTTATCCGCACCGCCGATCAGCCCGGGTGTGACCTCGGCAACACCGGTCAGAAGCCCGGGTCGTCGCCCATCGAGCCGTTGGCGTCGGAGCCGCCCTGGATCAGCATCAGCGTGCCGGCGAGTTCGTCGGGCTTGACCAGGACCTCGCGGGCCTTGGAACCTTCGGACGGTCCGACGATGCCGCGCGTCTCCATGAGGTCCATCAGGCGGCCGGCCTTGGCGAACCCGACCCGCAGCTTGCGCTGCAGCATCGAGGTCGACCCGAACTGGCTGGACACGACGAGCTCCACGGCCTGCAGGAAGACGTCCATGTCGTCGCCGATGTCGCTGTCGATGTCGCGCTTCTCGACGGTCTTGACCGTGACGCCGTCGATGAACTCGGGCTGGGCCTGCTGCTTGGTGAAGGCGACGACGGCCTGGATTTCATCGTCGCTGACGAACGCACCCTGCACACGGATGGGCTTGGGCGCCTCCGACGGCTGGAACAGGCCGTCACCCTTGCCGGTGAGCTTCTCGGCGCCGATCTGGTCGAGGATGACGCGCGAGTTGGTCGCGTTGGTGACGCCGAATGCCATGCGGGACGGCACATTTGCCTTGATCAGGCCGGTCACCACCGACACCACGGGCTGCTGGGTCGCCAGCACCAGGTGGATGCCCGCGGCGCGCGCCTTCTGGGTGATGCGGACGATGGCGTCCTCGACGTCGCGCGGCGCCTGCATCATCAGGTCGGCCAGCTCGTCGACGACACACAGGATGTACGGGTAGGTCTTGTAGACCCGCTCGCTGCCCAGCGGCGCGGTGATCTCGCCCGAGCGCACCTTCTTGTTGAAGTCGTCGATGTGCCGCACACCGCTGGCGCTCATGTCCTGGTAGCGCTGCTCCATCTCCTCGACCAGCCAGGCCAGCGCGGCCGCGGCCTTCTTCGGGTCGATGATCACGGGCGTGATGAGGTGCGGAATGCCTTGGTACGGCGGGAATTCCACCATCTTCGGGTCGACCAGGATCATCCGGACCTCGTCCGGGGTGGCCCGCTGCAGCAGCGACACCAGCATCGAGTTGATGAAGCTCGACTTACCCGAACCGGTGGAGCCGGCCACCAGGAGGTGCGGCATCTTGGCCAGGTTGTAGCTGATGAAGTGGCCTTCGACGTCCTTGCCGATACCGAACACCATCGGGTGGTGGTCCTTGCGCGTGCTCGGCGCGTTCAGCACGTCCTTGAGCCGCACCATCTCGCGGTCGCTGTTCGGCACCTCGACACCGACCAACGACTTGCCCGGGATCGGCGCCAGCAGGCGGATGTGCTCGTTGGCCACCGCGTAGGCGAGGTTGCGTTGCAGCTGCGTGAACCGCTCGACGCGGACGCCGGGCCCGAGCTCGATCTCGTACCGGGTGACGGTCGGGCCGCGCTGGAAACCGACGACGGTGGCGTCGACCTTGAACTGCTCCATGACCTCGCCGATCGCATTCATGATGCGGTCGTTGTCGCGGCCGACCCGCTTCGGCGGGTCGCCGTCGGACAGCAGGTCCAGCGGCGGCAGGGTGTAGTCGCCCTCGATGACTCGGTCGATCGACAAACCGTCGTCCTGCGCCTTCTCGAGCGCCTTGGCCTTGGCGGGCACCGGGTCCGCGACGTTCTGCGCCTTGCGGCGGCGCGGCGCCTTGGCCGCCGGCTCGGGCGCGGTCGGCGCCTCGTCGGCCGCGGGCTCGACCGGGTAGTTGTCCATCGGCGTGCGGCCCAGCGGCCGCGTCATCGCCGCGGTGGTCTGGTCCGAACCGGGCCACGCTTCGGGCTCGTCGCGCGAATAGGTCGGGTCGTCGTAGTAGCCGTCGGCGAAGTCATCGGCGAAGTCGTCGACGAAACCGGCCGGTGGGTCGTAGTCCTCGTCATGCTCGCCGTGCAGGCGGCCGGAGACCATGTAGCGCAAGGTGTCCGGCAATTCGCGGATCGTCGTGCCGGTGACGAGCAGCAGGCCGAACAGCACGCCCATGATGAGCAGCGGCGTGGCGATCCAGACGGTGAGTCCGTCGGAGAGCGGCCCGCCGATGACGAAACCGACGAAGCCGGCGGCGCCGCGGCGCTCGCCCGGCTCGGTGGGCGCGCCGGCCCAGATGTGCCAGAGGCCCAGCACGGGCAGACCGATCATGGCGGCGCCGAGGATCAGCCGGGGCCGGGCGTCGGGGTTCGGATGGGTGCGCATCAGGGTGACGGCCAGCGCGAGCAGCAGCACGGGCAGCACCACGACCGCGGAGCCGATGACGGTGCGGACGCCGTAGTCGATCCATGCACCGACCGGCCGGGCCGCGTCGAACCACGAGCTCGCCGCGATCAGGAAGGCGACGCCGAGGAGCGCCAGCGCGATGCCGTCACGGCGGTGTCCGGGCTCGAGTTCGCGCGCACGGCCGACGCTGCGGGCGGTGGTTCCGGCGCCCTTGGCGAGCATCAGCCAGCCGGCGCGGGCGCCACGACCGACCGCGGCACCGGCGGTGGCGACGGGCGACGGATGCGGTGCGGGTTTGCGGGCCGGCTTGCGGGCGGGCGATTTCGGGGCCGGCGGACGCGCCGGCCGGCCCGACTTTGCACTGCCTGACTTCGATGAACGCGCCCCCGAACCGGCTGCGCCACGATTCGCCGACCCGGCCTTGGCCCGGTTAGCTGAGCTCGTTGCGGTCTTACTCGCCATGGCTGCCAGCCTAGTCGCAATTACCCCATCTGCACCATCTGCCACACAAGTAACGCTTGGGTCACGACCCCGGCCACATATCCGCTGGTCACGCAGCAGTGGGAGCCACGTCACACGCGCCGCACGGCCCGGTCTAACGTGAACACCTGTCTAGGTCAGCTAGCTATCGAGGAGTCGTTCATGCCCGTCGTTGTCGTCGCCACCATGAAAGCCAAGCCCGAGTCCGTCGACGTGGTCCGCGCCGCGTGCGTCGAGGCCGTCGACGCCGTCCACGCGGAACCGGGCTGTGAGCTCTACTCGCTGCACGAGGCCGACGGCGGCACTTTCGTGTTCGTCGAGCAGTGGGCCGACGCCGACGCCATCAAGGCCCACAGCACCGCCCCGGCCATCGGCAAGCTGTTCGGCGCCATCGGCGAGCACCTCGACGGTGCGCCCGACATCAAGATGCTCGCTCCCGTGGTCGCCGGCGATCCGGCCAAGGGCCAGCTGCGAGGGAACTGACCATGGGTGAGCTGAGCGGCAAGGTCGCCTTCATCACCGGCGCGGCGCGTGGCCAGGGCCGCGCGCACGCGGTGAAGCTGTCGTCGATGGGCGCCGACATCATCGCCGTCGACCTGTGCGACCAGATCGCGTCGGTCCCCTACCCCATGGCCACGCCCGACGATCTGGCCGCGACGGTCAAGCTGGTCGAGGACAACGGCGCGCGAATCGTCGCCAGTCAGGCCGACGTCCGCGACCGCGGCGCCCTCAAGACCGCACTGAAGGCCGGCGTCGAAGAGCTCGGTGGCCGGCTGGACATCGTGATCGCCAACGCCGGGATCGCCCCGATGGCCGGTGAAGACGCCTGGCAGGACGTCATCGACGTCAATCTCACGGGCGTCTACAACACCCTCGATGTGGCGATGCGCCCGATGGTCAAGGCCGGCAACGGCGGGTCGATCGTGCTGATCAGCTCGGTTGCCGGACTGGTCGGGCTGTCCTCGCCGATGGCCGGGTCGGTGGGCTACGCCGCCGCCAAGCACGGCATGGTCGGCCTGATGCGGGTGTACGCGAACCTGCTGGCCTCGCAGAACATCCGGGTCAACTCGATCCATCCGGCCGGGGTCAACACCCCGATGATCGACAACGAGTTCACCCGGAAGTGGTTGAGCCAGTTGACCGAAGAAACCAAAGCGGGCCCCGACATGACGAATGCACTGCCCGTGCAGGTGCTCGAGGCCGAGGACATCGCCAACACCGTGGCGTGGCTGGTGTCGGACGCCGGACGGTACATCACCGGCGTGACGCTGCCGGTGGACGCCGGCTTCGTCAACAAGCGCTGACGCGAACCGCTTCGGCCCCAACCCAATTCACGGCGCCACGCCAGGTAGGGCCGGTGCCCGTTCTTCGGGTGCGCGGCGGGTTGCCGCCGGCTGCTGCACGTTTACCTGTGTGCGCGGAAGCCGGGTGCGGCCGCGCCGGAGTAACCGGCGAAGCCCGCCCCACCGCGGCATCGGGTATCCGAGCACATGAACGAAGTCGGATTCACCGTGCAGCAGCACGCTGATTTCACTCGGGCCCGACAGCGGATAACAGCTGTCGGAATCGCCGAATTGAACGGTCTCGATCTCGTTGCCGAGGAAGACGATGACGCGGACGACCTTCGGAGTACCGAAAAGCAGTTGGCGGGTGCGATTGTGCCGATCACCCAACGCCAGGACACCAGTGGCAATGTCGAGCTGACCGTCGAACGCCGGCACGCCCAGTCCGCGCGTATCCGTGCCCGAATACACCCGCACGCGCACCATCCTGCCGACGAGATCGCATTCGTCGACGTTCATGGTGTGCACCCACAGCGCCCGCGCAATGCCCACATCAGTGGGCACATCCGAGTGCACGTAGACGCCCGAAACACCGCCCGCGCCAACGTCTTCGATCACCACAACGCTGCCGTCGGGCGCGATCTCGCTATCGCACAGCACCTTGTTCGTTGTGACCCCCACAGCGAAACCCCTTCCACTGCCACAATTGGCAGCCGTCCCCTCGGTTCCAATGTCACTTTGTGCGGCCCGGGCTCATCGAATTGCCGAGGAGCGTCTCAGCACTGAGACCTCGCCGGCCCATTCGGTCGCCGCCGACATCCCCCGCTCCGACAGCGCACCGATTGCACATTTCAGCAACAATCGACGTCGGCTAGCCGCGTTCCCAGCGATGCATCACAGCGAACACACAGCTACGACACGTTCGGCGGGATGAACACCCCACAGTCCACCCACGCGATCCCACCCCTTCCAGCGCAAATACCGGCACGCACTCCCCCAAGCCGACCGGATTCTGCTTCCAAGCCGAGGATTACATATAGCGGACTGACGTGTCAACCTTTCATTTTTCGGCAACTGTAGCGAAGTTCGGCTTAGTGAGCTAACGTACTCGCTCCAGGTACGTTGGCGAACATTTGTTACATGGTCATCGGACCCGAAACGCTCCCCCAAGCGGCCAATACCGGCCATCTGGTTCCCGCACGTGCGCAGCACGGCAGAACCTGGCAACACCATTTGGGGGAACGACATGTACAACAGGAAGCACCCGCGGAAGCCTGCGGGAAACATCGCCTTGTTCGCCGAGCGGCTCAACAATCTCTTCGCGAGCATCTATCCACCGACGCGGGGCCCGTACCGGAACTGCGAAGTCACGGAAGCGCTGGCCCGCCGCGGCTACGACTTGTCGGACCCCTATCTGTCGCAGCTGCGCCGTGGCCTGCGCACTCGCCCGTCACGCCTGACTGTGCAGATGCTGGCCGAATTCTTCGGCGTCCGAACCGAATACCTCGAGGGCCGGGACTCCATGTACACCCGTGCGCTCGAAAGCGAATTGGACTGGCTCCGTCTCGCCCGCAACGAGTCCGTGCGTGAGATCACCACTGCTCTCATGACGCTGCGGCCAAGCGTCCGTGAGGCCCTGCTCGACTCGGCGGGTTCCCTTGCCAGGCTGGGCGAACCGGTTGTAGACCAAACACAAGGGATCCTGGTCAGCGCGATAGCCATTGATGTCAAGGTAGGCCACATTGACGCCTGGTGATCAACCCACCGACCGCGCCGCGCGCGGCGCACGCGTCGGGCAGGTCGCCGCCCGCGCCGCGGCACGGGCGGCAACGAGCGCTGTCCGTCAGCCTTTTCTGTCCGAGGAGCAGAAAGCGCAAGCCCGCGACGAACAGATGCTGCGCTTGGCCGACGACCTCGCCGCCACCTTGGGCACCATGAAGGGTGCGGCGATGAAGCTCGGCCAACTGCTTTCGCTGCTGAATTTCGGCCTGAGCTCCGCACAGACCCGAGATGAATTCTCCCGCCGGCTATCTCCGTTGTTCAGCAGGGCCCCCGCCGTCGACAACGCCGTCATGTTTCGGTTGATGGACTCCGAGTGGGGTGCACGGCGCGGCCGGGTGCGCACGATCGAACCCGAGCCCGTGGCGACGGCGTCGCTCGGTCAGGTCTACCGGGCCCGCCTCACCGACGGACGCGACGTGGCAGTCAAGGTCCAATACCCGTGGGCGCGTAGCGCGGTCCGCGCAGACCTGAAGAACCTGGCCCTGCTGGTCCGGCTACGCGCCGGGGCCTATCCGGTCAGAGGACTGAATGCGGTGGTGGCCGAGGTCAGCCGGCAGATCACGGCCGAGCTCGACTACCGCCGGGAGCTGACCAACCATCGCGCGGTCTTCGAAGCTCATCGCGAACATCCGGTGTTCGTGATACCCGAGCCGATCGACGAATTGTGCACCGACCGCGTCCTGGTGACCGAGTATCTGGACGGCACCCAACTTCATCACCTCACCGACGTCGACCAGACGGTGCGCGACCACATCGGCGAGGCGGTCTTCCGCTTCTACTGCGCCAACATCTACACCAGCGGCGAGTTCTGCGCCGACCCGCACCCGGGCAACATCCTGCATCTGCCGGACAACCGAATCGGTTTCGTCGATTTCGGCCTGTATGTACGGATGAGCCGAGCCGAAGTCGATCTGGAACGGTCCGTACTGAAGGCGGTCATGCGCGGCGACGCCGCGACCGCACATCGCCTGGCCAGCGTGGCCGGATTCATCGTCGATGCCGAGGCGCTGCCCCCGGTGATGGCGTTGGAATACATGCGGGCCGTCGCCGGGTGGTATCTCACTCCGGGCCTGAGCCAAGTGACCGACAAGGTCGCGTACAAGGCGCTGTCGCAGGCGATGCTGCCCCAATCCGATTACCGGTCAGGCATATTCAAGCAGCGCATGCACAGCGCACACGCGTTCTCGCGCCGGACGGAGATGAGCGTGTGTGCACTGTTGGGCACGCTGCAAGCGCAGAGTCGCTGGCACGATATCGCTTCGGAATGGGCCCTGGACGCTGCGCCCGCGACCGAGATGGGACAACAGATCGCCCGCTGGCGCTCACGAATCCGGTAGTACCCGGCGCATCCCGCCCAGCAGAAACGCCGCACATGCCTGCGCGATGGGCTCCGGGTCGACGTCGGCGCCGTCACCGACGAGCATCGGGAACGTCGCCATCAACACACACGACACCACCGCCTGCCCGGCGATGCGCACGTCCACACTGTCGCGAATCCATCCCTGCCGGCGTCCCACCTCCAGGAATTCCGTCGCCTGCGCACCGAGTTGGTCGTACGCGGCGAGCACTGATTCGTAGGCCTGTTCATCCACGCCAGGCGCGGCGATCACCACGAACGACACCAGCGCACGGTTTTTCGCGATGTAGGTCACGGCCCGGCGCGCCCGGTCGGTGAACTCGGCGACGTACTCGGCGCGACAGGTCCAGTCGGACGGCGGCCGCTCGCCGGCGACCGCGGCCGAAAGTTCTTCGACCGTCCGGGACTGGATGGACTCGAGGAGGTCCCGCTTATTGCGGAAGTAGTTATAGAAAGTGCCGTGGCCGACGCCACACCGGGCGGTGATGTCGGCGACGTCGACGTCGCGGTATCCACGCTCGATGAACAACTCGGTGGCCGCCGCGTACAACTGGGCAGCTCTTTCAGGCATCGCCGATCTCCCCATCGGCGGGCTCCTCGGCCAGCAATCCCTGATCGGCGATCGCCGAGATCGACGCCAGGAACGTGGCACGCGACTCGGCCGTCCTGTCCCCCCGCATGGACATCAGCAACCCCGGGCCGGACAGTCCCATCACCAGGCGGCCCAGCAACGCCCACGTGGCACGGTGATCCACTGAGGCGTAGTCGGGGTTTGCCGTCTCGAACAGCCGCGCGAACGCGACATCCAGCGTCGACAGGAGCCCGCTGACCCGGAAGCGCAGTTCGGGGTCGATGGCGCTGCTTTCCACCGTGAGCAGCCGGACGATCGCAGGATCCTCATCGACGAGGTCGAACAGGCGGGTACCGAATACCGTGATGAGCTCCATCGCCTGGTGGTAGTCGCTCAGGTCCAGGCTGGCCAGCGAGCCGATGCGAAGTGCCCGTGCAGCTTTCGTGACCGCGTAATCGAAAACGTCGTCGAGCAGCTCTCGCTTGCTCGGGTAGTACCGGTACAGAGTGCCCTGCCCGACGTTGGCGTGACGGGCGATATCCGCCATCGTCGTCTGGTCATAGCCGCGATCGGTCAGCACGGCATAGGCAGATCGCACGATCTCCTTGCGCCTGGCAGCTCGCAAATCGGCGTTGGCCGGCCGGCCGCGCGCACGGCGCTCGGAGGCTTGACCCCCCCGTGGCAAAGACACCGGGCCGAGTTTAGTGGTACGGAGCGACCCAGATGGGGGTTTCCCTCGCACCGATGCGTTACACCGGCTTATTGTCGCGGAGCTAAATTTCGAGGACCGTCGGCACGATCATCGGCTGGCGCCGATAGGTCTCGCCGACCCATTTGCCGACGGCCCGCCGCACCGCCTGGGCGATGCGCGCGGGATCGGTAACCTGCTCGGAGACAAGGGTTTCCAACGCCGCCTGCGCCTTCTCGGCAGCCGGCTCGAGGGCCTTGGGATCCTCCGAGAAGCCACGCGAGTGCAGGTGCACCGGGGCCACCGGCTTGCCGGTCTCACGGCTGATCACCACGGTGACCGCGATGAAACCCGAAGTCAGCGTGAGCCTTTCGCCCAGGGTGGCGTCGCCGACGTCACCCAGCACCAGACCGTCGACGAACACCTTGCCCACCGGCACGGCGCCGGCGATGCGGGCCTGCCCGTTGATCAGATCGACGCTGACGCCGTTCTCGGCGAGGACGACGTTCTCCTCCGGCACCCCGGTGCGGATCGCGAGCTTGGCGTTGGCGCGCAGGTGCCGCCAGGTGCCGTGCACCGGCATGACGTTGCGCGGCCGCACCCCGCGGTACAGGAACAGCAGCTCGCCGGCAAAGGCGTGGCCGGAAACATGCACGCGCACTTGCTGATTGGTCACGACGCGGGCGCCGATCTTGGCCAGCGCGTCGATCACGCCGTAGACGGCTTCCTCGTTGCCGGGGATCAGCGAGCTGGACAGGATGATCAGATCGCCGGCCGTCAACGTGATGCTGCGGTGCTCGCCGCGGGACATCCGGGACAGCGCCGCCATGGGCTCGCCCTGAGTCCCGGTGGTGATCAGCACGACGCGGTCGGCCGGCAGCAGCTCGGCCGCACCGATGTCGATGACGTCATCGTCGTCGACGTTGAGGAAGCCGAGTTCCTTGGCGATCCCCATGTTGCGGACCATCGAGCGGCCGACGAAGGACACCTTGCGCCCCAGCGCCACGGCGGCGTCGATGATCTGCTGCACGCGGTCGACGTTCGACGCGAAGCACGCCACGATGACGCGGCCGTCGGCGCCGCGGATCAGGCGGTGCAGGTTCGGGCCGACCTCGCTCTCGGAGGGACTGACCCCGGGAATCTCGGCGTTGGTCGAGTCGCACAGGAACAGGTCGACGCCCTGTTCGCCGAGCCGGGACATGCCGGGGAGATCGGTGGGCCGGCCGTCCGGCGGCAGCTGATCCAGCTTGATGTCACCGGTGTGCAGCACCGTGCCGGCACCGGTGTGCACGGCGATCGCGAGGGCGTCGGGAATCGAGTGGTTGACCGCGAAGTACTCGCACTCGAACACCCCGTGGGTGCTGCGCTGCCCCTCGGCGACGATCTGCATGTTGGGCTTGATCCGGTGCTCACGGCATTTGGCGGCGACCAGGGCCAGCGTGAACCGCGAGCCCACCACGGGGATGTCGGGCCGCATCTTGAGCAGATACGGGATGGCGCCGATGTGGTCCTCGTGCGCGTGCGTGAGCACCAGCGCCTCGATGTCGGCCAGCCGGTCCTCGATGTGCCGGATGTCCGGCAGGATCAGGTCGACGGCGGGCTCGTCGTGCGTCGGGAACAACACGCCGCAGTCGATGATCAGCAGCCGGCCCAGGTGCTCGAAAACGGTCATGTTGCGGCCGATTTCGCTGATGCCGCCCAGTGCCGTCACACGCAGACCGCCCGGCTCCAATGGACCGGGCGGTGCGAAGTCGGGTCTGGTCACGCAAGCACCGATGCCGTGCGCAGGTCCGCGGCGAGTGCCGTCAGCTGATCCGGCGTGGCGGGCACCTGCGGCAACCGCGGGTCACCGACCTCGATACCCAGCAACCGCAGGCCTTCCTTGCTCATGGTGACGCCGCCGAGCCGGTTCTGCGCCTCGCCGAGCGAGTACAGGCCCACATGAATCTTGCGTGCGGTGGCGATGTCGCCGGAGTTGAAGGCCGACAACATGTCCCGGAGTTGGCCGGCGGCCACATGACCCCAGACGCTGACGAACCCGGTGGCGCCCATCGCGAGCCACGGCAGGTTGAGCGTGTCGTCGCCGGAGTAGTAGGCCAGCCCGGTCTCGGCCATCATCTGCGCGCCACCGTTGAGATCGCCCTTGGCGTCCTTGACGGCGACGATGTTCGGGTGCGCCGACAGCGTCCGGATGGTGTCCCATTCGATCGGGACGGCCGAGCGCGGCGGGATGTCGTACAGGACCACCGGCAGGTCGGTGGCGTCGGCGACGGCGGTGAAGTGCGCGACGAGGCCGGCCTGCGGCGGCTTCGAGTAGTACGGCGTCACGACGAGCAGACCGTGCGCGCCGGCAGCGGCGCTGGCCTTGGCCAGGTGGACGCTGTGCGCGGTGTCGTAGCTGCCGGCGCCGGCGATGATGCGGGCCCGGTCGCCGACCTCTTCGAGAACCGCCTCGAGCAGGGCGATCTTCTCGTCGTCGGTGGTGGTCGGCGATTCGCCGGTGGTGCCGGAAACGACGAGGCCGTCGCACCCCTTGTCGACCAGGTACTTGGCTACCTTCTTCGCACCAGCCAGATCAAGCGAGCCGTCCGGGCCGAACGGCGTCACCATGGCAGTCAGCACGGTGCCCAAGCGTGCGCTGACGTCGATTCCGGTGGTGGTCACGGGCGACAAGATTACCCGCTGGTTCGCCCTGGTTTTGCACCGCCGCCCGCTGCGCCCGCGCGCGGCTCCGGGCGGCGGGTTCAGTCGATGAGCATCCCGGCACGCCGCATCGCCGCCGTGATGTTCTCGAAATCGATGGCGACGTGAGCACGCGCCAGTTCCTCGGCGTCATCGCCGCGGCCTTCGGCAATGGCGTCGACGAGCGTCGTGTGCTCACCCAGCGCGCGCAGTTCCATCTGCCGCATCGTCACCGGCTCGCCCCACACGTGCGCCGGAGCGCCGATGCTGACCGATGCTTCCAGGTCGAGCAGCACCTGTTTGAGGACGGCGTTGTGGGCGGCATCCATGATCGCGAGGTGTAGGGCGCTGTCGGCTTGCTGGGCGGCCAATCCGCTGTCGGCCCGGCGGTAGTCGTCGAGACACTGCCGCAGCACGTCGATGTCGCCCGCGGTGCGGGATTCCGCCGCGGCCCGGCTCACCGCACCGTGAACGCGGCAGATCGCGTCACACCGGTCGCGAATCTCGTCGACCCGCATCCGCAAGGTGCGGACCACCGCTTCCGTCGACGAGTCAGGCCATTGCTGCAACACATACGAGCCACCGCCACGGCCCCGCCGCGTCTCCACCAGACCGCGGTCCACCAGTCGGGCGAGTGCCGCGCGTACCGTCATCCGGCCGACTCGCAGCGACGCCGCCAGTTCGCGTTCGGCGGGCAGCCGGGCATCGGGCAGGTATTCGCCGATGGCGATGGCGGTCACCAGCCGGTCGGTGATCTCGTCGACCCGAGTGGACGACTCGAGCTCACGGTCGAGTAGGCCGGGGGCATCCACACCGTGGAGATGTGTCATCGCCGGCTCCCTTCCTGTCGCCACACAGAGTATCGACACGGATTGTTAAATCTCGATTAATGGTCTTGTGATGAGACCATTAATGAAACATGCTGGCCGACATGCCGACCACCAGCCACCATGTGCCGTTCCGCGACTACGAGACCTGGGTCCAGGTGACCACGCCGTCGTCGCCGGAGCCGGGAGCACTTCCGCTGTTCGTGCTGCACGGCGGGCCGGGCATGGCACACAACTACGTACGCAACATCGCCGAACTGGCCGCCGAAACGGGCCGCACGGTGATCC
Organism: Mycobacterium sp. UNC410CL29Cvi84; assembly: GCF_000686745.1. NCBI lineage: Bacteria > Bacillati > Actinomycetota > Actinomycetes > Mycobacteriales > Mycobacteriaceae > Mycobacterium > Mycobacterium sp. UNC410CL29Cvi84. The sequence goes on from NZ_JMLM01000001.1 coordinate 190,282, forward strand.
ATTACGACCAGATCGGCTGCGGCAACAGCACTCACCTGCCCGATGCGCCCGCCGCGTTCTGGACGCCAGCGCTCTTCGTCGAGGAATTCCACACCGTCCGCGATGCCCTGGGCATCGACGAGTACCACCTGCTGGGCCAGTCCTGGGGCGGCATGCTGGGCGCGGAGATCGCAGTGCGCCGACCGTCGGGGCTCGCATCGCTCGTCATCTGCAACTCCCCCGCGTCGATGGAACTCTGGATGGCCGGCTGCGCACAGCTGCGCACGCAATTGCCACCGGACACCCAAGCCGCACTGACCCGGCATGAGGACGCGGGGACGGTCGACGATCCTGAGTACCTGGCCGCGACCGACGAGTTCTACGCGCGCCACCTGTGCCGCGTCGTACCCATGCCACAGGATCTCGTCGACACCATCGCGCAGATGGAGGCGGAACCCACCGTCTATCACACGATGAACGGGCCCAACGAGTTTCACGTCATGGGCACGTTGGGCGCATGGAGCATCATCGACCGGCTGCCCGCGATCAACGCGCCCACACTGATCGTCGCCGGCGAGTTCGACGAGGCCACCCCCGACTCCTGGCAGCCGTTCCTCGACCACATCCCCGGTGCCGTCGGGCACGTCTTCCCCGGCACCAGTCACTGCTCGCACCTCGAGAAGCCAACGGAATTCCGCGCTTTCGTCGCCGCGTTCCTCGCCAACCACGACGCCAACCACGATCTGGCCACCGACGCCCTGGTCTGACCCCATCCGCTCGACCCGATAGGACTGCCATGGCAACCACCACCCGCCTCACCACCGGCGAAGGCCAACGCGCCCTCGAATCATTCGGCTACAAACAGGAACTCAATCGTTCCGTCTCGACCGTCGACCTCGTCGTCTACGGGCTGGTGTTCATGGTGCCGATCGCACCCTGGACCATCTTCGGCGTCGTGTACAACAGCGCCGGCGGCATGGTGCCACTGGTTTACCTCATCGGCCTGATCGCGATGGTGTTCACGGCGACGGCGTATGCGCAGATGGCCAAGTCGTTCCCGCTCGCCGGATCGGTGTTCTCGTATGTCGGCCGCGGAATCCATCCCGGCGCAGGCTTTTTCGCGGGATGGGCGATCCTCCTGGATTACCTGCTGATCCCGACGCTGCTGTACGTACTGGCCGCCGAATCGATGATCGGCCTCTTCCCCGGGACGCCGCGATGGCTGTGGGCGCTGGTGTTCGTCCTGGTCAACACCGTCATCAATCTGCTCGGCGTCGACTCGCTGAAGATGGCCAACCGGCTCTTCCTGGTGCTCGAGCTGGTCTTCCTCGCGATCTTCGTCGTCATCGCGGTGCGGGCCATCAACGGTGACTCGCTGCCGAATGTGCACTGGAGCACGACGCCGATCTGGAATCCGGACACCGTCAGCGCTCCGCTGATCGCCGCCGCACTGTCGATCGCCGTCCTGAGTTTCCTTGGCTTCGACGGTATTTCGACACTCGCCGAGGAATCCACCGGCACGCGCAATCCGGCCGGCAAAGCCATGGTCTGCGCGTTGTTCATCGTGGCGCTCCTGTTCATCGGCCAGACGTGGTTGGCCAGCCTGTTGGCTGGCGGCCGGGCATCATTCAGCGACGACGAGGCGGGCAACGCATTCTTCAAACTGGTCGAGGCAGCGTCCAGCACGGGGTGGATGAACGCATTCTTCGTCGTCAACGTGCTCGCCGTGGGATTCGCCAACGCGATGGCCGCGCAGGCCGCGACCAGCCGGCTGCTGTTCTCGATGAGCCGGGACCGACAGCTACCCGCTTTCCTGTCCAATGTCAGCTCACGCAAGGTGCCGTACGCCGCGATCCTGTTGGTCAGCGCGATCAGCGTGGTCCTCGTGCTGTTCTTCGTCGGCCAGATCGCGCTGATCTCGTCACTGGTGAACTTCGGCGCGCTGTTCGCCTTCTGCCTGCTGCACGTATCGGTGGTCTGGTACTACCTGGGCCGCAAGAAGTCGCGGAACTATCTGCTACACCTCGTGGTGCCGACGCTGGGCTTCCTGATCATCGGCTATGTGCTGTTCAACGCGGATTCGCTGGCCAAGATCGGCGGCATCGTGTGGCTGGGCATCGGCGCGGTGGTGTTCCTGGTCAACAAGCTGCGCGGCCGCGGCGTGCCGACGCTCGGTGACGAACCGCAACTGGAGGTGGCCGGTTAGCACCCGGCATTAGAGTCGGATGATGCTCGGCCATCTCGGCATCAACGTGCCCGATCTCGGGGCGGCGAAGAATTACTACGACGAATTCATGCCATTGGTAGGTTTCGAGCCTTTCATTGCCGCCGACGACGAGTTCGCCTTTCGCCCGGCCGGCGGCAAACCTGGCACCTACCTGTTTTTCTATCCGACCGCAGCGCCCGGTGATCACTCGCGACATCGCACCGGGCTGCAACACCTCGCTTTTATGGTCAAGACGCGATCCGCGGTCGAGCGCGTCCACGAGTTCGTGCAGCGAACCGGCGGCGAGGTGCTGCATCCACCGCAGTCGTTCCCGCAATATCCGCCGCCCTACTTCGCCATGTTCTGGCTGGACCCGTTCGGCATCATGCTGGAAGCGGTGTGCCATCACGACGCGCAGTGATCAGGTTCGCGTGGGGACGCGGGTCGAATCAGCTTGGGGCCGTGGCAATTACCGCCCCTTTTGAATTTTCGATATTCAGTCGGATTGCCGCTAAAAAGCTGTGAACCGGCACACTACTACCGGCAATAGAGACTCCGGAGTGCCCTTCTTATTTTTTATCGTTACACTTCCGGCCGAACACCCCCGATAAAGGAGATCATTCGTGGCCGAACGCATTGTCGTCCAACTTGTTGACGATATTAACGGCACTGAAATCACCGACGACACGGGTGAGCGGATTAACTTCTCGGTACGTGGGGTTGATTACCAGATCGATCTTTCCGCTGCGAACGTGGCGAAGTTCGAGAAGGCGCTGGCACCGTATCTGGACGCCGCGACCCGCGTCGGCGGCCGTCGCACCCGGACCCAGAAAGTCGCCGAGCCGAGCACTCGGGCCCCCAAGAGCGGCACGGCGCGCCGCCGTGGCAAGAAGGCCGCGTCCTCGAAGGAGCAGCTCGCCGCGATCCGCGAGTGGGCACAGGAGAACGGCTACGACGTCGCGGCCCGCGGCCGCATCAAGGCAGACATCGTCGAGGCGTACCACGCCGCGAACTAGCCGGCGCTAGACCCGTCGTCGCAACTCGGTCACCAGATCCCCGCGATCCCCGACCGTCACGTCGTCGACGCCGAGCCACGTCGCCATCGATCTGAGTTCCGGCACCAGGGCCGCGGCCACCCGCGCGCGGTCCTGGCCGTCCTCGGCGAACGCGCCCACGACATTCAAGGAGTCGGCGGTGCGTTTCAGGTCGACCCGCCCCACCAACTGGCCGTCGAGCAGGAAAGGCCAGACGTAGTAACCGAATTGGCGCTTCGGGGCCGGGGTGTAGATCTCGATCCGGTAGTGGAAGCCGAACAGCCGCTCGACTCGGGGCCGGAAGAAGATCAGCGGGTCGAACGGGCACAGCAGTGCGGTGCCCCGGTCCGCGCGAGGCACTTTCTGCCCGGCGCGCAGGTAGGCCGGAACCCCGTCGATCGTGACGGGTTCCAGCTCTCCGGAGGCCACCAGCGCCGCCAACGCGGGTTTCGCCTGGCGGGCGCCCAGCCGGAAGTAGTCGCGGATGTCGGCCTCGGTCCCCACGCCCAGCGCCCCGGCCGCCTTGAGCACCAACTGCCGGACCGCCTCGTCGTCCGAGACCTCCCGGGCCAGCACCTCCGCCGGCAGCACCCGCTCGACCAGGTCATAGTGCCGCGCGAATCCGGCCCGGGTGGCGGTGGTGAGCACGCCCGACGACCACAGCGCCTCTGCGACCCACTTGGTGTCACTGCGCCCCCACCAGGGCCCTTTGGCGCCGCGAGGTTCGGCCTCGAGGTGGGCCTCGATCTGTCCGGCAGTCGACGGCCCGAGTTCGGCAACAGCGGCGACGATCTTCTCGGCCAGCTCACCGTTGCGCTTGACGATCTCGGTGCCCCAGCGGCCGTGGGTGTACTCACGCATGCGCCAGCGCAGCAGCGGCCAGTCGTCGACCGGCAACAACGCCGCTTCGTGCGCCCAGTACTCGATGAATTGCCGCGGCGACCGGGCACTGTGGCTCCACGCCAGCGCGTCGAGCGCGTCCCGATCGTAGGGGCCGAGCCGGCTGAACACCGGCGCGTAGTGCGCCCGTACACAGACCGATACCGAATCCAATTGCAGCACTTGTATTCTGGACATCAAACGCTTCAGGTGCGCCCGGGTTACCGCCCCGGACGGCTTGGGTTCGTGAAGGCCCTGGGCGGCGACGGCGATGCGACGGGCCTGGACCATGGTGAGTGCTGCCACAGTCACATCGTGGCGCAGGCCACCGACAAACTCGCGCATGGTTCTGCAACGTTGTCGGCCGAACCGCCTACCATTCCTGCGGCACACCCTGTATTGGGGCTTCGGCTGTTCCCGGCCGGCCCTGACGGAAAGGACCAGCAGTGAGCTACAACGCTGCGGACATCACCGAACTCGACGATGTTCAGCACACCCGCCTGCGCCCGGCGGTCAACCTGGGCCTGGATGTGCTCAACACCGCTCTGCGCGAGCTGGTGGACAACGCGGTCGAGGAGGTCGCCGACCCCAGCCACGGCGGCTCCACCGTCACCATCACCCTGCATGCCGACGGCTCGGTGAGCGTCGCCGACGACGGCCGCGGCCTGCCCATCGACTCCGACCCCGTGACCGGCAAGAACGGCATCGTCAAGACCCTCGGGACCGCGCGCGCCGGCGGCAAGTTCTCCGCCCACAGCGATGCCACCAGCACCGGCGCCGGCCTGAACGGCATCGGCGCCGCGGCCGCGGTGTTCATCTCGGCCCGCACCGACGTCACCGTGCGCCGCGCCGGCAAGACCTACCTGCAGAGCTTCGGCCACGGCTACCCCGGCACATTCGAGGGCAAGGAATTCGACCCGAACGCCGAGTTCACCCGCGCCGACACCCAGAAGCTGCGCGGCACCGGCAACCGCAAACCCGACGCGCACGGCACCACCGTCCGGATCCTGTTCGACCAGGCCGTCGTGCCGGACGCCACCGTCGACATCGGTGAGGTCCTGCTGCGCGCCCACGCCGCGGCCCGCATGTGCCCCGGCGTACACCTGACCGTCGTCGACGAGGGCTGGCCCGGCGAAGACGTCCCGCCCGCATTGCTGCAGCCCTTCAACGGCCCGTGGGGCACCGAGGCGCTCCTGGAGCTCATGTGCACGTCGGCGGGCACTCCCCTGCCCACGGTGCGCGCGGTGGTCGAAGGCCGCGGTGAATACACCACCGGCCGCGGCCCCACCCCGTTCCGGTGGTCGCTGACGGCCGGTCCGGCCGAGCCGACCACGGTGGCCGCGTTCTGCAACACCGTGCGCACCCCCGGCGGCGGGTCGCACCTGACCGCCGCCATCAAGGGGCTGTCGGAGGCCCTGGCCGACCGCGCGTCCCGCATTCGCGACCTGGGCCTGGCCAAGGGCGAGGACGGACCCGAGCCACAGGACTTCGCCGCGGTCACGGCGCTGGCCGTCGACACCCGTGCGCCCGACGTGGGCTGGGACTCGCAGGCCAAGACCGCCGTCTCGTCGCGCTCGCTGAACGTCGCGATGGCCCCCGATGTGACGCGCAGTGTCAACGTGTGGGCGGCGAACCCCGCCAACGCCGACACGGTGACGCTGTGGACGCAGCTGGCGCTGGAGTCGGCCCGGGCGCGCCGCAGCGCCGAGGGCGCCAAGGCGCGGTCCCGCGCAGCGTCGAAAGCCAAGGGGCTGGGCACGAACCTGTCGCTGCCGCCGAAGCTGCTGCCCAGCCGGGAGACCGGCCGCGGGTCGGGCGCCGAACTGTTCCTGTGCGAGGGCGACTCGGCGCTGGGCACCATCAAGGCGGCCCGCGACGCGACGTTCCAGGCGGCCTTCCCGCTGAAAGGCAAGCCGCCCAACGTCTATGGCTTCACCGTCAACAAGGCGCGGGTCAAGGACGAGTTCGATTCCATCGAGCGCATACTGGGTTGCGGCGTGCGCGACAACTGCGACCCGGAGCAGTGCCGCTACGACCGGATCCTGTTCGCCTCCGACGCCGACCCCGACGGCGGCAACATCAACTCGAGCCTGATCTCGATGTTCCTGGACTTCTACCGCCCGCTCGTCGCGGCCGGCATGGTCTACGTGACGCTGCCGCCGCTGTTCGTGGTGAAGGACGGTCAAGAGCGCATCTACTGTCAGGACGAGTCCGAGCGCGACACCGCCGTCGCCGAGTTGAAGGCGCGCTCGAAACGCCGGGTGGAAGTCCAGCGCAACAAGGGTCTCGGTGAGATGGATGCCGACGACTTCTGGAACACCGTGCTGGATCCGCAGCGGCGCACCGTGATTCGCGTGCACCTCGACGACGCCGAGAAGAAGCTGCACCACACCCTGTTCGGCGGGCCGCCCGAGGGCCGGCGCACGTGGATGGCCGAGGTGGCCGCCGTCGTCGACACCCTTGCGCTGGACCTGGACTAGAAGGACGCGATCGTGACCTCCCCACTGGACCTTCCCGAACAGAATCCGGACCTGGTGCTCGACCAGAGCGCCGACGACTACTGGAACCACTACCAGCTGACGTTCGCGCTCTACAGCGTCAGCGACCGCGCCATCCCGTCGGCGTTCGACGGCCTCAAGCCGGGCCAGCGCCGGCTGCTGTACCAGATGCACGACTCGAAACTGCTGCCCGGCAACAAGCCGCAGAAGTCCTCGAAGGTCTGCTCGGCCGTCACCGGCAACCTGCACCCACACGGCGGCGCGTCGATGTACGGCGCCGCGGCGCTGATGGCCGCCGAGTTCCAGCGCGTGAAAGTCATTGACGGACAGGGCGCTTTCCCGCGCATCCAAGGTGACATTCCCGCCGCCGACCGGTACACCGAGATGCGGCTGTCGGCCCCCGGCGCGGCGCTGACCGCCGAACTCGACGACCACGCGGTGCCCATGGTGCCCACGTTCGACGGCGAGTGGATCGAACCCACGATGCTGCCGGCCCAGTGGCCGGTGCTCCTCTGCAACGGCGCCGTCGGCATCGCCGAAGGCTGGGCCACCAAGGTCCCCGCGCACAATCCGCGCGAGATCATGGCGGCCTGTCGCGCGCTGCTGAAGACCCCGAACATGACCGACGACCGGCTCGCCAAGCTCATTCCCGGCCCGGACTGGGGCTGCGGGGCGACGGTGGTCGGCACGGCCGGGTTGCGCGAGTACCTCACCACCGGCCGCGGTGCGCTCACGGTGCGCGGCACCCTGTCGATCGACGGCAAGAACGTCGTCATCACCGAACTGCCGCCCGGTGTCGCGAGTAACACTGTGCAGGACCGGATTCGGGCGCTCGTCGAGTCCGGCGAGCTGGCCGGTGTGGCCGACATGTCCGACCTCACCGACCGCCGGAACGGGCTGCGCATCGTCGTCACCGCCAAACGCGGGCACGCCGCCGAGACCATCCGCGACCAGCTGCTCGCGCTGACTCCGCTGGAGTCGACGTTCGCCGCCAGCCTGGTGGCGCTCGACGAGGACCGCGTGCCGCGCTGGTGGACGGTGCGCGAGCTGATCGGCGCGTTCCTGCACCTGCGCGACTCGGTAGTGCTGCACCGCAGCCAGTACCGGCTCGAGAAGGTCACCGCCCGTAGGCATCTGGTGGCCGGCTTGATGAAGATCCACCTGGACATCGACGCCGCCGTCGCGGTCATCCGCGGCTCCGACACCGTCGACGACGCCCGCCGGGGGCTGCAGGAACGGTTCAGCATCGACGAGGAGCAGGCCAACTACGTTCTGGCCCTGCAGCTTCGGCGGCTGACGAAGCTCGACGTCATCGAGCTGCAGGCCGAGGCGGACAAGCTCGACGCGGAGTTCGCGGAGCTCACCGAGCTGGTGTCGAACCCGGACGCCCGCCGCGTGGTGATCGACAACGAACTGAAGGAGACGGCGAAGCTGTTCGCCGGGCCCGAATTCGACCGCCGGACGGTCCTGGACTTCGAGGGCACCCCGACGGCGTCGAGCTCCGACGACGACGGCCCGCGGGAGAAGAAGGTCAACGCCAACTGGCGCCTTGACGATCGCGGCGTGTTCTCCGACACTCACGGCGACCTGCTCTCCGCCGGGCTGGGCTGGGCGGTGTGGACCGATGGCCGCATCAAGTTCACGAACGGCAACGGCCTGCCGTCCAAGACCCGCGACATCCCGGTCGCCCCGGACATCACCGGGCTGCTGCGCTCGGGTGTGCTGACGCCGGGCTACCACCTGGCGCTGGTGACGCGGCGCGGCAAGATTCTGCGCATCGACCCGGCGGCGGTGAACCCGCAGGGCGCGGCTGGCAATGGCGTGGCCGGTGTGAAGCTGGCGGGCGACGGCGACGAAGTGATTGCCGCGCTGCCGATCACGTGCGGCAACGGCGAAGCGATCCTATCGACCTCTGAAAAGGGTTGGAAGGTAACCGAAGTCGCCGACATCCCGGTCAAGGGCCGCGGCGGCGCCGGTGTCGGTTTCCATCCGTTCGTGGCGGGCGAGGACGCGCTGCTGTCGGCGGCGGTCTCCCCCACCGGGTTCGTGCGCAACGGCAAGGCGGTGCGCGCCGAGAAGCGCGCGAAGTCGTCGGTGAAGGGCACCGGTTCGGACGTGTCGCCCGCGGAGGCGTGACCCGCGGGGTTCACGTGAACGGGTCAGGTGATCGATACCAATTCGTGGACCGAGTCAATCGGCAGATCGGCATCAGTCGCGGCGGTGACCGCGACGCGGTTCAGGTTGATGGCACCGTTGTGATTGTCCAAGAAGGCGATATCAGCGGCATCGCGCCCGGTGGCGATGCGCACCATGGATTGTCGTGGCGCCAGCCCGGTTGCGTCGACGACACGCCATTGTCCGTCGACGAGCGCCTCGGCGACGGTGTGGAAGTCCATGGGAACACACCCGGGCGCATATACAGCCACCAGGCGAGCCGGGACTTTCACGGCGCGCAGTAGCGCTACGACCAAGTGGGCGTAGTCCCGGCAGACCCCCCTGCCGGCCAGCAGGGTGTCGACGGCGCCGTCGATGGGATCACTGGAGCCGGGAACGTAGTTGAGCCGGTACCCGACCCAGTAGGAGATTTTCTCCAACAGGGTTGCGGCGTCTGAATACTGGCCGAATTCGGCTGCGGCGAAGCCGTAGAGCCTGTCCGCTTCTGCGTACCGGCTGGGCCGCAGGTACATCGTCTTGTCGTATTCCGTGACCGAAGCCGCGTCGCTGCGCCCGTCGATCGTCGCCGAGTAGTGGACGCTCAGGTTGCCCGGGGCTGAATCGAAGGTATGAATACGGGTTCCATGTGCCCCGGATACCTCGTGGGGAATTACCGCGTTGCCGTTCAACATGAAGGACAACGACTCGACGACCGTGGCGCCGGGGTGCGGGGCGACCGCGATCTGAAACTCGAGCGTGGTCGGTTCGGTCACGTCGACGTTGAGTTCGGCGCTCACGAGTCGCTTCATGCGACAGATGATGCCAGCACGAGCGACGGTCGGCAGGCTACTGCCGACGCCGGTAGCTGCAGAAGCGGTAGCGCAGGCCGGTCTTGCTGGTCTGCCACTGCCCTGACGTCACCGTCCAGGAGTCGTCCAACGTCGGCGCGAAGGCGTCACCGTCCGGCACGTCGACGTCGATCTCGGTGACCTCGCACAGCGTCGCCGACGGCAGCGCCAGCGCGTACAGCTGCGCCCCGCCCATCACCCAGCCGTCGACCTCGGCAGGCAATGCCGTCACGACCTCGGCGCCCTCGGCGATATAGCCCGCGTCCCGGCTGACCACGACGTTGCGGCGGCCGGGCAGCGGCCGGAACCGCGGCGGCAGCGACTCCCAGGTGAGTCGGCCCATCACCACGGTGGAGCCCAGCGTCAGCTCTTTGAAATGCGCCATGTCCTCGGGCAGCTGCCACGGAATGTCGTTGTCGCGGCCGATGACGCCGCCATTGGCCTGGGCCCAGATCAGCTTCACCGCGCCGTTCCTCCGCGTGTCGCAGTCGGCGTGTCGGCTCTCCTGTGGCACTTGCGAATTGAACCGGTCAACTTTCCTTGACGGGTCAGGGAAAGTTGACCGGTCCAGATCGAACATGTCACCAGAGCTCCGGGCCCCACGGCGTCAGACCGCAACGGGCGCCTTGATGGCCGGGTGCGGGTCGTAGTTGACGATCGCGATGTCCTCGTACTGGTAGTCGAAGATCGAATCACGCGGCGCGAGAACAAGTTCCGGGTACGGCCGGGGCTCGCGGGACAGCTGCAACTGCACCTGCTCGACGTGGTTGTCGTAAATGTGGCAGTCGCCACCGGTCCAGACGAAGTCACCGACCTCGAGGCCCGCCTGCGCGGCCATCATGTGGGTCAGCAGTGCGTAGGAGGCGATGTTGAACGGCACGCCGAGGAACAGGTCAGCGCTTCGCTGGTACAGCTGGCAGCTCAGCTTGCCGTCGGCGACGTAGAACTGGAACAGCGCGTGGCACGGCGGCAGCGCCATCTGGGCGATCTCGCCGACGTTCCACGCCGACACGATGTTGCGGCGCGAATCCGGGTTGGTCTTCAGCATCTCGAGTGCGGCGCTGATCTGGTCGACATGCTCGCCGGACGGCGTCGGCCACGACCGCCACTGGACGCCGTACACCGGCCCGAGTTCGCCTGTCTCCGAGGCCCATTCGTCCCAGATGGTGACGCCGCGCTCCTGCAGCCACCGCACGTTCGAGTCGCCGCGCAGGAACCACAGCAGTTCGTAGATCACCGACTTGGTGTGCACCTTCTTGGTGGTCAGCAACGGGAAACCCGCGGCCAGGTCGTAGCGCAGCTGATGGCCGAAGAGGCTCCGGGTGCCGGTCCCCGTGCGATCCGATTTGGGCGTGCCCTGTTCCAGCACGAGGCGCAGCAGGTCTTCATAGGGAGTCGGCACAGCCACACTGCCAGCTTACGTTCTGGGCCGAGGAGTAGAACGTAATGGGCGAGCGAAGCGACGGGAAGAGGACCAAGCCATGCCAATTGCAAAGGACACCATCACCACCGCCGACGGCAGCTGTGCCGTCACCGTCGCCACTCCCGAAGGCACCGGCCCCTGGCCCGCGGTCGTCATGTACCCCGACGCGGGCGGCCCCCGGCAGACCTTCGACGACATGGCGGCACAACTCGCCGGGCTGGGCTACGTGGTGCTGGTGCCGGACATCTACTACCGCGAGGCCGGCTGGGCACCGTTCGATATGGCCACCGCGTTCTCCGACGAGAACGAGCGCGCGCGGCTGTTCGGGATGATGCGCAACGTCACACAGGACGTCATGGTCGCCGACGCCGGCGCCTTCTTCGATTACCTGGCGGCCCGGCCCGATGTGGCGGGCGAGAGCTTCGGCACCACCGGCTACTGCATGGGCGGCCGCACGTCGTTCGTCGTCGCCGGCAAGCTGCCCGACCGCGTCGCCGCGGCGATGTCGTTCCACGGCGGTGGACTGGTCACCGATACCGACGACAGCCCGCACCTGCGCGCCGACCGGATCAGCGCCGTCGTCTACGTCGGCGCCGCCGAGAATGACGGGTCCTTCACCGCCGAGCAGGGCGAGACTCTGGACCGCGCACTCACCGACGCCGGCGTCGAGCACACCGTCGAGTTCTACCCGGCCGCGCACGGCTTCGCGGTGCCCGACAACGCCGGCGCCTACGACGAAGCCGCGGCGAAGCGGCACTGGGATGCGATGCAGCGGGTGTTCGGCGCGGCGCTGAAGTAACCCCCGGGGCGGGGGCTGCTCCCGCTGTGCGGGACGATTGACGGGTGTATGACCAGACCAGCACCTATGAACCTGATGCCAACGAGCACGGAGCCCGACTGGACCCGGTACTCGCGCGCAGCTGGCTGCTGGTCAACGGATCGCAGTTCGACCGCTTCTCGCCGGCGACGCGCTCCAGCGCCGACATCGTCATCATCGACATCGAGGACGCGGTAGCGCCCAAGGACAAGGACTCCGCCCGCGACAACGCGGCGCGTTGGCTCGGCGACGGCAACACCGACTGGGTGCGCGTCAACGGCTTCGGTACCCCGTGGTGGGCCGACGATCTGGAGATGCTGTCGAAGACCTCTGTCGGCGGCATCATGCTGGCGATGGTCGAGTCCGTCGACCATGTCACCGAGACCGCCAAGCGGCTGCCCAACGTGCCGATCGTCGCGCTGGTGGAGACCGCCCGCGGGCTCGAGCGCATCACCGAGATCGCGTCGGCCAAGGGCACGTTCCGGCTGGCGTTCGGTATCGGTGACTTCCGCCGCGACACCGGCTTCGGCGACAACCCGGCGACGCTGGCCTACGCCCGTTCTCGGTTCACCATCGCCGCCAAGGCCGCGCACCTGCCGGGCGCCATCGACGGCCCGACCATCGGTTCCAGCTCGCGCAAGCTCAGCGAAGCCACCGCGGTGTCTCTCGAGTTCGGCATGACCGGCAAGATCTGTCTGACCCCGGAGCAGTGCGGGACGGTCAACGAGGGCCTGTCCCCGTCACTCGACGAGATCGCTTGGGCGCAGGAGTTTTTCGCGGAGTTCGAGCGCGACGGCGGCGAAATCCGCAACGGCTCGGACCTGCCGCGTATCGCGCGCGCCAACAAGATTCTCGATCTGGCGAAGGCGTACGGCATTCACCCGTCGATGTTCGGCGACGACCCCGACCACGTGTCGGCGCCGTCGGACACCTACCACTACTGAGCGGCGTCCCCGGCCTTCTTGTTCCGGCGCAGCACTGACGAGAACGCCCGGACGATGCCGCGCAGCGCGTACCAGCCGGATAGCGCGGTGAACACGATCAGCGCGATGAACATCGGCAGCCAGCCGGTGCGCGAGTGCTTGAGGTTCCACCAGATGATGCAGAACAGCACCGCCATGATGAAGACGAGGATGTCGCGCAGCCGGCCCTCGCGGTTGAACGCGTAGCCGATCGCCGACGACTTGAGCTGGCGGCTGCGGTCGACGGCTGCGATCACCTCGTCGATCCGCATGTCGATGGTGCGTTGCAGCTCGGCGCGACGCTCGGTCTGCTCGGCCGGGATGCGGTCCAGCAGGTCCATGTCGGCCTTGATCGCGGCGCGCACGTCCGGTGGCTTCAGGTTGCCCGCGACGGCCCCGAGCAGCGCGCCTCCGGCCAACGGCGCGGCGCCCAGCGCCAGGTCCGCGATTCCCATGTCGGCTCCTCACTGATCGACGCAAACGTCAATCACCATACGGCGTTTTCACATTTGATCCTGAATCCAGGGCGCATTTGTTCGAGTGCGGTGCGCCGTCACGTCAGGGTCAATGGTTCTGGGCACAGAAACCGAGTTGACCGTGCATCCTCGACCTACACGTTCCGCCGCCAATGCCTGAGTTTCGAGACGGGGTAGCCGAATGAGCGAAGGTCAGGACTTGCCACCGATCCCTGCCGAATTCGAGCAGTTCACGCCCCGCACCGCCCGCGTGCTGGTCCGCGAGGGCTATCGCTGCCTCGCCGACGTGCAGGCGGCCAGCGACGACGAACTCCTGAAGCTGCGTAACTTCGGTTACCTCAGCCTCGCCGAAGTGCGGGCGGCGGGCCAATGACGTAGACCTCGATCTGACTCAGCCCATCAACGTCGCCGCGACCGTCGCGCCCAGGTTCCAGCAGGCCTCCACGTCGACCTTGCTGGGCTTGCCCGAAACCACCACGTAGTCAGCCGCTTTCACCCACCCCAGACCTGTGGTGATGGAGGTGACGGCCCGCTCGGCGCCTTCGGTGCCCTCGTTGCCGTGCAGCCACAGACCGAACGGCCGGCCACGTGTCGCGTCGAGGCACGGGTAGTAGATCTGGTCGAACGCGTGCTTCAAGGCGCCCGACATGTAGCCCAGGTTCGCCGGCGAGCCCAGCAGGTAGCCGTCGGCCTCCAGGACGTCGGCGGCCGACAGCGTGAGCGCCGGACGGCGCACGACGTCGACGCCCTCGATCTCGGGATCGGTGGCTCCGGCGAGCACCGCCTCGAGCATCTCCTGACAGTGCGGAGACGGAGTGTGGTGCACGACAAGGAGTTTCATCGCGATGCTTGTTCCAGCCGGACGGCCTTGCGGATGGTCTCGCGGGCCCGGGTCCGGTCCCCCGCGTAGTCGTAGGCCCGCGCCAGCCGGTACCAGCCGCGCCAATCGTCGGGGCTGGCCTCCACCTCGTCACGCACCGACTCGAACAACGCGTCGGCGGCGTCGCGTTCGATGCGGCCCGACGGGCGCTTGGGCAGGTCGCTGACGTCGAGCTCGACGCCCTCCTCGTGGGCCAGCCGGGCCAGCCGCTGGTGCGCGAAACCGGCGCGCAGCGTGGCGACCATGGCCCACAGACCGATCAGCGGCAACACGAAGATGCCGATGCCGAGCCCGATCGCCGCGGCCTCCCCCGACTGCATGAGGATGACGCCGGAGCGCCCGAGCATCACGAAGTACACCACCAACGCGACGCACAGGAATGCGACGACCAGTTGAATGCGGAGTACCTGCGAGCTCGGTTTCGTCATCACCGGCCCGTCACAGCCCCATCAGTTTTTCGATGCCGATGGTCAGCCCGGGGTACTTGGCCGCCTCGCGGACACCGAGCAGCACGCCGGGCACGAAGGACGTGCGGTCGATGCTGTCGTGCCGGATGGTCAGCGTCTCGCCCTGCGTGCCGAACAGCACTTCCTGGTGCGCCACCAGACCGCGCAGCCGCACCGAGTGCACGGGGATGCCGTCGACGTCGGCGCCGCGCGCGCCCTCCAGACCGGTGCTGGTGGCATCGGGGTTGGGCGGCAAGCCTTTTCGCGCCTCGGCGATCAGCTGAGCGGTGCGGGTAGCGGTGCCCGACGGGGCGTCGGCCTTCTGCGGGTGGTGCAGCTCGACGACCTCGGCCGACTCGAAGAACGGGGCGGCCAGCTTGGCGAAGTGCATGGACAGCACCGCACCGATCGCGAAGTTCGGGGCGATGAGCACCGCGACGCCGGGCTTCGCGGCCACCCACTCGCGAACCTGGTCGAGGCGTTCCGCGGTGAAGCCCGTGGTCCCGACGACGGCGTGAATGCCGTTGTCGATGAGGAACTTCAGGTTGTTCATCACCACGTCGGGGTGCGTGAAGTCGACGACGACCTCGGTACCGCTGTCGGTGAACAGGCTGAGCTCGTCACCGGCGTCGACGCCGACGGTGAACGTCAGATCGTCAGCGGCTTCCACACCGTCGACGATGGTCGCACCGACTTTGCCCTTGGCACCCAGAACTCCGACTCGCATGAGGTCAACCCTAGCGGCCCCCTACTATCAGCCCCATGCGCGGCGCCAAGATCCTCATCACCGGAGTCACCGGCCAGGTGGCCACCCCGATCGCCACCGCCCTGGCGGCCGACAACGAGGTGTGGGGCGTCGCCCGGTTCAACAACCCGCAGGCCCGGCAGCACCTGGAGCAGGCCGGCGTCCGGTGCGCGGCGCTCAACCTGGCGGTCGGTGACTTCGACGCCCTGCCAACCGATTTCGACTATGTCGTCAACCTCGCGGTGGCCAAGACCGGCCGGTGGGACAAGGACCTCGCGGCCAACGCCGAGTCGGTGGGTCTGCTGATGGCGCACTGTCGCGAGGCCAAGGCGTTCCTGCACACGTCGTCGGCCGCGGTGTACGACCCACCCGGCGACGAGCCGCGCGCCGAGTCGGCGGCGCTGGGCGACAACCACAAGCACCTCTTCCCCACCTACTCGATCTCCAAGATCGCCGGCGAGACGGTCGTGCGCACCATGTCCCGCGCGCTGGGTCTGCCGGCCACCATCGCCCGGTTCAACGTGCCCTACGGCGACAACGGCGGCTGGCCGTACTACCAGATGGAGATGATCCTGGCCGGGATCCCGATCCAGGTGCCGCCGGGCGGGCCGGCGCAGTACAACCCGATTCACGAAGACGACATCCTGGCCACCCTGCCCAAGCTGCTGGACGTAGCATCGGTGCCCGCCACGACCGTGAACTGGTGCGGCGATCAGACCGTCAGCCTGCAGGACTGGTGCACCTACATCGGCGAACTGGTCGGCCGCGAGCCGGTGTTCACCGAGGACCCGAACGCGCTACGCGGCGGCCCGACCGACACCACCCGCATGCACGAGCTGATCGGCGGCACGTCGGTCGACTGGCGCGACGGCATCCGCCGGCTGGTGACCAAGTTCCACCCGGAGCTGATCGGCGCTTAGCCTCCCGCAGGCGCGAAGTAGTGACCGGCCTTGAGGTCTTCGAGCAGGGTCGGCTGTACGGGCTCCCAGCCGAGCAGGGCCCGCGTGCGAGCACTCGAGGTCGGGTTGTCCAGCGCGGCAAAGCCCGCGAGAAAACCGAACTGCGCCGCGGCTTCGTCCGCGGGAATCGGTTGCACCGGCACGCCCAACCCGTCGCCGATCGCCTGCGCGATGTCACGGAAGGCGATGCCCTGTTCAGCCGCTCCGTGCAACACCGAACCGGCGGGCGCCGACTCCACCGCGAGCCGGTAGAGCCGCGCGGCGTCGACGGTGTGCACTGCCGGCCATCGGTTCGAGCCGTCACCCTGATACCCGGATCGTCCTGCCGCACGGGCGAATTCGATGAGACTGGGGATGAAGCCGTGGTGATCGGTGTCGCCGTGCACCGTCGGGGCGAGCCGGACGACTGATGACCGCACGCCCCGGTCGGCCAGCGCGAGCGTGGCCCGTTCCGATGCGCCCCGCGGCGCGTCCCTGTTCACGTCGGTGTCCTCGGTGCCGAGCCGGCCCGCCTCACCGAAGGCCAGCATGAGGGTGCCCGAGGTGTTCACGAACGGCTTGCCAGAGCCCGCCAGGGCCTCGCCCATGGCCTCGACGGCGCGCAGGTCCAACTGGAGCGAGTCGGCGTAATTGGCGAAGTCGTGTTTGAAGGCCAGATGGATGACGCCGTCCGAGTCGGCGGCCGCGGCAGCGAGCCCGTCCGGGTCATCCAGACTGCCGCGGTGCACCTGCGCCCCCGCGGCGGCGACGGCGGCGGCCGAGGCGTCGGATCTGGCGAGTCCGGTGACCTGATGACCGGCTTCCAGCAGGTCGCGGACGACGACCGATCCGATGTGTCCGCTGGCGCCGGTGACGAATATGCGCATGGTTTCAACTCCTCAACTGATGTCAGTCCATGACATCACCGAACGTACACCTGATGTCAGCTACTGTCATCAGTCGTGGTGACAGTCACTGACATCGCCTACAATCCGCCCGTGGGCCGATGGGAACCGAACGCGCAGGGCCGCCTGGAACAGGCCGCTCTGGAGCTGTACCTGGAGCAGGGCTTCGACGAGACGACGGTCGCCGAGATCGCCGCGCGCGCCGGCCTCACGGAGCGCACGTTCTTCCGGCACTTCACCGACAAGCGCGAGGT
Source organism: Mycobacterium sp. UNC410CL29Cvi84 (assembly GCF_000686745.1). Lineage (NCBI taxonomy): Bacteria > Bacillati > Actinomycetota > Actinomycetes > Mycobacteriales > Mycobacteriaceae > Mycobacterium > Mycobacterium sp. UNC410CL29Cvi84. The sequence continues at coordinate 207,726 of NZ_JMLM01000001.1, forward strand.
GCTGTTCCGGGGCCGCGAACTCGCCGACGCGCTCGAGGCAGCCATCGACGACGCCCCCGCGTCCGCCGCGCCACTCGACGCCGTCAGCGCGGCGCTGGAATCAGTGTCGGATTTCTTCGCCGAGCGCCGCCCGCACGCGCGCCGACGCCAGACGGTGATCAATGCCAACCCCAGCCTGCAGGAGCGCGAACTCATCAAGCTCGCGTCATTGGCAACGAGCATCGCCGACGCGCTGCGCCGCCGCGGCGTCGCCGATCCCGCGGCCGGCCTGGTCGCCGAGACCGGTATCGCGGTATTCAAGGTGGCGTTCGACCAGTGGCTCACCGATCCGGCCGACCGCAGCCTCGCCGAGCACATCCGCGAGGCCCTCGCCGAACTCAAGGCCGCGACCCAATCCTGAACCGCGGCAACCGGTTACAGCGGGGATGCGCCGCGCAGATGCTCGAAGATCAGGGACGTCTGGGTGCCGGCCACATCGGCGTCGGCGTTGAGGTGCTCGACCACGAACGCACGCAGATGTGGGGTGTCGCGTGCGGCGACGTGCAGGATGAAGTCGTCGGCGCCGGCCAGGAAGTAGACGTCCATCACCTGCGGCAGCCGCCGCATGTGGGCGATGAAGTCGCGAATGCGCGCCCGGGCCCCTGACTGCAGGCTCACCGAGATCATCGCCTGCAGGCCCAGGCCGATGGCTGCCGGATCGATGTCGGCATGGAAACCGCGGATCACCCCGAGCTGCTGTAACCGGCGGACCCGGCCGTGACAGGTCGATGCGGCGATGCCGACCAGCTCCGCCAACGCGCTGTTGGGCATGCGTGCGTCGGCATGTAGCGCGGTCACGATCTGCCGGTCGACGTCGTCGAGTTCGACGGGCTGAACATCCTTCGGCTGGGCCCCCTCCTGGAGCGTCGAATTCGAAGATCGTTCACTAGCAGGTGCCATATCGAGAATTATAGTCACAGATATTGCAGGTCAGTCGACGTTTATTCACACTTAGGGCATCACCTGATCCGCCCTGAGGAGAACCCCAGATGCACGTCGGCATCCCGACCGAAATCAAGAACAACGAGTACCGGGTGGCCATCACCCCGGCCGGTGTCGCCGAACTGATCAAGCACGGCCATGAGGTGCTGATCCAGGCCGGGGCCGGCGAAGGATCCGCGATCACGGACAACGACTTCAAGGCCGCCGGCGCACAGATCGTCACCACGGCGGACCAGGTGTGGGCCGAGGCCGACCTGCTCCTGAAGGTCAAGGAGCCCATCGCGGCCGAGTACCACCGCATGCGCAAGGGCCAGACCCTGTTCACCTACCTGCACCTGGCCGCTTCACGTGAATGCACTGACGCACTGCTGGCGTCGGGCACCACCTCGATCGCCTACGAAACCGTTCAGACTGCCGACGGCCGCCTGCCCCTGCTCGCCCCGATGAGCGAAGTGGCAGGCCGGCTGTCGGCCCAGGTCGGCGCCTACCACCTGATGCGCAGCCACGGCGGCCGCGGCGTCCTGATGGGCGGCGTGCCCGGCGTCGCCCCCGCCAACGTCGTCGTCATCGGCGGTGGCACCGCGGGCTTCCACGCGGCACAGATCGCCAGCGGCATGGGCGCGCAGGTCACCGTCTTCGACGTCAACCTGGACACCTTGCGCCGGATCGACGCCGAGTTCAACGGCCGAATCCACACCCGCTACTCCTCGAGCCTGGACCTGGAGGACGCTGTAAAGCAGGCCGACCTGGTGATCGGCGCGGTGCTGGTCCCCGGCGCCAAGGCACCCAAGCTCGTCACCAATTCGACTGTGGCCCAAATGAAGTCGGGTTCAGTGCTGGTCGACATCGCGATCGATCAGGGCGGCTGCTTCGAGGACTCGAAGCCCACCACACACGACGACCCAACCTTCGCCGTGCACGACTCGGTCTTCTACTGCGTGGCCAACATGCCCGGCGCCGTGCCGCGCACCTCGACCTACGCACTGACCAATGCCACGCTGCCGTACGTGCTCAAGCTCGCCGACCAGGGCTGGCAGGCGGCCTGCCGGAACGACGCCGCACTGGCCAAGGGCCTGTCCACGCACGACGGCGAGCTGCTGTGCAGCCAGGTCGCCGCGGACCTCGACATTCCGCTCGGCCGCGTCGCCCTGTAAACCCCGAACCCGATACCCATCGCCCGGTCAGCGCAGCGTCGCGCTGGCCGGGCGATGACTTTTCCGAGCCCGGCACTGCCATACTTGACAGGTGTCAAGTATTGTCGTGACCATGCTCTTGCAGGAACTGCTGCCCGCCCCGCCGACCACGACGGCAGAGGCCCTCGAGATCTTCGATGCCGCGCCGGCCGTCGAGCCCGACTTCATGATCGGCACGTGGCACGGGGCGGAAGTCCCCACCGGGCATCCGATGGACGGGCTGCTGGAAGCCAGCGGCTGGTGGGGCAAGCAGTTCGTCGACGCCGAGACCGTCCACCCGCTGCTGTTTCCCGACGCCACGGGCAAAACGCTGTGGCCGCTCAACCCGGTGCTGGCATTCTCCGGCGCCGGACTGGCGAACAAGCTGCCCCTGCACCGACTTCCAGTAGCCAGGGCCATCGCCGCACTACGCCCGATACTGCAGGCCCGCTCGGCCAAGGCGCGGCTGCGCACCACGCGCTACCGCGGAGTCGACACCGCGACAATGGTTTACGACCAGCTGCCCATCAACGACGTGTTCCGCAAGCTGACCGACGACGCCGTCCTGGGCGCCATGGATCTCCGCGGCGAGACGCAGCCGTACTTCTTCGTCCTGCGCCGGGAAGGGTGATTTGTGCACGAAAATCCGCGGTCCGCGCGGATTTTCGTGCACAAATCGCTAGTCGATGGCGCGCAGCTGCTTCGGCAGTGAGCGCTTGGACCGGTGCGGGCCCAGTACCGCGGCGCCGAAGGGCCGTGTCAGCAGTTCGCGCGCAACAGCATTGACCTCTTCGAGGGTGACCGCGTCGATCGACGCGAGCGTGTCCGAGATCGACTTGTGGTTGCCGTAGTTCAGCTCGGCGCGGCCGATGCGGTGCATCCGGGAACCGGAATCCTCGAGCCCGAGCACCAGACCGCCGCGCATCGAGCCCTTGGCGATGCGCAATTCGTCGGCGGTGATGCCTTCGCGCGCAACGTCTTCCAGCACGTCGGTCGTGACGCGGACGACCTCGTCGAAGCGGTCAGGCAGGCACGCCGAGTACACCGACAGCGCACCGGCATCGGAGAACGTGTCGATCGTGGAGTACACCGAGTAGGCCAGTCCGCGGTTCTCCCGGATCTGCTGGAACAGCCGCGAACTCAGCCCGCCGCCGAGCGCGGTGTTGAGTACCGACAACGCCCAGCGGTGCTCCCAGTTGCGGCCCGGCGTGCGCACGCCCAGGTACATGTGGGCCTGCTCCGAGTCACGCTTGACGAACTGCAGCGTCGGGGTGCCCGGCACCCGGCCGGCGCCCTTACGCGGCGGCACGGGCTTGCGGCCGCGCACCAGGTGCGGCCGAAAGTGCTTGCGCACCATGGACACAACTTCGTCGTGGTCGACGTTGCCGGCGACCGCGACCACCATCCGGTCCGGGGTGTACCGGCGGACGTGGAACGAGTGCAGCTGGTTGCGGGTCATCGACGCGATGGATTCGACGCTGCCGATCACCGGACGACCCACCGGGTGCGTACCGAACATGGAGCCGAGGAAGACATCCGCGAGGGTGTCCTCGGGATCGTCGTCGCGCATGGCGATCTCTTCGAGCACCACGTCACGTTCCAGCTCGACATCGCTTGCGGCACAACGGCCGTTGAGTACGACGTCCGAGACCAGGTCGATGGCCAGCCCGAGATCGCTGTCCAGCACGTGGGCGTAGTAGCAGGTGTGCTCGCGCGCGGTGAAGGCGTTCAGCTCACCGCCGACCGCGTCCATCGACTGGGCGATCTCGACAGCGGTGCGCGTCGGGGTCGACTTGAACAGCAGGTGTTCCAGGAAGTGCGCGGCGCCGGCGACGCTGGGGCCCTCGTCGCGTGAACCGACGTTGACCCACACACCGATCGATGCCGAGTGCACGTGCGGCAGGTGTTCCGTGACGACCCGCAGCCCACCGGGGAGATTGGTCTTGCGCACAGCGGCCGGGGCCTGCAGCGATGTCGCTGTAGGACCCCGGCCGTTGCGCAGTGTGGGATTAGGAGTTTGCAGGCGCGGCATCTGCCGGTGCAGTCTCCGATTCGGCGGGAGCGGAGTCGGCTGGCGTCGCGGAGGCGCCTGCGTCATCTCCCTCGTCCACCAGGATCAGCGAGATCTTCTGACCCTTGCCACGGTTGTCGGCGGAGATGTCCGCGATCTCCACGCGCAGCTTGTCGCCGACGTTCACGACGTCCTCGACCTTCGCGACGCGCTTGCCCTTACCGAGCTTGGAGATGTGCACCAGACCGTCACGGCCCGGCAGCAGCGAGACGAACGCACCGAAGTCCGTCGTCTTCACCACGGTGCCGAGGAACCGCTCACCGATCTTGGGCAGCTGCGGGTTGGCGATGGCGTTGATCTTGTCGATCGCCGCCTGCGCCGCCTCACCGTTCGAGGCGCCGACGAACACGGTGCCGTCGTCCTCGATGGAGATGTTCGCACCGGTCTCCTCGGTGATCTGGTTGATCACCTTGCCCTTGGGCCCGATCACCTCACCGATCTTGTCGACCGGCACCTTGATGGTGGTGATGCGCGGCGCGTACGGGCTCATCTCGTCCGGCTCGTCGATGGCCTCGGCCATCACGTCCAGGATGGTCAGACGCGCGTCCTTGGCCTGGGCCAGGGCACCGGCCAGCACCTTGGACGGGATGCCGTCCAGCTTGGTGTCCAGCTGCAGGGCGGTGACGAAGTCCTTCGTGCCGGCGACCTTGAAGTCCATGTCGCCGAAGGCATCTTCGGCGCCCAGGATGTCGGTCAGGGCGACGTAGCGGGTCTCGCCGTCGACCTCGTCGGACACCAGGCCCATGGCGATACCGGCGACCGGGGCCTTCAGCGGCACACCGGCGTTCAGCAGCGCCAGGGTGGAGGCACAGACCGAACCCATCGAGGTGGAACCGTTGGAGCCCAACGCTTCCGAGACCTGACGGATGGCGTACGGGAACTCCTCGACGCTCGGCAGCACCGGCATCAGGGCCCGCTCGGCGAGCGCGCCGTGGCCGATTTCGCGACGCTTGGGCGAGCCCACGCGGCCGGTCTCACCGGTCGAGTACGGCGGGAAGTTGTAGTGGTGCATGTAGCGCTTGGTGGTCTCGGGACCGAGCGAGTCGATCTGCTGAGCCATCTTGATCATGTCCAGCGTGGTGACACCCATGATCTGGGTCTCGCCGCGCTCGAACAGCGCGCTGCCGTGCGCCCGCGGGATCACGGCGACCTCGGCGCTCAGGGCGCGGATGTCGGTGATGCCACGGCCGTCGATGCGGAAGTGGTCGGTCAGGATGCGCTGGCGAACCAGCTTCTTGGTCAGCGAGCGGAACGCCGCGCCGATCTCCTTCTCGCGGCCGGCGTAGGTCTCGGCGAGGCGGGAAAGCACCTCGACCTTGATCTCGTCGGTGCGCTCTTCGCGCTCCTGCTTGCCGGCGATGGTCAGCGCCTGCGACAGCGCGTCGGTCGCCACGGCGGCGACGGCCTGGAAGGCGTCGTCGGCGTAATCGGGGAACAGCGGGAATTCGCCGGTCTCCTTGGCAGCAGCCTCGGCCAGCTCGGCCTGGGCGGTGCACAGCGCGGCGATGAACGGCTTGGCGGCCTCCAGGCCCTCGGCCACGACGGCCTCGGTGGGGGCACCGGCGCCACCGGCGATCAGGTCGATCACGTTGTCGGTGGCCTCGGCCTCGACCATCATGATCGCGACGTCACCCTCGACCTTGCGGCCGGCGACGACCATGTCGAAGACAGCCTTCTCGAGCTGCTCGATGGTCGGGAACGCAACCCACTGACCCTCGATCAGCGCGACGCGGACGCCACCGACCGGGCCGGAGAACGGCAGGCCGGAGATCTGGGTGGACGCCGACGCGGCGTTGATGGCCACGACGTCGTACAGGTCCTTGGGGTCCAGGCTCAGCACGGTGACGACGACCTGGATCTCGTTGCGCAGACCCGAGACGAACGACGGGCGCAGCGGCCGGTCGATCAGGCGGCAGGTCAGGATCGCGTCGGTGGAGGGGCGGCCCTCACGACGGAAGAACGAGCCGGGGATACGGCCGGCGGCGTACATCCGCTCCTCGACGTCGATCGTCAAGGGGAAGAAGTCGAAGTGGTCCTTGGGGCTCTTGCTCGCCGTAGTGGCCGACAGGAGCATGGTCTCGTCGTCCAGGTAGGCGACGACGGAACCGGCGGCCTGACGTGCGAGGCGGCCGGTCTCGAAGCGGATGGTGCGGGTGCCGAAGCTCCCGTTGTCGATGACGGCGGTCGACTCGAAAATGCCGTCTTCAATTTCAACTGCAGACATGTATGTCGCAATTACCTCTCTCGGGCCCGCCCTATGCGGGATTCCGTATTTTCTGGTTCCTCTTTGTTACAGCTGTCGCATCGTCACACGCGCGCATCCAGAAAACCCGAAAACCATCCCGCTAACTGCTGACGGCCGTCGATCGAAGCGGCCGGGAGTCAAACCCGACAGCCACTACCGAAGACCGCCCCACGAGGTTCAGGCGGACGCTGTGTGACGTTCCGACGTCTTGAGCACTAGGCCCAAAACAGTTTCATGTTACTACCCGTACCAACAGCCATCGCCAGGCCTGCCGGAGCAGACCTGGCGACGGTCGTGAATCAGTGGTGCGTCAGCGACGCAGACCCAGACGCTCGATCAGCGAGCGGTACCGCGCGACGTCGACCTGAGCGACGTACTTGAGCAGCCGGCGGCGACGGCCGACCAGCAGCAGCAGGCCGCGCCGGCTGTGGTGGTCGTGCTTGTGCTGCTTGAGGTGCTCGGTCAGGTCCGAGATGCGCTTGGTCAGCAGGGCGACCTGAGCCTCCGGCGAGCCGGTGTCGGTCTCATGCAGGCCGTACTGACCCAGGATCTCTTTTTTCTGCTCGGCAGTGAGTGCCACGAAACAACTCCATCAATTCGGTCCGCGAAGAACAACGAGGGCGCGGCCGCCGCGAACTGCAGCACGCGCGTCGGGCAGTTTATCAGGAAGCTACGGCGCAGCGAGAATCGTGCGAGCCCGCTTGGTATCGCGGTCCATGGCCACGACCAGGTCGTCCACCGACTCGAACTTCTCCTGGCCGCGGATCCGCGAAACGAAATCGACCGCCACGTGCTGCCCGTAGAGGTCGGCCTCGGTGTCGAGCACGAAGGCCTCGACGGTGCGGGTGCGTCCGGAGAACGTCGGATTGGTGCCGACGGACACCGCGGCCTGATAGCGCTCCCCCGGCGTCACGGTGCCGACCGACGGGCCGTGCCCGAGGACGGTGAACCATGCGGCGTAGACACCGTCTGCGGGGATCGCCGAGTGCATCGGCGGGGCGACGTTCGCGGTCGGGAAACCCAGCCCGCGGCCACGACCGTCACCCCGGACGACGACGCCCTCGACGCGGTGCGGCCGGCCCAGGGCCTCGGTCGCGGCGGCCATGTCACCGGCGTCCACACAGGACCGGATGTAGGTGGACGAGAAGGTGACGGTCTCGGCCTGGTGGTGCTCGGCCACGAGCGAGATGCCCTCGACGGCGAAGCCGAAGCGTTCGCCGGCCTTGCGCAGCAGCGGCACGTTACCGCCGGCTTTCTTGCCGAAGGTGAAGTTCTCGCCGACCACGACCTCGAGGACGTGCAGGCGCTCGACGAGCAGCTCGTGCACGTAGCGCTCGGGCGTGAGCTTCATGAAGTCGGTGGTGAACGGCATCACCAGGAACACGTCGACGCCGAGCTCCTCGACGAGCTCGGCCCGGCGGGTCAGCGTCGTCAGCTGCGCGGGATGGCTGCCCGGGAGGACCACTTCCATCGGATGCGGATCGAACGTCATCAGCACCGTGGGTACGCCGCGGGACCGGCCGGCCTTCACCGCGTGGCTGATCAGTTCTGCATGTCCACGATGTACGCCATCGAACACCCCGATGGTGAGCACACATCGGCCCCAATCCGTGGGGATCTCGTCCTGCCCACGCCAGCGTTGCACGACCGCAAGCCTACGGCGCGCCGCCGCGGCAGGCACCGTGAGATCCCCGGATGAGGTGACGATTGCCTAAACTTTGTGGTGTGAGTCCTGCAGAAGACGGTGGCAACCCGCCGGATCTATCCCCGGTTGCCCAGGACTACCTCAAAGTGATCTGGACCGCGCAGGAGTGGTCGCGCGAGAAAGTCAGCACGAAAATGCTGGCAGAGCGTATCGGGGTGTCGGCCTCGACGGCGTCCGAGTCGATTCGCAAGCTCGCCGACCAGGGCCTGGTGCACCACGAGAAGTACGGCGCGGTGACGCTGACCGACACCGGCCGCAGCGCGGCGCTGGCCATGGTCCGCCGGCACCGCCTGATGGAGACGTTCCTGGTGCGCGAGCTCGGCTACGGCTGGGACGAGGTGCACGACGAAGCCGAGGTGCTCGAGCACGCGGTGTCGGACCGGATGCTGGACCGCATCGACGCCAAGCTCGGCTTCCCCACCCGCGACCCGCACGGCGATCCGATCCCCGCGGCCGACGGCCAGGTGCCCACTCCCCCTGCCCGGCAGCTGTCCGCCTGTTCGGATGGCGACGCCGGCACGGTGGCCCGGATTTCCGATCACGACCCCGAGATGCTGCGGTACTTCGACAGCGTCGGGATCACGCTCGACTCACATCTGCGCGTGGTGGCCCGGCGCGACTTCGCCGGGATGATCTCCGTGGCGGTCACTGGCCCCGAAGCGCTCGGCGCCGTGTCCTCGGAGACGACCGTCGACCTGGGCAGCCCTGCGGCCGAAGCGATCTGGGTCGTCGCCTGACCGGTCAGCGGGTGGTCACCAACCCGGCGAGCAGCAGGTCGAACATCCGACCGCACTGCTCGGACGACGAGCTCGCGAGCATGATGCCGAGCAACCCGGTGACGACATCATCCGCCGCTACGTCGGAGCGCAGGGTCCCGTCGCCGGCGCCGGCGGCCAGCAATGTGCCGACCGCTCCGACCACCCCGGCACGGGTATCGCTCGCCGTCACCGCACCAGAATCGAATATCGCTCGCAGAGATTCGGCCATGCCCCGCTTGGCGGCGACGAACATCGCGTAGCGGTCCATCCAGAGCCGTAGCGCCTCGACCGGCGGATGGCTCCGCAACAGTTCCTGAGCCGTGGCGGCCACCTCGGCAAGTTCAGCGCGGTAGACCGCCTCGACCAGCGCTTCACGGCTGGGGAAATGTCGGTAGAGAGTGCCGATTCCAACACCGGCGTCGCGCGCTATCGCCTCGAGCGACGCCGGACCGTCGGCGGCGCCGAACGCGAGCGCTGCTGCTTCCAGAATGCGTTCCCGGTTACGGCGGGCGTCGGCACGAATACCGTCGGCCATAGCGGAGGCTCCTCCGTTTTTGTTATCTTGAACTAAGCGGAGGTTCCTCCGAATTACTCGAGTATCGCAGAAACCACAGCTGAGGAGCGACGATGCCCGATACAACACGCCCCGGCGGATTCGGTTCGATCGGCGGCCGGCCGGTAGCCCGCATCGGCTACGGGGCCATGCAGCTGCAAGATGCCGGCTCCCCGGCCGACGCGGTTGCGCTGCTGCGCCGCGCTGTCGAACTCGGCATCAATCACATCGACACCGCGTCCTTCTACGGCGGCGGAGCGGTGAACACCCTGATCCGGCAGGCACTGCGGCCGTACCGCGATGAGCTGGTCATCGTCAGCAAGGTAGGAGCCGTCCACGTCCCGGACGGGCCTGCGCCGCTGGCGGCCGCGCAGAAACCGGCGGAGCTGCGTGCTGCGGTCGAGGCGGACCTGAATCAGCTTGGGCTGGAACAAATTCCGGTGGTGAACTTGCGTCGGCTGGACTTGGGACCAGGCCTGCAAGCCGAAGGCGATCAGATCGTCGATGTCGACGATCAGTTGGCCGAGATGATCGCATTGCGTGACGAAGGCAAAATCGGCGCTATCGGGCTCAGCGCCGCGCCGGTTGAGCTGGTGCGGCACGCGCTGCCGGCCGGCATCACCTGCGTCCAAAACGCCTACAGCTTGTTGGCCCGCGCACAGGAGGATACCTTGCGCCTGTGCGCCGAAGAGGGCATCGCCTGGGTGCCGTTCTTCCCGCTCGGCTCGGCGTTCCCCGGATTCCCCAGCGTCACCGACGATCCCGCGGTGCGCGCCGTCTCGGCCCGGATCAACGCCACCCCGGCGCAGGTCGGACTTGCCTGGCTGTTGTCACACGCGCCCAACACCCTGCTGATCGCCGGCACCCGGTCGGTCGCCCACCTTGAGGACAACGTCGCGGCCGGCTCGATCCGGCTGGATGCCGAAGCCCTCGCCGCCTTGGACGGCATCGGCTCCCGGCCCGGGGACAGCGCCGCCCACCAGCACGGCGCCGCATTGTTTCTGACCGAAAACGACTGACGCCGTTCAATTCACGAGCCTGCGGTGGTACGCCTCCCGCAGAGCAGAGTCGGTATGGGTGAACGAGGTGTCGAAGTGCGCGACGTGGGATATCCAGTGCCGAGCCCCGTCCGGAAGCGCACCCATAAGCTTGATCATCGCGCCAAGGGCTTGCGGTACAGCCACTTTCGCTTTGCCCCGCGCGACAGCTTCGACGATGGCCGCCGCGACATCGTCGGGCTCCACCTCACTGATGGGCTGAATCCACCGCGGGGCGCTGTGGCCCGCCGAGAGCTCGGTGTGTACGACGCCCGGGAGCACCGCGGTGACGGCGATGCCGTCATCGGCGAGTTCGAGGTGCAGGGTCTCGGTGAATCCGACGACGGCGTGCTTGGTGGCGCAGTAGGTGGCGAGACCGGGAAAAGCGCTGACGCCGGCCAGCGAGGCGACGTTCACGATGTGTCCGCCGCGCCCGCGCATCCGGATGGCGGCCTGCTTCGACCCGTTGAGCACGCCACCGAGATTGATGGCGACCATGCGGTCGGTCATCTCGTCGGTCTCGTCGGCGAACAGTCCGGTGGGCATGATGCCGGCATTGTTGATCAGGACGTCGACGGGTCCCAGCTGCGTTTCCACCTCATCGAGGAAGGCTGCAAACGACTCTCGGCGAGTGACGTCCAGGTGCAGTCCGCAGACTTGTTCGCCCGTGGCGGCGAACTCGGCGGCTGTCTTCTCGGCCAGCTCGACGTCGATGTCGCCGATGGCGACGCGTGCACCGGCCCGCAGGAAGGCCAGGCCCGTCGCTCGTCCGATGCCGCGGGCGCCGCCGGTGATCGCCACCACCCGGCCGCGAATGTCGTTGTATTTCTTGGTCATTGCTCCACCGCCTTCTGCAGTTGCGCCTTGAGCACCTTGCCGGTCTCGTTGCGTGGCAGCACGTCGACGAATACGACGTCGCGCGGCACTTTGTGCCGGGCCAACTCGGCCCGGACGTAACTCTTGATCTCGTCGGCCTCGAGGTCGGCACCCGGGCGGCGGACCACGAACGCGCACAACCGCTTTCCGAACTCCACATCATCGACCCCGACCACCGAGGTCTCGACCACCGCGGGGTGGCCGGCGAGTAGATTCTCGACCTCCAACGGGAAGACGTTCTCGCCGCCGGAGACGATCATGTCGTCGTCCCGGCCGTCGACGAACCACAGCCCGTTCTCGTCGAAGTGGCCGGTATCCCCCGACGACAGCAGTCCGTCGACCGACTCCTTGTTTCCGCCGTCGGTGTAACCGGCGAAGCTCAGGCCGCTGGAGACGAAAAGTGTTCCGCTGCGTCCGGGTTCGGTGATCCGGCGTCGCTGTTCGTCGTATGCCGCGAGCGTGCAGCCGACGGGCGGGCGGCCCACCGTGCCCGGCGCCCTGCGCAATTCACTCGGGGTGGCCACCGCAGCGACCGCAACCTCGGTCGAGCCGTACAGGTTGTAGAGCACGTCGCCGAACGCGTCCATGGTGCGTCGGCACAGATCGGGTGAGAGCGCCGAGCCGGCGGCGAACACCACGGTCAGCGAGGAGGTGTCGTACCGGGCCAGCACCTCGGGTCCGAGGTCGAGCATGCGCGTCAGCATCGTGGGGACGACGATCAGGGCACTGACCCGGTGTCGTTCGATCGCCGCGAGTGTGGCTTCGGGGTCGAATCGGCGCGCCAGCACAACCTGGTTCCCGAGCGCGAAGCCGAGCGAGCACGTGGCCAGCCCGGTGGCGTGAAACATCGGTGCGGCAACGTAATAGACACTGCGCGACGGCCACGGTATGCGGTCGAGCAGCTGCGCAGATTGCAGCGGGCTGACCTTGTTGCGCGGCGCCCCCTTCGGTGTGCCGGTGGTGCCACTGGTCAGCAGGACCATGCCGCCGACCGAAGCCGGCGCGGGCAACGGCGCCGTCGACCGGCCGGCTGCGAGCACGACCAGTCCACGTTGGCCGGACCAGCCGACGATGCGGTCGACCTCGAACGGCAGCACGTCGATCAGGTCGGTGAACTCGTCATCGGCGATGACCGCGGTGACGTTCTCGCGCTTGCAGACGTCCGCGAGTTGCGGCGCCGCGAAGCCGGTGTTGAGCAAAACGACTCGGGCACCGACCTTTCCGGCCGCGAAGAGCGCCAGGGGTAGCGCGCGGTGGTTTCGTACGAACAGACCGATCACCGCGCCGGCAACGATCCCCCGGTCCGCGAGTCCCCACGCGAGGGCATTGGACAGCGTTTCCAGCTCGGCGAAGCTCAACGTGCCGACCTCGTCCGTCAGTGCGGGGGCATCGCCGTAACGCGCCGCGACGTGCCCGACCAACCCGCCGAACGAGCCGTAGCGGCGGAGGCCGCGGGAGGCGGACACCGCGTCCAGTGGCCGGCAGACATCCACCAATCCCCGGCGCTGCAACACGATTGCCGCCGCAGCAGCGTCGCGTACCTGGCTGATCAGGTGTGTCATCTCGCCCCTCACTCCTGCGCCATGGGCTGATATGGCTGAGCCACGGCGGCGCGCAGGAACTCGCCGCCGGCCCGCATGCTGTCCAAACTGCCGTCGTGGCTCCGTGGAACCATCCAGTAGGCATGCGCCAGCCCTGTCCACACCCGTTGTTCGCAATGACCGCCGGACGCCGTCACTCGGGCCGCGAAAGATTCGGCGTCGGCGCGCATGACTTCCCTTGTGCCGTAATGTAATTGAATCGGCGGTAGCCCCACGAGATCGGCGTTGAGCAGGCACAGCCGCGGATCGGCGATGTCCGCGTCACCGACATACAACGCCAACGCGCGAGCTGCGGCCCGCGGGTCGAAGGGCTGCCGACGTACCCGGGGATCGACGATCGGCGCCCGGTAGGACGGATCGATCAACGGACCCCACAACGCGAGTGCGGCAGGCGCCGGTAGGCCTTCCCGCTTGGCCCGCAAGGCCACCGCCACCGCGAGGTGGCCGCCGGCCGAATCACCGGCGATCACCACTTTGCGCGCGTCGTAGCCCTGGCTCAGCAGCCATCGATAGGCAGCCATTGCGGCGTCCTCGGCGGCGGGAAAGGTGTGCTCAGGTGCCAAGGGGTACTCGACGACCAAGCCCGGCAGCCCGGAGTGCTGCGACAGGCACGACGCGAATCCACGGTGCGTGCGCGGTGAGCAGACCAGGTATCCGCTGCCGTGCAGCACCAGTAGGACGCCCGCATCGTCGCGGGCGGCCGGTGCACGGACCCACTCACCACGCAGCGGCGCGTCGACGGGGTCGACCGTCGTGCCCGCGACGACCGGTGCGAGGCGGACGATCGCCTTGTTGGCGACCGGACGCATCAGCGTGATCAGCCGCGGGTTGGCCACCAGTAGCCGGATGGCGGCGCCGGCGACTACTCGCGCCGCCGAATTCCCGGTCAGCCGATCGACCATCGCCATGACAGTGAGTGGGTCCGCCGTGCTCATCCGGCGAGCAGTCCCTTCGCGATGTGGGTCACCTGTACCTCGTTGCTGCCGGCATAGATCATCAGCGACTTGGCGTCCCGGGCCAGCTGTTCCACCCGGTACTCGGCCATGTAGCCGTTGCCGCCGAACAACTGCACCGCATCCATGGCCACATCGGTGGCCGCCTCCGAGGAGTACAGCTTCACCGCGGACGCTTCGGACAGCGACGGAATCTTTCCGGCCTGCACCTTCTCCAGCGTCTGGAACACCATGTTCTGCACGTTGATTCGCGCAATCTCCATCTTGGCCAGCTTGAGCTGGATCAGCTGGAACTGGCCGATGTTCTGGCCCCACAGCGTGCGGGTCTTGGCGTAGTCGAGGCAACGCCGATGACATTCGTTGATGATGCCCAGCGCCATCAACGCCACGCCGAGCCGCTCGGCGGCGAAATTGGCTCGGGCACTTTCCCGCCCGTCTCCGCCACCGTGGTCCTCGGTCTCGCCGAGCAACCGGTCCGGCGTGATGCGCACGTTGTCGAAGAACAACTCGCCGGTCGGCGAGGACATCATGCCCATCTTCTTGAAGGCCTTGCCCTGCGTCAGGCCCGGCATGCCCGAGTCCAGGACGAAGGTGAGGACCTTGCGGTTGCGGCGGTCGGCATCGGGATCGCCTTCATCCAACTTGGCGTAGACGATCAGCACGTCGGCATCAGGACCGTTGGTGATGAACGTCTTCTGGCCGTTGAGGATGTAGTCGGCCCCGTCGCGCTTGACGTAGGTCTTCATGCCGCCGAACGCATCTGAGCCGGCGTCCGGCTCGGTGATCGCCCAGCACGCGATCTTCTCCAGTGTCACCAACTCGGGCAGCCAGCGCTCCTTCTGCGCCAGCGTGCCGCGGCTGGCGATGGTGGCCGCGCCGAGACCGAGACTGACGCCGAGGGTGCTCAGCAGTCCGATGCTGACACCGGCCAGTTCGGACACCAGCACGGCCGCCATCGAAATCTGGCCACCCAGATCGCCCAGGCCGCCCGACGACCGGTCGCTCTTCTCGGGCTTGGGCTCCCCCGCGGCGATCGCCGCGGCTTTGGCCCGTTCCTTCTCCAGCATGGTCTTGATGGCTTCGGCAGCCACCGCGTCAAGACCGAACTCGCTGAACAGTTTTCGCGCGATCGGATACGGCGACACCTCACCGCGCTCCAGGCCGTCGCGGTGCGGCTCGATCTGCTTGTCGATGAACTCGCGGACGCTGTCGCGAATGAGCTCATCGGATTCGGACCACTCGATCATGACAGCCGCCCCGCGATGTCGTCGATCTCCCACAGACCGTCGGTCTCGATGGTGGTCAGGTCGTGCCAGCAACCGAGCTCAGAGATCGCACCGCCCTGCACCGCGAAGACCTTGCCGGTCAGCGGGCACTTCTCGGTCGCCAGGTACGCCACCAACGGCGAGATGTTCGCCGGGCTGAACAGGTCGACCTCGCCGTCGTCGGGCTCGGCCATCAGGGCACCCATGCCCGGCGTGGCCAGCGTCAGCCGGGTCCGCGCGATCGGGGCAATCGCATTGGCCCGCACGCCATAACGTTCCAGCTCTTCGGCCGCGACCAAGGTCATCGCGGCGATGCCGGCTTTGGCCGCACCGTAATTCACCTGCCCGGCGTTCGGGACGGTGAGACCCGATCCCGATGCCGTGTTGATCACCGCGGCATTCGGCTGGTTGCCGGCCTTGCTCTGCGCCTTCCAGTACGCGGCGGCGTGCCGGAGCACCGAGAAGTGACCTTTGAGATGCACCGTCACCACGGCGTCCCATTGGGATTCCTCCATGGTCGGGATGAAGCCGTCGCGCAGGATCCCGGCGTTGTTCACCACGACGTCCAGGCCGCCGAACTCGCTGACCGCCTGGTCGATCAGGCCGGCCGCGCCATCCCACGTGGCGATGTTGTCGGTGTTGGTGACGGCCTTACCGCCAGCGGCGCGGATCTCGTCGACAACCTCTTGCGCCGGGCCGGCGTCGGCACCCTCACCGGTGTTGCTGCCACCGAGGTCATTGACGACGACGCTGGCGCCTTCCCGGGCGAACAGCAGCGCGTGCTCGCGGCCGATGCCGCGCCCTGCGCCGGTGATGACGGCGATCCGTCCTTCCAGAGCTCCCATGTTGTGCAGTCCTTTCAAGTCGATTAGTCGGCGAAGACGGCGAGGCCGTCGGTGATGGCGAATTCCTCGCCGGCGGTTCCGTTTCGTACCGTCTCGAACGCGTACCTGGTGGTGCGGTTGCCGCGGCCCGACTGCCAGATTCGGGTCTCCAGATCGTCACCTGGGAAGACCATCTTGGAGAATCGGACGGCAAATCTCTTGAGCCCGTTGACATCTTCCCCACCGACCTCGGTCAGCAAGGCCCACGAGGTGAATGCCATGGTGCACAGGCCATGGGCGATGATGCCCGGCAGTCCCGCGTCCTTGGCCACCTCTTCGTCGAGGTGGATCGGCATCGGATCGCCCGATGCCGGTGAGTAGCGGAACGTCTGGTCCGCATCGACATGCTGAACGACTTTCGCCAGTGGGGGCTGGTCGCGCAGCGCGGCGTCGAACTTGTGATTCGGGCCCAATTCACCAATCTTCTTGCCGGCGTTGAACCCGCGGAAGAAGCACGTCACGTACTGTTCGTTGACGAGATCGCCGTCATCGGTCCGACATTCGAGGTAAACCGATGCTCGCGTGCCGTTCTCGAGCCCTTCGTAGCCGAGCATCATGCCGCGTGACACCAGTTTGTCACCCGGATAGATCGGCCGATGGAAGTGAAAGTCCTGTTCCCCGTGAACCACCCGAGGAATCAACTCCACGGGTGCCACATCGACGGTGGGCGTCAATAGGGATTCGAACACCGGCACGATCGCGAAGATCGGCGGCGCGACATCACCCGCAAGATGCGCGGATATCGGGTCGTTGGTGGCCTTGGCGTAGTCGATGAGATGTTCCCGGGTGACCTCGAAGTGGTCGTCGTCTGTCCATTTGTTCAACCCGGAGTCATCGAAAACCAGTTCCTCGTCGGCCATTTCAGACCGCCGCCGACGCAAGTGCGTCGAGCTGCTCGAGTGTCTTGTCGAGCTGCTTGGCGCCGTCCTTCTCGACCGCCTTGGCCAGCGCACCCTTGACCAGCGCGCCCTCGAAGTCGCCGGCCACCTTGAACTCCGAGCCGCTGCCCGATGGGGTCACGGTGAACTCGAAGAGCGCCTTGACGCCGGCCATACCAGTGCCGGACAGCACGAACGTGGTCGGCGCCTCCATCTTCTGGATCGTCCATTCGATCTTGTTGGCCATGCCGAGCATGACGATCTTCGCGGTCAGCGTGGTGCCCGGTGTGACCGTTGCCGGCACGTCACACAGCCACTTCTCGTGGACGGTGAACCACTTGTCCCAGTTGGGCAGATCGGAAACAATCGCCCACAACGCCTCCGGTGAGGCCGACAGCTGCTTGGTTGCTTCGATGTGTCCCATGATGGTGCTCCTCAGTTCTGATTGGATGTGTTGTGTTGTTAGATGTTTCGGTTCAGCGCTCGGCGCGCTGGTAGGCGGTGACGACGGCCGCCCCGCCCAAGCCGATGTTGTGCTGCAGGGCGGCCGTGACGTTCTCGACCTGCCGCTTGTCCGCGGTACCGCGCAGCTGCCAGGTGAGTTCGGCACATTGCGCCAGGCCGGTGGCACCCAGCGGATGCCCCTTGGAGATGAGCCCGCCCGACGGGTTGACCACCCACCTCCCGCCATAGGTGGTGTCGCCGTTGTCGATGAGCTTGGCCGCTTCACCTTCGCCGCACAGGCCCAGGGCTTCGTAGAGCAGCAGTTCGTTGGCGCTGAAGCAGTCGTGCAGTTCGATGACCTGGAAGTCCTCGGCCCCGAGTTCCGACTGCTCGTAAACCTGCTGGGCGGCAGCGACATTCATGTAGTAGCCGATGAGCGCCTTGCAGGTGCCGTCGAAGCTGTTCTCGAAGTCGGTGGTCATCGCCTGCCCGACGATCTCGACGGCCTGCCCAGCCAACCCGTGCTTCTCGACGAACGCTTCACTGGCCAGGATCGCCGCACCGGATCCGTCCGACGTCGGCGAGCACTGCAGCTTGGTCAGCGGGTCGTAGATCATCCGCGCGGCCAGGATGTCCTCAAGGCTGTATTCGTCCTGGAACTGCGCGTACGGGTTGTTGACCGAGTGCTTGTGGTTCTTGTAGCCGATCTTGGCGAAATGCTCTGCGGTCGAGCCGAATTGCTTCATGTGCTCACGGCCGGCGGCACCAAACATCCACGGCGCCGGCGGGAACAGCACCTCCGAGATTTCCGCCATCGCCATGATGTGCTTGGCCATGGGCTGTTCGCGGTCGTCGTAGGTGGAACCGAGCGAGCCGGGCTGCATCTTCTCGAAACCGAGCGCCAGCGTGCAGTCGGCGAGGCCGCTGCGCACCGCTCGTGCGGCGAGGTACAGCGCGGTGGATCCGGTCGAACAGTTGTTGTTGACGTTCACCACCGGGATGCCCGTCATCCCCAGCTCGTAGACCGCGCGCTGCCCCGAGGTCGACTCGCCGTAGACGTAGCCGACATAGGCCTCCTGAACTTCGCGATAGTCAATCCCTGCGTCCGCCAACGCTTTTGACCCGGACTCGCGGGCCATATCCGGGTAGTCCCACGCCGACCCGTCCAGATTGAGCCGAGAACCGGGCTTCTCGAACTTCGTCATCCCGACGCCGATCACATACACCTTGTTGGGCATGAAACCCTCTCTTTCTGTGCGGGTCGATAACATACCAACCTGTTTGTATCTTTACAAGAGGGTAGCCGAATACCCCGGCTCGATCAGCCGAGCGATCTCTGGCAAAAACGAAAAGAGCTGGCTAGGAAGTGATTTCGGCGTTGCCGGGTTGAACGGCCAGAGCCTCGACAAACATGCCGCGTAGCTGCTCACACACCCGGGCCCAGCGCTTGCGCGCCTTCTTCGTATCCCGATCCACGAAGGCCAAGAGCAGAATCCCCCGCAACGCATCCATTGCGGTGAACGCCAGGTCGCGCAAGTCCTTCTGTGCGGCCCGGCTCGGAATCAGTTGGGCCAGTGCGCTGATCAGCGCACCCGTGACGATGGGTTCGACACGCTCAATATGCTCGGCCAGCACCCGGTCAGTACGCGCCGCCACCCAGAGCTCCAGGGTCGCCACGAAGATCGGTCCCTGGTGGGATTCCCACAGGTAGTCCAGCGTCATCGTCACCGGATCCGGGCTGTTCGCCACCCGTCCGAGATCGCGGATGGCGGCCTGCACGCGCTGCTCGGCGAGGTGCTCGATCGCTGCGGCGACAAGATCTTCCTTGGACCGGAAATGGTGAACTTGGGCGCCACGCGTCACGCCGGCGATTTCCGCGACACGTTGCGTCGTGGTCCCGGAATAACCGTAGGTGACCAGGCAATCCACTGTGGCATCGAGCAGGCGGGTACGCATGGCGGCACTGCGCTCGGCCTGGGTACGGCGCTTGGCCTGCCCCTCCACACCTGCGGTCACGATTGCATCGTACGTGGCCAAAAGGTGAATTCCGGGCAGAAACCATTCCAATTGGTACGTAAATGCGCCATCTGTGGCCGCCGCTACAGCGTGGCCGGGCGCAGCACCACGACGCTGCTGGTGCGTTTGGGCCCGTCCTCCAACAGGGCGATCACGCGCCCATCGGCAGCGGTCGCGGCGTAGGTGCCCTCGATGCCGGCCGGCGCGAGGGCCCGGCCATGGCGCGTGTCCTCGGTCTCGGCGTCGGTCAGGTCCCTGCGCGGGAACCCCAGCAGACAAGCCGCATCCAGCGAGTAGCTCAATTCGGCGGCGTCGGTCAGCTGCTCCAACGTCCGCGCCTCGTCCAAGCCGTAGCGACCAACCTTGGTTCGCCGCAATGCCGTCAGGTGCCCGCCGACACCGAGCGTCGCGCCGACATCACGGGCCAGCGCCCGAATGTAGGTGCCCGACGAGCAGTCCACGGTCACGTCGACGTCGACGAATTCCTCGACGCGCCGCACCGCGTCAACAGTGAACCGAGAGATCCGCACCCGGCGCGCCGCCAGTTCCGGCGCCTTGCCTTCGCGGACCAGCTTGTACGCGCGCTCGCCGTCGACCTTGATGGCACTCACGGCCGATGGCACCTGGTCGATCTCGCCCCGCAATGCCGCGACCGCCGACTCGATCTTGTCGTCGGTCACGTGCGCGGCCGAAACCGTCTCCAGCACTTCGCCTTCGGCGTCTTCGGTCGACGTGGTCTGGCCGAGCCGGATGGTCGCGATGTACTGCTTGTCGGTGGCGGTCAGCAGACCGAGGATCTTGGTGGCCCGTTCGATGCCGACCACCAGCACGCCGGTGGCCATCGGGTCCAAAGTGCCGGCATGCCCCACTTTGCGGGTGCCGAACAGTCGCCGGCACCGGCCGACGACGTCATGGCTCGTCATCCCGGCGGGTTTGTCGACGATCACCAGGCCGGGTGGCGGGGCCGGCTTCGATGCAGCCTTCACAGTGAGATCGCCGTCAGGACAAGGCCGTTGGACACCGTGAAACGTCCCGGCAGTTCGGTCAACGGCGGCCCCGACTCAGCGGCCGGGTCGATGAGGATGCGCGACAGAAACGTGCCCGAAGTCCCCGACGAATCCAGCTCGAAGGTGATGTGCGCGTCCTCGAAACCCAGCCAACGGTGGGTCAACGGGAACCAGGCCTTGTACGTCGCCTCCTTGGCGCAGAACAGGATCCGGTCCCAGTGCAGGTCACCCTCCAGCGTCGTCACGGCGTCCTGCTCGGCAGGCAACGCGACGGCGCCAAGCACGCCCTTGGGCAGCACGCCGTGCGGTTCGGCGTCGATACCGACAGACCGCACCTCGGTGGCGCGGGCCACGACGGCGCCACGGAAGCCCTCGCAGTGCGTCAGGCTGCCGACGATCCCGTCGGGCCAGCACGGTTCACCCTTGTCCCCCTTGAGGATCGGGACCGGGCCGACGTCGAGCTTGCCCAATGCCTCACGGGCGCAGTGCCGCACGGTGATGAACTCGTTGCGCCGTTTGGCCACCGAGCGCGCGATCAGCGGTTCTTCCTCCGGCAGTGGAACCAGATCGGCCGGGTCGGAATAGGTCTCGGCGGTGGCTACCACGTCGGGCAGCACCTGGGTCAGCAAGGTCACAGTCGCCTCGAATTGATTCGGTCCTGCATCTTCTGCGCGTGCTCCCGCATTTCCTGGGTGATCTCGAAGTGACCACCGAAGTCGTTGAGGTAGCCGGGTGGGTACTGGGGGTCCGGCAGGATTTGGCGCATCCACCGATAAGGCTTGCGGCGCCGCCACTCTCGCGGATAGCCGACCGAGACCTCCTCGAACCGCACCCCGTCGTAGTAGGTGGTGCGCGGGATGTGCAGGTGGCCGTATACCGAGCAGATGGCGTTGTAGCGGGTGTGCCAGTCCTTGGTCGCCGTGGTGCCGCACCACAGCGAGAACTCCGGATAGAACATGGCGTCGCAGGGTTCGCGCACCAGGGGGAAGTGGTTGACCAGGACCGTGGACTCCATCCAGTCCAGGTCGTCGAGCTTCTTACGGGTGATGTTCACCCGGTCCCGGCACCACGCGTCCCGGGTGGCGTACGGCTCGCTCGACAGCAGGAACTCGTCGGTGCCGACGACGTTGCGCTCCTTGGCCACCGCGAGCCCCTCGGCCTTCGTGGCGGTGCCCGCGGGCAGGAAGCTGTAGTCGTACAGCAGGAACATCGGCACGATCGTCGCCGCGCCGCCGGGGCCGGTCCAGACCGGGAACGGATGCTCGGGGGTCACGATGCCCATCTGGTCGCACATGTCGACCAGGTAGTCGTAGCGGGCCTTCCCGAAGATCTGCATCGGGTCCTTGTTGGTGGTCCACAGTTCGTGGTTGCCCGGCACCCAGATCACCTTGGCGAAACGCTTGCGCAGCAGGTCCAGGGACCACCGGATGTCGTCGGTGCGCTCGGCGACGTCACCGGCGACGATCAGCCAGTCGTCCGGCGAGGCCGGGTGCAGCGACTCGGTGACCGGCTTGTTTCCGGTATGCCCGATGTGCAGGTCACTGATTGCCCAAAGGGTCGGCTGGGTCGACACAAAAATCCAGCCTACTTGGGTGGCAGCAACACCCGCTGAAGTGCCAACCGTCCCGCGCAGCGGGAGAAACTAGAACAGGTTCTCCCATCCTGTCCGGTGTGACGCAGGCGACTTGTAGACTCCCCGCAGTATTGCTCGGATCTAAGGGGTGTCATGGCAACGATGGCCGGGAAACTGCGGCTGGTGTCGGCGCTGTGTGCGCTCGTGACGGCAGGCGTGGTGGTCACACAGACCAACCCGGTGTCACCGACCGGCGGCGACAACGTAGAGCTACGCTCCACCTCCGCTCCACTCAGCAGCACCATCAAGTCGCCGATCATCTCCACGACGAACCCGAGCCCATTCGACCCGTGCGATCAGATTCCGCTCGACGCCATCAACGCCATGGGCCTGGCGTTCACCCCGCCCGACCATGAAGACGGCCTGCGTTGCCACTACGACGCCGGTAACTACCAGGTGGCCGTCGAGCCGATCGTCTGGCGCACCTACGAGCAGACGCTGCCGGCCGACGCCGTCGAGCTGAACATCGCCGGACACCGCGCCGCGCAGTACTGGATCATGAAGCCGACCGACTGGAATGACCGGTGGTGGGTGACCTGCATGATCACCTTCAAGACCAGCTACGGCCTGATCAACCAGTCGCTGTTCTACTCGCCGATCGAGTCGCCGGACCGCCCGGACTGCCTGCAGACAAACCTGCAGCGCGCCAACCAGCTGGTGCCGTTCTACAAGTTCTGATCGCGAGGCGACGGGCCCTGTGTCGCCACGTCTAGTTGGACTCGAGCGCTGACCGGACACCCGTGTGTCCGAAGTCATCGCCCTTCCACAGCAATGGCTCGCGGCAGTCGATCGCCAGTGCATATGCGAAGCAGTCACCGAAGTTCAGGCCCGCTGGGTGGCCACTGCCTTTCCCGAAGTCACGATAGGCCTGGCGGGCCAGCCGGGCCTGACGCTCGGTCACCGGTTCGATGACGAATCCGGCGCTATCCACCAGGTCATCGAACCGCGTACTGATGACTGGATCACGGCGTGCATCCAGGACGATTCCGCATTCGAGATAGCTTGCCGCCGACAACCGCGGCGCCACTGCGGCGGCGATCGCCCGGGCATAGACTCCCACGTCGTCCTCGTCAGCAATCAGCGCGACGATGGCCGATGTGTCCACGATCATTTGGGCAGTCCGTATTCGTCGTAAAGCAGCTCGCCATGGTCGGGAAGTCCCTCGGAGCCCAGCCGACTCCTGATACTGCGGGCAATATCCAGCAAGCGCTCTGCCAGGTCATCGGCCTGCAATCGTCGCAGCCGATCGTTCACCGCTGTCGCGACGGCCTGCGCCTGCGACTCGCCGGTGATCCTTGCGATCTCTTTCACGGCGTCATGGACGGCCGGGTCTTTGATATTCAGCGCCATGATTGGTACCTTCCTACCCCTTCGATGGTACCAATATTCCTTCGGGGCGGTCATGCCGATTTCACCTGGCGTCGCCGCGCACGCTCATAGGCCGCCGCGAACCGGGCCCATTGGTCTGCACTCGGAGGGACAGCAGCGTAGCTGCGGTCCATACCGCATGCTCTCTCGCGCAACCAATTCAGAACTTCGTCGAAATCTGCCTCCTCCACCGCGGGCAGTCGCAGCGCACCCCCGCAGGCGGCGAGTTGCTCTTCGTAGCGATCCTCCCAGCATTCGGTCCGCCAGCCGCTCCACAACTCAGGCAGCGCCCGGAACACACCCAAGACGTCGGCGGTGTTCCACACCCCGACCGCATTTCGGGGCACATCGATATGCACCCCGCCTTCGGGGATCTTGCCCAGCTTCAGTCGCTGGACGCCTTTACCCGGCAGCTTCTCGAGCAGAGCCGGCCCGTGCCATGCCTTGCTGTCGCCCCACCACAACGGCCACATCCGCAGCTCCCCCGACGCGTCGATCACGGAAACCAAGTGGCACAAAGCATTTCGCGATCTTGCCAGCTTCGGTATGGAGAGGACGTCCAGTGGCGGTAGGTCAAACCGCCTCCCGACGTATCCGCCAATTTCGGCGGTGCCGTCGTAGGCGTAGCAGATCTCATAGCCCGGCCACACCTCGGTGAGCGCCGCCAGGATGGTACGCCGGAACGGCATGTCCACCATGAGGCCGTCGCCGAAGAACACGACCCGCCGCCGGTCGAAATCGAAGACCGCACCACCGTCGCACCACAGCGGATCGGTCCACCAGTCATGGGAATTCTGCCGCCGCAGCGATTCCAGGAATTCCAGCGCCAGGTCCGGTCCGCCGATCAATAGGTCCACCATGCGGCAGCCCTCGCAGTGTGAGTAAACGTACTGCCACTCTTGGTCTTTCACGACAACAATGTTCGCTCGATTACCCATCGGATCCCCCCGCCTCGTGGGGTGCAGACATGTGCCGCACCGGCCTGAGTCCGGTCTACTCCGGGGGTCCGACAGATTGCGGTCCACAAGCGTCGGAGGCGCTCACGGCCGTCACGGTCCCCAGCAAGTGGGTACCCTTCGAAAACGTGAGCTCACGAACCACCCGCTTCGCTTCCCGACTACTGAGCCGCATCCTCGGCGTCCCACCCCCGACGACGGACTACACCGTCAGCCGCGTCACCACCCCGATGCGCGACGGCGTCGAACTCGTCGGTAGCCACTACGCGCCCACCGGCACTGCGAAGGGCACCCTGCTGGTGCGGTGCCCCTACGGCCGAGGGTTCCCCTTCGGCCCGGTGTTCGGCGCTGCATACGCCCGCCGCGGCTACCACGTGCTGCTGCAGAGTGTGCGCGGCACGTTCGGCTCCGGTGGCGACTTCGAACCGATGGTCAACGAGATCGCCGACGCCGTGGACACCGCGGCCTGGTTGCGCGATCAGCCGTGGTTCACCGGGTCGTTCGCGACAATCGGGTTGTCGTACCTGGGCTTCACCCAGTGGGCGCTGCTCACCGATCCCCCGCCCGAGCTCAAGGCCGCAATCATCATGGTCGGCCCGCACGACTTCGCCGAATCAACCTGGGGCACCGGCGCTTTCACGCTCGACAACTTCCTGGGCTGGAGCGACATGATGGCGCACCAGGAAGATCCACCGCTGGCCGTGCTGACCCGGCGCTTTCGGGCACCGCGCCTGGTCGCCCGCACGCACGACCAGGTGCCGGCCGGAGCCGCCGGACGCCGGCTACTGGGTTCCGGAGCGACCTGGTACGAATCCTGGCTGAGCCACCCCGACGGCGCCGACCCGTTCTGGGAGAACATGGCCCTCGCCGACACGCTCGACAAGGTCGACGTGCCGGTGCTGCTCATCGGCGGCTGGCAAGACCTGTTCCTGGAGCAGACCCTGACGCAGTTCCAGCGCCTGAAGTCGCGTGGCGTGCCGACCGCCGTCACCATCGGATCGTGGACCCACACCCAGGTGATGACCCGCGGCGGCGCCACGGTGCTGCGGGAATCGCTGGCCTGGCTCGACACCCACCTGGCCGAGCGCACCCCGGAGTCCGAACGGGCGGCCGTCCGGGTCGAGGTCAACGGGCAGGGCTGGCTGACCATGCCGGACTGGCCACCGGCCGCCACCGAACTCGAGCTCTACCTGCAGCCGGCGCACCGGCTCAGCGCGACCGCGCCCGCCGACACCGTGCCACCGTCGCGATTCACCTTCGATCCCGCGGCACCGACGCCCACGCTGGGCGGCCGGTTGCTGTCGTCGGCGGCGGGCTACCAGGAGGATTCCGCCCTCAGCCGGCGGCCCGACGTCGTCGACTTCACCGGTGAGCCGCTCGCCGAAGACCTGTACCTGGTCGGAAACCCGGTGATCGAGCTGACCCAGTCGTGCGACAACCCCAACCGGGACGTCTTCGTCCGGCTCAGCGCGGTCGACGCAAAGGGCAAGTCCCGCAACGTCAGCGATGGATTCCGCAGGCTGACAACACCTTCCGACGAGCCCGAGACCCTCCGACTCGAACTCGACGCAGTCGCGCACCGGATCCCCGCCGGCTCCAGGCTGCGGGTGATCGTCGCGGGCGGTTGCCACCCGCGGTACGACCGCAACCTCGGCACCGGCGAGCCCGTCGTCACGGGCGAGCGGATGGTGCCGGCCACCCACGCGGTGCACCACGGCTCCGGTGGGGTGTCCCGGCTGCTGCTGCCGGTGGTCGCGCTGTCAGCCGACTGAGTCGCGCACCCGCTCGGTGATGGCGGCCAGCGCCGCGTCGTCGTACACCGGCGGTCCCCACTCGGGCGTCACCGGCAGGTCCACCCAGCTGCGGCAGCCTGCGTAGTCGGGGGTACGCGGCAGCCGCACCGGTGCCACGAGTGGTTTGGCCTGCACCACCAGGACCGTCAGCCGGTGCCGGGGCCGGAAATCCAGCCGGTCGTTCTGCACGGATTCAGCGGTCCAAATATGCAGATCGGCGATGGCATCCAGCTGCTCCGGACGCTCAACTGGCACGGCCGCAACGACTTTCGCGCCGCCGCGCAGTACCACCTCGGTGTCGGTGCTGTCCCCCGCAGACTGCTCGAGAAGATCGGTGAACTCAGGACGGACCCGCGCCGCGTGGCTGTGCTCGACCGTCGGGAAGAACACGAACTCCGGTGCCGATACCTCGAAACGCTTCTCGCCGATACCGCCCTTGCGCAACAGCACCGTCTGGCGTCCGTCGAGCAGCGCCTGTACCGCCGCGCCCCACTCCTTGAGCGCGGGCGAATTCACTTGGCGGCCAACCTCGCCTGCACCTCGGGCCGCCGCAGCGGCGGCACCGTCTTGGGCGGCTGCCGACGGGCCGGCAGTTGGTTCAACAGTCTCTCGGTGACAGCCGTGACCTCCGCGACCGCGGCTTCGAAGGCGTCGACGTTTGCGGCGGTGGGACGGGTGATCCCGCTGACCTTGCGGATGTATTGACGCGCGGCGGCCTCGATCTCCTCGGCCGTGGCGGCCGGCTCCAGGCCACGCAGTTCGGTGATGTTGCGGCACATGGCCTCCACGATAGGCGCGTTCAGGCCGCAAGTTACGGTGTCGGTGGGTGACCGCAACGCAAGGAGCCAACGTGACCGACGTCCTACTGATCGACACCACCGACCGGGTTCGCACCCTGACGCTGAACCGGCCGAAGTCCCGGAACGCGCTGTCCTACGAGCTGCGCGATGCCTTCTACGGCGCGCTGCGCCAGGCCGAGGCCGACCCGGACGTCGACGTGGTGATCCTGACGGGCGCCGACCCTGTGTTCTGCGCCGGTCTGGACCTCAAGGAACTCGGCGAGGGCGCGGACCTGCCGGACATCTCGCCGAAGTGGCCCAACATGACCAAGCCCGTCATCGGCGCCATCAACGGCGCGGCCGTCACCGGCGGCCTGGAGCTGGCGCTGTACTGCGACATCCTGATCGCCTCGGAGAACGCCAAGTTCGCCGACACCCATGCCCGTGTCGGACTGCTGCCGACCTGGGGTCTGAGTGTGCGGCTGCCGCAGAAGGCCGGCGTCGGCCTCGCCCGCCGGATGAGCCTGACCGGCGACTACCTGTCGGCGGCCGAGGCGCTGCGCGCCGGGCTGGTCACCGAGGTGGTGCCGCACGACGAGCTGCTCCCGACCGCGCGCCGCGTCGCCGCCTCGATCGTCGGCAACAACCAGAACGCCGTGCGCGCGCTGCTGGACTCGTACCACAAGATCGACGGCTCGCAGACCGATGCCGGGCTGTGGATCGAAGCCGCGTCGGCCCGCAAGTGGATGGACGCCTCCAGCGGCAACGACATCGCCGCCAACCGCGACGCCGTCATGCAGCGCGGCCGCACCCAGGTCTAGTAGCTGTTCCCTCTCCCCGCGAGCGGCCGTGTTTGTACGCCGACACGCCGCTCCAGCTGTACGAGAACGTCCCGCTCACCGGCGATGAGCGGCACGTTTTTGTACGGGAACCACGGCGTGTCGTGTGCAGACATGGCCGCTCGCGAGAGGTGGGTGACGACGCCTTTCGGGCGCCCTGCTCACGCCCAGCGGCCGGACAGCGCGCGCCAGCCGACGAAGACGAGCCGCAGCACCAGGAACGTGGTCAGCCCGGACCAGATGCCGGCGAGGCCCCACCCGAAGGCGAGCGACAACCAGATCAGCGGCAGGAAGCCGACCAGCCCGCTGATCAGGGTGGCGTTGCGCATGAACTTCGCGTCACCGGCGCCGAGCAGCACCCCGTCGAGCGCGAAAACGATTCCCGCGATGGGCAATTGGGCCACCATGAACCACCACGGGATACCGATCTGATCCCGCACCGCATGGTCCGCGGTGAACACTGCCGGCAGCACACCGGAGCCCACTGCGAAAACCGCCGCCAGCACCGTCGCCGCGGCCGCCGAATAGACCGTCACGCGCCGCGCCACCGCCTTGGCATGCGCCGACTCCCCCGCGCCGAGGGCCGCGCCGACGAGTGACTGCGCCGCGATGGCCAGCGAATCCAGCACGAGCGCAAGGAAATTCCACAGCTGCAGCACCACCTGGTGGGCGGCGACGGCGGCCGCACCGAACCGGGCCGCGACCGCGCCGGCAGACAGGAAACACACTTGGAACGCCAGGGACCGTAGCACCAGGTCGCGGCCCATGGTCAGCTGCGCGCGCAGCACGTCGGGCCGCAGTCGCAGCGAAACCCGTTCGGACAGCAGCGCATACCCGAACAGCGCCGCGGCGATCCACTGCCCCACCAGATTGGCTACCGCCGATCCGGTCAGGCCGAGCCGCGGCAGCCCGAGCCACCCGAAGACCAGCACCGGACACAGCACCGCTGAAATACCCACGCCGACAAGCACATACCGCAGCGGCCGGACGGTGTCCTGCACACCGCGCAGCCAGCCGTTGCCGGCCATGGAGATCAGGATCGCGGGTACGGCCAAGATCGCGACACGCAGCCACGGCAGTGCGGTCTCGGCGATGCCGCCCCGTGACCCGGCGATGGCCGTGAGCAGAAAGGGCGCCAACGCCTGCACCACCACCACGATGAGCACGCCGACAGCCAGCGCCAGCCAGGTGGCCTGCACGCCCTCCCCGACCGCACCGGCCCGGTCACCGGCGCCGAAGCTCCGGGCCGACCGCGACGTCGTGCCGTACGACAGGAACGTCAGCTGCGAGCCGACAAGGCTGAGGATCAGGCCGCCGACCGCCAGGCCCGCCAACGGCAGCGCGCCGAGTCGGCCGACGACCGCAGTGTCGAGCAGGAGGTAGATGGGCTCGGCGGCCAGCACCCCTAGGGCAGGGAAGGCGAGGCCTGCGATGAGCCGGCCGGTGACCTCGGTGGTCATGACGCGCACGCTCGCCGGCCGCGAGCGGCACGAAGGTGCACGCCGAAGACGGCGTGTCGGCGTACAAACACGGCCGCTCGCGGGAAGGGGGCTGGCACGGGCAAGGGCCGGCTAGGAGAGCGCGGCGACGAGGGCCGCGACGACGTCGTCGGCGGTTCCGGTCGGTGAGTAGCCGGCCGCGAACCGGTGGCCGCCGCCGCCGAACGAACTCGCGAGCACCGACACGTCGATCTCGGTCTTGGCCCGCAGGGACACCGACCACTGCCCCGGCTCGATCTCTTTGAGCACCGCAGCCACCTCGGCCTCGGACGTGGTCCGCACGATGTCCACGATGCTCTCGACCTCTTCCGAGCGCGCCGCCGCGTATTCCTGGTGCGACACAACGGCATACACCAGGCCCTTACCTCCGGCGGCCTCGGGCACCAGGCACGCCGTCGACAACACGCGGGACAGCATGGGCAGCCACGAGTACGGGTGCGTGTCGAGCAGCGCGCGGCTGACGGCGGCGTTGTCGACGCCGATGTCGAGCAGCCGCGCCGCGAGCCGATAGGCCCGGGCGCTGGCCCACCGGAACGAGCCCGTGTCGGTGGTCAGGCCGGCGTACAGGCAATGCGCCACCGGCAGCTCGATCGGCTTGTCCCAGGCGTCCAGCAGCTCGGCCACCAGCATGGTGGTCGAATCTGCCGACGGGTCAACGTAATTCGCGGTACCGAACAACCGGTTCGAGGCGTGGTGATCGATCACCAGCACCTGCCGTCCGGGATCGGCCAGCTTCGCCAGCGACCCGAGACGGTTCACGCTCGGGATGTCGACGGTCACCACCAGGTCGGCGTCCGGACGCATCTGGTCCGGCGGCACCAGCAGGTGCCCGCCGGGCAGCGTCTGCAGCGATTCCGGCACGGTTGCAGGGGCGGCAAAACCGACCTGCACATCCTTACCGGCCTCGCTGAGCACCAATGCGAGCGCGAGGCCCGCTCCGATGGTGTCGGCGTCGGGGTAGACGTGGGCAACCACGCTCACGCTCTCGACCGCACCGAGCAGATCAGCCGCACCGCGCGCGTCAACCCGCGCGCCCTGCGGCCGAATCTCAGTCGTCGGTTCGATCGCCGTCACCTGCATCCTCGGAATCGCTGTCCCCCACCACACGGTACGGATCGGCGTCACCGGCGTGCTTGGCACCTTCGCGGATGCGAGCCACGTCCTCGTCGGCGGCACGGGCCCGGGCCAGCAGCTCCTCCATCTTCAGAGCCGCATCCGGCACGGTGTCGCGCTCGAAAGTCAGTGTGGGCGTGAACCGAACCCCGGTTCCCGCACCGACTCTCGTGCGCAACGCGCCCTTGGCCTTCTCCAGGGCAGCCGCGACGCCGGCGTAGTCCGGCTCCTCGTCGAGGCTGGTCCCGATCACCGTGTAGTACAGCGTGGCGTCGTGCAGATCACCGGTCATCTTGGCATCGGTGATCGTCACGCCGTCGAGCCGTGGATCCTTGATCTCGTACTCGATCGCCGAAGCGACGATCGTCGAAATACGCTTGGCCAATCGCTTGGCGCGTGCTGGATCGGCCACCTAGGTACGAGCCTTCTCGACGAGTTCGTACGTCTCGATGACGTCGCCTTCCTTGATGTCGTTGTAGGTCAGCGTCAGACCGCATTCGTAACCTTCGCGCACCTCGGTGGCGTCGTCCTTCTCGCGCTTGAGCGAAGACACCGTGAGGTTCTCGGCGATGACGATGTTGTCACGCAACAGGCGGGCCTTGGCGTTACGCCGCATGATGCCCGACTGCACGAGGCAACCAGCGATGTTGCCGACCTTCGACGACCGGAAGATGGCGCGGATCTCGGCGCGGCCGAGCTCCTTCTCCTCGTAGACCGGCTTGAGCATGCCCTTGAGCGCGCTCTCGATCTCGTCGATGGCCTGGTAGATCACCGAGTAGTACCGGATCTCCACGCCCTCGCGGTTCGCCAGCTCCGTCGCCTTGCCCTCGGCACGGACGTTGAAGCCGATGATGATCGCATCCGAAGCCGACGCCAGGTTGACGTTGGTCTCGGTGACGCCACCGACACCGCGGTCGATGACGCGCAGTTCCACCTCGTCGTCGATCTGGATGCCCATCAAGGCCTCCTCGAGCGCCTCGACGGTGCCCGAATTGTCGCCCTTCAGGATCAGGTTCAGCTGGCTGGTTTCCTTCAGCGCCGAATCCAGGTCTTCCAGGCTGATGCGCTTGCGCGAACGTGCGGCCAGCGCATTGCGCTTGCGCGCGCTGCGCCGGTCGGCGATCTGCCGGGCGATGCGGTCCTCGTCGACGACCAGGAAGTTGTCGCCGGCGCCGGGCACCGAGGTGAAACCGATGACCTGGACCGGACGCGACGGGAACGCCTCTTCGACGTCCTCGCCGTGCTCGTCGACCATGCGGCGGACGCGGCCGTAGGCGTCGCCGGCGACCACCGAGTCACCGACGCGCAGCGTGCCGCGCTGCACCAGCACCGTGGCGACCGGGCCGCGACCGCGGTCCAGGTGCGCCTCGATGGCCACACCCTGGGCCTCCATGTCGGGGTTGGCCCGCAGGTCCAGCGAGGCATCCGCGGTCAGCAGCACTGCTTCGAGCAGGCCGTCGATGTTGGTGCCCTGCTTGGCCGAGATGTCCACGAACATGGTGTCGCCGCCGTAATCCTCGGCCACCAGGTTGTACTCGGTCAGCTGCGCCCGGATCTTCTGCGGATCCGCGCCTTCCTTGTCGATCTTGTTGACCGCCACCACGATCGGCACATCAGCGGCCTGAGCGTGGTTGATGGCCTCCACCGTCTGCGGCATGACGCCGTCGTCGGCGGCGACCACCAGGATCGCGATGTCGGTGGCCTTGGCACCACGGGCACGCATGGCGGTGAACGCCTCGTGACCCGGGGTGTCAATGAACGTCACCAGACGCTCGTTGCCGTCCAGCTCGGTCAGCACCTGGTAGGCGCCGATGTGCTGGGTGATGCCACCGGCCTCGCCCTCGCGGACGTTCGCCTTACGGATCGTGTCGAGCAGTCGCGTCTTACCGTGGTCGACGTGGCCCATGACGGTGACCACCGGCGGCCGGCTGGCCAGGTCGTCCTCGTCGCCGGCGTCCTCGCCGTAGGTGAGGTCGAACGACTCGAGCAGCTCGCGGTCCTCGTCCTCCGGGGACACGACCTGCACGACGTAGTTCATCTCGCTGCCCAGCAGCTCGAGGGTGTCGTCACCCACCGACTGGGTGGCGGTCACCATCTCGCCCAGGTTGAACAGCGCCTGCACCAGCGAAGCCGGGTTGGCGTTGATCTTCTCGGCGAAGTCGCTCAGCGACGCGCCGCGAGCGAGGCGGATGACCTCGCCGTTGCCGTGCGGCAACCGCACGCCACCGACGATCGGGGCCTGCATGTTCTCGTATTCGGCGCGTTTTGCGCGCTTCGACTTACGGCCACGACGGGGTGCGCCACCGGGACGCCCGAAGGCACCCGCGGCACCGCCGCGCTGACCGGGACGACCGCCGCCGCCACCGGGACCACCGCCACCGGGAGCACCGCCGCCACCGGGGCGACCGCGGAAGCCACCACCGGCACCGGCACCTGCACCACCGCCGGCGCCACCGCCGCGGTAGTTACCGCCGCCACCGGCACCGCCGGGACGAGGGCCACCACCGGGACGCGGACCGCCACCGGGGCCGGGACGCGGACCACCCGGACGACCGACGGCACCCGGACGGGCACCCGGCGGACGCGGGGGCATGTTGCCGGGCGTGACACCCGGACGCGGGCCACCGCCCGGACGGGGTCCACCGGCGCCGGGACCCGGACGCGGGCCACCGGGACCGGGAGCCGGACGCGGGGCCGGGCGCTCGACCGGCTGCTGGGAAGAGAACGGGTTGTTGCCGACGCGCGGAGCTCGCGGGGCCGGCTTGGGGGCGCCAGGTCGCGGACCCGGGGTCGCGCCCGGGGTGGCCGGACGCGGCTGAGCCGGAGCGGCCGGGGCGGCCGACGCTGCCGGAGCGGCGGGCTCTGCGGGAGCCGGGGCCTGGGGCTGCGGAGCCGCGGGCCGGGGTGCGCCCGGCTTGGGTCCACCGGGAGCGGGAGCCGCCGGTGCGGGTGCTGCGGGTGCCGGAGCAGCCGCGGCCGGGGCCGCGGGCGCAGGCGCGGCAGGTGCCGCGACGGCAGCCGGCTTGGGTGCGCCGGGCTTCGGGGCACCCGACGGCTTGGCGGCCGCGGGAGCCGGTGCGTCGGACTTGGCGGGCTTGCCGCCGCCGAACGCCTCACGCAACCGGCGTGCGACGGGCGCCTCCACAGTGGAGGACGCAGATTTCACGAATTCGCCCTGTTCGCTCAGTCGGGCGAGCACTTCCTTGCTGGTGACACCGAGTTCTTTTGCCAACTCGTGTACGCGTGCCTTACCTGCTGCCACTTCTCTCCTCGTCGTGAGGCGTCAGCGGTGGGTAGGCCGCGCCTCGGTTTAGCTATGACGCATGGTCATCGGGACTTCACGGTGTGCTCATGTTCTTCGCTACCTGTTCTCTTGCTGTGGTGTTCCGGGTTCGTCAGGCGGGTAAGGCACTGAAGAACTCTTCGACCGCAGAGGTGTCCGGCGAACCGGTGATGCGCAACGCTCGGGCGAATGCTCGCCGCCGAACTGCCGCGTTGAGGCACTGCTGAACCGGGTGCAACCACGCACCCCGACCCGGCAGGCTACCCGCTGAATCGACCGAGACGGCGCATTTACCGTCCCCGTCGCGTACAGCTGCCACTCGAAGCAAGTCGACGGCCAGCTCTCGTTTCCGGCAGCCGATGCAGGTACGCACCGGAGCTGTCGGAGTCTCGCGCTGGATCACAGTGCAGTCTACCGTCTCGGGGCCCTTGAACTTCAATCGCGGTCTCGGCCCCGACACGCCGCCGGTAACTGCGGGTTTTTGCTCAGCGGTCGCGGCCGCCGCCATGGCCTGCCGACCGGCCACCGGCGTCCGCACCCTGACCGTCGGCGTCACTGCGGATGTCGATGCGCCAACCGGTGAGACGCGCCGCCAGGCGGGCGTTCTGGCCCTCCTTGCCGATCGCCAGCGACAGCTGGAAATCGGGCACCACGACGCGTGCCGCGCGCTGTGCCTCGTCGATCACCGTCACCGATACGACCTTGGCCGGCGACAGGGCGTTGGCGACGAACTTCGCCGGGTCCTCGTCGTAGTCGATGATGTCGATCTTCTCGCCCGAGAGCTCGCTCATCACGTTGCGCACGCGCTGACCCATCGGGCCGATGCAGGCGCCCTTGGCGTTCAGCCCCGGCACCCGCGACGCGACGGCGATCTTGGATCGGTGCCCGGCCTCACGCGCCACCGCGACGATCTCGACCGACTCGTCGGCGATCTCGGGGACCTCCAGCGAGAAGAGCTTGCGCACCAGGTTCGGGTGGGTCCGCGACAGCGTGATGACGGGTTCGCGGGCGCCGCGGGTGACCCCGACGACGTAGCAGCGCACGCGGTCGCCGTGCACGTAGCTCTCCCCCGGCACCTGCTCGGCGGCCGGGATCACGCCCTCGGAGCCCTTGGCCTCCGTGCCGACCCGCACCACCACGAGACCGCGGGCGTTGGCCCGGGCGTCGCGCTGGATGACGCCGGCGACGATGTCGCCCTCACGCGCCGAGAACTCGCCGTAGTTCTTCTCGTTCTCCGCGTCGCGCAATCGCTGCAGGATCACCTGACGCGCGGTGGTCGCCGCGATCCGGCCGAATCCCTCGGGGGTGTCGTCCCACTCGTGGATGACGGTCCCGTCGGTGTCGGTCTGGCGGGCGATCACCCGCACGATGCCCGACTTGCGGTCGATGTCGATGTACGCGTCGGGCTCGTGCCCTTCGGTGTGGCGGTACGCGGTCAGCAGCGCCGTCTTGATCGTGTCGACGACGACGTCGACGCTGATTCCCTTGTCCGCTTCGATGGCATGTAGTGCCGCCATGTCGATGTTCATCCGTCGGCCCCCTCTCCGGTCATACCCGCCAGCTCCAGTTCCCGGCGATTGGGTGGTGAAAATTCAACCTGTACAACAGCTTTCGTAATGTCCGCGAGCGCGACGGTCTGCACCGACAGCACTCCGCGGTTGGCGACGACCAGTTGGATCGCGCTGCCGTCGTGCTCGCCCAGCCGGCCCGTCAGCGACGTGCCGTCGGCCAGGGTCAGCGCGACCTTGCGACCACGGGCGCGACGGTAGTGCCGCTCCGCGGTCAGCGGACGCTCCACGCCGGGCGAGGTGACCTCCAGCACATACGGCTCGGAATCGGCGGCCACCTGGTCCAGCAGCTCGGATGCGAGGCGGGAAAGGTCGGCGACGGCATCGAGGTCAAGACCCGAGTCGCCGTCGGCCACCACGACGATGCGCGGAGGTCGCTTGGCAGCGTCGACCCGCACATCTTCGATGTCGTATCCGGCGTCCGCAAAAGCACTGCTGAGCAGCTCAAGCACTTGGCCTGTGGTCGGTAACCGACTGGGTGGCAGCGGTCGTTCCGGCGTGTCCCGGGCCACGGCGAGCTCCTCATCTTGAGTTGTGCGGACAGGGCCCCCAGAAGGGTGAACCCGGTACCAACGATACGCCAGCAGCGCATGGCCGAATGGCAATCGCGATCGCGGCACCGGAGAACATCCGGCGCCGCGGTGCCCGATGGCCGCTGTCCGCAATGGCAGGATGTGCCTGTGCCGCACACCGAAACCACCGTCAGCCGACGGCGTGTCCTGTTGGGCACGGCAGCTCTGGCGCTGCTCGGCGGCGCGGCGTCGGCCTGCGGGTCGGCACCGCAGCGCGATCCTGCCCTGGACATCCTGACCGCCGAACTCGACCGGGCCCGCCACGACAGTCAGCTGGCCACGTCCGCCGTCACCGGCGTACCGCCGCAGCTGGCGCCGGCGCTGACGGCCGTCGCGGCACTCCGGGACGCACACGCCCGCGCGCTGTCCGACGAACTGACCCGGATGGGCAACCCGCCGTCTGCCGCACCGTCGTCGACCACCGAGACCTCCGCCACCACCTCGCCGACGCCTGGCGCCACCCCGCCGCCGGCACCCCCGGCACCTCAGGAAGTCGTCGCGGCGCTGGAACAGGCCGCCGACAGTGCGGGCCGCGCCGCGGCCGGCCAATCGGGCTACCGGGCCGGGCTGCTGGCCTCGATCGCCGCCGCGTGCACCGCGGCACACACCGTCACCCTCGCCGGACAGGCCGCGCCATGACCAGCCCGCAACCCACCCCGACCCGCCCGGGCAGCGCCGCCGACGCCGCGCTGTACGACGCGATCGCCACCGAACACGGCACCATCTACGGCTACGGCCTGGTGTCGGCGCACACCACGCCGGACGTCAACGATCTGGTGGCCGAGGCCATGGCCAAGCACCGCGCCAACCGCGAAGCCGGCATCACCGCGCTGGCCGGACGATCGGTGCCGGCTCCGCTGCCGGCCGCGGGCTATCAGCTCCCCATCGACGCGAACAACCCGGCGGACGCGAGCAAACTGGCGCTGCAGATGGAAGAGGACACCGCCGTCGCGTGGCGCGCCGTGGCCGAGCAGGCCACCACCACCGAGGACCGGACCCTGGCCGTGAAGGCCCTCACCGATTGCGCGGTGCTGGCCGCCCGGTGGCGCGCGGCCCTCGGCGTGACGCCGGCCGTCGTGGCGTTCCCCGGCGGCGCCGAGCAGTCCTAGACGTCAACGCCGCGGATCGCAGTCACCTGGTGACCGCAATCCGCGGCACAACGAGGCCTACCCCGCCAGCGCGGCCGTGATCGCCGCCGCGGCGCCGTCGACCGGCACTTCGGTCTTCTCGCCAGTGAAGCGGTTGCGCAGCTCGACGGTGCCGTCGGCCCAGCCGCGGCCGACCACGACGATCCACGGCACACCCAGCAGCTCGGCGTCCTTGAACTTCACGCCCGGCGACGACGTGCGGTCGTCCAGCAGCACGTCGAGGCCGAGGCGGTCGAGTTCGCCCGCCAGCTCGGTCGCGCCGGTGCGGGCCTCGGCGTCCTTGTTGGCGATGACCAGGTGCAGGTCGAACGGCGACACCGACGACGGCCAGCGCAGACCGAGCTCGTCGTGGTGCTGCTCGGCGATCACCGCGACCATGCGCGACACCCCGATGCCGTAGGAGCCCATGGTCAGCCGCACCGGCTTGCCGTTCTCGCCCAGGACATCGGCACTGAAGGCGTCGGTGTACTTGCGACCCAGCTGGAAGACGTGCCCGATCTCGATGCCGCGCGCCGACACCAGCGGTCCGGCGCCGTCGGGCGAGGGGTCGCCGTCGCGGACGTCGGCGGCCTCGATGGTGCCGTCGGCCACGAAGTCACGGCCGGCGACCATGCCGACGATGTGCTTGTTGGGTTCGTCGGCGCCCGTGATCCACGACGAACCGTCGACGATGCGCGGGTCCACCAGGAATCGAATACCGTTCTCCAGCAACGCCTTCGGACCCACATAACCCTTCACGAGGAACGGGTTGGCGGCGAAGTCGGCGTCGTCGAGCAGCGCGTACTCCGCCGGCTCGAGCGCCGCGCCCAGGCGCTTCTCATCGATCTCGCGGTCGCCGGGCACACCGATACCCAGCAGTTCCCACTCGCCGCCCGGCTGGCGCACCTTCAGCAGCACGTTCTTCAACGTGTCCGCGGCGGTGATCTCGCGGCCGAGGTCAGCGGTGTTGGCCCACTCGACCAGGGTGGCGATGGTCGGGGCGTCAGGCGTGTCGTAGACGACGGCCTCGGGCTGGCCCTCGATCGGCAGCGACTCGGGAACCGCGGTGACGACGGCTTCGACGTTGGCCGCGTAGCCGGACTGCAGGCAGCGCACGAAGGTGTCCTCGCCGACCTCGCTCTCGGCCAGGAACTCCTCGGAGGCGCTACCGCCCATGGCACCCGACACCGCGGACACGATGACGTACTTGACCGCCAGCCGGTCGAAGATGCGCTGGTAGGCCTCGCGGTGGGCGTGGTAAGCGTCCTTGAGTCCGCTGTCGTCGATGTCGAACGAGTACGAATCCTTCATGATGAACTCGCGGCCGCGCAGGATGCCGGCGCGCGGACGCGCCTCGTCGCGGTACTTGGTCTGGATTTGGTAGAGCCGCAGCGGGAAGTCCTTGTACGACGAGTACTCCCCCTTGACCGTCAGCGTGAACATCTCCTCGTGGGTGGGCCCCAGCAGGTAGTCGTTCTTGCGGCGGTCCTGCAGGCGGAACAGGTTGTCGCCGTACTCGGTCCAACGGTCGGTGGCCTCGTAGGGGGCCCGCGGCAGCAGCGCCGGGAACAGGATCTCCTGCGCGCCGATGGCGTTCATCTCACTGCGGACGACGTCCTCGATCTTGCGGAGCACCTTCAGGCCCAGCGGCAGCCAGCTGTACAGGCCGGGCGCGATCGGGCGGACGTAGCCGGCCCGGATCAGCAGCTTGTGGCTCGGCACTTCGGCGTCGGCGGGGTCGTCGCGCAGCGTGCGCAGGAACAGCTCGGACATGCGGGTGATCACGGGTGGCCAGCTTAATCGCGGCCCTGCCAGGTGCAGACACACACCTCGTTGCCTTCGGCGTCGGCGAGCACCCAGAACGCCGGCGCCTCCCGATCGCTGAGCAGCACGCCGCCCGCCGCCAGTGCCGCCGCGATGCGCGCGGACGCCTGGTCGTGCGGGACGTCGACGTCGAGGTGGATGCGATTGCGTTGCGGCCGTGGCACATCCATCTGCTGGAACCACAAGGCTGGGCCACGGCCGGCAGGATCGACGAGTCCCCCACTCAGATCCGACGGCCCCGCTTCGTCGACGTAGCCGGTGACAGCCTTCCAGAACGGGCGCACCGCGGGGATGTCGATGGCGTCGATCGCGACCTCGATCGCCTGGACGGAAACGCCGCCCGGCGTGGTCGCCGCGCCGCGCTCGGCGAGCGATTCAGAGATGCGGCGTGCCAACGCGATGTCGTGCGCGGTGACCCCGTCGGCCGAGCGCAAGCGCAACACCACACGGTCGGCCCGTACGTCGAGGGTCAAGTGTCCCTGCGCTTCTGGGCCGGTCCCCTCGACCACTGCGGCGGCCAGTGCCGCCGCAGTGCCCAAACCGGCCGTCGGCACTTCCGTGTAGACCGCGCCGAGCACCAGACGCCACCCCAGCGGGGTCACCGCATCCGAAATGTCCTGCCGCCGCATCATGATTCGGCCCCCGCGACCATGTCATACCCCCTGGCGGTCATGCCTCATGCATAGCACTGCGGCGCGTGAGACGCCCTCAGAGCAGCGCTTTGTTCACCACCTGCTCGTACGCGGTCTTGTCCGTCACGCTGACCGTCGGGCCGAACTTCAGGACGATGTTCATCGCCTGGAAAGTGCCCGGCGTCGCCCCCGCGTAGCCTTCGGCAGCGCCGGTCGTGGAGAACACCAGCACCGTGACGGTGTCGGTCTCGATGGCCTCGATGCACTTGATGTCGGGGCATTTCTGCTTGGCCGCATCCCGCGGGTTGGCCACCGGCAGGCCCGCGGCACCCATGTCCCGCACCACGGCCTGCGCGGTGACGGTGTTGAGGATCGGGGCGCCCGTCAGCGCACCGGCCTGTGGCCCGGGAGCCGGCGGGCGCTGGCATCCGGTGATCACCATCGCGGCGAGCACAGCCGCCACGATCACAGCTCGGGCTCGCATTGCAGTCATGCACCATCAATAGCAGTGAAACCTGGAGCGCCGGCCACCGGGCGATGAAGCCGACGGCCAGCTACAGCGTCGGGACCGCGTGCGGGCCGGCTGCCCCACCGCCGGCATTCGAGGTGGTCGCCGTACCGGGCGCGCTCGGCCGGCCGGACGGTGCCGCGGCTCCCGGCGTGCGCAGCTTGCCTGCCACCCACGGCAGTGAATCCGCGAAGGCCTCATTGGCGAAGCCCCAGTCGTGAAGTCCGAGCAGCGCCCGGATGTCGGCGTTGATGCCGTGCTGCTGGGCGATTTCGCACAAGGTGCCGGCCGCGATGTCCTGGCCCTCCGGGTTCGCGCGCGCATCGCGCGGCACACCGGGGCCGGGTGCGTGGCAGGCCGCGACGGTCCCGGGGATTTCGAACAGCCCGGAGATGCCGTGGTACCGGCCGTACTGCCGCATCACGGTGCTCGGATCGAACTCGGCCCATTTGGCCGCGTCACCCCCGTAGAGCTTGGCGATGGTCTGGTCCTTGCTGCCGATGTTCGGGCTCAGGTCCCCGGCGATGTCGACGAATGCGCTGAACAGGTTGGGATGGCGCGTCGTGAGCTGCACCGCGCAGGTGCCGCCCATGGACCAGCCGACGATGCCCCAATTCTCGGGCTTGGGACTGACGCCGAAGTTCGAGATCAGATACGGAACGACCTCTTTGGTCAGGTGGACCGACGAATTGCCGTGGCTGCCGTTGACGCATTCGGTGTCGTTGTTGAACGAGCCGGTGGCATCGGCGAAGACGAACACCGGCGCCTCACCGCCATGGGCGGCCGCGTAGTTGTCGATCGTGGCCTTGGCATTGCCGGCCCAGATCCAGTCCGCCGGGGTGTTGAGCTGCGAGCCGATCATCATGACCGTCGGCAGCTGCGGCGGCGGATTGCTCGCGAACCATGCCGGTGGCAGGTAGACGAGTTCGGCGCGGTGCGTGAAGTTCGATTCCTGCGAGCTGGTCGAGATGGGCACCACGACACCGCGCGGCGGCCGGATGCCTTTGAGCTGCATGGCCGTGACCGTCCATCGGTCCACCTCGTCGGGCACCTTGCCGACGGTGAACTTGTGCCACGCCACGTACGCCGTCGGGAAGTATCCGACCCAGACATTCATCATCAGCAGTGCGCAGAGTGCACACAGGGGCACCGCGAGCAGGGCCACCCCGCGGCGCCGCCAGGGCGATCCGCGCCAGCCGAGGATCAGGACCGTGGCGGCGAACCCGCCGAGCGCCGTCCAGATCCACAGCAGTACCGGGGCCGGGTCACCGGCGATACCGAGCGAGGTGATGTACCAGTACAAGCCGGCCGCGCACGCGACGCCGACGGCGAGCGCCCACGGCAGCCGGCTGATGCTCCACTGCCGCGACCGTCGCCCGACCGCACAGCACAGCACCGCGAAAGTCAGTAGCTGGATCAGAAACGGAAGCCACCCATGCGTCAGCGACGCATGGGTGACGAACGAAGGCACGCCGATCCTCCAGGAAGCTACGTCGAGATCGAGCTACAGCTCTCCGGCGTCCAGCGCTTCCTTGGTGTCCTGCGCCGCCGCAACCTCGTCGGCGGTGTAGGTGATGAACAGCGCCACCACACCGACGATCACCGCCACCGCAGCGACCCAGAGCAGGCCGTACGTGTAACCGTGGTCGAGCGCCGTGTGCTGCGCGGCATTCATCTTGGCGACCGGACCGGTGGTCCCGCCGAGGTACAGCGTGCGCGAGGTGATGACGGCCTGGATGACGGCCAGCACGACCGGCCCACCCAGGTTCTGCAGCATCAGCGCGATGGCCGACAGCGGGCCGATGTCGCTCAGCGCGACGCCGGCGATGGCCGAGACGGTCAGCGGCACCACGATCATGCCGATGCCGAAACCACCGACGGTGATCGGGATGACGAGGTTCGGGAAGTACGGGATACCGCCATTGAGGGTGGAGCCGTAGATCATCGCGGCGAGCACCAGGACACCGCCGGCGATCACCAGCACGCGCGGCGAGAACATCGCCACCAGCTGCGACGACAGGCCCAGACCGATGCCGAGCGCGATGACGAACGGGATGAAGCCGATGCCGGCCTTCAGCGCGCTGTAGCCCATGATGTCCTGCACGTACAGGCCGATCAGGACGGTCAGCGTGAACATCACGCCACCGGCCAGGAAGACCGCGGCGAAGGTGGCCACGCGGTTGCGGTCCCGGAACAGGCTGAACGGAACGACGGGGTGCTCAGCGCTGCGCTCGACGAACAGGAACGCCAGGAACAGCACGGCCGCCGCGGCGCCGGAGCCCAGCGTCAGCGGGGACATCCAGCCCTTCTCCGGGCCCATCGAGAAGCCGAACACCGCCGCGGTGCAGGCCAGGGTCGCCAGGATGGCGCCGGCCGCGTCGAGCTTCATGCGCTCGCGGGACGTCTCGGTCAGGGTGGTGCGGGCCAGGTAGATCATGACGAGGCCGATCGGCACGTTCACCAGGAACGCGTAGCGCCACGAGAACACCGTCAGCGCGCCGCCGACGACGAGGCCCATCACCGAGCCGACGCCGGTCATGGCCGCGAAGATCGCGGTCGCGGCGTTGCGGGCCGGGCCCTTCGGGAAGGTGGTGGCGACGAGCGCCAGGCCGGTCGGCGAGGCGATCGCCGAACCGACACCCTGCAGCAGCCGGGCGATGACCAGGGTCGTCTCGTCCCACGCGACACCGCACAGGATGGAAGCGATGGTGAAGAGCGCGACACCGACGATGAAGGTGCGCTTGCGGCCGATGGTGTCGCCGAGGCGGCCACCGAGCAGCATCAGACCACCGAAGGTCAGCACATAAGCAGTGATCACCCAGCTGCGGCCGGCATCGGAAAGGCCGAGCTCGTCCTGAATCTTAGGAAGGGCAACGATGGCGACGGTGC
This sequence comes from Mycobacterium sp. UNC410CL29Cvi84, assembly GCF_000686745.1. Lineage (NCBI taxonomy): Bacteria > Bacillati > Actinomycetota > Actinomycetes > Mycobacteriales > Mycobacteriaceae > Mycobacterium > Mycobacterium sp. UNC410CL29Cvi84. Next base: position 250,555 of record NZ_JMLM01000001.1, read on the forward strand.
TGTCCATCGTGGCCAGCAGCTGCATGCCACCGATGGCGATGACCGCGGAAAGGAAGCGGGGGGACGGAAGCCAAGCTGGATACCAGCTCTTTCGTTCGTCCTCGGTTTGCCCCACGTGAATCGTGAGCGGTTCGCGGCGGCTGTGTGCCATGGCGGTGCGCTCAGCGTCGTTGAGAGCCGTCATGGAAAGCTACCTTACAGTAATCTTAAGATTTCTTTAACCCTGCGAAGGCCGCCACATCCCCGATCACGATGATCGCGGGGGGTCGGATGCCCTCCGAACGGATGTCCTCCGCCGCATCGGCAAGCGTGGTCTGCAGCGTCTGCTGCGCCGCCGTCGTCCCGTGCTGGACCACCAGCACCGGTGTTTCCGCAGGTCGGCCGCCTTGCAGCAGAACCTTGGCGAAAAGTTCGATGCGCTCGACGGCCATCAGCAACACGATCGTGCCGCGCATCGCGGCCAGTGCGTCCCAATTCACTAACGATTCCGGGTGTCCCGGCGCGACGTGCCCGCTGACCACCACGAACTCATGGGTCACGGCCCGGTGGGTGACGGGAACACCGGCGAGGGCCGGAACGGCTATGGCACTGGTCACACCAGGTACGACGGTGACCGGAATGCCCGCGTCGGCGCACGCCAGCACCTCTTCGTAACCGCGCGCGAAGACGAACGGGTCGCCGCCTTTGAGCCGGACCACGAACTTGCCGTCCTTGGCCCGGTCGATCAGGACGGCGTTGATCGCGTCCTGGGCCATCGCCCGGCCGTACGGAATCTTGGCGGCGTCGATCACCTCGACGTGCGGACCGAGTTCGGCGAGCAGTTCCTGCGGGGCCAGCCGGTCGGCGACCACCACGTCGGCATGGGCGAGCAGCCGGCGGCCGCGGACGGTGATCAGCTCGGGGTCCCCCGGGCCACCGCCGACGAGCGCCACACCGCTGTAGCTGTCGGGTTCGGAGGCGTCGCCGATGGCGCCGCGCTGCAGCGCCTCATGGATGGCGGTGCGCAGCGCCGCCGAGCGCCGGTGTTCGCCGCCGGCCACCACGCCGACCGTCAGGCCGTCGTATTCGAAGGACGCCGGGGTCACCGCCGACCCTTCCAGGCCCGCGTCGGCGCGGACGCAGAAGATACGGCGACGGTCTGCCTCCGCGACCACCGCGGCGTTGACGGCCTCGTCGTCGGTCGCGGCCAGCACGTACCAGGCGCCGTCCAGATCGTCGGTCTGGAATTCCCGCGAGGTGAGGGTGATGCCGGTGCCGTCGGGGTTGTCGACGAGTGCTTCGACCACCGGGGTGGCGGCGGGCGCGACGACGTGGACGTCGGCGCCACTGGCGATGAGCAGCGGCAAGCGGCGCTGGGCGACGCTGCCGGCACCCACGACCACGACCTTCTTGCCGGACAGATGCAGCCCCACGAGGTAGGCATGCTGGGACGTCATTTTGCTCCTCGCGTGCGCAGTATCACCCGGCGAGTTTAGTTGCCGCCGATACGAACCGACGCACCGAGTGCGGATGCGCAGCCGGATGGGTGTGCAGGTAGCCGGCGTGCACGCCGCCGCGGACGGCCCCGTCGTGCACGGTGGCCTGCCCGGCGCCCCGGAAAACCCACGCCGGCGGCTGCTGCTCGGTGAATTCGACTGTGGTGCGGTGAAATTCGTGACCGGTGGCGCGCTCCCCCGCGGCGTGCATGCTGGAGTCGACCATCGCCACGGCATCCCGGTACCCCAGGGTCAGCCGCTCGGTGAAGCGCGCCGAACCCGGCAGCACGCCGCACATCGGGTGCCCGTCGAGGTCGTCGACCAGGTAGGTGAGGCCGGCACACTCGGCATGCACCGGTGCGCCGGCGGCCGCCAGCGCGGCAATCTGTTCGCGGACAACGGCATTGGCCGACAGTTCCGCGGTGAACTGCTCGGGGAAACCGCCCGGTATGACGAGCGCCTGCGTGCCGTCCGGCAGCGGGTCGGTGAGCGGATCGAAGGCCACGACCCGGGCGCCCGCCATCTCGAGGAGTTCGGCGTGCTCGGCGTACCCGAAACTGAAGGCCTTGCCGGCGGCGAGCGCGACGGTCGCGGGCGGACCGGACTCCAGCTCGGGAGCCCACTGCGGTGCGAGTGCGCCGATCCCGGCACACCGGGCCACCGCTTCGATGTCGACGTGGCGGGCGACGAGCTCGGTCATGACGTCGACGGCCTCATGCGCCCGGCGGCCGTGCTCGACGGCGGTGACGAGGCCGAGGTGCCGCGACGGAATCTCCAGACCGCTGTTGCGCGGGATGGCACCGAAAACCGGGATGCCCGCTTGCTCGCAGGCCTGCCGCAGCACCTCTTCGTGCCGCGGTGAGCCCACCTTGTTGAGGATCACCCCGGCGATCCGCACAGCTCGGTCGAACGTCGAAAAGCCGTGCAGCAGTGCGGCAATGCTCTGGCTCTGCCCCCGGGCGTCGACGACCAGCACCACCGGTGCGCCGAGCAGCCCGGCGACGTGGGCGGTCGACCCGGGCGCCGGGGACATCGGCTGATCGGTGATCCGGCCGTCGAACAGGCCCATGACGCCTTCGATGACGGTGACGTCGGCACCCGCGCTGCCGTGCCGGTAGAGCGGACCGATCAGGTCGGCGCCGACGAGGACCGGGTCCAGGTTGCGGCCCGGCCGGCCGGTGGCCAGGGCGTGATAGCCCGGATCGATGAAGTCGGGGCCGACCTTCGCAGCGCTCACCGTGTGCCCGGCGCGGCGCAGCGCACCCATCAGCCCGGTGGCCACGGTGGTCTTGCCGCTGCCCGACGCAGGTGCCGCGATCACGACCGCCGGGACGGCAGCGCCGGCGGTGGCGGTGCCGGTGGTCACTTTTCCCCCGCGAGCAGACACAAAACTGTCGTTTTCGAGCGAAAAACGACAGTTTTACGTCTGCTCGCGAGTGGGAGGTACCCCCAGCTCGTCAATGACACTTTCACCATTCGATGCCGCGCTGGCCCTTGCGGCCGGCGTCCATCGGATGCTTGACCTTGGTCATCTCCGTCACGAGATCGGCGGCGTCGAGGAGCTGCGGCGGGGCGTCGCGACCGGTGACGACGACGTGTTGGGTGCCGGGGCGCTCGGTCAGCGTCGTCACCACCTCGTCGATGTCCAGCCAGCCCCACTTGAGCGGATACGTGAACTCGTCGAGCACGTAGAAGTCGTGCTGCTCGGCGGCCAGCCGGCGCGAGATCTCGGCCCAGCCTTCGACGGCCGCGGCGGCGTGATCCTCGTCGGAGCCCTGCCTGCGGGTCCACGACCAGCCCGAGCCCATCTTGTGCCACTGCACCGGTCCCCCGACGCCCTGCTCGTCGTGCAGGCGGCCGAGCGTCTGGAACGCTGCTTCCTCCCCGACCTTCCACTTGGCGCTCTTCACGAACTGGAACACCGCGATGTCGAAGCCCTGATTCCAGGCGCGCAACGCCATCCCGAAGGCGGCAGTGGACTTTCCCTTGCCCGGGCCGGTGTGCACGGCCAGGATCGGCGCATTGCGGCGCGCCTTGGTGGTCAGTCCGTCGTTGGGGACGACGAGCGGTTGTCCTTGTGGCATGACGTTCTTCCTGCTGTTCTCTTACGCCGCGGCTTGCCCGGCCCGGACCACACGGGCCAGGTTGTCGGCGCGCAGCTGCGCCAGTTGCACGGCGGGCGCACCGAGCTGGCCCGCGAGCTGCTGCGCCAACCCCAGTCGAATGTAAGAGGTTTCGCAATCGACGACGACGGCGGCCGCGCCCTCGGCGACGAGGAGTCCGGCGGCGGTCCGGGTCCGGCCCAGTGGATCGGGTCCACCCGTGGCGCGGCCGTCGGTCAGCACGACCACCAGCGGACGACGGGCCCGGTCCCGCGTCTTCTCGCGCAGCACCACGTCCCGCGCGGCCAGAAGCCCTTGCGCCAGCGGCGTTTTCCCACCGGTGTCGAAACGGGCCAGGCGCCGGCTCGCGATGTGCACCGACGACGTCGGCGGCAACAGCAGTGTGGCCTCGGCGCCACGGAAGGTGACGACGGCGACCTTGTCGCGGCGCTGGTAGGCATCACGCAGCAGTGACAGCGTCGCTCCGCTGACGGCGGACATGCGGTCCCGCGCGGCCATGGAGCCCGAGGCGTCGACCACGAAGATCACCAGATTGCCCTCGCGCCCTTCGCGAATCGCATGACGGACGTCGGTGGGAGCCACGTGCAGGCGCCCGGCTTGTGGCCGGCGGTCGGCCGCGGCGAGCAGCGTGCCGAAGACATGTACGCCATGCCCGGCCTGGGCGTCGTCGGTCGCCGAGATCGGGGTGCCGGTGCGGTTGCGCGCCCGCGACCGCCGGCCGGGAGCACCCTCCCCGACGCCGGGCACGACCAGCGCCCGGGTCCGGAACGTTGCCGACGGCGGCGCACTGGGCCGCGATGTGCTGCCGGGTCCGGCCGAGTTTCCTTGCGGCGCCGCCTCTTCCGAGCTGTCTGCGGAAGTCCCGCCGCCCGGTGGGTCGGGATCGGGTTCCGGCTCCGGCTGGGACTGCGATTCAGCTTCGGCCTGCGCCATGGCATCGTCGAGCTGCTGCGGGTCCAGACCAGGATCGTCGAAGGGGTCCCGACGGCGCCGGTGCGGCAGCGCGAGTTCCGCGGCGACCCGGACGTCTTCCGCATCCACCGCCGACGCGCCGCGCCACGCCGCGTGGGCGACCGCCGTGCGGGCCACCACCAGATCGGCGCGCATGCCGTCGACGTCAAAGGCCGCACACAGCGCTGCGATCCGGCGCAACTCGTTGTCCGGCAACGACACCGATGCCACCGCGGCGCGGGCCTTGGCGATCCGGCCGGCCAGCTCGGCGTCATCGATGGCGTACCGCTCGGCGAAACCGGCCGGGTCGGACTCGTACGACATGCGGCGCCGGATCACCTCGACCCGGACGTCGACGTCCCGGGAGGCGTAGACGTCGACGGTGAGTCCGAAGCGGTCGAGCAGCTGCGGACGCAGCTCGCCCTCCTCGGGATTCATGGTGCCCACCAACATGAATCGCGCCTCGTGCGAATGCGAGACACCGTCGCGCTCGATGTGCACCCGGCCCATCGCGGCGGCATCCAGCAGCACGTCGACCAAATGGTCGTGCAGCAGGTTCACCTCGTCGACGTAGAGCACACCGCCGTGCGCGCGGGCCAGCAGACCGGGCGAGAAGGCATGTTCGCCGTCCCGCAACACCTTCTGCAGATCGATCGATCCGACCACGCGGTCCTCGGTGGCGCCGATGGGCAGCTCCACCAGGCGGGCTTCGGCGTCCACGGCGGCCAGCACTTCGGCCAGACCACGCACCGCGGTCGATTTCGCCGTGCCCTTCTCGCCGCGGATCAGCACGCCGCCGATATCGGGACGCACCGCGCACAGGATGAGCGCCAGCCGGAGCTGGTCCTGGCCCACCAGCGCGCTGAACGGATAGGTCACTACTGCTGCCCCGCTCCCAGACCCGGTCTGATCATCGGCACATGCGGTATGCCGTCCTCCAGAAATTCCTCACCGTCGCGGACGAATCCGTGGCGGGCGTACATGTCCTCGAGATAGGTCTGGGCGTCGATCCGGCAGGGGTAGGTGCCCACCTCGGCCAGGGCCGCCTGCATCAACCGGAGGGTGTGGCCCTGCCCGCGGTCGCTACGTTTGGTGCACACCCGCCCGATGCGGAACACCTTCTCCCCGCCGGGATGTTCCTCCATCAGCCGCAGCGTCGAGATGACTTGTCCGTCAGGGCTTTCCAGCCAGAAGTGCCGGGTCTCCGCCAATAGGTCGCGACCGTCGAGTTCGGGGTACGGGCACGCCTGCTCGACCACGAAGACCTCGACCCGCAACTTCAGCAGCTCGTAAAGTGTTGCGGCATCGAGATCCTTGGCCCAGCTGCGCCTCGGCGCGACGCTCATCCGACCCCCCGGCTTCAGGCCGGCTGGTCGAGCTTGAGTACCTTGGTCCCCCAGTCCCACACCTCGCGGTACAGCTTGGGTTCGCCCGACAGGCTCACGCCCAGCGACGGCACCATCTCCTTGAGCTTGGGCAGCCAGGTCTGGTAGCGGTCGCCGAAGCAGCGCTCGAGCACCTCGATCATGGCCGGCACCGCGGTGGAGGCACCCGGCGACGCACCGAGCAGACCGGCGATCCGGCCGTCCTCGGCGGTCAGGACCGTGGTGCCGAACTCCAGCACGCCACCGATGCCCTTGCGGCGGATCACCTGCACGCGCTGTCCCGCGACATCCAGCTCCCAGTCGGAATCGACTGCGCTGGGGGCGAATTCGCGCAGCGAATCGACGCGCTCACCCTCGCTGAGGGCCAGCTGCTCGAGCAGGTACTTCACCAGGCCCAGTTCGGTGACGCCGACGCCGAGCATCGACGCGAGGTTGTTGGGCTTGACCGACAACGGCAGGTCGGTGATCGAGCCCTGCTTGAGGAACTTCGGCGACCAGCCGGCGAACGGCCCGAACAGCAGCCACGACTGGCCGTTGATGATGCGGGTGTCCAAGTGCGGCACCGACATCGGCGGGGCGCCGACCGATGCCTGGCCGTACACCTTGGCCTGGTGCTTGACCGTCAGGTCCTGGTTGTCGGTGCGCAGGAACGCGCCGCCGACCGGGAAGCCACCGAAGCCCTTGGCCTCCGGGATACCGGCCTTCTGCAGCAGGTGCAGCGCACCGCCACCGGCGCCGAGGAACACGAACTTGGCGTTGATCTTCTGCCGGTCGCCGGTGCGCCGGTTCACGACGTTGAGCTTCCAGCTGCCGTCGGACTGCTTGCTGAGGTTGGTCACCTCGTGCCCGAACAGCGTCTCCATGCCGCGCTGCGCGGCGAACCCGATGAGCTGCTTGGACAACGAACCGAAGTCGACGTCGGTGCCGTCGGTGGTCCAGTTCAGTGCGACCGGGTCACTGAAGTCGCGCTGCTCGGCCATGAACGGCAGCCGGCGGGCGAACTCGTCCTTGTCGTCGATGTACTCCATGGTGGAGAACAGCGGGTTGGTCACCAGCGTCTCGCGCCGCTTGCGCAGGTAATCGATGCTGTCGGCACCGTGCACGAAGCTGACGTGCGGGATGGGGTTCAGGAAGCTCTTGACGTCCGGCAGGACGCCGTTCTCCACGGCGTACGCCCAGAACTGCCGCGTCACCTGGAACTGCTCGTTGACGTTGACGGCCTTCTTGATGTCGATGGTGCCGTCGGAGTTCTGCGGCGTGTAGTTCAGCTCGCACAGCGCCGAGTGGCCGGTGCCCGCGTTGTTCCACGGATCGCTGCTCTCGGCGGCGGCGCCGTCGAGGCGCTCGATCATGGTGATGGACCACTCCGGCTCGAGCAGCCGGATCAGTGCGCCGAGGGTCGCGCTCATGATCCCCGCGCCCACGAGGACGACGTCGGTCTGTGCGCTCCCAGCTACGTTTGCATTCGACACGTGATCGCTCGTCCTTCGTACTCGGGTTACCCGCCGGTATTGACGGTTGCTCGGTGCTCAAGGTTATCGCGACCGGTTTCGCCGCCGACGCGCTATCTCCTCCCATCGACCATGATGTTCGTCGCAGTTAGTGTTGAGCCCGTGACGCCGCAGGAGCCACAGGGACAACCCGAGTGGCAGCCGGACGTGCTGCCCGGGTACTGGCAGCAGACCATCGCACTGGGTCCCGACCCCGACGGCGAAGGTGACCTGGTCGCCACCGTCGTGCGGCGCGGTCAGCCCGGCCGCGCCGAGCACGCCGTGCTGGTGGTCCACGGCTACACCGACTACTTCTTCCACACCGAGCTCGCCGATCACTTCGCCAGCCGCGGCATCGCGTTCTACGCCATCGACCTGCACAAATGCGGGCGCTCGCGGCGTCCCGGGCAGACCCCGCACTTCACCACCGATCTGGCGTCGTACTACGGCGAACTCCGTCGGGCGCTGCAGCTCATCGGCGCGGACACCGCCGGCGCGCGGGTGTGCCTGTACGGCCACTCCGCCGGCGGACTGATCGCGACGCTCTTCACCGACCGCCTGCGCCGCGACAGCGCGCTGGGGACGCACCGGGTGACGGGCCTGATCCTCAACAGCCCGTTCTTCGATCTGCACGGGCCGGCCGCACTGCGTTCGGCGCCGGTGTCCGGCACGCTGCGGGCCCTGGCCCGCTTCCGCAAACTGGCGGTGATCCGCAAGCCCACCGAGGGCGGCTACGGCACAAGCCTGCACCGCGACCACGGCGGCGAGTTCGACTACAACCTGGACTGGAAACCGTTGGGCGGCTTCCCGGTCACCGTCGGCTGGATCAACGCCATCCGCCGGGGACAACTGCAGCTGCATCGCGGCCTCGACGTCGGGGTGCCGAACCTGATCCTGCGGTCGGACCACACCGTCGCCGAGACCACCACGGCGGCCGGGATGGAGCGCGGCGACGCCGTGCTGGACGTCAGCCAGATCGCCCGGTGGGCGGGCTGTGTCGGCAACCGCAGCACCGTCGTCCCGGTCACCGACGCCAAACACGACGTCTTCCTGTCACTGCCGGCGCCACGTGCCGTCGCGTTCGACGAGCTGAACCACTGGCTGGATTGGTATCTCCCCCAAGCGGTCTCCCGCACCACCCAACACGAACAGGCCTGACGTCATGGAGCACTACGACCTGACCATCATCGGAACCGGCTCGGGCAACAGCGTGCTCGACGAGCGGTACGACGGCCTGAAGGTCGCCATCTGCGAGCAGGGCAAGTTCGGGGGCACCTGCCTGAACGTCGGCTGCATCCCCACCAAGATGTTCGTCTACGCCGCCGACGTGGCCCAGACCATCCGGCACAGCGCCACCTTCGGCGTCGACTCGCACATCGACGGGGTGCGCTGGCCGGACATCGTCGAGCGCGTCTTCGGCCGCATCGACCCGATCGCGGCCGGTGGCGAGGACTACCGCCGCGGCCTGCCGAACATCACGGTCTACGGCAGCCACACCCGCTTCGGGCCGACGCTGCCCGACGGCACCTACACATTGCGGACCGCCGACGGCGACGAATTCAGCTCCGACCGGGTGGTCATCGCCGCGGGCTCGCGCAGCTGGATTCCCCCGACCATCGCCGGCTCCGGCGTCCCCTACTTCACCAGCGACGACATCATGCGCATCCCGGCGCTGCCCGAGCATCTGGTGATCATCGGCGGCGGCTTCATCTCGGTGGAGTTCGCGCATGTGTTCTCGGCACTCGGATCAAAGGTGACGATCGTCCTGCGTGGCGATCGGCTGCTCCGCCGCTGCGACGAGGAGATCTGCCGGCGGTTCAGCGCCGTGGTGGGCAAGAAATGGGACCTGCGCACGCAGGAGAACGTCGTCAGCGCACAGCGCGACGGTGACGGCGTCGTGCTCGAGTTCGACGACGGCGAGACCCTGCGCGCCGACGCCCTGCTGGTCGCGACGGGCCGGGTGCCCAACGGCGACCTGCTCGACGTGCAGCTGGCCGGGGTGAGCCTCGACGACGACGGCTACGTCGTCGTCGACGAGTTCCAACGCACCACGGCGCGTGGGATTTTCGCGCTGGGTGACGTGTCGTCGCACCACCAGCTCAAGCACGTGGCCAATCACGAGGCGCGGACGGTGAAGGAGAACCTACTGCGCGACTGGGACGGCGAGCTGGTGGCCAGCGACCACCGGTTCGTGCCCGCCGCGGTGTTCACCGATCCGCAGGTCGCGATGGTCGGCATGAACGAAGCCGAGGCGCGGGCAGCCGGTTTCGACGTCGTGGTCAAGGTGCAGGACTACGGCGACACCGCGTACGGCTGGGCCATGGAGGACACGACGGGCATCGTCAAACTGATCGGTGAGCGCGGCACCGGCCGGATTCTGGGCGCGCACCTGATGGGTTATCAGGCGTCGTCACTGATTCAGCCGCTGATTCAGGCGATGTCATTCGGGCAGACGGCACAGGACGTCGCCCGCGGTCAGTACTGGATTCACCCGGCGCTTCCCGAGGTGATCGAAAACGCGCTGCTGGGCTTGATCTAGCCGTCGGCCGGGCTGAGCCGGGCCGTCCACTTCTCCTCGATCCGGCCCCACCGCCACACCAGCAGCGCCACCACCCAGGTGACGACGAACAGCCCGACGATGCCGAATCCGACGGTGTTCAGGTCGATTCCGCCGATCCAGGCCCAGACGCCACCGGACCAGCCCAGCTCCTCGGCCAGCAACCCGAGCAGCTCGATGGTGCCGATCACGAGTGCCACCATGACGGACAGTCCGGTGATGGTGAGGTTGTAGTAGACCTTGCGCACCGGCCGGGCCAGCGCCCAGCCGTACGCGACGTTCATGAACGCGCCGTCGATGGTATCCAGCAGGCTCATCCCGGCCGCGAAGAGCACCGGCAGACAAAGGATTGCGTACCACGGCAATCCGGCCGAGGCGCCGGTTCCGGCCAGCACCAGCAGCGCCACCTCGGTCGCGGTGTCGAAGCCGAGGCCGAACAGCGCGCCCAACGGGTACATCTGCCACGGCTTGCTGATGGCGCGGGTGAACCGGCGCAGGATGCGGTTCATGAACCCGCGATTGTTGAGTTGATGTTCGAGTGCGGCCTCGTCGTACTCACCGCGGCGCATCCGCATGAACACCTGCAGGATGCCGACCAGGACAACGACATTGATGGCGGCGATCAGGTACAGGAAGAAGCCCGAGACGCCGGCGCCGATGAGCCCGGTGTACCGGTGGAGCATCGACGAATCGTCCTGCAGCGGGCCGACGATCGACGTGATGCCCAGCGACAGCAGCAGCGCCAGAGCGAACACGATGGTCGAATGCCCAAGGGAGAAGAAGAATCCCACGCTGAGCGGCCGGCTGCCACGTGCGTGAGGAGCCACGGCGTTGTCGGCCATGAGCTTGCGGGTGGTGTTGTCGATCGCCGCGATGTGGTCGGCGTCGAACGCGTGCCGCAGGCCCAGGGTGTACGCCGTGAGGCCGATCCCGATGCCGAGCGCCGTCCCGCCGACGGTGTGATGTTCCGGCACGACGACGAGGATCAAGGTCCCCCAGCCGATGACGTGCAGTGCGGCGATGACGCCGAACATCGCCGCCAGCCGCCCCCAATCCTGACCCGACAACGAAAGCCGCATGCGGTCCAGTCTCCCTCAGCCGAGTAGTTCGCGAATGTCGGAGGCGGATATTGCAGTGCCGAACATGTCGCCGTCGTCGATGACCGCGGCGAACAGCGCGCGCTTGCGTTCCTGCAGAGCGATCACCTTCTCCTCGATGGTGTTCTCGGACACCAGCCGGTAGACGTTCACCGGGCGCTGCTGGCCGATGCGGTGTGCGCGGTCGACGGCCTGCGCCTCGGCAGCCGGGCTCCACCATGGGTCGCACAGGAAGCAGTAGTCGGCAGCGGTGAGGTTGAGTCCGAAACCGCCGGCTTTGAGACTGATCAGGAACACCTTGGTCCGGCCGGCGCTGAAGTCGTCGATGGCTCGCGCCCGGCTCCGCGCGTCCACCGACCCGTCCAGGTAGCTGTACTCGATCCCGGCGGCATCCAGGCGGCCGCGCAATATCGCCAGAAAGCCGGTGAACTGGCTGAACACCAGCGCGCTGTGGTCCTCGGCGACCAACTGGTCCAGTTGTTCGATCAGGAAATCGACCTTGGTGGAGCCGGCCTCCATGGTCTCGGCATCGACGAGCCCGGGATGCAGGCTGAGCTGCCGCAGCAGGGTGAGCGACCGGAAAATCTGGAAGCGGTTCTTCTCCCACTCCCCCAGCAGGCCGAGCACCTTCTGTCGCTCGCGCGCCAGCCGGGTGTCGTAGATCTTCCGGTGTTTGGCCGACAGTTCGATGGCCAGTACCTGCTCCTGCTTCGGCGGCAGCTCCTTGACGACCTGATCCTTGGTGCGGCGCAACAACACCGGCTTGATCCGCCGTCGCAACAGCGCCAGGCGCCCGGGTTCGCCGTCGGACTCGATGGGCCTGCGGAAGTAGCGTTCGAAAATCTTGGGGCTGGGAAACAGACCGGGCACCGTGATGGACAACAGCGACCACAGCTCCATCAGGTTGTTCTCCATCGGGGTGCCGGTGATGGCCAGTTTGAACGGCGCATCGAGGCGGCGCGCGCACTGGTGCGTCTTGCTGTGATGGTTCTTGACGAATTGCGCCTCGTCGAGAATCATTCCGGCCCAAGCGATTTCCCGATACTTGTCGTTGTCGATCCGCAGCAGCGTGTAGGTCGTGACGACGATGTCGGCCGCGGCGACCTGCTCGGCGATGGGCACCGCGCCGCGGGCTTCGGTACTCGATACGACGACGGTGGTGAGCCCCGGCGCGAACTTCGCGCACTCCGCGGCCCAGTTGGATGCCACGCTGGTCGGCGCGACGACCAGAAACTTCCCCGCGCCCTGCTCGACGGCGCGGCTGATCAGGGCCAGGGTCTGGACCGTCTTGCCCAGGCCCATGTCGTCGCCCAGCACACCGCCGAGTCCGTTGTCCCACAGGAACGCCAGCCAATTGAGCCCGTCACGCTGGTAGTCGCGCAGCTCGGCCTGCAGTCCGGCGGGCGGGGACACCGGAACGGGCGGCTGCGCCGCGGCCAGCCGCGCCATGTTGTCGCGCCACTGCGCCAGTTCCCGGTCGACGACGCCGAGGCCCAGCAGCTCGTCCCACAATGTCGCGTTCAGCGACGACGCGTTCACCCGGTCGCCGTCGAGCTCCCCCAGCGCCTGGGCTTCCTCGATCAGGGCCCGCAGCCGCAGCAGTTCTGGGGTGTCGAGCCGGAAGTAGACCCCGTTCGACAGCAGCATGTGGGTGGCGCCCGACGCCAATTCGGCGATGACGGACGACAGCGCCACGGGGTAGCCGTCGACATCGATGGTGATGTGCAGGTCGAACCAGTCCTGCGCCGGCGCCTCGTCGGAGGACGCGGTGCCGAACCCGAGTTGCGCGCCGGCGACCGAGCGCCGGAATGCCGCGGCCCGCTCGTCGATTTCGACGATCAGCTGTTCGTACCCGGCGAGCTGCGGCAGCACCTCATGGCACAGCACCGCGATCTGCGGCAGGGACAGCCGGCGCGACAGCAACAGCGAGGCCAGCGGGTCGTCCTGCGCCGACAGTCCCGAAATCAGTTCCAGCGCCGGTGCGATCGCCCGCCACATCGCATCCTCGGCAGCGTTGTCCCGGATACCGCTCGTGCGCGTGACGCCCGCCGCGTCGAACTCCTGACGGCGCCCGTTCACCTCGTAGCGGGTGCGCCACTTCACGCGGCCGTCAACCTCGTCGGCCGTGATGCTGAGTACGGGCCACGGCCCCGCGATGTCGGGTTCGGCGAACAGGCCCTCCGGCATGTCGACGGGCACCGTCCGGCGCAGCCGCGGCAGCACGTCCACCGCGAACTCCGACAGCGCCTCGGGCGGAATCTGTACCTTCTCGTCGTTCGCGATCAACTTGAGCAGCGTGGGCCCGGGCACCGGCGCGAAGGCCCCGAGATGCAGGATGCCGTCCACCAATTGATGGATGCCGTGTGGCGTGGGTGCGCCCACCAGCCCGACGCCTTCGGGCGCCCGTGGTTCGCCGTCGACCACGAGCACCGTCGACATCTGCGCACCGCCGGTGTCGGAGACGGTGAAGTCCAGCCGCAACTGGACGTCCTTGGCAAGCTCCACCGCCCGGATTCCCGCTCCGGGGACGAGCGTGACGCCGGCCTCGACCGCCAGGTCCAGATCGGTCCAAAAGCTCTGTCCCACAGCGGAAAGCACCAACTGGTCGCTGCTGTACGGGTAGTAACCGGGCACCGCGAGCACCAGCGCCCGCAGCGCGCTGTACTGGTCCCGGTCGAACTCACCCGGGTCGGCCATGTCGAACAGGCGCCGCCAGCTGATGCCGCTCTTGATCCAGTTTCCGCGCTTGCCGACCGTCAACGTCCGGAGCGTCGCGATGGGCGTCGTGTGGTACCGGCCCGCCGGCAGCATCCCGAATTCCAGGGCCAACGACTTACCGGCGGCGTCGGTATCGGCGTCGGTCATCTCGTCCAGCAGCGAACCCAGCACCACTTGCCAGCGTTTTGGGGCCGCCCGGTCAGGTGCGCTCGGGATCGCCGCCAACAGCAGCGCGACCGCATGCTTGCAGTAGCGCCCCACCGGGCAGGTGCAGACGGTGTACTCGATCTCGAGGCCGGTACGGGGACCCGACAACGCCACTTCGACGTCGTAGTACTCGGACTTCGAACCGAGGCACGAGCCGGTGAGCGTCCCGTCGACCGCGTCATACCTCGCGGCCACCACGCGTCCCTGGTTGGCGTAGGTCTCGCCGCGGGCCAGCGTCTGGGCGTTGAAGGCACGAAGCACCTCGTGGGGCGCGAGCGCTAGCCCGGCCGTCGAGTCCGTGCCTTCCATGTCGTCACGATAACGGCCGGGACCGACAGGGGCAGATCCCGTCGCTTCGCTCGCCCTGGCGGCAGATCCCGTCGCTTCGCTCGCCCTGGCGGCAGATCCCGTCGCTTCGCTCGCCCCAGCGGCAGATCCCGTCGCTTCGCTCGCCCCAGCGGCAGATTCCGTCGCTTCGCTCGCCCCAGCAGCCGGTCACCAGGTACTGCTGCGCAGCACGATCTCGTTGGCCACCTGGGCGGTGAACTCCTCGGCACTGCGCCGGCCCAGGAGCTCGGCCAAGCGGAACTCGCCGTAGATGAAGCGTTGTCCAGCCTGCGCCCGCGCACGGGCATCGGCGCTGGTTACGACGACGGTGGTGTTGATCTCCACCGGCGGGCACCCGTCGCCCGACTCCCCGTCGGCCCGCGGATGGCTGCCGTCGACGGCCACCAGGGCGGTGAACCGGTCCAGACGAGTGGCCGCCAGCCGCCAGGCCAGCTCGCCCGCGCTGCGGTCGGCGAACAACAGCGCCCACTTCACCCCGAGCGTATCCAGAATGCCGACAACCGAATTCACGGTCAGCCGGTCATCGGCCTCGATCACCACGGTGCGCAGCGAAGCGGTGTGGAGCAGCTCGCACAAGGCGCTCGTCGCCTGCTTGGTCGTGAGCATGACGACTGTCGTGGCGGCGTCGGGGCCAGACACGTCGACGGTGGCGCCGAAACCGTCGACGGTCGGGATGATTGGCATGACGCCACCGTAGCGAACGTAACCGGACCGCAGGTACCGATATTCAGCAGCCGCCACCACCGCCGCCCCCGCAACCACCGCCGCCCCCGCAACCTCCACCACCGCAACCACCGCCGCCCCCGCAACCGCAGCCGCTCGAGCCACCGCCGTCCAAGAATCCGGCGCCCCACCCGCCGTCGGAACCCGCGCCCACGCCATAGGCCGCGGCACCGCGTCCGCCCGCACGAAGGCGGCGCGCTGCCCGACGGCGGCGCGAGCGCCAGGCCGCGAAGATGTGCATTCCGAGGATCGACCCGACGACCAAGAGGGACACGAGCATCGGCACCCACGAGGAATCACTGTCGGCGGCGTCCGCCATTCCGATCTCGGCTACCACGCTGACAACGTTCATGGTTTTCTCCGTTCCGTCGTCGCTCAGGCCGTCGGCCGCGAGTTGAGGTCCCAGTAGGCCCGGCCGACCGTGGGCGACGTGCCGTGGCGGTGCTGCCCGCCCTGGCACAGCGTGTGCGCCACGACCACGACATCGCAGGAGTGGCCGGTCGCCACCGGGTCCGATGCCGGCGCGAATCCGGTTGGGCTCGAGGCAGACCCGAGGGTTCCGAGGGCGACCAATGCGCCGGCCACGACGGAGACCGTCGCCTTGGCGAAATGGGTGTTCTGGTACATCGTGACCTCCTCATGTCTGTTGATGAGCACATGGTTTCCGCGCACCGCGTCCACCGGAATACTCCACGGGCCGCGCCGGGCCTTTCCTTGCACGATCCTCAGATCCAGCGCGAAATCAGGGGGTTCACCGACCACGAGCCCTACCATCGGCCCATGCGCGTGCTGCTCGTCGAGGACGACCAGGGTGTCGCCGCTGCGCTCGTCGAGCTCCTCGAACAGACCGGGCTCACCGTCACCCACACCACGCGCGGCGACGACGCACTCAATCGCGTCAAGGGCTGCGACCTGGTGTTACTGGATTTGGGTCTGCCCGACATGGACGGGCTGGACGTGCTGCGGACGCTGCGCCGCGCGTCGACCGCGCCGGTCATCATCATGACGGCGCGCGACAGCGACGGCGCCGTGGTGCTGGGGCTGCGCGCCGGGGCCGACGACTACCTGGTCAAGCCCGTCCGAAAGGCGGTGCTGCTGGCCCGGATCGAGGCCGTCATGCGACGGGTGCAGCGCGGCACCGGCCCCGTCGCCCGCCCGCCGGTGGTGGCCGGGCCGGTGACCATCGATCGCGACCGGCACGAGGTCACCGTGGGCGGCCAGGCGCAGGCGCTGACCAAGACCGAGTACCAGATCCTGGCCACGCTGGCTGCCCGTCAGGGTGAGGCGGTCAGCCGTGAAGAGGTGATGCTCGAATGCTGGGGCACCGCCGTGGTGGGCCGCTCGCGATCCCTGGATTTCTTCGTGGGCCAGATTCGGTCCAAGCTGGCCGGAATACCGCTGCACACCGTGCGCGGCTTCGGTTACCGGTTGGACCACTGACGTGGGTCTGCGGGTTCGCGCGCTGCTGATGACGCTGCTGCTCATCGCGACGGCGGCGCTGGCGATCCCGCTGGCCCTGAGCCTGGCCGACCACCGCACCAACGTCCTGCACACCGAACGCGAGCGGCAACTGACGACGCTGGCCGACGTCGCCGCCAGCGCGGGCGCACTCGACACCGAACTGGTCGAGCGTTACCACCGGGTGTACGGCGAAGGCGTGTTGATCGTCGACGCGGACGGCCGGACGCTCGCCGCCGCCGGCTTGTCGGTCACCGATCCGGGGGTGACGACGGCCGCCGAGCGGGCGTTGTCCGACGCTCCCGCCGCACCGCGGACCCGGATCATGCCGTGGGACCGGCGACCGATGCTGCAGGCCAAGGGAATTCGGCGGAACGGCGAGCTGGTCGGCGCGGTGGTCCTGGGCGTCGACCCGGCCACCGCCGCACACGACATCACCGTGGACTGGTTGTGGATCGCGGCGGGCTGCATCGTCTTGCTCGGGGTTGCGGCCGTCACCGCGCAGAGCGTGACCCGGTGGGTGCTGCGGCCGCTGGTCGGGCTGGAGCGGGCCGTCGAGGACATGGCCGGCGGCATCGCCGGCCAGCCGGCTCACGTGTCGGGACCGCCCGAGCTGCGGCGCTTCACGTCGGCGTTCAACGCCATGGCGCAGGCGGTGCACGCCTCGCTCGATCATCAACGCCGGCTCATCGCCGACGCCTCCCACCAGTTGCGCAACCCACTGGCCGCCGTGCGGCTGCGTGCCGACACCCTCGAAGACCACGTCGCCGAATCGGGGCGCCCGACCTACGACTCGATGTCGGCGGAGCTGGACCGGTTGGAGAACCTGCTGGCCCAGTTGCTCCGCCTGGCGCGCGCCGAGGAGGCCAGCCACAGCCACCGTTCCGGTCTGGTTGCGGCAGTGCATGACTCGACAGATCTGGACAGCGTCGTCGAGCAGCGGCTGGACTTCTGGCAGACCACCGCAGACCCCAACGACCAGCGACTGCGTTTCGAGACCGCCCACGCCCACCTCGCCGTCCAGATGCCGCGCCACGATGTCGAGCAACTCTTGGACATCGCGCTGGACAACGCCTTGCGCTACTCCGGCACGGGCACCACCGTCACCGTGTCGACGGTGCCGACCGACACCGGCATCGATCTCACCGTCAGCGACAACGGCCCCGGCCTACCGGCCGACACCGTCTCGCAGGCGGCCACCCGGTTCTGGCGCGGGCACGACGACAGCCAGGGCACCGGCCTCGGCCTGGCCATCGCCACCGAAATCGCGGCCGCACACGGCGGATTGGCGTCGGTCGAGCGGTCCCCCGACGGTGGTCTCGCGGTCCGCTATCACCTGCCGGCGAGCACATCATGACCCTGACCCGGCGCGCTTTCCTCGCCTCCTCTGCCGCGGCGGTCGCCGCGGGATGCCTGCCGAACAACACCCAGGGCACAATCCGGCTGGCCGCCGGAGATCGCGGTGGTCTCTACCTGGCGGTGGGCGAGATCTTCGCCCAGCGCCTCCGGGTTCGGTATCCCGGCATCACGGTCACCGTGATGCCCACCGCGGGCAGCGTCGACAATCTCGAGCTACTGCGGTCGGGCCAGGCGGACATGGCACTCGCACAGGCCGACGTGGTCGAGCAGCAGTTGCGAACCCGGCCGCCCACCGACGTCCCGCCGGCGGTCGCGCGAGTCTACGAGAACTATCTGCAGCTGGTCGTCCCCGACCACTCCGCCATCCGGCAGGTGAATGACCTTGCCGGACTGACCGTTTCCACCGGACCGTCCGGTTCCGGCGTCGCGGCCATCACCACGGTGCTCTTTCGTGCGGCGAATCTGACCGATCGGGTCCGGCGGGCCGACCTGCGCCTGAACGAGGCGGTTGCCGCGCTGGGCAACCGCACCATCGACGCGCTGGTCTGGTCCGGCGGCATCCCGACGCCCGCCATCGCCGAGCTCGACAAGACGCTGCCCCTGCGCATTCTGGACCTGACGCCGTGGGTGGCACCGATGACAGAACTGGCGTCCTACCCCTATCTGCTCCTGCGCGCGCCGATCGGCGCCTACGTGCCGTCGAGCGTGTACACCATCGGCTCCCCCGACCTGCTGCTGTGCCGGCCCGGCCTGCCGAACGCACTCGCGGCGGCCGCGGTCGATGTATTGGCGAACGACGCAACGCAACTCATGCCGCCCGAAGTCCGCGGACTGCAGTACCTGCAGCCGCCGTCGATGATCCAGACCGGCCGAATCCCGTTGCACCCCGGCGCCATCGAGGAATACCGCATCCTGCACGGCTGAAAACGGGCCGAAACATCCCCGAAACGGCGGCATCCGTTGGCCAGCGCGAAACCCTGACGCACCCTATTGTTCTTCAACATCCGGGGGTCCCAAGGAGGTCACAGTGCCAGAAGGACACGAAGCACTCACCGAAGACGAGCTGCTACTGGCCAAGCTCGGCTACAGCCAGGAACTGCATCGCTCCTGGTCCGGCTTCAGCAACTTCGCCATCTCGTTCTCGATCATCTCCATCCTCTCGGGGTGCTTCACCTCGTTCGGGCTGGGCTGGAACAATGGCGGACCCGCCGCCATCGCCTGGGGCTGGCCGATCGTCGCGACGTTCATCCTCGTCATCGGCCTCTGTATGTCCGAACTGGTGTCGGCGTTCCCGACCTCCGGCGGAATCTATTGGTGGGCAGCAAAACTCGGCGGCGCGAAGGCCGGTTTCTATGCCGGCTGGCTCAACCTCATCGGCCTGGTGGCCATCCTCGCCTCGGTGGCCTACGGCTGTGCGACATTCATCGACCTCACCTTGGGCACCCTCAGCGCCGACTGGCTGGCGGGATACAGCCTCACCCGGACATTCGTCATCTTCGTCGCCATCCTGGGCATCTCGGCGCTGATCAACATCTTCTCCAGCCACCTGCTGGCGATCATCAACAACGTCTCGGTGTGGTGGCACGTCTTCGGCGCGGCCGCCGTCATCGGCATCCTGATCTTCGTGCCGAGCCACCACGCGAGTTTCTCGGACGTCTTCGCCAAGACGATCAACAACAGCGGCATGTTCGGCGGCGCGACCTCGGGCGCCGGTTGGCTGTTCGTGGTGCTGCCGATCTCGGTGATCCTCACGCAGTACACGATCACCGGGTACGACGCGTCGGCACACCTGTCGGAGGAGACCAAGAGCGCGGCGGGCGCGGCTGCCAAGGGCATCTGGCGGTCCATCTTCTACTCGGCCGTCGGCGGCTGGATTCTGTTGCTGGCCTTCCTGTTCGCGGTCCAGGATTCCGATGCGGTGTCCAAGGGCGGCGGCGCGGTGGCCGCCATCTTCAACCAGGCGATGAGCTCGAACTGGGCGACGGCGGTGCTGTTCATCTCGACGGCCGGCCAGTTCTTCTGCGCCGTCGCCTGCCAGACCAGCGCATCCCGCATGCTGTTCGCTTTCAGCCGGGACCGTGCCGTGCCCGGCCACCGGTGGTGGTCGGAGGTCAACAAGCATCGGGTGCCGACGCACAGCGTCACGATCACCGCGGTCGTGGCCGCCGCACTCACGCTGCCGGCCCTGGTCAAGGTCGACATCAACGGCACGCCCACGCCCGTGGCGTTCTATGCCGTCGTGTCCATCGGCGTCGTCGGGGTGTACCTGTGCTTCGCCGTCCCGATCTACTACCGCTGGCGGGCCGGTGATGAATTCGCCACGGGCAGTTGGAATCTGCGCGGCCACCACAAGTGGATGGCACCGGTGGCGCTGGCCGAGATCACGATCACCTCGATCATCGCGATGTTCCCGACGTCCCTCGGCGGCGTGCCGTGGGACCCGAGTTTCGAGTGGAAGTTCGTGAACTACACGCCGCTGCTGGTCGGTGGCGTCCTGTTTCTGCTCTACATCTACTGGCACGTGTCGGTGAAGAACTGGTTCACCGGGCCCATCAAGCAGGTCGAGGAGCCCGTAGAACCGACAGCACCGGCAGAGCCGGTCGGCGAACCGGGCTGATCACCGGCACACGCTGCTGATCACCGGCCGGGCCGGCGCACCGGATTCGACGAGCTTCAGCACCGCGTTGATATCCACATGTGCGGCAAGCAGATCGGCCATCACGTCGAGTTGCACGTCGCGCAACGCGGCGACGTTCACGTCGTCGGCGACGACGAACCCGTCCTTGCCACAGCTCGTCGCGACCTCGGTGAGCCAGGTCCGCCGCACGGCGTCGTTGTCGAGCAGCCCGTGCCAGTGGGTGCCGTACACCTGGCCGCGCCGGATGCCGACTCCCAGCCAGTCCGGCTCCGCGCACCGCGCGACCCGGCCGTGGTGAATCTCGTAGCCGTACAACGGCGTATCCCAGTGTTTCAGGGTCTTGTCGGCATCGAACTCGATGTCGGCATCCAGCAGACCCAGGCCGGGGACCCGGCCCGCGCCGGACTCGACGGTGTCGTGGATCGTCGTGCACAGCATCTGGAACCCGCCGCAGACGCCGAGCACCGCGCGACCGGACCGGGCATGCGCCGTGGCGGCTTCGGCGAGTCCACGCTCGCGCAGCCAGTTCAGGTCGGAAACGGTCGCCTTGCTGCCGGGCAGCACCACCACATCGGCGCCGGCCAACTCGGCGGCGGTGTCGACCCAGCGGACGTGCACCCCCGGCTCGCACGCGAGGGCCTCGACGTCGGTGGAGTTCGAGATGCGGGGCAGTCGCACGGCGGCCACCGTCAGGACATCCCGGCCGCGCGGCGCCGTCGGCCGGCCCAGCTGCCCACGTGGCGTGACCGACAGCGAGTCCTCGGCGTCGAGCCACAGGTCGTCGCAGTACGGGATCACGCCGTAGGTCGGGCGTCCGGTGAGCGATTCCAGTTGCCGCAGGCCGGGTTCCAGCAGCGCCGGGTCGCCCCGGAACTTGTTGACGAGGAACCCGGCGATCAGTTTCTGGTCCGCGGGTTCCAGTACCGCCACCGTGCCGTACAGGTGCGCCAGCAGCCCGCCGCGGTCGATGTCGCCGACGACGACCACCGGCAGGTTCGCGGCGCGGGCCAGGCCCATGTTGGCGACATCGGTGGCCCGCAGGTTGATCTCGGCGGGCGAGCCCGCACCTTCACAGATCACCACATCGAATTCGCTTCGCAGCGAGGCCAATTCGTCGGACACGACGGTGGCCAGCTGTGTCCGGCGGGTGAAGTAGTCCCCCGCCGCCACCGTACCGGCGACGACGCCGCGCACCACGAGCTGCGAGGTCCGGTCGCCGCCGGGCTTGAGCAGGACCGGGTTGAACCGCACGCTGGGCGCCAGCCCGGCCGCCCGGGCCTGCATCGCCTGGGCCCGCCCGATCTCGCCGCCTTCGACCGTGACGGCCGAATTGTTCGACATGTTCTGGGCCTTGAACGGCGCCACCCGCACACCCTTGCGGGCGAGCAGCCGGCACAGCCCGGCCACCACCATCGACTTACCGGCGTCCGACGTGGTGCCGGCGACCAGCAGAGCCCCTCCGGTCACATCACGGCAGGGTCAGGATTTCGGCGCCGTCTTCGGTCACCACGAGGGTGTGCTCGAACTGCGCCGTCCACTTCTTGTCCACGGTCGCGACGGTCCAGTCGTCGTCCCAGATCTCGTAGTCGAGCGAGCCGAGGTTGATCATCGGCTCGATGGTGAAGGTCATGCCCGGCTCCAGCACGGTGTCGACCTCGGGCTTGTCGTAGTGCAGCACGATCAGGCCGTTGTGGAACGTCTCACCGATGCCGTGTCCGGTGAAGTCGCGAACCACGTTGTAGCCGAACCGGTTTGCGTACGACTCGATGACCCGGCCGACCACCGACAGCTGCCGTCCCGGCTTGACCGCCTTGATGGCCCGCATCGTGGCTTCGTGGGTGCGCTCGACCAGCAGCCGGTGCTCCTCGGACACGTCGCCGGCCAGGAAGGTGGCGTTGGTGTCGCCGTGCACGCCGTCCTTGTAGGCGGTGACGTCGATGTTGACGATGTCACCGTCCTCGATCACCGTCGAATCGGGGATGCCGTGGCAGATGATCTCGTTCAGCGAGGTGCAGCAGGACTTGGGAAAACCCTTGTAGCCCAGCGTCGACGGGTAGGCGCCGTGGTCGAGCATGTACTCGTGCGCCACCCGGTCCAGGTGGTCGGTCGTGACGCCGGGTGCGACGGCCTTGCCGGCCTCGGCGAGCGCCTGGGCAGCGATGCGGCCGGCGACGCGCATCTTCTCGATCACCTCGGGAGTCTGCACCCAGGGCTCGCTGCCCTCGCGCACCGTCGGCTTCCACGCGTACTCGGGGCGCGGGATCGACTTGGGCACCGGCAGGGTGGCGGACACCTCGCCGGGGCGAAGCGCAGTACGAACAGACATCGTCCCAGCTTAGCGAGCGCCGGAGTTATCGGTCGCCGCGGCCGAACCACGTCCGGCGCGGCCCGCGGATATCGACCGACCCGAACACCACCCGCCCGGTCAGGATGACGTGCGGGGTGCCGTCGGCGGGCGCGTCCTTGCGATGGTCGGTGGCACTGCCGACGGCCACCTCGACGTCGTCGATGGAGGCGCTGGCGCCGTCGGGCAACCGAAGATCCAGCGAGCTGAACTTGAGATCGAGTTCGATCACCACGATGGGCCCACCGAACCGGGCCCGCGTCAGGTCCAGGTCGATCGAGCCGACGCGCCGGACCAGCGCGAGCCGGGTCGGCACGACCCACTCACCCTGCCGCTTGAGCGACCCCATGACACCGCGCAGTTCGACGCGGTCGGCCGAGCCCGTGACGATCGCGTTGGGCGCGGGCAGGTCGCCGACCAGCACCGCCAGCTCAGCCTGCTGACGGGCGAGGGCGACCAACGCGGACCGCTCGGAGAACTCGTCCATGTCGATGAGCCCCAGAGCCACCGCGTTGTGCAGCCGCCGGAGCGTGCCGTTGCGGTCGGCGTCGGAGACGCGCAGGACCGCGATCTCGTCGCTGTTGGTCATCCAAACAGGCTACTCAGGCCGGGGCCTTCGGTCAGGCCAGGTAATCGGGCGGCAGGCCCTTGAACATGTCCCGGCACATGCGGACCGCGGTCTCCGACCCACCGCCGCCGACGATCAGGGCCGCGAAGGCCATGTCACCGCGGTAGCCGGCGAACCAGGCGTGCGAGCCGCCCTGGAACTCGGCTTCCCCGGTCTTCCCCCGTACGTCGCCGCTGCCGCGCAGATCCTTGGCTGTGCCGTTGGTCACCACCAGCTGCATCATGGGCCGCAGGCCGTCGATCATCTTCGTCGTGATCGGCGCCGTGTTGCCGGACACGGTCGTCGGGCGGCCCTCGATCAGCTGCGGGAGCGGGGTCTTTCCGGCCGCGACGGTCGCCGCTGCCAGTGCCATCCCGAAGGGGCTGACGACGACTTTGCCCTGGCCGAAGCCGTCCTCGGTGCGCTCGGCCAGGTTCACCGTGGGCGGCACCTTCCCGGTGACGGTGTCGATGCCGGCGACCTGGTAGTCGGCGCCGATGCCGTACTGGGCGGCGGCATTCGTCAGGGCGCGCGGCGGCATCCGGCTGGCCAGCTCGGCGAACGTCGTGTTGCACGAGTTCGCGAAGGCCCTGGACATCGGGACGACGCCGAGGTCGAACCGGTCGTAGTTCGGGATGGTGCGATGCCCGATGTCGATCGTGCCGGGGCAGCCGAGCAGCGTGTTGGGCCCGGCCATGTCGGTTTCGATCGCGGCGCCGGCGGTGATCATCTTGAACGTCGACCCGGGCGGGTACAGGCCCATGGTGGCGGTCGGGCCGTCGGCGTCGGCGGCCGCGTTCTGGGCCACGGCCAGGATTTCACCGGTCGACGGTTTGATCGCGACGATCATCGCCTTGCGGCCCACCATGTTCACGGCGTCCTGGGCGGCGTTCTGCACGTTGCGGTCCAGGCTGATGGTGATCGACGGCGCCGGCTTGCCCGGCACCTCGTTGAGGACGTCGATGTCGGCGCCGTTCTGGTTGACGCTGACGACGCGCCAGCCGGGCTGGCCGATCAGCTGATCGGCCACCTGCTTCTTGACCTCGGTGACGATCGCCGGCGCGAATCGGGGGTCGGTGGGCACCATCTCGGGCTGCGGCGTGATGACCACACCGGGCAGGTGCGCGAGCGCCCCGGACACCTTGTCGTTGTCCTCGCGGCGCAGGGTGATGAGGTTCAGCGGTCCGGTGGACGAGCTGGCCTGTTCGGCGAGCCGCTGGGCGTCCATGGTGTTGTCGAACTGTCGCAGGACGTCGGCGACCACGCGGGAGGTCCGCATCAGCTCGCCCGCCGCGGAACGGGCGTTCAGCGCGTAGTTGTAGTGGTACCCGGGTACCAGAACATTCGTGCCACCGAGTTCGTTGACCGAGGCGCGGACCGGTTGGTCGGCGCGCAGCTGGAAGCTCTGGTGCTCCCCCAGGTTGGGATGCAAATCCGTGCTGCCCCAACGGACTTGCCACCGGCCGTCCTGCCGGATCATGTTGAGCTGTCCGGTGTAGGCCCAGATGCGATCCTTGGGCAGGTGCCAGGTGTACCGGTAGGTGATCTTGCCGGTGTCCTGGGTGTACTTGGAGCCGAGCACCTGCGCGTCGAGCTTGGTCGCCTGCAGGCCCGACCAGGCCTGGTTGATCGCGGTTCGGGCGTCATTGGGCTTGTCGGACAGGTCGGCGGCGGCACCGGTGTCGCCGCGGCCGAGCGCGGCGAAGAACGCCTGCGCGGTGGGCTCGGGGCCGTTGGGCTTCGGGGTGCAGGCCGTCATCGCTCCTGCGACCGCCACCACCGACAACAACGCGGCCGAGCGTGAAACGGATGATGTGTGCGTTGCCATTGGGGCTGATGTTAGAAGTGTGACTAGCCCGCGACGTGGAGGCACACCGAGACGCAACCGTGACAGTTTTGTGAGCTACGCCGGATTGTGAGCTACGACGGGCCCCGGCGGCTACCTCGAGATCGACGTTCCATACCGCCCGCCCGGCGTGTCGCGTGCACAACGCGCATGTCGGGCGCGAAAACGTCAGTCCAGCAACACCGTGGCGTACGTGCCCAGCTGACTGAACCCGATGCGCCGGTAGATCGCCCGAGCCGGGGCGTTGAAATCGTTGACGTAGAGGCTGGGGGTCCGGCCGCTGCGCAGCACCGCCGACGCCAACGCCGCGGTACCCGCGGCGCCGAGGCCACGGCCACGCCAGTCGGGGTGCACCCACACACCCTGGATCTGACCGACTCGTGACGTCTGAGCGCCGATCTCGGCCTTGAACACGACCTGGCCATCCTCGAACCGCGCCCAGGCCCGGCCCGCCGCGATCAGCCCTGCCAGCCGGCGGCGGTAGCCGCGGCCGCCGTCGCCCATGCGTGGGTCGACCCCGACTTCGCCGATGAACATGTCCACTGCCGCAACGACATACGCGTCCAGCTCGTCCATCCGGACCGGACGCACCGCGGGGTCGACGGGGCATTGCGGAGCGTCGGACAGCGTCAGCAGCGGCTGGCAGTCCCGGACCTCGCGGGCCGGGCCCCACACCTGGGCCAGCTGCTGCCACATCGGCAGCACCAACTCGGCGCGACCCACCAGCGACGAACACCGCCGCGGCGCACTCATGACCTTGTCGGCGAACACCATCATGTCGGCCGCGGTGCCCCGCATCGGGATCAGGTTCACCCCGGCAAAGCACAGGGACTCCATGGGCTGGCTACGCGTCCACAGCTCGCCGCCGATGGCCACCGGATCGAGGCCGTGGTCACCGACCCGGGCGGCCACCATGCAGGTGCCGACCGGATCCTCGTCGAAGACCTGCTGCACCTGGGCAATTTCGCGCACCACTGATATCCGGCGCGCATCTGCGATCCGGAACAGAGGAGGTGCCGACATTCACCGACCTTTGTGAGTGTGACCTGGTTGCTATTCGGGGCCGTCCGTGACCGCAGTCACAGGACTGTGCTCAGCTTACGGTTACGACGGGCGAACCGCTCGCATCGGTTCCCGACTCGGCGGCGATTCGCATCGCCTCTTCGATCAGGGTCTCGACGATCTGCGACTCGGGCACGGTCTTGATCACCTCACCGCGCACGAAAATCTGGCCCTTGCCGTTGCCCGACGCCACGCCGAGGTCCGCCTCGCGGGCCTCACCCGGGCCGTTGACGACGCAGCCCATGACCGCGACGCGCAGCGGCACGTCCAGCCCGTCGAGGCCCGCCGACACCGCGTTCGCCAGCTTGTAGACGTCCACCTGGGCACGTCCACAGGACGGGCACGACACGATCTCCAGGCCGCGGGGCCGCAGGTTCAGCGACTCGAGAATCTGGTTGCCGACCTTGACTTCTTCCACCGGCGGCGCGGACAGCGAGACCCGGATGGTGTCGCCGATGCCCTCGCTCAGCAGCGCCCCGAACGCGACGGCGCTCTTGATGGTGCCCTGGAACGCCGGACCGGCCTCGGTCACGCCGAGGTGCAGCGGATAGTCGCACTTGGCGGCCAGCTGCCGGTAGGCCTCGACCATGATCACCGGGTCGTTGTGCTTGACGCTGATCTTGATATCGCCGAAGCCGTGCTCCTCGAACAGCGATGCCTCCCAGAGCGCCGACTCGACGAGCGCCTCCGGCGTGGCCTTGCCATACTTCGCGAGCAACCGCGGGTCCAGCGAACCGGCGTTGACGCCGATGCGGATCGGGATGCCCGCGGCACCGGCGGCCTTGGCGACCTCCTTGACCCGGCCGTCGAACTCCTTGATGTTGCCCGGGTTCACGCGCACCGCGGCGCAGCCGGCGTCGATGGCCGCGAAGATGTACTTGGGCTGGAAGTGGATGTCGGCGATCACCGGGATCTGGCTGTGCCGAGCGATCTCGGCCAGCGCGTCGGCGTCCTCCTGCCGCGGACACGCCACCCGGACGATGTCACAGCCCGACGCGGTCAGCTCAGCGATCTGCTGCAGCGTGGAGTTCACGTCGTGGGTCTTCGTGGTGCACATCGACTGCACCGCGATCGGGTAGTCGCTGCCGACGCCGACGTCGCGCACCATCAGCTGACGCGTCTTACGGCGCGGTGCGAGGGTCGGCGGTGCCGGGGGCTCGCTGCCGACGCCCGGCATACCCAAACCGATGGAGGTCATCACGGTCTCCTACTGGAAAAGTCGAATGGGGTTCACGAAGTCTGCCGTCACGGTCAACAGCATGTAGCCGCCGACCACCACCAGCACGACATAGGTGGCCGGCATCAACTTGAGGTAGTTCACCGGCGCCGCGGCGACTTTGCCGCGGGCCGCGCGAATCATGTTGCGGATCTTCTCGAAAGTCGCCACCGCGATGTGTCCACCGTCGAACGGCAGCAGCGGCAGCAGGTTGACCGCGGCGAGGACGAAGTTCAACTGCGCCAGGAAGAACCAGAACATCACCCAGATGCCGTGTTCGACGGTCTCCCCGCCGATCCGGCTGGCGCCGACGACGCTGATGGGAGTCTCCTTGTCCCGCTCGCCGCCGGCGATCGAATGGACGAGCGCGCCGATCTTGGTCGGAATCTTCGCCAGCGACTTACCCAGTTCGACGGACAGGTCACCGGTGAAGGTGAACGTCGCGGGTATCGCGGTCAGCACGTTGTACTGCGTCGGTCCGGGCTGCGGCGGCGCGGTCACGCCGATGGCGCCGACCGTCGCAGCGGTGTCGGAGTCCTTGTTCGTGAATCGCTGCGTCTGCTCGACGTTGACGGTGGTGGTGAACGTCCGTCCGCCGCGTTCGTACACGACGGGGACGGCGCCGCTGAGGCCGCGGATGGCCTTCGCCATCTCCTCGAACGTGCTGACCGGCTTGTCGCCGACCTTGACCACGACGTCCCCGGCTTTCAGGCCCGCCGCCGCAGCAGGTCCGGCGCCCGGGTGCGGGCACGGCCCGAACGGGTTGTCCCCCGTCTTGGCGACCTGCGGTGCGACACAAGCGGTCTCACCGATCACCGCGCTGGTCGGCGCGTGGAGGTCCGGCAGGCCCCACGACACCGCGATGCCGTAGATCAGCACCAGGCCGATGACGATGTTCATCGCGGGTCCGGCGAACAGCACCGCGACGCGCTTCCACACCTTCTGCTTGTACATCGCGTAGGGCTCGTCCTGCGGCGCGATCTCGTCGACCGACGTCATGCCCGCGATGTCGCAGAAGCCGCCCAGCGGGACGGCCTTGATGCCGTACTCGGTCGAGCCGAGCCGGTTCGGCCGGTGCGTGGACCACAGCGTCGGGCCGAAGCCGACGAAGTACCGCCGCACCTTCATCCCGGTGGCCCGCGCCACCCACATGTGGCCGCACTCGTGCAGGGCCACCGATACCAGCAGGCCCAGCGCAAAGAGCACGATGCCGATCGCATACATCATCGGGCGGGCACAACCTCCTGTGCGACGATGCGCCGCGCCCGGTCCCGGGCCCAATCCTGCGCATCGAGTACGTCCTCCACGGTACTGGGTTCGGCGGCCCATTGATCCGCGGCGCCCAGGACGTCAGCAACAGTCCGCACGATCGCCGGGAACCTGATCCGGCCGTCGAGGAACGCTGCCGCCGCCTCTTCGTTGGCGGCGTTGTAGACCGCGGTCAGGCAACCGCCGCGGGTACCGGCCTCACGGGCGAGCCGGACCGCCGGGAAGACGTCGTCGTCCAGTGGCTCGAACTCCCAGGTCGAGGCCGTGGTCCAGTCGCACGCCAGGGCGGCGCCCGGGACGCGGGCCGGCCAGCCCAGTGCCAGCGCGATGGGCAGCTTCATGTCGGGCGGGCTGGCCTGCGCGAGCGTCGAGCCGTCGGTGAAGGTGACCATCGAATGCACGATGGACTGCGGGTGCACCACGACGTCGATGCGGTCGTAGTCGATGCCGAACAGCAGGTGGGTTTCGATGAGCTCGAGCCCCTTGTTGACCAGCGACGCCGAGTTCAGGGTGTTCATCGGTCCCATGGACCAGGTGGGGTGGGCACCGGCCTGCTCGGGGGTGACGTCCTCGAGGTCCTTGGCCGCCCAACCGCGGAACGGTCCGCCCGACGCGGTGAGCACGAGCCGGGCCACTTCGTCACTGGTGCCGCCGCGCAGGCACTGGGCCAGCGCCGAATGCTCGGAGTCGACGGGCACGATCTGGCCGGGCTGCGCCGCCTTGAGCACCAGCGGTCCGCCGGCGACGAGCGATTCCTTGTTCGCGAGGGCAAGTCGGGCACCCGAGTGCAGCGCCGCCAGCGTCGGCTTCAGCCCGAGTGCGCCGACCAGAGCGTTGAGGACGACGTCGGCCTCGGTCTCCTCGACCAGCCGAGTGGCGGCGCCGGCGCCCGCGTACGTGACGTCCCCGATGCGCGCGGCCGCGGCGGTGTCGGCCACCGCGACGTTGGTGACGCCCGTCTCGGCACGCTGCCGGGCGAGCAGCTCGGCGTTGCCGCCGCCGGCCGCCAGGCCGACGATCTCGAACCGGTCGGGGTTGGCGGCGATCACCTCCAGGGCCTGGGTACCGATCGACCCGGTACTGCCGAGCACCAGGACTCGTAGCCGCTCACTCACGTCTCTATTGTGCCGCCCCGGCCGGGCTTCGGCGCCGGTGGTGGCACATCAGATCAGCAACGACGGGTCGCGGGGACGAGGCACCGCGTCAGGCAGGCACGGTCGTGGCGCGCCGGATCGTGATATCGCCCGAGGCGGTGCGGGCGTGCACGGTCAGCCGCCGGTCGTCGTTCTCGGGTCCTGCCGCGGGAGTCAGGTCGCTGCGCACGGTCCCGGACCGGCTGTCCAGATCGAGGTTGGCGGCGGTCCCCTGGGCGACGCCGACCTCGACGTCGCCGCTGGCGGTCGCGGCGGAAATCGACCCCGACTCGGCGGCGGCCACGGTCAGCGATCCGGACGCGGTCCGGCTGTGCACGCTCCCGCGCAAGGTGCCGACGGTCGCCGAGCCACTGGCTGCCTGAAACTTCAGGCCGCCGTCGAGACCATCGATCGACAGCTCCCCCGAAGCCGTGGACGCGTTGGCGTTGCCCAGCACGCGGCGGACTGCCAGGTCACCGGAAGCGGTGGCGGCCTTGATGTTTCCCTCGACAGCGTCGAGGGTGGCGTTGCCACTGGCGGCGTCGAACCGGCAGTCGCCGACTGTTCCGTCGACCCGCAGGTCCGCTGACGACACCGCGACCGCGAGCCTCGACAGCGACGGCAACGCGATGTCGACGGTGACCGCACCGCGCGACAGCGACAGCAGCTTCTTGCCGACGGTCACCGTCAGCGTGTCGTTGGCGAAGTCGATGTGCGCCTGCTCGGCCGCCCGGACGTCGGCCGCCCGCAGCGGGTCACGCGGCGTGACACGCACCTCGGTGTCAGGGCGGTCGGCGGCGGTGACGCGCACCGCGCCGGCACCCAGTTCGATCGTGGCGGTGATGGGGCCGGGCGTGGGAAAAGTTCGCATTGGGGTCTCCGATCGGTGGATGGGTTTTCTTCTGTTCGACGTCGTCAGCGGACCCAGCCGGTGACGGTGTTGCCGCGCTTTCGGTCACGTGGCGTCGACCCGCCGAGGGCGGCTCCGACCGCGCGAACCAGCCAGGCGTTGACCGACAGGCCGTCGCGTCGGGCGGCGGCATCCACGCCACCGCGCAGGGCCTCGGGCAACCGGAGGGTGACGCGCCAGGTTCCGCCGTCGTCGCCGGCCGGCACTGCGTCCCCGTCGGGAAGGTCCGTATCGGCAGGGTTCACACCGCGCGGATCGGCATCGGCCGCCGGCCCGGTCACGGCGAACTCCGGGTCTCGGCCGCGCAGGCGCACGTCGACCGACGCGGGCGCCAGTTCGCGGGTGATGTGCTCGGCCGCTTCGGACAACGCCTCGAGCAGCGCCAGCCGCAAGGCGGAGTCCAGTGGCGCGGTGAGCCGTTCGGCGAGTTCAGCTGCTTCCTCGCCACCGGCCGCAGCGGCGATTTCCAGCTCCAGCCGAACCCCGTCGACATACGGTTGCAGATCCATGACACCAATATGACACCACAGTGATGTCATCGCAAGTGTCATCTTGACGCCACGCATCGCGGCGGACGCACCGACTGCACCTGACCCGCCGCACTCCTCCGCACGAATACGACCGAGCGTCGTATGTAAGAATGTCGGCAATCCATCGGATCGTTAAGGAGTAGCCGTGGCCACCACCGAGGTCGAACGAAGCACCGGCGTCGACGTCGAGGACGTCCCCTCTGCCGAGTGGGGCTGGTCCAAGATGAACCGCGGCGTGATTCAGGCCGGTGGCATCCTGTCCGCCATCTTCTTGCTGGTGATGCTGCGCGGCAACCACGTCGGCCACGTCGAGGACGCCTGGCTGATCGGCTTCGCCATCCTGCTCCTGGTCATCGTCGTGCGCGGCTGGTGGCTGCGTCGCCGCGGCTGGATCCGCTAAGCACTTTCCACGACAAAGGCCACGAACTCTCGCGAGTTCGTGGCCTTTGTCGTTGGCGTCCTAGGCTGCCGCCTCAGGCTCGCGGTGCCGCTTGTCCGAATGGAAGAACGTGACGAGTGTCGTTGCGCCGCAGATCAATCCGACGGTACCGATGAGCTGCGGGCCGGTGAGACGGTCGGCCAGCCCGCCGCCCACACCCGCGCCGATCATGAACGACCCCAGCAGGGCGAGATATCCGAGCCAGTCATAGACGGTGCCCTTGCCGCAGATGTGGCGTTCCAGCCCCTGCCCCAGCTTCACGACCGTTCCGGTCACGTAGCTGAGCGGTACCGCCACTTCACCGTTCTTGACGAAGCTGGTGTTCAGCGCGCCCACCGAGAAACAGATGATCAGGATTCCGGTGAAGTTGACGTCCTCGTAGTACCAGCCGTCCTCATAGAGCTCGACCACCGACGCCACCAACAAACCGACGGTCACCAGGGCCGTGGCGCCGTGCGGATGGTTCTGCCAGTACCTGCGCCGCAGGAACGACGCCACGAAGACCCCCGCCAAGAAACACGCCATCAACCACAGGGCCGCCTGCGGCCCGGCCCCGGACACTTTCTGCCGTTCGGCGACGTCGAACCAGCCGAGCACGGCCCGTTCGGTGTTGCCCGTCATGAAGGTGACGAAGTAACCGGCACTGTGCAGGAACGCGACCGCGCCGATCATGCCGGCCAACCACGACAGCAGCCACGACAACCGTGCCTCCGGTCCGATGGCGGCTTCCTTGCTCACAACCCTGTCGGGCGACTGCTCATCCACCGGCACATTATGTACGGCACGGATCGACGGGCGGCTCCGATCAGTGCCCGCCCGGTCACCGGTCGTGCGGCCGGCAGGTGAAGCCGAGGCGGAACTTGCCGATCTGGATTTCGTCACCGTTGGTGAGCGGGAGGGACTGAACCAGGGCCCCGTTGACATAGGTGCCGTTGAGGCTGCCGCAGTCGATGATCCAGTATTCGTTGTCGAGCCAACGGATTTCGGCGTGGTGCCGGCTCACGGTGATGTCGTCGAGAAACACCGCACTGTCGGGGTGCCGACCGGCGGCGACGACATCGTCGGCCAGCAGGAACTGGCCGCCGGGGCCGGGGCCGCGGGTGATCACCAGCACACCCGAGCCCGGACACACCTCGGACACCGTCTGGTGGACGGCCTGGTCTTCGGCACGTTCGGTGATCACGCGGTGGATGGCGGTCGTGTGGACGGCAACGTCGGCGCCGAGGCGTGCGTCGTCGGTCAAACTCATATCGGGTTTCCTTTGCCTGGATGGGTTTTCGAAGCGCTACCGGGTGGTGTGGCTGCGGGCGTGGGCGATGGCATCGTCCAAGTTCTCGATGAGGTGGTTCTCGTGGCGCAGGGAGTCGATGATGCCGACACCCGCGAGCAGGTCTCGATGCTCGGGCCGGACACCTTTGATGATCACAGTGATACCCCGCGCCTCGAGGTCTTCGACGATTTGCGTCAGGGTGTGCGCGCCCGTCGCGTCGAGCATGCCGAGTTGCGACAGCCGGATGATCACCACCGACGTCTCGGGATGGTTGCCGTCGGTGATCGCGGCCGAAAGCCGTTCGGCCGCACCGAAGAACATGGCCCCGTCGAGCCGCAGCAGTGCGATGTGTTCGTCGCCCGGCACATACGGCCCCGGCAAGTCCTCACGAGTGACGCTGCTGCGCCGGGCCAGTGCCCGTAGCGCGAACAACGCCGTGGCCGCGATGCCGATCTCGACAGCCTGGATCAGGTCGAAACAGACCGTGACCGTTGCGGTCAGCACAAACGTCAGCGCGTCCGAACGCGTGGACCGCAGAATCCGCATGACCGTGTGGGGCGAGATCATCCGGAACGCCGTGACCATCAACACGGCCGAGAGCGCCGCCAGCGGGATGGTCCCGACGAGTCCGCTGACGAGATACACCACGGCCAGCAGCACCAGCGCGTGCACGATCGCCGCGACGCGGGTCCGCGCACCGGACCGCACGTTGACCGCGGTGCGGGCGATGGCCCCGGTGGCCGGCATGCCGCCGAAGACCCCGGAGGCGACCGACGCCAGCCCCTGTCCCACGAGTTCCCGGTTCGGGTCGTAGGGCCCGGTCGGGGACATCGTCGCCGCGACCCGTGCCGACAGCAGCGATTCGATGGCGGCCAGTGCGGCGATCGCCAGCGCCGCACCGAACAGCGAGTGCAGCACCGCCAGGTCGGCGTGCGGCCACACGGGAGCGGGCAGCCGTGACGGCAGCACCCCGATCCGGGGCGCCGACAATCCGGTACCCGCCACCAGTGCCGTCGCGGCGACAACAGCCACCAGCGACGCGGGCACCGCGGGGTGCAGACGGGGCAGCACAATCATCAAGACCGCCACCAGCGCCGTGACGACGAGGGCCGGCCGTGCCGCACCCATCTCGATGTGCGACAGGACCATGCCCGCGGCCACCAGCGGGGACCGTCCGGCGGGTGCCGCCTGCCCGAATGCGGCCGGGATCTGCTGCAGGAAGATGATGACGGCGATGCCGAGGGTGAATCCTTCGATCACCGGCCACGGAATGAAGGTCACCGCGCGTCCCACCCCGGTGACGCCGGCGACCACGACGATGACGCCGGCCAGGATGGTCACCGCGGCGACGCTGCCCAGTCCGTACTGGGCCACTATCGGTGCCAGGACCACCGTCATCGCCCCGGTCGGCCCCGACACCTGGACGTACGATCCGCCGAACACCGCGGCCACCAGCCCCGCCACGACAGCGGTGACCAGACCGGCCGCGGCACCGACGCCCGAGCTGATCCCGAACGCCAGCGCGAGCGGCAACGCGACCACCCCGACCGTCACCCCGGCGAGGACATCGCGTCGCCACGAGCGGCTCAGGCCCGCGTAGTCGGTGCGCGACGGCAGCAGCCGGGCGATGCGGTCACCGGCGACCGTGGTCATCTGCTGGTGCCGATCGGCGGCAGCGAGCCTACAGCGTCGAGCTGATCACGTTGCGCGGCAAGGGTATCGGCGAGGAAGGTCCGCGCGATGAGGAGCAGTTCGGCGATCTTCGGATGCGCCAGCGTGTAGTACACCGCATTGCCGGCCCGGTACCCGCTGACCACGTGATGACGTTTGAGCACGGCCAGATGCTGCGAGAGCAACGTCGGTTCGATATCGCTGGCGGCGAGGATGTCGCTCACCGGTGTCGGACCCTCGGAGGTCGACAGAATCTCGAGCACGCGGATGCGGGCCGGATGGGCCAGCGCTTTGAAGAGGTTCGCCTTGATCTCGTACAGCGGCCGTTCGGGACCGTCCAGCACGCTGTCGACCATCTGCCGCACTCCTACTTGATGGATTGAAGAAATTCTCAATCCATAGTAGCGCGTTCGGCACACCGGACCGATTCACGGGATGAGCCTCCCCCAGACAACTCACAGGCTCGCGCAGCGAAATATTGTGGGCTGGGTAACATTCGCGACATGACCGTAGCCGACAACACGATCGACCTGGGAGATCAAGCCTCCTTCACCGGCTTACGGGCGCTGGGTCGCGGCCCACTCATCCAGTACACCTGGATCTACGAACATCCGGTCGACCTCGATGGGCTGCGCCGGCTGCACCGCAATCTGGGTTCCGGCGGCCTGCTGGGCCGCCGGATCGAACGGTCGCCGCTGCCGTTCGGCCGCCATCGGTGGGTCCGCTCCACCGGGCCGGTGGACCTCGACGTCTCCCCCGGAACACGGCCTGTCTCCGAGCTGAACGACTGGGTCAACGAACGCGGCTACATCCCGGTCGACCCGGAACACGGCCCGCCATGGCATCTCGGCGTGCAGCAGCTCGAAGGCGGCGGCGCGGCGGTGTCGCTCGTGGTGTCGCACACCGTCGGTGACGGCCTGGCCATCGCCGAAGCCGTCGCCGACGCGGTCAACGGGTCGCCGCGCGATCTCGGCTACCCGATCGCCGGCGCCAGGACCCGGCGTGCGGCGCTGCGCGAAGACCTCCGCCAGACGGTCCGCTCGGTCCCCAGTTGGTTCAAGGCCGTGGTCGGGGCCGCCAAGATCGCCCGCGACCAGAAGGGCGACCTGGCGGCGTCGGCAAAATCGGTGAGCGCGCCGGTGTCCAGCGGGATCACCACGCCGGTGACGCCGCCGTTCGTCGTCGTCCACGTCGAGATCGAGGAGTGGTACCAGCGCGCGAAAGCCCTTGGCGGCACGAGCAATGTCCTGTTCGCCGCGCTCGCCGCCCGGGTCGGGCAGGTGGTGGGACGGTTGGGCGACGACGGCCGGGCCATGCTCTCGTTCCCCGTCAACATCCGCACCGAGGGCGACACCCGGGGCAATGCGCTGAGCACCATCACCGTGATGGCGGACCCCGAGAAGGTCAGCACCGACCTGTCCGAGTTGCGCAGCGACGTCAAGCGCGAGCTGGCCGGCGTCGACGAGTGGACCCGGATGATGCTCACACCCCTGCCGCTCACTCCCCTGGTGCCGAAGTTCGCGGTGCGGCGGCTCGAGAAGATGGTGCTCAAGGTCGGCAAGCCCATCGGCTGCTCAAACCTCGGGCAGTTCCCGCCGGCGTTCAACCGGCCCGACGGGACCGACGCCGACAACTTCCACGCCCGCCTGGTCGAGCCCGGACTGACCCCGGTGGACCTCGAGCGACTGAACGGTCACCTGTTCCTCGTGTTGTGCCAGACACCGACGTCGATGATCGTGACGGTCACCGCATGGGAACCGGGCGAGACGAACACCAAAGCGGCACTGGCTGATTCCACCCGCAAGGCGCTTGCCGAACTCGGACTCACCGGAACCGTCGACTAAGTTACCGAGTAGTACCATCGGTATCGTGGACAGCACCGCGAGCACCCCGGGCGGCTCCGTCGAGGACGCCTCGACTCCGAGCCGAATCCTGGTGGCCACCGCGGAAGTGCTTGCCCGTCAGGGCCAGACCAAGCTCAGCCTGTCCGAGGTCGCGACGCAGGCCGGCGTGTCCCGGCCCACCCTGTACCGCTGGTTCGCATCCAAGGAGGCGCTGCTCGAGTCGTTCGGGCGGTACGAGCGCGACTTGTTCGTCGACGGCATGACCGCGGCCACCGAGGGGCTACGCGGTACCGAAAAGCTCGATGCCGCACTGCAATTCATCGTGCAGTACCAGAAGACGTATTCCGGCGTACGGGTCATCGACATCGAACCGGAAGCGGTGCTCGCCCAGCTGCCGAACGTCGTCCCGACCATGCGCTCCCGTCTGCAGAAGCTGCTCTCCGGGCCGAACGCCGAGCTGAAGGCCGCGACGGCCATCCGGATCGCGGTGTCGCACTATCTCGTCCCGAGCGACGACACCGAACAGCTACTGGCGCAGCTGCGACACGCCGTCGGTTTGCGCTGAGAGACTAGCCCTCGGCCGCCAATTGCCCACAGGCAGCGGCGATTTCCCGGCCACGCGTGTCACGGACCGTGCACGACACCCCGGCCGCCTGCACCCGGCGCACGAACTCCCGCTCGACCGGTTTGGGACTCGCGTCCCACTCGCTGCCCGGGGTCGGGTTCAGCGGAATCAGGTTCACGTGCACCAGCGGACCGAGCGCGCGGTGCAGCTTCTTGCCCAAAAGGTCTGCGCGCCAAGGCTGATCGTTGACATCGCGGATCAGTGCGTACTCCACCGACACCCGGCGACCGGTGACGTCGGCGTAATACCGTGCGGCGTCGAGTACTTCGGCGACCTTCCACCGGTTGTTCACCGGGACCAGCGTGTCGCGCAGCTCGTCGTCGGGGGTGTGCAATGACAGCGCCAGCGTCACCCCCAGCTTCTCGTCGGCGAGTTTGCGGATCGCCGGAGCCAGGCCGACGGTCGAGACCGTCACCGACCGGGCGCTGATCCCGAAGCCCTCCGGCGGCGCCGCCGTGATCCGGCGGACGGCGGCCACCACCCGGTTGTAGTTGGCCAGCGGCTCGCCCATACCCATGAAGACGATGTTGGACAGCCGGCCGTCATGCTCGTTGCGCATCGCCGCCGACGCGGCCCGGACCTGCTCCAGGATTTCGGCGGTCGAGAGGTTCCGCTTCAGGCCGCCCTGGCCGGTGGCGCAGAACGGGCACGCCATACCGCAGCCGGCCTGCGACGAGATGCAGACGGTGTTGCGCTGCGGATAGCGCATCAGCACCGATTCGAACGTCGTGCCGTCCACCGCGCGCCACAGGGTCTTGCGGGTCTCGCCGGCGTCGCACTGAATCTGCTTCGCGGGGGTGATCAGGTCGGGGAACAGCGCCGAGGCCACCTGGTCACGCACCGAGGCCGGCAGATCGGTCATCTCGTGCGGGTCGGCGATCAGCCGGCCGTAGTACTGGTTCGCCAGCTGCTTGGCCCGGAACTTCGGCAATCCCAGCTCGGTGACGGCCTCGACCCGGCCGTCGGCGTCGAGGTCTGCCAAGTGCCGCGGCGGCATGCCGCGGCGCGGTGCATCGAACACCAGAGGAAGGGAAACGGCCATAACGGGCTTCAGTATCGCACCGACGGCACCCCCGGGACGAAATCACAGCCGAAAATCGTTGGACTCAGCGCCTATGACCACTCACCATGAGCCCATGCCACCCCGTCCCGCGTCACTCCTGGCCTTCGTCTACGCGTTAGGTTATCCCATTGGGGCCCTTGCCGTTTCGGCCCTGGCGCCGATGGCGACGCTGGTGTTCCGGTTCGGTCTGGCGGCTGCCATCCTGTCCACGTGGGCGCTGGTGGCGCGTGTGAAATGGCCCACTGGTACCAAGCTCGTGCACGTCGTGATCAGTGGTCTGCTCACGCAGGCCGTGCAGTTCATCTGCCTGTACCTGGCGTTGCTGCACGGCGCTCCGGCGGTGCTGGGCGCCGTCGTCATCTCGATGAACCCGGTCGCCACCGCGTTGTTGGCCGCGGTGTTCCTGGGCGAACGGCTGACCGCCATGCGCGTCGTCGCCCTGGTCCTGGGTGCGCTGGCGGTGCTGGCCGCGTGCGCCCAGCGGCTACTGATGGTCGGTGGCGTCGACGCGGTGATCGTGTTGCTGGTCGTCTCCCTGCTGGCCCTGGCCTCGGGCGGCGTCTACCAGCAGCGGT
Source organism: Mycobacterium sp. UNC410CL29Cvi84 (assembly GCF_000686745.1). Taxonomy (NCBI): domain Bacteria; kingdom Bacillati; phylum Actinomycetota; class Actinomycetes; order Mycobacteriales; family Mycobacteriaceae; genus Mycobacterium; species Mycobacterium sp. UNC410CL29Cvi84. Next base: position 289,488 of record NZ_JMLM01000001.1, read on the forward strand.
TCTGCCGCGGCGTCGATTTCCGCGCCACCGCGGCCGTGCAGAACGCGGCGTCACTGGTGCCGGTGGCGATCCTGGCCGCCTTCATGCCGTGGACGGTGACCAACCTGCACACCGCCGTCCTCGCGGTCGGAGCCGTGGTGCTGCTCAACGCGACGCTGTGCATGACGATGTACGTGCGGGCGATCGATCGCTACGGCGCCGCTGCGGTGGCCATGCTGTTCGCGGTCATCCCGGCGATCGCCGGCGTGCTGTCGTGGCTGCTGCTGGGCCAGCGCCCGGACCTGGGTGTGGTGGTCGGCCTGGTGCTCGGCGCACTGGCCTGCTGGCTCAACTCGCGAGCCGTGGCGCGGACCGTCAGGCCAGCAACTCCAGCACCAGCCATGCCGCCACTCCAGACGGCAGAATCGAGTCGATCCGGTCCATCAGACCGCCGTGACCGGGCAACAGAGTGCCCATGTCCTTGATCCCGAGGTCGCGCTTGACCTGCGACTCCACCAGGTCGCCCAGGGTGCCGGTGATGACGAGCATGATGCCGAGCGGCACGCCGACCCACAGCGGCCGGCCGGCCAGGTAGTGCACCGACAGCACCGAGACGACGATGCTGAACAGCAGTGACCCGCTGAAGCCCTCCCAGGACTTCTTCGGGCTGATCGCCGGCACCATCGGGTGCTTACCGAACAGCACACCCGCGGTGTAGCCGCCGATATCGGAGGCCACGACGCCCAACATCATGCAGAACACCTGCATGGCGCCTTCGTGGTAGCCGCCCTGGTGCGGGTAGATCAGCAGCGCCGTGAAGGCGCCGAACAGCGGCACCCAGGACGCCAGGAAGATCGTCACCGACACGTCGCGGGTGTAGTTGACCGGCGCGGCCTTGAGCCCGCCCGACAACAACCGCCAGATCATGCACAACGCGACGGTGGCGCCGAACGCCCCGAGGGCGCCGGCTTCCCGGTAGGGCCAGGTCAGCCAGATCATCGCCTGGCCGCCGATGAGCAGCGGGATCACCGGGACGGCGTAGCCGCCCTCCCGCAGCCGGCGCACCACCTCGTGCGTGGCCAGCGCAACCGCGAGGGCCACCAGCGCCACCCACAGCTGCGGGACGAACAGCAGAGTGGCGATGACGGTGCCGCCCAGGAGGACGCCGACGGAGATGGCCGCGGGCAGGTTGCGCCCGGCGCGCGATGTCTTCTTGGGCTCCCCGGTCGGGGTTGTTTCGGTGGCCACGAATGTGCGGATGCGGACGACTGGACGGTCCTCAGACCTCCAGCAGCTCGCCTTCCTTGTGCTTGACCAGATCGTCGATCTGAGCCGTGTAAGTGGCGGTGGTCTTGTCCAGATCCTTCTCGGCGCGCGCGACCTCGTCCTCGCCGGCCTCGCCGTCCTTCTTGATCCGGGACAGCTCGTCCATCGCCTTGCGACGGATGTTGCGCACCGACACCTTGGCGTCCTCGCCCTTGCCCTTGGCCTGCTTGACCAGTTCCTTGCGGCGTTCCTCGGTCAGCTGCGGGATCGAGATGCGGATGACGCTGCCGTCGTTGCTCGGGTTGACGCCCAGGTCCGAGTTCCGGATGGAGTCCTCGATGGCCTTGAGCTGGTTGGCCTCGTACGGCTTGATGACGACCAAGCGCGCCTCGGGGACGTTGATGCTCGCCAGCTGGGTGATGGGCGTCATCGAGCCGTAGTACTCGATGTTGATCCGGTTGAACATGCCCGGGTTGGCCCGGCCGGTGCGGATCGACCCGAGGTCGTCGCGGGCCACTGAAACGGCCTTGTCCATCTTCTCTTCGGCATCGAAGAGGGTTTCCTCGATCACTTCATCTTCTCCCGTCAGTCCCGCTCGCCCGGCCCCCAGCTCTAGCTGGAGACCAGCGTTCCGATCTTCTCACCCGCGACCGCGCGCGCGATATTGCCTTCGGTCAGCAGATTGAAGACCAGCATCGGCATGCCATTGTCCATGCAGAGGCTGAACGCAGTGGCATCGGCGACCTTCAAGTCGCGTTCCAACACCTCACGGTGGGTGATGCTGGTGATCATCTGGGCGTCGGGCACCTCACGCGGGTCCGCGGTGAACACGCCGTCGACGGCCTTGGCCATCAGGACCACCTCGGCGCCGATCTCCAGCGCGCGCTGCGCGGCGGTGGTGTCGGTGGAGAAGTACGGCAGGCCCATGCCGGCGCCGAAGATGACCACGCGGCCCTTCTCGAGGTGCCGGCGCGCCCGCAGCGGGATGTACGGCTCGGCGACCTGTCCCATGGTGATGGCGGTCTGCACGCGGGTGTCGATGCCTTCCTTCTGCAGGAAGTCTTGCAGCGCAAGGCTGTTCATCACAGTGCCGAGCATGCCCATGTAGTCGCTGCGGGTCCGCTCCATGCCGCGCTGCTGCAGCTGCGCACCGCGGAAGAAGTTGCCGCCACCGATTACGACGGCGACCTGGGCGCCGGCGCGCACGACCTCGGCGATCTGCCGGGCGACCAGAGCGACGACGTCGGGGTCCAGACCCACCGCGCCGCCGCCGAACATCTCACCACCGAGCTTGAGCAGCACCCGCTGGTAGGCCGGCCGGATCAAACCCTGGCCACCGTTGTCTGCCTCGTTGTCTGGGCTGGCCATCAGACTCCTTCGGTCCCCACACGTCACAGCTGCCCCGGCGATCGGCAGCGGCTCCATCCTGCCTCATGGCGATCGAGCCGGAGGCAAGGAGGGTGGAACCCGATGGGCGGGCGGCTACCTGGCGGACTACCCCAGGTGCGCCTGCAACAACCACGCACGAACCGACTTGAGTCCGTTCGGCTCGTCCCTGACGTCGACGTCGGCGAATCCCGTGCCGGGCGCTCCCGTCGTCCCGAAGCCCGCGGGCATGTTGCCGTGGATGCGGGCCGGCGAGATGTCGTCGATCACCCAGTACTTGCCGACGACCTCGCGCAGCTCGTCCTCGGTCACCGGGTTGGCCGGGCCGGCGGGCATGCCGCCGCGGTCGAAGACGAGGACGATGTAGGTGGCGCCGGGCGCGGCGGCCCGCACGATCGAGCGCTGGTAGCCGTCCCGGAGTTCGACGGGCATGGAGTGGAACAGCGTGCTGTCGATGATGGTGCCGAAGCGGCCGTCATATCCGGTGAAGTCGCTGATGTCGGCGACCGCGAAGCTGGCGTTGTGCGCACCGCGGCGGGCGGCCTCGGCCCGGGCCAGTTCGATGGCGGTGGCCGACTGGTCCAGACCCACGGTGGTGAAGCCGTGCTCGGCCAGGTAGATCGCGGTGGCGGCCTCGCCGCAACCGGCGTCGAGCACGTCGCCGTGCACCTTGCCGGCGTCGATCAGCGCGGCGATCTCGGGCTGCGGCCGGCCGATACTCCATGGCGGCCGGGCACCCATCTCGGGAGCCTCGCCGCGGTACGCGCTTTCGAACAGGGCATCTGTGGGTCTGGTCATACCTCCGGTTTATCAATGCACTTGATATATGTCAATATAATTGACATGTTCGAAGGTGAAGACGCTCCCCTGGGCTATCTGCTCAACCGGGTCGCCACTGCCCTGCGCGCCGAGATCACCGCCAATGTTCTTGACCCGCTTGGCCTGACGTTCCCACAGTTCGTCTGCCTGCGCATGGTGGACAACCGCCCCGGCATGTCCAACGCCGAGATGGCACGGTTCGTCGGGGTATCGCCTCAGGCGATGAACATCGTGGTGCGTGCGCTGCAGGACCGCGAGCTCATCACCCGGCCGTCGACCGTCGCGGCCGGGCGGTCCCGGCCCACCGAACTGACCCGGTCCGGCCGCACCCTGCTGGGCAAGACCGTCGCCGGCATCCGCGCCGCGGACGACGCCCTGCTGGCCGACCTGAGTCCCGCCCAGCGCCGGCAGTTCCGCGAGACGCTGACCAGCCTGGTGCCGCCGGAATAGCGGCGATCAGAGAATTGCGGCGGCGACGATCAGGCCGAACGCCAGGTACGAGGCCGCCACGTCCAGCACGACCGGGGAGAACTTCTCCTCGTGGAGCATCTCGCCGATGTCGAGGCCTTTGACGGCGCCGATCAGGCGCACCGAGAGTGCCTGTGCGGCAATGCCGACGAGGCCGAACACCAGTGTCTTGATCAGGCCGGCCGCCAGGTCACCCGACGAGCTGTAGATGGCGAGCACCACGATGAAGGCCATGGACACCACACCGGAGGCCGCCACCGCCGCGGCGTTGGGCCGGCCCGAGCGGACCAGCTCGCGCAGTGGCCCCGGCGTGGTCCAGTCGATCACGAAGAAGCCGAGGATCATCAGCGCGCCGCCGACGATCGCGTACAGCGCGATGGCCGACGCGCCGTGTCCGACGATGGACCAGTAGTCGTTGCCAAGAGCGGTCAGGGTCATGAAGTTCGTTTCCTTCCGGTCACTGCGGGATGCGGTGGGGCACAAAGGCTGCGCCGTTGTCGGTGACCAGACCCGAGGTCTCGCGGATACCGAGGCCGGCCGATTCGTCGCCGACGATCCAGGCGCCCAGCGCGGGACGCATGTCGTCGAACTGCGGTAGCGGATCGAGCAACTGGTACACGTAGCCCTCCTCGCCGTACACGCCGCCGGTCTGCGTCTCGTAGCCCGCGCCGACGATCGTCACGTTCGCCCCCTCGCGGCCGAGCTTGGGCTTGCGGACGTATTCGGTCAGCTCGTGCGGATCATCGATGTACGCCGGAAGCAGGTTCGGGTGTCCCGGGTACATCTCCCACAGCACCGCCAGGATGGCCTTGTTGCTCAGCAGCGATTTCCACAGCGGCTCGATCCACATGGTCTCCGGCAGGGATTCGGCTGCGTACTTGCCGAATTCGTCGTCGAGCACCCATTCCCAGGGGTAGAGCTTGAACAGCGTCGAGATCGGGGCGTCTTCCAGATCGACGAACCGATTCAGGTCCCGGTCCCAGCCGAGTTGCTCGATGGCCAGGCCGACGGTGTTCATGCCGGCCTCGGCGGCGCACTCCTGCAGGTAGGCCAGCGTCACGTTGTCCTCACCGCTGGTGTCAGCAGAGGACCAGGTGAAGTGGGCTTCGTTGCCGGGCAACCGATCCTGGATTTCCTTCCACCGCTCCACCAGCTTCTCGTGCAACGAGTTCCACTGGTCGTCGGCGGGAAAGACGTCGGTCTTCCAGTACCACTGCAGGATCGCGGCTTCGAGCAGCGATGTCGGGGTGTCGGCGTTGTACTCCAGCAGAACCGGGGGCCGGCGGCCGTCGTAGCGCAGGTCGAAGCGGCCGTACAGGTGCGGATCGCTACGGCGCCAAGACTTTTCGATGTGCGGCCAGCTCCACTCCGGCAACCCGAAGTCCCGGTAGCGCTCGGTCAGCACGATGTTCTCGACGGCTTCCAGGCACATCGAGTGCAGCACCTCGACCGAGGCCTCGATCGAGAGCACCTCGTCCATGTCGAACACGTAGTGCACCGACTCGTCCCAGTACGGACGGTCGTTCCCGTGTGCGTCGGTGGCCGGGGTGTCGAAACACATGCCCTGGCTGGCAACGATCTGCTGCCACCCCGGTCGCGGGGCGTGACGTTCGCGCCGCATCAGCTACCGGAGCTTCCGTGGCTCGACGAACCGAAGCCGCCGCGCGACACCGACGACCCCGACTTGGAGATGGAGGTGCCGGATTTCGTTGTGGCCGTAGTGCCTTTCGGCAGGGTCAGGGTGCCACCGTGCGCGATGCTGCCCACGCCGGAGTTGGAGCCGCCGTAGTAGTAGCGGTACGGCGATCCCATGTACAAGAACGTGCTGCCGCCGCCGTAGTTGGTGCCGCTGCTGCAGTAGCTGTCCGGCACCACTTCGTTGGTGCCGTCCTTGACGCAGGAAGCGCTGATCTGATCGTCGCGATGGAAGATCGCATAGCCGGCGGCGACGACTGCCACCACACCGACGCCGACCGCCGAACCGATGAGGACCTTCTTGCCGGTCGCCGCGCGCTTGCGGGCCTTCTCGGCCTTCACCCGCTCGATCTCTTCCTCGGCTTCGCGCGCCCGCTTGGCCTTGTCCCGGGCCCGTGCCTCACCGACGGTCGGCTGCCGCGGCTTGGCCGTGGCCGGGTCCTGCCAGCGGACGGAGCCCTGCGGTTCTGCCGGGGGCGCCGGGGGTGCCGGCGGCGTGAATTCCGGGGTCGGATTCGGGGTGGGACCCGCCGGGGGCACCGGCGGCGAACTCGGCTCGGACCCGGGCGCAGGATCGGACCCGCCGCCTTGAGCCGACGATTTCCACGGCTGCCTTTCAGCCCCGTTCTCGGGCCCGACAGTCATGCACACCCCCAATTGACGCAACCTGTGAGACAGCATAAGGCTGGCCGCGCGACAAAGCGGTCGTTGACGCTGCTTCCGTGGAGCAAAAGTGGCCGCCGTCGGCCGGGCTGCGTCAACGCGCCGCGAGCGACGGCCAGCCGATCTCCCGCTCGAGCTCGAAGGCCAGCGCCAGGAGCGTCGCCTCCTGCCCCGCCGCCGCGCCGAACATCATGCCGACCGGCAGTCCCGACGCGGACTGGGCCAGCGGCAGCGAAACCGCCGGTGCTCCACTGGCGTTCTGCAGCGGGGTGAATCCAACCCAGTCGATGAGCCGCGACATCACCTGGTCGAAGTCGGCGGTCGGGTCCAGGTGCCCGATCGGCGGGGTGACCTCGCTGAGGGTCGGGGTGAGCACCACGTCGTAATCGCGGGCCAGGCGCGCCGGAATGCGCCGCGACGCAGCCAGCCGGGCGATGGCGGCCGGCACGCGGTGCAGATTGCGGGCCGCCTTCGCTTCCAGTCCCAGGGTCAGGTTGTCCAACCTGATGCGATCGAAGCTGGGGCCGAAGGTGCGCTTTCCGCCGCGAACCAGCGCGAAGGCCAGGAAGGACCAGTAGAGCAGGAAGTCGTCGCGGAACCGCTCCGGTGCCGGGTTGCCGATCTCGGTGACGCGATGGCCGAGCTCCTCCAGCCGGGCCGCGGTCTGCATCGTCAGCTCCCGGATCTCCGGACTGGCCTCACGGCCGATCGAGCTGGTGCACACCGCGATGCGCAGCCGCCGCGGTCCGGGCGCGGTGACGTCGCCGATCGGCGCCAGCTTCGGGTTCCGGTAGACGCGCTCGGCCCCGCGGTAGAACGCCGCGGTGTCCCGGACGCTGCGGGTGAGGACGCCGTTGGCGACGATCTGCAACGGCATCCGGGTCTCGCGGTCCAGCGGCAACCGGCCGCGGGTGGGCTTGAGACCGACCAATCCGTTGCAGGAAGCCGGGATTCGGATGGAACCGCCGCCGTCGTTCGCGTGGGCGATGGGCACCACGCCGGCCGCGACGAACGCGCCCGAGCCGGACGACGACGCCCCCGCGGTCACCATGGTGTCCCACGGGTTACGTACCGGGCCCAGCCGCGGGTGCTCGGCCGAGGCGCTGAAACCGAATTCGGACAGCTGCGTCTTGCCGAGCGCCACCAGGCCAGTCGACAGGTACAGGCGCGCCCATTCCCCGTCCGCCGGCAGCGGCCTGGGCGTCCAGGCATCGGCGCCCTGCATGGTCGGCCAGCCGCCGACCGCGACGTTGTCCTTGATGAACGTCGGAACGCCGTCGAAGAATCCGCCGAAAGACCTTGGTGCGTTCGCCTTTTCGACCGCCTGGTCAAAGGCCTCGTACGCCATGCCGTTCAGTTCGGGCTGCGCCTTCTCGGTGCGGGCGATCGCCGCCTGCACCACCTCAGCCGCCGACACCTCGCCGCTGCGGATCGCGTCGGCGACACCGACCGCGTCGAGGTCACCGAGGGCGTCGTCACCGAATGTGCTGATCCGTGTCATAGGAGCCACGGTACCAAGCAGTACCACCGGCCCGCCTTACCCCCAGATTTCACGATGTGAGTCCGGACACCGACTTCGGGCGCCATTGAACGCGCTGCGTAAACGCCTAGTTTCCCCGGCGTAACTTTCCATTTGAACTAGTGCCATATGGAAGTAACTGGTGCTAATTTCCGTTCACCCGGCTGCTGCAGGTCGCGGACCGGTCCGGTCATTGGCGCCCGCATCCGACCTGCCTGCCTGATGCATTGCATCACTGGCGATTACGACGGATTCGACAGGAAACGCGTTCATGACAACCGAGCAATCCCTAGACGAAGTGCACGGCCAGCCGATGGCCGCAGCACGCGTCGGCCCCTGGTCCCGCTTCGTCACCTGGGCGAACCAGGACACCATCGAGGACTTCTCACTTCGCTACGCGCCCAAGTCTTTTCGCAAATGGTCACCGATGGCATGCGCCGTGGCCGCACTGGGCGGCATCGCGTATCTCGCCGACTACTCCATCGGCGCCTCGATCGCCGTCACCCACGGCGCGGCCAGCGCGGTCGTCGCGATCCTGGTCGCCGCGGTCACCATCTTTCTCACCGGCATCCCGATTGCCTACTATGCCGCCAAGTACAACATCGACATGGATCTGCTCACGCGCGGAGCGGGTTTCGGATACTTCGGCTCGACGCTGACGAGCCTCATCTACGCCAGCTTCTGCTTCATCTTCTTCGCGCTCGAGGGCGCGATCATGGCGCAGGCGATGAAGTTGGCGTTCGGCATTCCACTGGCGCTCGGCTACATCATCGGCTCCCTGATCATCATTCCGCTCGTGCTCTACGGCATGACGGCCCTGGCCAAGTTCCAGGTCTGGACCCAGCCGTTGTGGCTGATCCTGTTCGTCGCGCCCATCGCCTTCATCGCCACCGCGGATCCGGCGGGCTTCCACGGGTTCCTGAGCTGGGCGGGCAACGGCGGCAGCGAACAGGTGACGGCCATCGGAGTCGGCGCGGGCGCCGGCGTGGCACTGTCGCTCATCGCCCAGATCGGTGAACAGGTCGACTACCTGCGCTTCATGCCAGAGAAGTCGGAAACACCGCCACTGCGGTGGTGGGCCGCGGTACTCGCCGCGGGCCCCGGTTGGGTGATCCTCGGTGCGGCCAAGCAGATTTGCGGCGCCTTCCTGGCCTTCTACGTCGCGGGCAAGGTCGGTTTCGCGGCCGCCACCGAACCCATCGAGCAGTTCCTCGGCGGTTTCGGCTCGGTGATCCACAACGACGCCCTCGCGCTCGGATTGGCCACCCTCATGGTGTTGCTGTCGCAGGTGAAAATCAATGTGACGAACGCCTATTCGGGCTCGCTGTCCTGGTCGAACTTCTTCAGCCGGGTGCTGCACGTACACCCGGGCCGGGTGGTGTACCTCGGTCTGCACATCGCCATCGCGCTGGCGCTGATGCTCAGCAACATGTTCGCCGTGCTCAACACCATCCTGGGGTTCTACTCCAACGTCGCGATCGCCTGGATCGGTGCGATCGTCGCCGACCTGGTGATCAACAAGCCACTGCTCAAGCTCAGTCCGTCCTACGTCGAGTTCAAGCGGGCCTACCTCTACAGCATCAATCCGGTCGGATTCGTCTCCATGCTGGTGGGTTCGGTGTTCTCGATCTTGGCCTTCTACCACGCTTTCGGGGATTTCCTCGCGGCCTGGTCGCCGTACCTGGCGCTGACGCTGGCATTCGTGCTGTCCCCGGTGATGTGCATCGCGACCAAGGGCAAGTACTACCTGGCGCGGCGCAATCCACTTCGCGAGGAGATCGAGAAGGAGCCACTGTGGGCGGGACAGACGCTGCTGGACGTCGTCGACCAGAAGCGGTACGAACTGCCGGACATGGTGCACGACTGCCCGTTCCACAACGGCACCGTGTCCTCGCTGACGTGCACTCTCACGAAGGACTGCCATGACATGTGCAAGAAGGACGGATACACCGATTCCACCAGCGCAGAGCTATTGAAAACCGCGGTGGCACCGCAGTCGAACTGATGAACCGTCATGGCCTCGCCCAGAACACCGGGCGGGGCCATGGCTGTCAGTCAAGGGGTGAGCTCGGCGATCACATCGAATTCGAGTTGGTCCGCGCTGGCGAGGTACACGGGTTGACGAGTATGAGCACCACGCATGACGACCTCGCCGCGCGGACCCTGGTAGGCGACATTGGCGCGCGCCCGGTCGATCGCGGCCACCTCCAGGCTGCGGGCCGTCTGTGCGAGCGCCGTGAGCAACAGCAGCCCCTCGTAACAGGATTCACCGATGTTGTTGAGCGCCGGGGCCGCACTGCCGAACCGCCGCAGATAGTGCGAGCCGAACCCCATGTTCACCTCGGTGGGCAGGCTCTCGAAGTAGCCGCACGCGGTGTACAGACCGGTCGTCGCCCCACTTCCGCTGGCGCACAACACATCCTCGCCGATCATCAGCGACAGGCGCACGACGCTCTGGTCCAGGCCGGCGCGGGCGAACGCGCGGTTGAACGCCGCGTTGTCCGCACCCACCATCAACACGAGCACCCCGTCGGCGTCCGAGCTCGCGATGACGTCGAGCATCGTCCGGAAATCGCGCCCGCCCAGCGGCACGAATGCCTCACCGACGAATTCGAGGCCCGATCGCCACATGTACTCCTTGGTCACGCGGGCGGTCTGCCGCGGCCAGATGTAGTCGTTGCCGACGATGCACCAGCGCTTCAGCCCGAGGTGCTCACGCAACCACATCAACGCCGGAAACAGTTGCTGCTCCGGTGTTTCCCCCACCATGTACACGCCGTCGGTGCTCTCGCCACCCTCGTAGAACGTGGTGTACACGTAGGGCACCCGCCCGGCCGTCTGCGGCGTGATGACCCGCCGGGCATTCGACAGGTGCCAGCCCACCACGGCGTCGATCTGCTGCTGGGCGACGAGGCGGCCCAGCTCGTCCGCAAGCTCGCTCAACGGTGCTCCGGCGTCGACCGGATGAATCCGGACGGGCCGGTCCAGGATGCCGCCGGCGGCGTTGATGTCCTCGGCGGCCAGTTCAGCGCTCGCCTCGCACGACGGTCCGAACATCCCGGCGGGCCCGCTCAACGGCACCACGAGCGCAATGTCGACCACATCCCGGTCGGGGCGCGCGGGAGTCGTCGCAGGTTTCGGATTCACCATCACCTCACCTTGGGACACCGGCCCAGCCATGCCACACCAATCGCGACGACCACGACGTCCGTCGCCCGGGTGACCAGAATTCAATTTGAAGATACCTGCCGATCAGCGCTGTTTCACGGCGAGATGCAAGGTCCGACCACGGTAGGCTGGTCGCCACCATGGAAATGAAGCCCGGCGCCCGTGCAGACACCATCGAGGAGCTCGCTCGATTGGTGAAGTCGGTCGCCTTCGAACTGGACCGCGTCGTGACCGATCACCTGGGCGGTTTGACGGTGCGTCAGTGGCACGTGCTGGCCGCACTCGAGGGCGGTGCCGGAAAGCCGATGACGGCACTGGCCGAGGTGACGCTGCTGCCCGGGCCGAGCCTGACCAGGCTCGTCGACGGGATGGTCGACGACAATCTGGTGTTGCGCAAGGCCGATGTGGTCGATCGCCGACGGGTGTTGGTGTACCAGACCCGGCGGGGCAGCGCGCTGTACCGCCAGATCCGGGAGCGGCTCAACAAGTCCGAACAGCTGGCCGCGCTGTGCACGTCAGCGTCGCTGCAGCCCGAAACACTGACCGAACTCCTGGGCGTCCTGCAGGGTTCGACCTCCCCGGCAGATCTGCGCGACTGACCACCACACCCGCCAAACAGCCAGTCCCCCAAGGAGATCGGGGAACTGGCTGCCGGCTGCGGGATCAGAAACTGGCGTGTGGCGCGCCCATTCCGGGATCGATCTGGTACGGCCCGGACGCCGACGGCGCCACCGGGAAGTCGAAGATCGCCGTCGGGATGTACACCGTCGCACAGGAATTCGGGATGTCCACCACGCCGGAGAGCCGGCCCTCGATCGGGGCGGACCCGAGCAGCAGGTAGGCCTGCTCCGGGCTGTAGCCGAACTTCGTCAGGTAGTCGATGGCGTGCAGACATGCGCGCTGGTACGCCAGATCCGAGTCGAGGTACTTCTGCTCGCCATCGAGAGTGACCGAGGTGCCGGAGAACGCCAGCCATTCCGAGTACTGCGGGTCGGTGTTGCCGGGCATGAAGATCGCGTTCTCATGGACGCCGTAGGTTTCCATGCCGCCCTTGATCAGATCCACGTGCAGGTCCATGAACCCGCCCATCTCGATCGCGCCGCAGAACGTGATCTCGCCATCGCCCTGCGAGAAGTGCAGGTCGCCGAACGACAGGTTCGCGCCGGGGACGAACACCGGATAGAACACCCGGCTGCCCTTGGTGAGGTTCTTGATGTCCTGATTTCCGCCGTTCTCGCGGGGCGGCGCGGTGCGGGCGGCCTCGGCGGCAGCCTTGGTGAAGGCGTCGCCGCGCAACGAGCCCAGGATCGCGTCCTGCGGTTCGGGCGGCAATGCCAGCGGCGGCACGCGGTCGGGATCGGTGGCGATCAACGCGCCTTCGCGGGCGTTCCATTTGGCCAGCAGGGCCGCCGACGGCGCGGTGCCCATGAGGCCGGGATGCACGATGCCGGTGTACTTCACATGGGGCACGTGGCGTGAGGTGGCCTTCTGGCCGGAGAAATCCCAGATCGCCTTGTAGGCGTCGGGGAACTGGTCGGTGAGGAACCCGCCGCCGTTCTGCTTGGCGAAGATGCCGGTGTATCCCCAGCCCTGCCCTGCCAGCGGCCCCGAGTCTTCCTGCGGAATGGGCCCGACGTCGAGGATGTCGACGATCAGCAGATCACCCGGCTCGGCGCCCTCGATCGCGAACGGCCCGGACAGGCAGTGCACGCCCTTGAGCGGCGCGTTGAGGATGTCCTCGGCCGAGTCGTCGTTGTGGATGGCGCCGTCGAACCACTCGCGGCAGTGCGCCCGGAAGCTGTCCCCCGGCTTGACGGTGACGGCCGGCGGGATGTCCGGGTGCCATCGGTTGTGACCGACCAACTGTTGGTCGGTGAACTTCTTCGCCGAATCCAAGGGGAACAGCAATTCCGGCACGTTGACCTCCTAGCGACACAAAAACACTTGCTTCCGAATGGAAGTATTCAATAGTGAAGGTGTCTCGTCTGCGGTTCGGGCAAGTTACATCCGGATGACGTTGACGCAGAGGGCTTATGGTGTCGTTGTGCCTACCTACGTATTCCGGTGTGGACAGGGTTGCCCGGACTTCACCGAACAGCATTCGATGGCGTCCGCGCCCGCCGATACCCCGTGTCCGAGCTGCAGCGGCGCGGCCAAGCGCCGCATCGGCGCGCCTGCGCTGGGTGCCGGCAGCTCGCCGGGCATGCGGGCGCAGGACGCCACCCGCGCCACGGCGGATCGCCCCGATGTCGTCCAGAGCCTGCCCACGAGTCGCCGCCGCGCGCCGGTGACCACGAATCCGTTGCACCGCAAGCTCCCCCGGCCCTAGCCGGACAAAGCAAAACCCCGCGCACTCCGGGATCGCCGGGTTTGTGCGCGGGGTTTTGTCAGTGAGCGGCGACGGCGAGCCGTCAATCCTGGGTGTGGTGTGCCGCCCAAACTCTGTTACTGCTGGCCGACCTCGAACCGCACGAAGCGGGTCACGGTGACGCCGGCCTCGTCCAGCAGGGCCTTCACGGTCTTCTTGTTGTCGGACACCGACGGCTGGTCGAGCAGCACGACGTCCTTGTAGAAGCCGGTGACGCGGCCTTCGACGATCTTCGGCAGTGCGGCCTCGGGCTTGCCCTCTTCCTTGGCGGTCTCCTCGGCGATGCGACGCTCGTTGGCGACCAGGTCGGCGGGCACGTCCTCACGGGTGAGGTACTTGGCCTTCAGCGCGGCGATCTGCAGCGCGACCGCGTGAGCGGCCTCTTCCGAAGCACCGTTGTACTCGACCAGCACACCCACGGCCGGCGGCAGGTCCGCGGCACGCTTGTGCAGGTAGGTCTCGACGGTGCCGTCGAAGTAGGCGACCCGGCGCAGTTCGAGCTTCTCGCCGATCTTCGCGGACAGGTCCGCGACCAGCTGCTCGACGGTGGTGCCGTCGACGGTGGCGGCCTTGAGGGTCTCCACGTCGTTGGCCTTGGCCGCGACAGCAGCGGTGAGGATCTGGTCCGCGAGAGCCTGGAATTCGGCGTTCTTGGCGACGAAGTCGGTCTCGGAGTTCAGCTCGATGAGGGCGCCGTCCTTGGCGGCGACCAGGCCCTCGGCGGTGGCGCGCTCAGCGCGCTTGCCGACGTCCTTGGCACCCTTGATGCGCAGGACCTCGACGGCCTTGTCGAAGTCACCCTCGGTCTCAACCAGTGCGTTCTTGCAGTCGAGCATGCCGGAGCCGGTGAGCTCCCGCAGTCGCTTTACGTCAGCAGCGGTGTAGTTAGCCATCTCAGCTTTCTGTGGTGGTGGTTTCGGTGGCGGCTTCCGGAGAAGACGCGGTCTCGGTTCCTGCCGTGGCCCCGGCGAGCAGTTCCTGCTCCCACTCGGCGAGCGGCTCGGCGCCTTCGGCCTCGGTCTTGGCACCCGAGCGGGCCTGCAGACCCTCGGCAACCGCGGAAGCGATCACCTTGGTCAGCAGCGCGGCGCTGCGGATGGCGTCGTCGTTACCCGGGATCGGGTAGTTGACCTGGTCGGGGTCGCAGTTGGTGTCCAGGATCGCGATGACCGGGATGCCGAGCTTGATGGCCTCGGAAACGGCCAGGTGCTCCTTGTTGGTGTCGACGACCCAGATGGCCGACGGAACCTTCTGCATGTCCCGGATACCGCCGAGGCTGCGCTCGAGCTTGTTCTTCTCACGCGTCAGCATGAGGATTTCCTTCTTGGTGCGACCCTCGAAGCCACCGGTCTGCTCCATGGACTCGAGTTCCTTCAGGCGCTGCAGGCGCTTGTGAACGGTCGAGAAGTTGGTGAGCATGCCGCCCAGCCAGCGCTGGTTGACGAAGGGCATGCCGACGCGGGTGGCCTCGTCAGCGATGGACTCCTGCGCCTGCTTCTTGGTACCGACGAAGAGGACGGTGCCGCCGTGGGCAACGGTCTCCTTGACGAATTCGTACGCCTTGTCGATGTAGGTCAGCGTCTGCTGCAAGTCGATGATGTAGATGCCGTTGCGGTCGGTGAAGATGAACCGCTTCATCTTGGGGTTCCAGCGACGGGTCTGGTGCCCGAAGTGTGCGCCGCTGTCAAGCAGCTGCTTCATGGTCACTACGGCCATGTTGGTGCCTCACTTAGTTATCGGTTGTCGTCCGGTATCGGGTGATTCCGGACCCTGGCGTCTGCTGCGTGCCGGACCCAACTCGGTTGTCCGAGGTGGGACCGCCCGGCATGCGGTGGCGACCCGAGATCGAGCCGCTGTGCAGGCGCGCGAAGTCAACCCACGAATGCGGATTGCAACGGGAAGTTTACACGCTTCCCAGGGGTGCTTTTGTCCACAGTGCGCCGGTTATCCACAGATCGGGTTTCCGGGGGTGCCGAAACCGCCGCCGAAGCGCTGAACTGGCCTGATGCGGACCCTGGTGGTGCTCCTGATCGTCGGACTCTCCTCGACCGGCGTGGCGCACGCCACCGACGGCCGGCTGGACTGGCCGCTGCGGCCGCGACCGGCCGTCGTGCGCACGTTCGACGCGCCGCGGCCGAACTGGCAGCGCGGGCACCGGGGCGTCGACCTCGCCGGCGCCGCCGGCCAGACGGTGTACGCCGCGGCCCCGGGCACCGTGGTGTTCGCCGGGGAGCTCGCGGGCCGGCCGGTGGTGTCGGTCGCCCATCCGGGCGGGCTGCGGACCAGCTACGAGCCGGTCCGCGCCGCGGTCCGGCCCGGCGCCGTCGTCGCCGCGGGTGCGCCGCTGGGCACGCTGCTGGCGGGGCACCCCGGGTGCGCGAGCTGTCTGCACTGGGGCGCGATGTGGGGTGCGTCGTCCGATGCCGACTACGTCGATCCCCTCGGTCTGCTCGCCGAGACCCCGATCCGCCTGAAACCCGACTCCCCCTAACCGCGAGCGGCCGTGTTTGTACGGCGACACGCCGCTATTCGCGTGCACAATGTGCACCCTCGCCGGCCGCGAGCGGCCCCAAACTACACACCTGGCCCCGCGTGTCGCTGTGCAGACACGGCCGCTCGCGCGGAGATTGAGTGAAGTGGACCGGGCGAATCAGGCGCGAGGGTGGGCCTGGTCGTGGACGGCGCGCAGGCGGGCGACGGTCACGTGCGTGTAGAGCTGGGTGGTCGCGAGCGACGAATGGCCCAGCAGCTCCTGCACCACCCGCAGGTCGGCGCCGCCTTCCAGCAGGTGGGTGGCCGCGCTGTGGCGCAGCCCGTGCGGCCCGATGTCGGGGGCACCGTCCACGGCCGAGATCGTCTGGTGCACGACGGTCCTCGCCTGGCGGGGGTCGAGCCGTCGCCCTCGCGCCCCGAGCAGCAGTGCCGGGCCCGACGTCGCGACTGCCAGTGCCGGGCGGCCATCGGACAGCCAGGCCCGAAGCGCTTTGGATGCCGGCTCACCGAAGGGCACGGTGCGCTCCTTGTCGCCTTTACCGAGCACGCGCAGCAACCGGCGGCTCTGGTCGACGTCGTCGATGTCGAGGCCACACAGCTCACTGACGCGGATGCCGGTGGCGTACAGCATCTCGACGATCAGCCGGTCGCGCAGTGCCATCGGATCGCCTTGTTCCGCACCGGAATTCGCCGCCGACATGGCATCGACGGCCTGGTCCTGACGCAGCACGGCAGGCAGTGAGCGATGCGCCTTGGGGGTCTGCAGCCGCACGGCGGGGTCGGTCTCGAGCAGGCCCCGCCGCACGGCCCAGGCAGTGAAGGTCTTGACCGCCGACGTCCGGCGGGACAGCGTCGTCCGGGCGGCGCCCCTGCCGGCCTGCTCGGCGAGCCACGACCGCAGCGTCATGAGGTCCAGGTCGGCGATGGTTGCGTCGTCGCCGAGGAATTCCCCCAACGACCGCAGATCACCGAGATAGGCACGCCGGGTGTGCTCGGAACGGCCGCATTCGAGTTCGAGGTACTGATCGAACTCATCGAGAACTGCCTGGTGCACTCCCCTACGTTCGCAGAACGCTCGGCCGATCGCCCGTCACGCCACCCGTCGGTGGCCGAGCTGTGACCTCAGACGTCGACGCGGCGCAAGGCATCCGGCGTCAGGTCGGCCAGCGAGCGGTAGCCGTCGATGGCCATGGTCAGGTCGGTCTCCGCCAGCAGCGACCGCACCACGTGAACGACGCCGGCGGTGCCGGCCAGTGCCATGCCGTACGCGTACGGCCGGCCGATGCCGACCGCGGTCGCCCCCAGCGCCAGTGCCTTGACGACGTCGGCGCCGCTGCGGACGCCGGAGTCGAACAGCACCGGCATGCCGTCGGCCGCCGCGACGACGCCGGGCAGACAGTCGATGGCCGGGATTCCGCCGTTGGCCTGTCGGCCGCCATGGTTGGAGCAGTAGATGCCGTCGACCCCGGCGTCACGCACACGACGGGCGTCGTCGGGATGACAGATGCCTTTGACCAGCAGTGGCAGCTTCGTCAGCGAGCGCAGCCAGGCCAGGTCGTCCCAGGTCAGCGAGTTCCCGAAGTCCTGCACCCACTGCATCACCACGCCCTGCGGGTTCTGCTCCGGCGGCGCCGCCAGCTTGGCCCGGAACACCGGGTCGCTGGTGTAGTTGGACAGGCAGTGGCCACGCAACTGCGGGAAATTGGCCGTCGATAGGTCGCGGGGACGCCAGCCGGGCACCCACGTGTCGAGGGTGACGACGATGCCCTGGTAACCGGCGGCTTCGGCGCGGCTGACCAGGCTGGCCGCCAAGTCGCGGTCTTTCGGGGTGTACAGCTGGAAAAAGCCTGGGGTGTCACCGAATTCGGCGGCGACGTCCTCCAGCGGATCACTGGTGAGCGTCGAGACCATCATCGGCACCCCGGTCTGGGCCGCCGCGCGTGCGGCGTGCAGGTCGCCGTGGCCGTCGCGGGCGCAGATGCCCATGACGCCGATGGGCGCCAGGAACAGCGGCGACGGCAGCTTCAGGCCGAACAGGTCGATGGTCAGGTCCCGCTCGGTGGCCCCGACCAGCATCCGCGGCATCAGGCCCCAGCGCTCGAAGGCGCTGACGTTGACGCGCTGCGTCCGCTCGTCACCGGCGCCGCCGGCGACGTACGACCAGATCGACGGCGGCATCGCGGCCTCGGCGCGCGCCTCGAGCTCCGCGAACGAGATCGGCAGCGTCGGCACGACACCGCCCAACCCCTGCAGATAGATCTCGAGTTGGTAGTCACCGAACGCCATCAGGCCCGCCTTTCCGTTGCCACTTCGGCTGAGGATCGCACACTAGCGTCGGCCCGCGCCGTGGCTTCGGGCTCTGCGCGTCGGCCTATGCCTCGGCTTCGGCCTTGGCCAGCTCCGCCTTCCACTGCCGGAAGGTCTCCTCGGTGCGGCCGCGGCGCCAGTAGCCGGAGATGGACGCCCATTCGGCGCCGACGCCGCGCTCCTTGCGCAGGTACGGCCGCAGGTTGTGCATGACGGTCTGGGCCTCGCCGTGCACGAACACCTGGACCTGGCCGGGCAGCCAGTCGGCCGCCCGGACCGCCGCGACGAGCGGCGCGTTGTCGCCGGCCCGGTCGTCGGGCACCAGGTCGGCGCGGCCGCCGCGGTGGATCCAGTGGATCGTCACGCCTGCGGGCGCGGTCAGGTCGAGCTCGTCGTCAGGTCCGTCGACCTCGATGAAGGCCTGGCCGATCGCGTTGGGCGGCAATGCCTCCAGCGCGGTGCTCAGCGCGGGCAGCCCGGCTTCGTCGCCGGCCAGCAGGTGCCAGTCGGCGGCTGGGTTGGGCGCGTATGCCCCATTGGGTCCCATGAGATACGCCGGATCGCCGGGCGCCAACGACGCCGCCCACGGCCCGGCCACGCCGGTGTCGCCGTGCACGACGAAGTCGACGGTGAGTTCGCGCTGCTCGACATCGACGTTGCGCACGGTGTAGGTCCGCACCGTCGGGCGCTGGTCGGCCGGCAGCTCCTCGAAGCTGTCGAGCGTCAAAGGCTGCGCCAGGCCGGCGACCTCGATACCCGCGGGCACGATGACGAACTTGACGTAGGAATCGGTGAATTCCTTGGGACTGAAGGTGTCGAACCCGTTGCCGCCGAACACAACACGAATCATGTGCGGGGTCAGGCGCTGGGTGCGGAGTACTTCGAACGTATGAATCGGACGGCCTGCCACGCCTCGACTATACGAGCGGCGCGGCCACCGTGGTGGGCTACCGAGCCAGCACCGCCGCCGTGTACTTGGGCTTCCAGTCCGACGTCAGCAACGCGCCGAAGTTGGATTCGAGATCGTCACGTTTGGCGGTGTCGGTGTCGCGCACCGCAAAAATGAATGCCGGGCCGCTCCAACCGGCCCCTGCCACACCCGACAGCACCTGCAGGATCTGACGCGCCTGCTCGTCCTGGCTGACACCGCGGGCCTGCGGAGCGCAGGTCGAGGCGCCCAGTTCCGTCATCCAGACCTTCTTGTCACCGTCACCGTTGACGGTCATCAGATCGTGCACGCGCACCAGATCCGACCACCCGTTGTCACCGTCTTCGGCGATGCCGCCCGGGAACACATACGGGTGCATCGCGGTGGCATCGAAGAACTTCCGCGCACCATTGGCATACATGTCGGCGAGGAATTTCGTCGGCGCGTCCGAGCCGGTGGCGCGGCTCAGCCCGGCGGCGATGACCGTGGCGTCGGGCTGAATGGCCTTGATCGCCGGATACGCCGCCTTGAGCAGTTCGGTGTAGACCGCGGCGCGGTTGTCGGTGAATCCGAAGAACAGCGGCAGGTTCGGCTCGTTCCAGATCTCCCAATGGGCGACCCGGTCGCCGTAGCGTTGCACGACGGCCATGACGAACGCGGCGTAGTCGGCCGGATTCACCGGTGGCGCACTGAAATACGAGCCCGGTGCCCGAGCCCACGTGGGGCTGTACGCGATCAGGCCGAGCACCTTCAGACCCCGCTTCTTGGAGCCGTTCACCCAGTGGTCGACGTAGTGCCAATTGTATTGCCCCTTAACGGGTTCCACGATGTGCCAGTCGATCAGCACCCGCATCCACTCGGCCCGGGTTCTGGCGACGGCATCGAGTTCACGGTCGGCGTCGGCGTCGCTCATCCAGGACTGGGGCGCGCCGACGCTGAATCCGTAACCGGCGTCGGGCACCACAGGCATCGCGACGAGCGAGGGACGCACCCAGAGACAAGTACCTACCGTCAGCACGCCGACCAGCCCGACGACCACGGCGAGTCGACGGAACAAGCTGCTGACATGGTGGGTCACCGCGGGGGTCACGTGCTCCGGCCGAGATCGAAACTCATGCTGTGCCGGCGATCTGGCCGGCTCATGCAAACGGCGCCACGCCATCGAGATCGGGAAGTGGCCGCTGACAGATTTGATGCGCTTCGTCGGCGGGCAGACCGAACAGTCGTAGCAGGTCTTCGGTCACCCGATCGGTCGCTCCCGCGTCGTCGCGTTCAGGCTCTTGTTGCAGGAGCTTGCCGAGCCCGAGGAGTGCCCCGGCGGCAAGGGCCATGGCCAGTTTGGGGTCGTCGACGGTGAACCGGCCAGCGGTGGCGGCGGCCGTGATGTCCCGTAATGCGCGCGGCCCCAGGCCACGATCCGACGTCATGAGATTGAGGCCGTTGGCGAGCAGGATCCGACTCTCCTGCGGGCGGCGCCGGAACAGGCGACCGGTCAGCCGGTAGCTGCAGGCAAATGTTTCGGCCGGGTCGTCGATCGACGAAGCGGTGAGCTGGTCAAGCAGCGCGCCATAGTTATCGAGCACATCGGCCACCGCCGCCTCGAACAACTCCTCCTTGCTGTCGAAGTGGTTGTAGAACGAGCCCATTCCGACGTCTGCCGCTTGGGTGATCTCCAGGACCGGGACGTTCAGTTTTCCTTCTGCGATCAGCGCCTGCGCGGCCTGGATCAGCGCCGCGCGGGTGCGCTGTTTCCGGCGTTCGAGGCGGTTGACCGGCTCGTCCTGCAATGCGCTCACCGACTCAGAATAGCAGCGCTTATCAGTTTTGATGATTTCGTCAGAAACACTTGACTGAGCGTCACGTCGTATGTGACGATTTCGTCAGAATGAAAGGGGTCAGGCGATGAACGACCTGGTCGGCGCACACAACGATCTCCACAGCGAGCAGGGTGCCTTGGAAGGCGAGCATTGCGGGCGCTCCCGCAACCCCTTGATCAAGGTGACGGACGTCGCCTGGCTGGAATTCGACAAACCCGACCTGGCGCGCGCCGAGGCCTTTGCCCATGCGTTCGGCTTCGGCACAGCGCTGCGCACCGATACCGAATTGCATTTGCGCGGCAGCGATCCCGACGCCCCGTGCGTCCTCATCCGGCGTGGCCCGCAGACGCGTTTCCGCGGCATGGCGTTCGCCGCCGGCGACGACGCAGACCTGGTGCGACTGGCCGACAAGACCGGCGCGCCGGTCGCTGCGCTACCCGAATCGATCGGCGGCTCGGGTGTGCAATTGACCGACCCCAGCGGCATCCCGGTACGTGTGGTGTCCGGCACCCATCCGCTGACCCCGCTGCCGGCCCAGGCCCCGCACACCTTCAACGTCGGCCACGACGTCGAACGGATCAACGCGACCCAGCGGCCGCCCCGGGTGCCGACGACGGTGCAACGCCTCGGCCACGTCGTCGTCCAGTCCACCAAATACCATGCGGCACTGGACTGGTACCTCGATACGCTCGGCTTGATCGTCAGCGACTTCCTGTATTTCCCGGGGCAACGCCAACGCGGCCCGACGATGAGCTTCATCCGATGCGACCGCGGCTCGATCCCAACCGACCATCACACGCTGGCGCTGGCGCTGGGACCGGCGAACCGCTACGTCCACTCGGCCTATCAAGTCAGTGACCTCGACGCTCTCGCCGCCGGCGGCGAATACCTCAAAGACCATGGCTACCAACGTTCCTGGGGTATCGGTCGGCACATCCAGGGCAGCCAGATCTTCGACTACTGGCGCGACCCCGACGGATTCATGGTCGAGCATTTCACCGACGGCGACATGTTCGACAACACACTCGAACCCGGATGGGCGGAGTTCACCGCCTCCGGCCTCGCGCAATGGGGACCGCCGGCCACCTCAGACTTCCTGGGCACCAGTCCCCGGCACGCGCGCGGCGAGGTGCGAGAACTGCTCACCGCACTGCGCAGCCACAACGAATTCGACGTCAACCGCCTCATCGGCCTACTGAAAGCAGCCAAATCATGACCATCTCCGTTCTGCGCACCGCCGACGCTTGGTGGGTGTACACCGCCACCGGAGCGGCCAAGATCGCCACCGACGCGACCACCACGGGCGCCCTGCTCGGCGACCGCGCCGCCATCGAAGCCGCTGCCGCCGACACCGCCACGGTGCCGGTCGACAGCCTCGAACTCGTGTCACCCGTGACCGCACCCTGCCGGGTGGTCGCCCAGATGACGAACTTCGCCTCGCATGTCAAAGACGCGGGGATGGAGCCGGCCTCGATCCCGTTGACCTTCTTCCGTAAATCGTCGGCGTCGATCACCGGCCCATCGGACGCGATCGTCAAACCCAGCCACGTGCGGTTCCTGGACTATGAAGTGGAGATCGGTCTGGTCATCGGTACCGACATCCCGGTGGGCAGCACCATCACCGAGTCCAACCTCGCCGACTACGTGGCCGGACTGGTGGTCACCAACGACGTCTCCGCCCGCGACATCCAGCTGCCCCAGACACAGTTCTACGAGGCCAAGTCCTACCCCACCTTCACGCCCGTCGGCCCGGCCCTGGTGCTGTTGACCGCGGCCGAGCTCAAGCGCTTCGGCGAGCTGCGACTGCAGCTGCGCGTGAACGGCGAACTGCGGCAAGACATGCGCGTTGCCGGCGACATGATCTACCCGCCGCTGCAGGCCCTGCAATCGCTGACCCGCTTTCAGGACCTCAGTGCCGGCGACCTGATCCTGACCGGCACGCCCCTCGGCACCGCGCTGAGTGCGCCGCCCAAGGCCGTCGCCTTCATCGGGTCGCTGCTGCCGCCCGCCGTGAAATGGAAGGCCTTCTTCAAGAGCCAGGCACGCAACCCGAAATACCTGCACGACGGTGACATCGTCGAGACGACCATCGCCACCGATGACGGCGCCATCGACCTTGGCGCCCAGCGCAACATCGTGAAGTACGCATGAGCGCGAACCTGTTGTGGCCCAGGTACTCCAGCCCGACCGACCTGGCCGACATCGAAGCCGTCCCGCTGTCCGAGCGGGGATTGCCGGCCTCCACCTACGCGCTGCTGGCACGCGCCGCGCAGATGTGGCCGGACCGGATCGCCATCAGTGTCCTGCCCGACGGCGAACGTTGGGAGAAGCCCGTCGAGCGCACCTTCGGCCAACTGCTGCACGACGTGCACCAGAGCGCAAACCTACTGCGCGACTTGGGTGTTCAGCGCCATGATGCGGTTGCGCTCATCGCCCCGAACTGCGATGACCTGATCACCGCGACCCTGGCGGCCCAACTGACCGGCATCGCCGCGCCCATCAACGGCGCACTCTCCCCGGAGCACGTCAGTGAACTGGTGCGGCGATCCGGCGCCCGGGTCCTCATCACGGCGGACGCTCAGCTCGACGCCTCGGCATCGGCGGTGGCAGACCGCCTCGTCGGTGCCGGCTTGATCGACACCATCCTGCTGATCGGACCGACCGGCGCCACGCCGATCGACGTCCCTACCGTAGCCGGGGCGAACGTCGACTACCTGACCCGACTGTCCGCGGCACACGACGGCACCCGATTCCACGGGGCCGCAATGGAATCCACCGATCTGGCCGCGTTGTTCCACACCGGCGGAACCACCGGCGCGCCGAAACTGGCCGCACACACGCACGCCAACGAGGTGGCCGATGCATGGATGATCGCCGCCAACACCTTGCTCGATGAAACCTCGGTGTTGTTCGCCGCGTTGCCACTGTTCCACGTCAACGCACTCGTGGTGACGCTACTGGCGCCGCTGCTGCGCGGACAGCAGGTGCTGTGGGCCGGCCCGCTCGGCTACCGGGACATGGGGCTGTACGGCAACTTCTGGAAAATCGTTGAGCGCTACCGAATCTCGACTATGAGCGCGGTACCCACGGTGTACTCGGTGCTCAGCCAGATCCCAGTCGACGCCGACATCTCCAGCATGGAAATGGCCATTGTCGGCGCCTCCGCACTGCCAGATGCGGTGCGCCACGACTTCCAGTCGCACACCGGCGTCCCGCTGCTGGAAGGCTACGGATTGACGGAGGCAACCTGCGCCAGCGCGCGCAGCTTCCCCGGCCATCCCCGGCCCGGTTCGGTAGGCCAGCGACTGCCCTACCAGCAGGTCAAGACGGTCGACATCGACGACCATGGCGTCTGGCACGAACTGCCGTCCGGCCAGATCGGCACCCTCGCGATCGGTGGCCCCACCGTGTTCGCGGGCTATGTCACCGGCCGCAACACCGACGGTTTCGTACTCGACGGCAACGGCAAACTGGTCGACGGCTGGCTCGACACCGGCGACCTCGCATGGGTCGACGACGACGGCTTCGTGCATTTGTGCGGGCGCGCGAAGGACCTGATCATCCGCGGCGGGCACAACATCGACCCGGCGATGATCGAAGATGCGCTGCTGGCCCATCCCGACGTCACCGGTGTCGCCGCGGTCGGCCGTCCCGACGTGCACGCCGGTGAGGTACCGGTCGCGTATGTCACATTGCGGCCCGACGCTGCCACGACTCCGGATTTGTTGCGGCAGTGGGCCGTTGAGCACGTCGCCGAGAGCGCGGCTGCTCCGAGATCGGTGATCGCGATCGACGCCATCCCGGTCACCGCCGTCGGTAAACCGTACAAACTGCCGCTGCGGGCCGACGCCACCCGCAACGCGGTCCGTGACGCACTGGCCGCTGTACCCGGCGTCGCCGACGTCGAAGCAGCCGTCGACGACGGTGCCATCGCCGTGACGGTTGTGGTCGGCGCCGATGCCGACACCGACGCCATTGCCGCGACCCTGGGTCGCTACGCGCTCGCATGGGACATCAAGGAACGACCATGACCGACCCCTCCTCGACAGCATCGGCGCTCAAGTCCGTCATGCGCGTGGCGGTGCCGAACTATCTGCGGTGGTACCACCGCCACGAAATCCACATCGACGCCGAGATTCCCGAGCCTGCATTGCTTGTCGCCAATCACGGCTTCGGCGGCCTCGTGGACCTGAACGTCCTCGCCATGATCGCCGTGCGCGAAAAAGCGGCGCTGAGGCGGCCGACCACCGCGCTCGTTCACCAGGTGGCGTGGACGGTCGGCGCCGGCCGCATCGCCGAGTTTCTCGACGGCCGGCCCGCAAGCCAGGAATCGGCAGACGCCACCTTCGCCGCCGGGCACAACGTGCTCGTGTTTCCCGGTGGTGACGTCGACGCCGGGAAGTCTTGGTGGGATCGCAATCAGGTGCATTTCGACGCGCGCTGCGGGTTCGCCCGGCTGGCCATGAGCCACGGCGTACCGGTGGTCCCCGTCGTGACGGCAGGCGCCGGTGATTCGTTGTTCGTCGTGTCCGACGGTCGACGGCTCGCACAACAGCTGGGCCTGCCGCGGCGCCTGCGCATGAAGGCACTGCCGATCAGCGTCACCATCCCGTGGGGACTCAACATCGGCGTCGCCGGCATGCTCCCCTACGTCGCATTGCCGACCAAGCTGGTGACCGCCGTCCTGCCCCCGATGACGCCACATGCCGGGGAAACCGCCGAGGACTTCGCAGCCAGAATCGAGGCCGCCATGCAGGCCCGCCTCGACACTCTCGTCGCCAACCGCAAGCCGATCATCGGCTGATCCGAGTCGAGGACCGAAATGCCTGACCCTGTAACGCAATCCGTGCCCGTTGTCGTCGTCGGCGCGGGACCGACCGGTGTCACCGCGGCGACGTTGCTCGCCGACCACGGTGTGCCCACGCTGGTTCTCGACCGCTGGGAATCGGTCTATCCCCAGCCACGCGCGGTGCACCTCGATGACGAGATTCATCGCATCCTCGCCCGGCTCGGTGTCGCCGAAGAATTCGCCGCGATTTCGCGGCCGGCGCTCGGCTTGCGGCTGCTCGACCAGAACCACCACACGCTGGCCCAGTTCGACCGCGACCCCGCCCGCAGCAAGCACGGCTTCCCGCAGGCCAACATGTTCGACCAGCCGGTACTGGAAGAGCTGTTGCGCGCCAACCTGGCCAAGCGCCCAAATGTTGAGCTGCGCGGCAATTCCGAGGTCACCGGCATCACCCAGCACGAACCTGGCCGCGTGCGGGTGACCTACGCCGACCGTGCCACCGGAACAGAGCACGTCGTCGAAACCGGCTACGTGCTGGGCTGCGATGGCGCCAACAGCATCGTGCGAGCTGCCATCGGTGCCGCCATGGAAGACCTGCGTTTCGAGCAGCGCTGGCTGGTCGCAGACGTTGTCACCGAGGCCGAGCTCGATCAGTGGGATGGTGTGCATCAGGTGTGCGATCCCGTTCGGGCTGCGACGTACATGCGGATCGGTCCCGACCGCTACCGCTGGGAATTTCGGCTGCTGCCTTCGGAAACCACGGCCGACTTCAGCACCATGGCGACCCTACGGCCCCTGGTGGCCCCCTGGATCGGCGATGTCGCCGACGCTGAGCTCGACCTCGTGCGCGTCACTGAGTACACCTTTCGCGCACAGATTGCCGACAGCTGGCGCGAACGCAACGTGTTCCTCCTCGGCGACGCCGCCCACCTCACTCCGCCATTCATCGGGCAAGGCATGGGCGCGGGCCTGCGCGACGCGATGAACCTGGCGTGGAAACTCGCCGGCGTGATCAACGGAGAGCTACCCGAGGCCCTGCTGGCAACTTACGAACAAGAACGGAAGCCCCACGCGCGCAGCATGATCGGCCTGGCACTGGGCATGGGATGGGCGATGACAGCCGGTGGACATGCCGGAAACATCGTGCGACGCACCGTCGCCCCCAGGCTGGGGTTGATACCCGGCCTGCGCGACAAGCTCACCGACGGCACCACCCCGCGGCTGCATGAGTCGGCGCTGGTCATCAAAAGCCGTAGACCCCGTCGCCTTGCCGGATCGTTGTGCCCCAACCCGGTACTGGCCGATGGACAGCGCCTGGACACGTTGCTGGGCAATGGCTTCGCGCTCGTCACCACGACCCGTCCACTCGCGTTCCACTGCGCCGCGCTCGCTGAGCAAGGCATTGTGGTCCATGTCGCCGAACCCGGCGGTGAATTGGAACGGTGGCTCCGCCGTGGCCACGCCACCGCCGCTGTCATCCGGCCTGATCGCACGGTCATGTGCGCGGGCCGCGACGTGTGGAAACTCTGCGCGGCCATACCGGGATTTGCGACGATCGTTCAGCGCAGTAGTTCACACGCCACCGCATCCACCTAGACCAGTCAGGCGATCGGCATGTCGTCCTTCCTCTACCAATTGGGCCAGCTGCTGGTGCGCCGGCGCCGCTGGGTCATCGTCGCCTGGCTGCTCGTGCTCGCCATCGCCGTCGGCCTCGCCGGCTTCAACAAAGGCACCGACGACACCTTCGCTGTCCCCGGCACCCAATCGCAGGACGCCCTGGACTACCTCGGGCGCGTATTCCCCGAGACCAGCGGCTCCTCGGCCCAACTGGTCATCGTCGCCCCGGCCGGCCAGAACGTCACTGCCCTGGGCGCCGCACCCACCGCCACTGCCGTTGACCAGCTCACCAAACTGCACCAGGTCGCTTCGGTGATCAACCCGTTCGATCCCGCCCCGAAGACCGACACCCCACCAGGCAGCCCACAACCCCGAATCCAGGCGCCCATCTCAACCGATCATCGCGCCGCGATCCTCACCGCTCAGCTGACGGTCGCCCTCGCCGATGTCACACCCGAGACCCGCGACCAGATCACCCGCATCGGACAACAGCTGGCAACCGACATCGGCCACGGCGTCAGCGTGCATGTCGGCGGGCCCGCCTTCAGTAATCCCGTCCCCAAACTCAGTCCCACCGAAGGCATCGGTCTGCTGATCGCGCTCCTGGTGCTCCTGGTAGTCTTCGGCTCCCTGATCGCCGCTGGCATGCCGCTACTGACCGCGATCCTCGGCGTCGCGATCTCGGTGGCCCTCATCTACTCCGCCACCGTATTCACTCCCGTGTCCTCGACCGCGCCGATGCTCGCGGTGATGCTGGGGCTGGCGGTCGGCATCGACTATGCACTGTTCCTGCTGTCGCGGCACCGCGATCAGCTTGCCGACGGGCTCGAGGTCGGGGAATCCGTGGCCCGCGCCACCGCCACCGCCGGATCGGCCGTGACGTTCGCGGGTCTGACGGTCATCATCGCGCTACTGGGCCTGTTCGTCGGCGGTATCCCGTTCCTGACCACGATGGGTCTGGCAGCCGCTTCCGCCGTGGCCGTCGCCGTCGCGATCGCCGTCACCCTGATCCCGGCGCTGATGGCTCTCGCCGGTGAACGCCTGCGACCCAAAACCAAACCGACGCAGGCCAAAACTACCGCCACGACGCGACTGCGCCGCATCGAATGGAGTCGGCTCTGGGTGCAGACGGCCACCCGCAAGCCGGTGGTGACGGTCGTCGTCATCGTCGCCGGACTGGCCGTGTGCGCACTACCGGCGACTGAGCTGCGACTTGCTCTGCCGGACAACGGATCCGAAGAACACGGCAGCCCCGCCCGCGACACCTACGATGTCATCGACGAGCACTTCGGCCCCGGCTACAACGGCCCACTCATCGTCACCGCCGACATCATCGCCAGCACCGACCCGATCGGTGTGGTCAACAAGATCGCCGAAGACATCGCCCACCTACCCGGGGTGGCCAGCGTCCCGCTCGCCACGCCGAACCCCAAGGCAGACACCGGCATCATCCAAGTCGTCCCCACCACAGCACCGGACTCGGCGCAAACCGAGACCCTGGTGAACACACTGCGCGCCCAGCGCGAGCACTTCCAAAAGGCCTATGGCACCGACACCGCGGTCACCGGCATCACCGCCGTCGGTGTCGACGTGTCTGCCCAACTCGGGGCCGCACTGTTGCCCTTCGGGGTACTGGTCGTCGGGCTGTCACTGGTTCTCCTCGCGATGGTGTTCCGCTCAGTCTGGGTACCGGTCAAGGCCACCGCCGGATACTTGCTGTCGGTCGGAGCTGCCTTCGGAGCGACGTCCTTCGTCTTTCAGCAAGGCCACTTCGCCACCATGCTCGGGGTGGATCGCGTCGGCAGTGTGGTCAGCTTCCTGCCGATCATTCTCATGGGTGTGCTGTTCGGTCTGGCCATGGACTACGAAGTGTTCCTGGTATCGCGGATACGGGAAAGCTATGTGCACCAGGGTGATCCGCAGCAGGCCATCGAGTCCGGATTCATCTCGGCGTCGCGGGTGGTGGTAGCCGCGGCAGTCATCATGTTCGCCGTGTTCGCCGCCTTCGTCCCGGAGGGCAGCGCCGTCATCAAACCGATCGCGTTCAGCCTCGCCATCGGCGTCTTCGTCGACGCGTTCCTGGTTCGCATGACCCTGGTACCGGCAGTGCTGGCACTGCTTGGCCGGCGGGCCTGGTATCTGCCCGGCGCCATCGACCGCCGCCTGCCGATCTTCGACGCCGAAGGCGACGGCCTCATGCATGAGCTACGGCTGGCGGACTGGCCAGAACCTGGTTGCGACGACGCGATCGATGCCACCGGTCTAACTCGCACCGACGACCGCGGCCGCAACGTCTACGCCGGCATCAATCTGGCCGTGCCACGCGGTTCCGTCGTCGTGCTGCACGGCCCCGGGCCGGCCGGAAAGACCGCACTGCTGTACACCCTGGCGGGCCGTGTCGGCCGTATCGCCGGTGACCTCAAAGTTCTCGGACACGTGCTGCCGCAACATATGCGAACCGTCCGCCGGCAGGTCGCCGTGGTCACCTGCCACGACACCGCCGCGCCGGAAGCCGCGCTCGACGAGGCGCTCGCGAACGACATAGAGCTGATACTCATCGACGACGCCGACATCGTCATCCGCACCACCTCGCGTGACCGTGTGCGCGAAGTGCTCGCGGACCGCCGCAGCGCATCCGGACGCCCTGTCACCTTCGTGGTGACCTGCCAGGACCTCGCCCGCATCGCCGACCTGCTACCCGACGACACCGACAGTATCCACACCGTGGACCTCAACCCTGCAACCGCCGGAGCGAGCAAATGATCGCCTCTCTCGCAAGCCCGACTCACGACTCAGGCGCGCGCGGAAAGCTGCTGTGGCGCAGTTGGTTCGGACTACTGTTGCTACCGGTTCTGGTTATGGTCCTGTTCTTGTGGGCGTTCTGGGCTCCCGAATCGAACCACGGCGCCGCCAAAGCTGCCGTGGTCAACAACGACAAGCCGGTCACCGTCAATGGCCAGACCATCCCGCTGGGACGGCAATTGGCCAGCAACCTCACCACATCAAAAGCTGCCTTCACCTGGATCCTGACCGACGCCGCAGATGCGCGCGACGGTCTGGCGCGGGGCGACTACGGCGCCGTCGTCACCATCCCGGAAGACTTCTCCGCAAAAGCGACATCATCGGCGAATAGCAATCCGCTCAATGCCGGTCAAGCCGAAGTCCGGGTGCAGGCATCCAATGCCACCGGTGTCGCCGACCCGCTGGTCACCAGCCAAATCGCCCAGGTGGTGCTGCGAACCCTCAATCAGCAGATCGTCCAGACCTACCTGGACCGGGTGTACGTATCCTTCGGCAAGATCCACGACCAACTTGGTGCAGCAGCGAAGGGCGCATCCGAATTGGCCGACGGGGCAGACAAACTGACGGCCGGCGCAGCGCAGTTGGCAGCCGGAACTGGCCAGCTTTCCTCGGGCCTGGATGCGGCGCAAGCCCAAGCGAACCAGGTGCGAGCGGCAGCTTCCGGTCTGCAACAGCATCTTCAGCTACCGCCGCCTCCCTCACCGCCCGCAGCGGTCACCGACCGTGTCGACGCACTCACCGGGCAGATAGGTACCGCCATCAATGGCGTCCATCAACTCGATTCCGGTGCGCATCAGTTGGAGGGCGGTTTGCGGCAACTGTCCGGTGGCGCACACGAATTGGCGACCCAACTCGCACAGGGTCGCGATCAGGTGCCCGCCTACGACCAGACACAGCGTGACCGCATGAGCAATGTCGCGGCCACACCGGCCATCGCGGTCACCGACGGCACCGATCTGGGCGCAGCCGTCGCGGCGGTCGCGGTCACCCTGGCACTATGGGCCGGCGCGCTCAGCATCTTCATCAGCAGCCCGCCGCTGCCGAACGCCGTCCTCACATCACGGAAATCCACGCGACGGATCGTGGCGAGCGCCATCGCGCCCGGTGCCGCGATAGCGGTGGTGTCCGCAATTCTGTTGAGCGTCACACTCATACCGGTTCTCCATCTACCCGCGGGCAGGTGGTTCGGATTGCTCGGGGTCACGATACTGACCGCGTTGACCTTCACGGCTCTCAACCAGGCCGCCACCGCCGCGTTCGATCTGGCCGGCCGCTTCGTCTGCATCGCCGTCCTCGTTCTCGCGGTCGTCACCAGCCTGACCTCGACGATCCCGCCAGCTCTCCACGGCGTCGGGAACGTACTGCCCACGCACGCAGCGATCCTCGCCCTCCGTGGGGTCATCATCGGATCGAACACCACCATCGGCGGAGCTCTCGAACTCGCCGTCTGGATGATCGGCGCCGCGGTAGCGACCCTGTTTGTCACCGAAGGCCGTCGCTCGCTCAGCGGCCGACAGTTGCGCCTCGGCTACGTCTCTTCGCCTGAGGTATGACGAGAGAGCGATGCTTGCACCAACATCAATATGGGCGTGATCGAATTCCTGGTTGTTCGAGTTCAAACCGCTCACCCTCGCGCGTTTCATTGCGCGGGCACGCCGCGATGTTTGAGTCGGCCCTAGAAATCTTGGGTTTCCTTGCACGACTGAATCGCGCGGCAGTAACCAGCCCATCTACTGCGCATAGCGTGCTGCGCCGCTCGGTCACGAGCGCATCAGAACGGCAGGTCGACTCGGTGGCTTCGAGTCGGACTGGCAGGTGCCCTCCGGTCAGGAGATGTGACCGAGCTCGAGGACCAAGATCGCTGCCGCGGTAGCTCCCACCGCGAGTGCCGGGACGACGGCGAGGATGCGGTCGTGGACGCGGATATGACTCCCGGCGGCGCCGATCATCAGCAAGGTCACGCCAGTTGCCGCCGCGATCGCCAAGGGCCGCAAAATGAACCCGGCGAGCAGACCCGCTACGGCGACCAGTTCCAGGAGTCCGATAGCGCGGTTCAGTGCGTGCGGGACGCCGAGGTGTTCGGCATGGCGTTGCGCGGAGGGTGCATTGACGATCTTGGGAGCGCCTGCTGCGACGAGGATGATCGCCAGCGCCGCGGCCGCGATCATGCTGTAGGCGTGCATAAGTTAGTTCTCCTGCCGCTCGGCGCTATTGGGCTGTGATGGGGTTGCGCAGCTGGCCGAGTCCCTCGATGGTCGAGACCAGCAGGTTTCCTGGCTTGAGGTAGCGAGCCGGGATGCGCGAGTAGCCCACGCCGGCGGGAGTGCCGGTGAAGATGAGGTCGCCGCAGCGCAGTTCGCAGAACGTGGACAGGTAGCTGATCAAGGTGGCGATGTCGAAGATCATGTCGGAGGTTCGGGCCGATTGAACTGTGTCGCCGTCGACGGTCGTGCTGATGGCCAGGTCGTCGGGGTTGGCGAGTTCATCTGGCGTGGTGATCCAGGGGCCAATCGGGGTAAATGCGGCATGGCTCTTGGCCAGGCTGAATTGTGGTGGATCTCCGGCCATTTGGGCTTCGCGGTTGGAAATGTCTTGGCCGATGCAGAATCCGGCGATGTGGTTCGCAGCCTGTTCACGGGCGATGTTGCGTCCTGCCGTTCCGATCACGACGACCATCTCGACTTCCCAGTCGCAGGTCTCCGTGGGCAGTGGGATCGAGTCGGCCGGCCCGGTGATCGACGAGGGAAACTTAGTGAACACCAGTGGGACGTCGGGGACGCTCAGGCCGGTTTCTTCACTGTGGTCGGCGTAGTTCAGCCCGACCGCGAAGATTTGGCTGGGGTTGCTCACCGGCGGTCCGAGCGGGGTGGGATCTTTTGCGAGGCTGGCGAGAGTGTGCGTTAGTTCGGGTGTTGGTTGTGTCTTCCGGTACCAGTCACGAATGTCGGCGATGTGTGCGATAGCCGCGTCCGGGTTGCTGGAGAACAGCCCGTTGGAGCGACTGGCGAGATCGACGGTGCCTGCGTGGGTGATAAGTGTGGCTCGGCCGTTGAGGTTCGCGAGCTTCATGGCGTAAGTCCTTTGATGTCAGTGCTGTTGGCGGATAGGAGCCCGGCCGCCACCGAACGCGATCGGCAGCGGGCCGGATGGGGATGACCGTTAGTCGAGGCGAACCGGGGGGTCGGTTTGACTCACGAGCTGCCAGACCATCTCGTCGGGCATCGCGATGATCTGCTCGTAGACCTCTGCTGGGTAGTGCATGTGCGGTTTGGACGGATCGTTTCCGGGTTGGGTTACCGGTGCCGCCGATGGAATGAAAGGCTCTGGGTTGCGGTACTTTTCGAGTTCCTCGGCATCAATCCCGTTAATGGCAACAATTTCCGGGTCGATCCACGCGCGATCGTCGATCGCCTCGCCGGTCGTCAACTCCAGCGTGATGCCCTCGGGGCCGGCGAAGTAGATCGATTGGCAGAATCCGTGATCGATGGGACCGAGCACCACGATGCCGCGGCTGCGGATGCGATCACGCAGCGCCAGGAGCTCGTCAAAGTTCGCGACGTGCAGCGAGACATGTTGCATTGCACCGGCTGCTACCGGGTTGGTGGCATTCCCGGCATGCGTGACGCCGTAGTCGCGGGTGTCGGGGTTGTCGGGATGATAGACGAATGCGATGTATGACTCTGGGTTCAGTTCGACGAACCCGTGCCATGCCCCTTCCGCGCCGTGCATGCGGTAGAGCGCCTTGAGTGGGCAGCCGAGAACATCGGTGAAGAAGGCGATCTGGGCTTTGATGTCTCGAGTGGAGATCGCGAGGTGGTTGACCCCGCGTGGGTGGATTGCGGTCATCGCGCTTACCTTCCGTGGGTTGTTGGTGCGGTTGTGTTCGTCAGCTGCTTGTGGCACCAGGTGTGCACGACCTGGCTGTAGTCGGCGGTATGGAACAGCATCAGCTGGTGGACGCCGTTCGGGTGCACGTGGAATTCGACCGGCCCTCCCGTGGCGTCGACGACCAACTTGGCCAATGCGGGGGTGAAGATGGGGTCCTTTTCTCCGACCGCGAAGAGGATTGGTTTGGCGTTGTCCGCCAACGCAACAGCTGGGTCGTACCGCATGAGCGAACCCATCGCCTTGAAGTCGTAGGCCCAGGTGTTGAGCGGATCGCGGTGCTTCTGCTGGCCCGCCCCGCGGAAGCCGTAATCCTCGTCGAAGTCGATGAATCGGTCGATGTTGAACTCGAGCGCGTGGCCGTACATCGCGAGCAGCTGCTCGTACGCCGCGCTGCGGAAAGGATTGTCGGCAGGAACCAGCGGCGAGGATGGAATCGCGTAGCCCATCAAAATCGCACCCGCGATCCTCTCCGATGCGGCGTACGCGCAGTAGGCCGCCGCGGCACCGAGCGATGATCCCTTGATGAATACGGGCAGTCCTGTTGTGTCGCCGATGTGGTCCGCCATCTCCAGCGCGGCGGTAACCCATTCGTCGATGGTGAAATCACCCGCGCGCCGGCTCGCGCACGAACGGCCATGGCCAGGTGCGTCCATGGACCAGACGTCCGCGCCCAGCCCTGCGTAGTGCGCGGCAAAGTTGTCGTAGATACCGCCATGCCCACCCATACCGTGCTGGATGAGCAGGGCATGGTCAGCATCGGGGCTGGTGAACCGGTAAGCGAACGTTTCGCCCACCATGTGTTCTTCCCGTTTCATCGCGAATCTCCTGGGATCGACGTGAGGTAAATGGACCGGTTAAGTTGATGACCATCAATTAATCACAAATGTTGATGGCCGTCAACATCTTCGGTAGATTGAGGGCATGACATCGGAAAAACGCCGTGGTCGTCCGCCGGCAAGCGAGTCGCCCGCCTCGGTCGATGCGATCCTGGCGGCATCGCTGCGGGTGTTCGCCGAACGCGGATTCGACGGCACCTCGATTGCGGCGGTGAACCGGGAGCTTGGCGTCAGCCACAACCTCATCCACCAGCGGTTCGGCTCGAAAGAGGACCTGTGGTTTGCCACGGTGGATTGGGCCTTCGGCCTGGTTGAACGCGGCCTGGCCGATATCAATCCCGCCCCCGACACCGACCTTTTGGGCGCGACACGGAGCACCATCGTCCGGTTTCTCGAACTGCATGCCGAGCATCCCGAAATACTGCGACTTGTCACCGTCGAGGGAGCAGTGCCCAGTGCGCGTTTGACCTATCTCTGGGAGGCGCACATCGGCCCGTCGATCATGCGAGTCTTGTCCCCGTTGAAGGTGCTGGTCGACGCAGGGGTCCTAACGGAGGCAAACATCCGTAGCCTGCATTTCCTGGTCGCACACGGAGCGACCGCACCGTTCAGCTTGGTTCCACTGGCAGAGCAGATGGCGCCGGAAGATCCGCGTAGCACGGCCGCCGTCCGTGAACACGCCGAGTTCGTGGCAGACCTGGTCGTCGCAGGGCTCAAAGCGCGCGGAGCCGACCGCAGTGGATAGCGCCAAAGTCACTCTGAGCTTCGACAACGGACCGAGCGAGGTCACGCCGACGGTTCTCGACATCCTGCGTCAACGGTCAATTCAGTCGACGTTTTTCGTTGTCGGAGAACAACTATTGACGCCCGGTGCGATGTCGATGATCGAGCGGGCGGCGAGTGACGGACATTGGATCGGCAACCACACCATGACCCACTCGATACAGTTCGGGGATGACGACGACCCGCGATTACCTGAACAGGAGATCGGCGCCGCACAGCGTCTGCTCGAGCCATTCGCCCACCCGGACAAGCTGTTTCGACCCTACGGAGGTGGCGGCATACTCGACCAGCGCCTCCTCAGCGCGGCCGCGGTCGACTACATCGAGACAAACGAGTACACCTGCGTGCTGTGGAACTGCGTCCCACACGATTGGGACGAACCGGACCACTGGGTCGAACGCTGCGTGCGTGACGTGCTCACCCGTCCGTGGAGCCTGGTCGTCATCCACGATCTGCCCACCGGGGCGATGGACCACCTGCCGGCCTTGCTGGATCAACTGGACTCCCTGGGCATCGAAATCGTCCAGTCGTTTCCGCCGGATTGCGTCCCCATCCAATCCGGCCGGCGAACAGGGTCCCTGACCGGACTCGGGGTCTGATCCGCTGCCCGAGTCCACTTTTCGTCGACCGCGCGACCGACTGGACCAAAAGACCTTCTCGCCAATTACTGGGAACACGCTTCATCAGACACATTGGGCATCATCCCAATCCCGCTGCGATACAGGTGCTTTGCGCCACTTGTAGAACGCCTGGGTCGAGAATCCCAGGACCCGGCAACGATCCGCTTGACTGACGATAGATTCGTATATGAGGATATCGTCAGATTGTGTCGCAGGGCACATCGAGATGCGATGGAGGACAGCAACAATGGTCAGCACCTGCCAAGGGACGTCAAGATTCGACGAACTTCCTCATGGCCGTTGCCGACCGTGTCCTAGAGCCGCGGCCGGCCGGGCCGCGAAGACTGCCGACCGGATCGGCAGGCGGCGATGAGCGCCGACGGGTCGCAGGATTGTTACGACGTCGCCGTTATCGGTTTAGGTCCTGTCGGCGAGCTCGCGGCGATCTTGCTTGCCCGTAGCGGTCTTCGTGTTCTTGCCGTCGACCGGGAAGCCGATGTCTATGGCAACCCCCGCGTGGGGGTTCTCGACGGCGAAGCGCTGCGAAGTTTGCAGAAGGCAGGCGTCTACGAAGAGGCGGTGGTCGACATGATTTCCGGAGCGGGCGCACAATGGGCGTCACGGGCTGGAGCGATCCTTGCCACGACAATGCCCACGAAACTCCTCAGGCACACCCGTGGTTGTCGGCCATCTATCAACCGTTACTGGATCGCCACCTTCGGACTGCTCTGGCGAGTTACCAAATGGTTGACGTGCGGGTGAATCACGAGTTGACCGGGTTGATCCAGCACGCTGATGGAGTTGCGCTCGAGTTTCGGGATGGCCAGGGCGCCGTCAGCCGAGCCCGTGCGCGGCTGGTCCTGGGCTGCGACGGTGCCAATAGCACTGTTCGTGAAGCTGTAGGGGTGCAGCTCGAAGGATCGAGCTTCAACGAGCCTTGGGTGATCGTCGACGCGAAGCTACCTGAGCCGATTGCCCATGTTCCCTACTTTTGCTTCACGATGGATCCGGCGGGACCGCGGATGACCGGTCGGCTCGCCGACGGCAATCACCGTTGGGAGCGCAAGGTGATGCCCCATGAAAACCGTGACGAGCTCCTGCAACCAGGTGCCGCAGCGCAGATGATCGCCGAGCACGCCGACCCTGACACCGCACAGATACTGCGCCACGTCGTGTACACGTTCCAAGCCAAGCAAGCACAACGATGGCGGGTGGGCCGAGTCATGTTGTGCGGAGACGCAGCTCATTTGATGCCGCCGATGGCAGGCCAGGGCCTCAACTCGGGTATTCGCGATGTGACCAACTTGTCGTGGAAGGTAAGCGCGGTACTGCGCGCAGGAGCGCCCCTTGAGCTCCTCGACACATACGAAGATGAGCGCCGTCCACATGTCGTCGCGATGACCAACCTGTCATTACGGGCCGGTCGTCTCATCATGCTTCGATCATCACGAGCGGCGGCAGTTCGCGACAACGCCATCGCCGCGCTGATGCGCATACCGCAAGTGCGCCAACACGTTCGGCAAGGCCGCTACCGCCCGCCGGCGCGGTATCGGCGCGGACTGCTGATCGGAGCACCATCGCGGCGCTCGTCGGTCGGCATGCTGTTTCCCCAGCCCTACGTTCGCACCTACAGCGGCCAAGAGCACCGGCTCGATGACGTCGCCGGATCAGGATGGCGCATCATCGGCTGGGGCGACGATCCGCGAGCCGGTTTGTCGGTACAAGGACGTCGCTTGGCCCAGGAGGTCTTGAACGCCAGTTTCGTCACGTTGTGTCCGCCCGGTGGCCGCTCGATCACCCCGGGTGCCTCCCCGCAGGTTTTGGAGGACATCAGCGAAACGTCGCGTCGCATGTTCCGGGCTCAGCCCTTCGTCGTCGTACGGCCCGATCACTACGTGTGCGCCAATCCCGCACACCACGACCTGGATTCCGCGGTCCGCCAGATCGCCCAGCGGGTATCGAGCCGCGGATCGGACACGGCTGCCGGCGAGTCCGGCCCGTTGACGGGCACTTGGCTACTCGACCCTGGCACTGTGCACGTAGGCTTCACCGCCCGCGGGATATGGGGATTGCTGCCTGTCTCCGGCCATTTCGCGCAATCGTCGGGATCGCTGACGTGGAATGGAGATGGCTCCGCAGAGGTACGTCTCGAGGTGCAGGCCGCTAGCATCACGACAGGGCTGAAGGCGCGCGATCGACACTTGCTGGCGCCGGATTTCCTCGACGCGGCCGCATATCCCACCATCAGCTTCCAGGGGCATGCGTCCGCGCCACGCTCAGATGCGCTCACCGTGCGCGGTGCACTGACCATCCGCGGACGGACGGCCGAGACCGAAGTCGAGGTCACACTTTCGCGGGAGGGCGTCGAACTGGTCGGCGAAATGGCATCGCGAATTACGCTGAGCGACTTCGGGATTACGCCGCACTTGGGCATCGTGCGTCCCACCGTCGAGCTGCGCATGCACGGGCGCCTCATCGCGGAAAACACGGACATTACCGATGGGGCCCGTGCTACTGCGCGTAGGCCCTAACTTTCCGTGGGGCGCACCTTGCCCCGAAGTGCGCCCCAGGATGGCACTACTGCCGGCGCACCTCCAGTCAAGACTTCGTCCACGACTCGACGGTGCGAAAAAGACTCGAGCGGAAAGTAATTCAATACCGAAGAGGACTATTGCAATGAACCGCCGACGTGCTCCAGTCCGCTGGACTCGATTGCCGACAGATCCGGCAGAGGACGCCGGCACAGAGAGCGCGCCTGCTTGGAAGTCACGCCGAAAGCGCGCAATACCCCCTCCGCGATTTGGTCAGTGGCGGCGGCGTCATCCCGATCTGGCTGCTCGCGCAGGAGTGTGCCGAGGCCAAACAGGGCACCACCAGCAAGAGATAGCGCCAGTTCGGGATCGCCGATGGTGAAGCGGCCGGCGTCGATCGCGGCTGCAATGTCACGCAGAGCGCGCGGCGCCATCCCTCGATCGGAAAGCACCATCGCTGATCCGCGGCTCAAGATCAGCTGACCTTCTTGGGGTCGGCGCCGGAAGAGTCGACCACCGAGGCGGAAGCTGGTGGCGAACGCCTCGGCGGGATCGGCGATGTCAGCGGTATAGGCATCCAGTAGTGCGCCATAGCCGTCCAGAACGTCGTCGACAGCAGCTTCGAAAAGCTCTTCCTTGCTGGTGAAATGGTTGTAGAACGACCCTATCCCAACGTCGGCGGCCTGGGTGATTTCCAGGACAGGCACGTTGAGAGCACCTTGGGCGATAAAGCTCTGGGCCGCGCGAATGAGGGCGCCGCGAGTGAGCATTTTGCGGCGTCGCAGTCGGGAAATCGATTCAGCTCCGGCCTCGGAGGCGTCGGCGTTGGCCTCATTCATCCACCGACTGTATCAACCACATCAGTTATGAAGATTTCGTCATAACAGCCTTGACTGAGGATACAGTCGCATGTGATGATTTCGTCAGAAACAGTGAGAAGTGACGAACATGACTGCCGATTGAAGAACACTGGACTGTGTCGATCGAGCACATCGCCACGTTGAGCGACGTAGCCGGCGCTCTCCTGATCACAGCGACCCAATGACCCTTCGCGCGAGTGCGCGAACAACCCCGAATAGGACGACGCCATGTTGCGTAGCCCCCAGGGCATTGCCACCTACCGGCCGAATATCTACACCACCGAGGCAATCCGCCGACCCTATGAGCACTACCGCACTTTGCGCCGACTCGGACCGGTCGTGTGGTTGCCGCGCCACCGCCTCTACGCCCTGCCGCGCTACGCCGAATGTAAAGCCACTTTGCGCGCGGACAGCGTATTTGCGTCCGGGTACGGAGTCGCGGTTAATCCCCTGACCAACCGCTTGTCCCGCGGCACCACACTCAACAGCGACGGCGCCGAACACGACCAACGCCGCAAACTGGTGGCGCACCGCCTGATGCCCCGAGCGCTGCGTGCCCTGAGCACTGCAGTTGACCAGCAGGCCGCCGCCATCGTGGATGCAGCGGTGACCAAAGTCCACATCGACGGAGTCGCCGACCTGGCCACCGCGATGCCGGCGTCACTCGTACCCGACATGGTCGGCTGGCCCAGAGAACACCGAGACCACCTTATCCCTTGGGGCGCAGCAACATTCGATCTCATGGGGCCGATGAACTGGCAAGCGATCAAAGCAATCCCCCGTAGTCTGCAGATGCTGTGGTTCGCGCGGCGGGTAGTGCGCGACCGCAACGTCCTCGACGGCAGCATGGTCGACGAACTCCTGACCGCCGCCGACAACGGCGATCTCAGCCTTGACGATGTACCACCGCTGCTGCTCGACTACATCGCCCCGTCGTTGGACACCACGATCAGCGCCATCTCCAGTGCGGTCTACCTCTTCGCTACCCACCCTGAACAGTGGCAGCTACTCAGGGCAGAACCAACTCTGATACCCAACGCCATCAACGAGGTGATCCGCCTGGAGTCTCCGCTGCGGGCATTCACGCGAAAGGTTCTCACGGACACCGAAATTGCCGGCAGCCTGATCCCGGCAGGCGCACGCGTCCTGGCCTTGTATGCCTCGGCCAACCGCGACGAACGCGAATGGGACAAACCCGACGAATTCGACATCCGTCGCGACGCCGGTCGTCAAATTGGATTCGGCAACGGCGCGCACGCCTGTGCCGGGCAGGGTC
This sequence comes from Mycobacterium sp. UNC410CL29Cvi84, assembly GCF_000686745.1. Classification (NCBI taxonomy): domain Bacteria; kingdom Bacillati; phylum Actinomycetota; class Actinomycetes; order Mycobacteriales; family Mycobacteriaceae; genus Mycobacterium; species Mycobacterium sp. UNC410CL29Cvi84. The sequence continues at coordinate 330,366 of NZ_JMLM01000001.1, forward strand.
TGGCCCGACTGGAGACCGCGGCTATTCTCACCGCCTTGACGGCGCGGGTGCAACGCATCGAATTGGCCGGCACGCCAGTGTGGGCGATCAACAACATCATTCATCGCCACGAGCATCTGCCTATCAGGCTGATCGCCGCTTGATAGGCCGTTCACTACAGACATTCCCTACCGCAGGACACATCATCTGTTAAGGAGAAACAGCGTGCCGCAGACAGTGCGTGGTGTGATTTCCCGGGCCAAGAAGCAGCCCATCGAGCTCGTCGACATCGTCATCCCCGATCCCGGACCCGGTGAAGTCGTCGTCGACATCATCGCCTGCGGCGTGTGCCACACCGACCTCACCTACCGCGAAGGCGGCATCAACGACCAATACCCGTTCCTGCTCGGCCACGAAGCCGCCGGCACCGTCGAAGCCGTCGGAGAGGGCGTCACCCACGTCGCCCCCGGCGACTTCGTCATCCTCAACTGGCGCGCCGTCTGCGGCGAATGCCGCGCCTGCAAACGCGGCCGCCCCCACCTGTGCTTCGACACCTTCAACGCCACCCACAAGATGACGCTCACCGACGGCACCGAACTCACCCCCGCCCTGGGCATCGGCGCCTTCGCCGACAAGACCCTCGTGCACGAACGCCAGTGCACCAAGGTCGATTCCGAAGCCGACCCCGCCGTCGCCGGACTGCTGGGCTGCGGCGTGATGGCCGGCATCGGCGCCGCCATCAACACCGGCGGCGTCACCCGTGACGACACCGTCGCGGTCATCGGCTGCGGCGGCGTGGGCGATGCGGCCATCGCCGGCGCCGCCCTGGTCGGCGCCAAGCGGATCATCGCCGTCGACACCGACAACAAGAAACTGCACTGGGCGCGCGAGTTCGGCGCCACCCACACCATCAACGCCCGCGACCTCGACGCCGTCGAGACCATCGCCGACCTCACCGACGGCTTCGGCGCCGACGTCGTCATCGACGCCGTCGGCCGCCCCGAAACCTGGAAGCAGGCGTTCTACGCCCGCGATCTGGCCGGAACCGTTGTCCTGGTGGGTGTTCCGACACCCGACATGACCCTCGAGATGCCGCTGATCGACTTCTTCTCCCACGGCGGATCGCTGAAGTCGTCGTGGTACGGCGACTGCCTGCCCGAACGCGACTTCCCCACCCTCATCAGCCTGTACCTGCAGGGCCGGCTCCCGCTGGAGAAGTTCGTCACCGAACGCATCGGACTCGACCAGATCGAGGACGCCTTCCACAAGATGCACAGCGGCGAGGTGCTGCGCTCGGTGGTGGTCCTCAAGTGAGTGGTCACGGCCCAGGAGCACACCTCATCCCGCCCTCCTGATCCGCCACTGCCCGTCCTGTTTCTCCACCAGACCGCTGATCTCCAGCAGCGCCAGCGGCCCGAGCACACGTTCGGGTGGCAGGGCCGCACCGACCGAGATCTGCTCGAGGCTGCGGAAGCCCCGTGCCGGCAGCGCCTCGTACACCTGAAGCTGGTCCGGGGTCAGGTCATCGAGCGGTGTCTCTGGATGCTCGGGTTCATCGGCCAGTTCGCCTATCCGCCCGATCAATTCGACGACCTGCTCGGCCCGGTCGACCAGGGCCGCACCGTTGCGGATGAGGACGTGGCATCCCGCCGAAGCGGCCGACGTCACCGGGCCGGGCACCGCACACACCTTGCGGCCCATCGCGGTCGCCCACGCCGCGGTGTTGGCCGCCCCGCTGCGCAGCCCAGCTTCAACCACCACGGTGGCCCCGGATAGCGCCGCCGCCAATCGGTTTCGGGTCAGGAACCGGTATCTGGTCGGCCGCTCCCCCGGCGGATACTCGCTGAGCAGCAGCCCCGAGGTGGCCACCCGGTGCAGCAGCGCCGAATGCCCCGACGGGTACGGCACGTCGATACCCCCGGCAAGCACTGCCATGGTGACGCCGTCCGACGCCAACACCGCGCGGTGCGCCGCTCCGTCGATGCCATAAGCGCCACCAGAGACCACCGCGGCGTCACGTTCGACGAGGCCCGCTGCAATCTCGGCAGCGACATGTTCGCCGTACGCCGTGCACGCCCTGGTGCCGACGATGGAGGCAGCGCGTTCGGCGATCTCATCGAGGCGGGCCGGGCCGAGCGCCCACAACACCATGGGCGGGTAACCCGATGGCCGCTCCCACACCGCCTTGTTCGCGAACGCGACGAACGACAGGTACGGCCACTCATCGTCGTCGGGCGTGATCAACCGCCCACCGCGGCGATCGAGAATCTCCAAATCCCGCGCCGCGCAATCAACCTCACGGCGCGCGGCGACGCTGCCGGTGAGGTCCGAATCCTCGCGGCCGCGCCGGATCATGTCTGCCACCTCGACCGGCCCGTGATCGGCCACCAATACCGTCAACCTCGGGCACGGCGGTTCAGCCACCCGCGACAGATACGCCCACGCCCGCAGTTCCTGCTCGTCGGCACTCATCGGACATCTCCCTCGCGGAAACCCAATGCCGTGCTGACGTCCTCGAGGTTGGGCGCATCGCGGCCCGCCAGATCGGCCAGGGACCACGCGACGCGCAACGTGCGGTCAACGCCGCGGATACTCAACCGGCCGGAATCGAGGGATTTGCGCAGCGGCTCCATGGCGTCCCGGCTCAGCCGGAATCTGCGGCGCAGCAGGGGCCCTGGTACCTCGGCGTTGGTCCGGACTCCGACGTCCTGCCATCGCTCGGCGGCGGCCGCACGGGCGGCGGCGACGCGGGCACGGACAGCACTGGTGGATTCGGCGGCGTGGTCACCGAAGGCGCCGGCGAGTACAGGGTGCATATCGACACGCAGATCGACGCGGTCCATCAGCGGCCCGGAGAGCTTGCCCAGATACCGACGCCGGTCGGCTGACGGGCACACACAGTCCCGCGGGTTCGGCGGAGCGCACGGGCACGGATTCGCCGCGAGGACCAACTGGAAGCGAGCGGGATAGCACGCCACGCCGTCACGACGTGCCAGCCGAATCTTGCCTTCCTCCAACGGGGTCCGCAGGGCTTCGAGCACGCTGGTCCCGATCTCGGCGCACTCGTCGAGGAACAGGACGCCGCGATGCGACCGGCTGATGGCGCCGGGGCGTGCCATCCCGGAGCCACCGCCGACGAGTGCCGAGACACTGGACGTGTGATGCGGCGCCACGAACGGCGGGCGGGTGATCAGCGGCGTATCACCGGTGAGCAGCCCGACCACCGAATGGATGGCGGTGACCTCCAGCGCTTCCTCCTCGGTCAGGTCGGGCAGCAGCCCCGGGAGCCGTTGGGCCAGCATCGTCTTGCCGATCCCCGGCGGCCCCGTGAGCATCAGGTGGTGGGCGCCGGCGGCGGCGATCTCCACTGCCCATCGAGCTTGGGTCTGACCGACCACGTCGGCCAGGTCGACGCCGTCGTCGGCGGCCGGCGCCGTCGTGTCGACCCGCCCGTCCAGCGGCGCCTTCCCATTGAGCCACGCCTGCATCTGTCCGAGCGTGCGAACGCCCCATACCTCGATGCCGTCGACGAGACTGGCTTCGGCCAGATTCTCGGCAGGCACGACCACCGACGGCCACCCTTCCCGCTTGGCAGCCATGACGGCAGGCAGCACGCCCTTGACCGGACGCACCCGACCGTCGAGTGCCAGTTCGCCCAGCAGGACCGTCTTGTCCAGCCGTCCCCAGTGCGTCTTCAGATGCGCCGACAGCACCGACGCGGCGATCGCCAGGTCATACATCGACCCACCTTTCGGCAGCGTGGCCGGCGACAGCCCGAGAGTCAGCCGCGACATCGGCCAGCTGTTGCCGCAGTTGGTGATCGCGGCCCTGACCCGGTCCCGCGACTCCTGCAGCGCCGCATCGGGTAGGCCGACCAGATGCACCCCCGGCAGCCCCGAGGTGATGTCCGCCTCGATCTCCACCATGACGCCGTCGAGGCCGCGGATGGCCACCGAGTAGGCCCGTCCCAGCGCCATCAGCCGATACCTCTCAGATGCACCAGCTCCGGCTCCCGGCCACCGAGCCGGACGCCGACCACATCGATCCGCACATCGGGCCAGTGCGCGTTCTGCTCAGCCAGCCACACGCTGGCCAACCGACGCAGCCGACGGGCCTTCTCGGGCGTCACCGCTTCCTCGACACCGCCGAACTCCGTGGTGGTGCGGGTCTTCACCTCGACGAAGACCACCGCACTGTGGTCCCTTTCGGTGGCGATGACGTCGAGTTCACCCCACCGGCAGCGCCAGTTCCGGGTCAGGACCGTCATTCCCAGCGAGACCAGGTGGTCGACCGCGAGCTGTTCACCGAGCGCTCCGATCTCGGCGCGGGTCATGCGTGGTGGTGTGTTCATGCCGTCACCGTGGCCGGAGCCACCGACAGATCACGAGACGAAGACCCTCGGATCCGGCGTCCGGAAGACAGTTATGCACAGTGCGCGATTCATCCACAGGACCGGCCGACAGACTGATTACTGCCGAAGAACGATCAATTGCTGCCAACGCCCAACTACAGAAATACTGCCGGCCCTCCACCCGTTGAACCGAGCATCAAAGCTTCAGATACAAGGAGTTGGGGACAATGAAGAAGCTCGGAATCGCCGCACTGGTGGCAAACGGATTGGCAGCAGCGGTGCTGGGACTGGCCGCGCCGGCGTCGGCGGACATCTCCCACCACGACTGGGTCAACGACATCCACCCGCGCGCCGAGGCGCCGCAGGTGGACAACAGCGTGCACCAGAGCCGCTGACCGTCAACAGGATTCGGGGCCCCTCACCGAGGGGCCCCGAATTTTTTTGCCCGGCACCTACAGCAGCGCCGGCACCGCCGCGTCGATCAGGTACGGCCCCGGTGTGGCGTAGCCCACGCGGAGCAGGTCGGCCAACTCCGCCGTTGTCGTCGCCTTCGCCGACGGCACGCCCATGGCCGCCGCCAGCGCCGCGAAATCCGTCGTCGGGCCCGAGAGATCAAGCATCGCCGCGGCTTTCGGCCCACTGGCCTCGGCCCCGACGCGCTGCAGCTCCATGCGCAGGATCGCGTAGGCGGCATTGTTGAGGATGACCGTCACCACGTCGAGCTGCTCGTGCGCCATGGTCCACAACGCCGAAATCGTGTACATCGCACTGCCATCGGACTGCAGACACAGCACCGGACGGTCCGGGCGGGCCACCGCGGCACCGACCGCACTCGGCAATCCGAACCCGATGGCGCCGCCGGTCAACGTCAACAGGTCGTGCCGCGGCGCGCTCATCGTCGCCTGCGGCAGCAGGAACCCGCTGGTGTTGGACTCGTCCACGATGATCGCGTCGTCGGGCAGCGTCGCGGCCACCACCTCGACCCAGTTCTGCGTCGTCAGAGCCGAGTCTGTCGGCAGCTCCGGCACTTTCAGCTCGGTCAGCACCGGCTCGGTACCCGGCGCCACCGAATCGGCCAGTTCTTCCAGACGCGCGACGATGTCGCTGCCCACGGTGTGTATCTGGCAGCCGCCCGGCACCAGGTCACTCGCCTTGCCGGGGTAGGCGAAGAACGACACCGGGGACCGGGCGCCGGCCAGCACGAGGTGCTCGGCGCCGGTGAGCTGGAACTGAGCGGCTTCGGCGAGATACGCCAGGCGTTCGAAGTTGGGCCGGCCGGCGCCGCGTTCGAGCCGGGCCGGGAAGGTCTCGATCAATACCTTGGTTCCGGTGGCCTCGGCGATCCGGCTCGCGGCACGAAGGCCGCGCTCCCGGCAGGCCGCGCTGCCCAGCAGCAGGACGGTGCCGGCGCCGAAGACTTCGGGACCGGCGTCGAGCAGCTCGTGTTCGTCAGGGTCGACGCCGGCGCGGTAGTCGAACGACGCCGCGCTCGTGGTCGGCTCCCCCGCCGCCGGCTCGGCGCCCTCGGTCCACGACACATCCGCCGGCAGGATCAGCGTGGCCACCTGTCCCTGCTGCGCGGCCTCGATCGCGGCCACCGCGTCGTTGGCGATGTCGGCCAATTTCTCGCACCGGCGCACCCATCCCGACACCGTGCCCGCCATCGCGTCGATGTCGGATTCCAGTGGTGCGTCGTACTTCTTGTGGCCGAGCGCATGGTCGCCGACGACGTTGACCATCGGCGAATAGGCCCGGCGGGCGTTGTGCAGGTTGGCGATGCCGTTGCCGAGTCCGGGGCCCAGATGCAGCAGGGTGGCCGCCGGCTTCTCGGCCATGCGGGCATAACCGTCGGCGGCACCGGTGACCACACCCTCGAAAAGGCAGAGCACACCACGCATCTCGGGCACGGAGTCCAGTGCCGCGACGAAGTGCATCTCGCTGGTTCCGGGATTACCGAAGCAGACGTCGACGCCGGCGTCGACCAGTGTGCGGATCAGTGCCTGTGCGCCGTTCATCGTTCTCCTAGGGTTCTTCACCAGCCTGCCGACGACGGTACTACCGGTCCGCGATCAGACCTTCCTGCACCATTGTCGCGACCCTGGTTCCGTCTGCGCCGACCAGACTCCCGGTGATCACACCGCGGCCCCGGCCCGCGGCCGGAGAACGCGATTCCAGCAGATTCCAGTGATCGGCCCGGATCGGGTGGTGAAACCAGATCGAGAAATCGGTGGTGCCGCTGCGGTGGGTGCGTGCCTGCATGGAGTGTCCGTGCACCTGCAGCGCCGGGTCGATCCCGTAGAGGTCGGTGATGTAGCAGGCAATCATCATGTGCGGCAACTGTTCCGGTGGCATCGCCACCGTGGCCCGCCACCACATGCGCCGGACGAACTCGCCCGACGACCGGTCGTCGACGATCCGGATGTCGATCTCGTCCAGCGGCACCGCGGGCGCCGGCCCCGGCGGCCCGGTCAACGGCAGCAGCTCGGGATCCTCTGGCAGTGACCGTGTTTCATCGTGTTCGGGGCCGGCCAGGTCCATCGAGAAGGACACGGTCGCGACGGTCAGCAGCCGCCCGGCCTGGCAGGCCTCGACCCGCCGCGCCGCCGCGGTCCGTCCGTCGTACACCCGGACCACCGTGTAGTCCGTGGTCGCGCCGGCCTCTCCCCCACGCAGGTACTGCAGGTGCATGACCGTCGGGCGCATCTCCGGGTTCACCGTCTGACATGCGGCGGACAGACTCTGCGCCATCAGCAGGCCGCCGAAGGCCCGCTTGCCGTTGGGTCCCCCGGCCGCCCCAAGCCAGGACTCGGGCCCGGCACCGGGCGACACCACCAACAAGTCGGGCAGCACGGTCATGCCACGGTCCCCGCTTCCGTCAGCCCGGCGACATCGGCTGCGGTGAGCCCGAGCCGCTCGGTCAGCACGGCGGTGGTGTCGTCGCCGAGCGCCGGCGCCGGCCGCGCGGGCGGATACTCACCGTCGATCCGCAGCGGCAGGCCCGGTGCCAGGTGGCGGCCGATGCGCGGCTGGTCGAGTTCGGTGAACAGCGGGTTGTCGGTCACCTTGGGACTCGCGGCCACCTCGCTGAAGTCGCGGTAGCGCTCCCACAGGATCGACGTCGCACCCAACGCCGCCGTGATCTGCTCGGCGGTGTGCGCACAGAACCAGACGGTGAACAGACCGGTGAGCGCGTCGCGGTGCAGATAGCGCTGCCCCTCATCGGTGAAGTCCGCACCGAGCGATTCCGACAGCGCGGCAACGGCTTTCGTCGTACCGGTGACCTCGACCAGATCCCGGAAATGGCGTCCGGTCAGCGCGACGATCATGAACGCGGCGCCGTCGGCACTGACGAACTGCTGCCCGTACTGGCCGAAGATCGAGTTGCCGATGCGTTCACGGCCGACCCCGTTGACCATCACCTCGGTCAGGAAGCTGAGATTCCCGGCGGTGGCCAGGGCCACGTTCTCCAGTGGGATGCTGACCTGCTGGCCCTCGCCGCTGCTGTCGCGGTGGCGGAGCGCCGCCGTCACCGCCAGCGCCAGGTACAGGCCGCACGACACGTCCCAGGCCGCCAGCACGTGGTTCACCGGAGTCTGCAACTCGGACGGACCGGTGACCAGCGGAAAGCCCAGCCCGGCGTTGACGGTGTAGTCCACGGCCGTACCACCGTCGGCCCGGCCGGACACCTCGGCGTGGATCAGGTCGGACCGCAGCGCGGAGAGGTTCTCGTACGAATGCCATTGCCGGCCCGCCACATTGGTGATGAAGACCCCGGCGTCGACGATCAGCCGGGTCACCAGGTCCTGACCTTCCGGTGAGCGCATGTCCACCGCGACGGATCGCTTGCCCTTGTTCAGGCCCGCCCAGTAGATGCTCTCGCCGTCATCGGTCACCGGCCAGCGGTGGTAGTCCGCGGCGCCGCCGATGGGATCGATCCGGATGACCTCGGCACCGAGCTGCGCCAGCGTCATCCCCGCCAGGGGCACTGCGACGAAACTGGAGATTTCGACGATGCGCACGCCCGCCAGTGGACGCGCAGACTCCGGCACGGTCATCTGGACACCATAAAGGCCGCTCGCAGCACAACGGGGCGCCCCCGGGCGCGACGCGTCCCGCCGGACGGGAGGTGGTGGCGACCGCGTGACATCCGCACCGTAATTTGGAACGTATGAGTGAGCTGAAGGAAGTCCAGACCGAGCGCGGAACGCTGCGTTATTACGACGAGGGCAGCGGCCCTGTAGTGCTGTTTCTGCACGGTTCGGGCCCGGGCGTGACGGGCTGGCGGAACTTCCGCGGCGTCCTGCCGACGTTCGCGGCACACTTCCGCTGCCTGATCCTCGAGTTCCCCGGCTTCGGCGTCAGCGACGACTTCGGTGGCCACCCGATGATCGACGCCCAGTCCGCGGTCGTGCCCTTCCTCGACGCGCTCGGGGTCGAGAAGGTGGACATCGTCGGTAACTCGATGGGCGGCGGCGTCGGCATCAACTTCGCCATCAACAACCCCGACCGCATCGGCAAGCTGGTCACCATCGGCGGTATCGGCACCAACATCTTCAGCCCCGGCCCGAGCGAGGGCATCCGGCTGCTGCAGGAGTTCACCGAGGACCCGACCCGGCAGCGGCTGATCGACTGGCTCAACTCGATGGTGTACGACGAGAAGATCGTCACCGAAGAGCTGATCGAAGAGCGCTTGAAGCTGGCCTCCGATCCCGAGACGCTCGAGTCGGCCCGCCGGATGTACGGCAAGGCCGCCTTCAAGATGATGATGAAGTTCATGCGGTCGGCCGATGCGCCGCCGCAGCCCTGGGCTCAGATGCACAAGGTGAAGGCGCCGACGCTGTTGACGTGGGGCCGCGACGACCGCGTCAGCCCGCTGGACATGGCGCTCATCCCGATGCGCACCATCTCCAACGCCGAGCTGCACGTGTTCCCGAACTGCGGGCACTGGGCGATGATCGAGGCCAAGGAGGCATTCGAGAGCACGGTGCTGGGCTTCCTGCAGCGCTGATCGTCTGCACGGGCGGCCGCGTACCGCACACCGATCCCATGGTGTGCGGTACGCGGCCGCCCGTTGTCATCTGGTCGCCGGAATATATTGTCCGGCTTATCAATTGACCGGAATGGAACATCGACCGTCGACGCCTGACCATCGGGTCACGTTGCGCGCCAAGACGATTGCCGAGCTACGGCGCGCGGAGACAACCGTCACACTCCGAAGTTCGTACCAATCCGCCGATTTCAAGCGAGGCGCACCCGCGCGCATTCTAGGATCAGCCCCATGAATCGCTTGTCCGGTGCCGACGCCACCTTCTGGTTCGCGGAGACCAACAGCTGGCATATGCATGTCGCCGCGTCGTCGATCTACGACCCCACCGACGCACCGGATTTCAGCTTCGAGTCCGTGAAGGCGCTCATCGCGGCGCGTTTGCCGGAGATGCCGCAACTGCGGTGGCGGGTGACCGGCGCGCCGCTCGGCCTCGACCGGCCGTGGTTCGTCGAAGACGAGGAACTCGATCTCGACTTCCACGTCCGCCACATCGCGGTCCCCGCACCCGGCGGCCGCCGCGAACTCGACCAGTTGGTGGGACGGCTGATGTCCTACAAGCTGGACCGGTCCCGGCCGCTGTGGGAACTCTGGTTCATCGAGGGCGTCGAGGGCGGCCGCGTCGCCGTGCTGATGAAGATGCACCACGCCATCATCGACGGCGTCTCGGGAGCCGGGCTCGGGGAGATTCTCCTCGATTTCACGCCCACCCCGCGACCGCCGGCGGCCGAACCGAGCGGATCACTGGTCGGCGTCAAAGCGCCCGGCATCGAATTGCAGGCCCTGGGCGGTCTGATCAACATCGGCATCAAGACGCCCTACCGCGTCGTGCGTTTCCTGGAACAGACCGTGCGCCAGCAGATTGCGGCACTCAGCGTCGCCAACAAGCCACCCGGCTACTTCGACGCACCGCCCACCCGGTTCAATGGCCCGATCTCACCGCACCGGCGGGTCAGCAATTCCGGCGTGTCCCTGGAGCGTGTGAAAGCGGTGAAGGAAGCATTCGGCGTGAAGGTGAACGACGTCGTGCTGGCGCTCGTCTCGAGTGCCATGCGCACATATCTGGAGGACCGGGGCGAGCTGCCCGACAAGTCGCTCATCGCGCAGGTCCCGGTGTCGACCCGCACCGAGAGTTCCAGCGATCAGGTCGGCAACCAGGTGAGCGCGATGTCGGTGTCGCTGGCATCCGACATCGTCGACCCCGCCGAACGCATCAAGGCCATCTACGCCAGCTCCCAGAGCGCCAAGGAAATGGCGAAAGCCCTTACCGCACACCAGATCATGGGGCTGACCGACACCACCCCACCCGGCCTGGTGGCCCTGGCCGCCCGGGCGTACACGGCGAGCAAGCTCGGCGGCACCCTCAAGCCGATGAACCTCGTCGTGTCCAACGTGCCCGGGCCGCCCGTGCCGCTGTACATGGACGGCGCCGTCCTCGAACAGATGATGCCGATGGGTCCCCTGGTGATGGACGTCGGACTCAACGTCACCTGCTTCAGCTACCGCGACCGCATCGATTTCGGCTTCGTCACGACGCCCGAGATGGCGAACGACATCGACGCCATGGCCGACGCCATCGAGCCGGCACTGGTAGAACTCGAGATCGCGGCCGGGCTCGTCGAACCATGACCGCGCACAGTCATAAGCGAGGCTGGGCACTTCGCGGGTGGGCATCCGAGTCAGCGGGCGACGTCGACGAATTCATCCGCCGACGGTCCTGAAGTCCTATTCCGAACGCCGGTCGATCATTTCGATCAGCGCCTCGATCGCGCGATCCACGCGACGTCGGTCACCCGTCAGCAGAAGATCGACCTGAAGACCACGCACCTGCGCCAGCACCAGGGTCGCAAGGGTGTCCGCCTCTTTGGGCGAACAGCCGGTCCGCACCAGCTGTGCCGCAATGATATTGAGCCAATCATGGATGCTCGCCTGCGCCAGGTCAGCAACGCGGCCACCCTCTCGGGTTGCCCGACCCACCACCTCGAAGAGAAGAACGAACTGCCGCTGCTCAGCCGGGTCGCAAAGCCGTTTCCACGTCGTGCGCAACAGCCGCGACGCCGTCTGGTCAGGATGCATCTGGTCATCACCGGACAGCTGATCGACGAAGTCCGCCCTGATCTTTGCGATGACCTGTAGCAGTAGGTCTTCCTTTGACACGAAGTGCCGCAGCAACGTGGCATGCGTGATCCCCAGGGCGCGTGCCATATCACGCAGCGACAGGTCACTGATTCCGTTATCGAGCACGTACTCGGTGGCGGCGGCCAGTAGTTCAGGCCGCCGATGCTGGTAACGGAGCGTACGTCCGTCCACTCGACCTTCGCTCGCCTGCATTCCGGGCCCCACTTTCAGATAGGCGTACCAACTGGTTGTACTAACCAGTTGGTACGCCTATATTAGGCGCACCGCCGCAAAATGAGAGGTTGACATGGCCGACCACACTCCGTCCTCGTTCGTTGAACTGGGCTTGTTCACCGGAATTCCACAACACGAGAACTTTTCCCGGATCCCCGAACTGCTTCCCACCAGCAAGATGTCCCCCTCCTCGACCCCACACGACTGGCCCGTCGGCGATCCCCTCGAATTGCCGAAGTCGTACGCGCTCAACGGAGAATGCAAGTCGACAGAGGACTTCCTGGCCCAAACGGACACCGCCGCACTCTTGGTTCTGCGCGACGGCGCCATCTCCCACGAGTGGTACGGGCTGACCGGCGGTCCGAACGTTCCGTGGATTTCGATGTCTGTGGCCAAGAGCGTCATCTCGGCACTTGTCGGCATAGCGGTCGAGGACGGGCACATTGCGGGTATCGATCGGCCCATCAGCGACTACATTCGCGTCGCCCCGGGCTCTGCGTATGACGGCGTCTCGATCAAGGATGTGCTCCAGATGTCTTCGGGTGCGCGGTGGAACGAGGACTATAACGACGCGGGGTCCGACATCTTCCGGTTGGCGGCCGCGATGGGCGAAGGTGGAACGCTCGAGGAGTTCGTCGCAACCATGGTCCGCGACATCGAACCGGGGCACGTCTGCCGCTACAACTCCGGCGATACGCAGGCTCTCGGAGCGCTGCTCGTCGGTGCGACGGGCCGTTCCATCACCGACTATATGCAGGAGAAGCTCGTCGAGCCCTTGGGCATCAGCTCACCCGCGTACTGGTTGGTCGACTCGACCGGCATGGAGGTTGCATTCGGCGGCCTCGTCATGACTGCGCGCGACTACGCGAAATTCGGTGAGCTGTATCGCAATGGCGGCCGCTGGCGGGGTCAGCAATTGGTTCCTCAGTCATGGGTGGACGCGTCGCTGGCGGCTGATGCCGAACATCTTCTACCGGGGCGTCCGATCATCGGCAGCCATCCGCTCGACCTGGGTTACGGCTACCAATGGTGGCTGCCCGCCGTGGATTCGGGAGAGTTCAGCGCCATCGGCGTGTACAACCAGTTCATCTACGTCGACCCAGGCAAGAAGACGGTGATCGTGAAACTGTCGGCGAACCGCAGGTACGGCACCAGCGACGACGAAATCACCAACCGCGAACTCGAGACGGTCGCCTTCCTCCGCACGCTGGTCGGTGAACCAGCCCGCTGAGCCGCACCGCGCGCCGGACCAGGAGTGGCCGATCATCGTTGCATCGCAGCAGAGTTCGTTTTCTGCACGTCCGAGGCGGGTCAGGCCTTCTGCGTCAGCCCCGCGTCGACGACCAGTTGAGTGCCGGTGATGTAGCGGGCCTCGTCGGACGCCAGGAACACCACCGCGTTGCTGATGTCCTCGGGCTCCACCCACGGCACCGGCAACAGGTTGCGTGCGGCAAGCACTTCCGCGACGTCGTCGGCGGTCGGGTTCTCCAGATCGGGCCGGATGCGCTTGAAGGTCTCCGGGTTCAGCACCATCGGGGTGCCGACCGCGCCGGGGTGCACGGTGTTGACCCGAATCCGCTTGGGCCCCAGCTCGTTCGCCAGAGTGCGGGCCAGACCCACCACCGCATGCTTGGTGGAGGTGTACGCGGCGGTGTTCGCGGAGCCGCGAAGTCCGTTGGTGGAGCTGATGATCACCACGGATCCGCCGGCCGGGCCGAAATGCGGAACGGCGGCCTTCACCGTGTGCCACACCCCGGTGAGGTTCACGCCGATGACGCGTTGCCAGTCCTCGGTGGTGACCTCCCACGACGGCGCCGACGCCGAATGGATGCCGGCGTTGGCGACCACGACGTCCAGCCGGCCGAACTCCCAGGCCCCTTCGTCGACCGCGGCTTGCACCTCGTCGAACGACGACACGTCGGCCACAGCGGTGAAACAACGCTGACCGCGCTGCTTCACGGCATCGGCAAGATCGGCCAAATCGGCTGCCGCACTGGCGACGTCGAGAGCGATGATGTCGGCGCCCTCGTCGGCGAACCGCTCACAGTGGGTCCGGCCGGTGCCGCGGGCGGCACCGGTGACGAGGGCGACCTTGTTCAGCAGCCCTGACATCAGCCGGCCTTGGTCAGTTCGAATCCCTTGTACCCGGCGGCCGCAACCTCGGCGCAGATGTCGTTGTAGGCGGCGAAGCCACCGATGAACAACATGAAAACCCGTGGCTTACCGGGCACATTCGCGCCCATGTACCAGGAGTTCGCCTTCGGGAACAGCGTCTGGTCGGCGCGGCGCACCAGTTCGGCGCCCCAGGCGTCGACCGCGTCCGTGGTCGCCTCGATGGCCGCATACCCGTTCTTGCCGACGTACTCGATCGCGTCGGCGATCCAGTTCACGTGCGCCTCGGCGTGCAGCACCATGTTGGCCAGCACGGCCGGCGCGCCGGGTCCGTTCACCAGGAACATGTTCGGGAAGCCGTCGACGCCCAGGCCCAGGTAGCTACGCGGTCCGTCCACCCAGTTCTGCTTGAGCTTCTCACCACCGCGGCCGGTGATGTCGATGCGTCCCAGAGCGCCGGTGAGCGCGTCGAATCCGGTGGCGAAGATGATGGCGTCCAGGTCGAACCGGGCCTCAGTGGTGGTGATGCCGGTGGCGTCGATCTGCTCGATCGGCGTCTTCTTCACGCTGACCAGCTTCACGTGTGGCTGGTTGAACGTCTGGAAGTAGTTGGTATCGGTGCAGATCCGCTTGGCGCCGATCGGGTGGTCGTTCGGGATCAGCAGGTCGGCGACCTCGGGATCGTCGATGACCGCGCGCACCTTCTCGTCGTAGAACTTCTTGGCCTCGGCGTTGGCCACCGGGTCGACCATCTGGTCCAGGAAGGTCTTGCTGAACAGCACGCCGCCCAGCTGCCAACGCTTTTCGAACTCCGCACGGCGCTCTTCGTCCGACAGCTCCATGGTGAGCTTGGGGTGCGCCAGGTGCGGTGAGCCGCCGCCGCTGCGCCACGACAGCTCGCGGCGCTGGTCGTAGCTGGCCTTGACCTCGGCTTCCCGCTCGGCCGTCAGCGGCTCGTTGCCGGCCGGCACGGAGAAGTTCGGAGTGCGTTGGAAGACAACGAGTTCGGCGGCCTGCGCGGCCACAATCGGCGTGGTCTGGATGCCCGACGAACCGGTGCCGATGAGGCCGACGCGCTTGCCGGTGAAGTCGACGCCCTCGTGCGGCCAGTTCGCGGTGTGGTAGGTCTCGCCGGCGAAGGTCTCGACGCCGGGGATGTTCGGCAGCAGCGGATCGGACAGCGCGCCGGTGGCCATGACGCAGAACTGCGCGTCCACCGTCTCACCGGTGTCGGTGGTGACGGTCCAGCGCAGCGTCTCCTCGTCGAGCGTCGCCGACACCACGCGGGTGTTCAGCCGGATGTCGCGGCGCAAGTCGAACCGGTCGGCGACATGGTTGATGTACGTGAGGATTTCGGCCTGGGTGGCGTACTTCTCGGTCCAGGTCCACTCCTGCTGCAGGTCCTTGTCGAACGAGTAGCAGTAGTCGATGCTCTCGACGTCGCACCGGGCGCCGGGGTACCGGTTGTAGAACCACGTGCCACCCACATCTGAGGCCGCCTCGAACACGACGACCGAATGGCCTTCCGACCGCAGCTTGTGCAGTGCGTAAAGACCGGCGAACCCGGCACCGACTACTACGACGTCAACCTGTCCAGCGCTGCTCATAGTGCGAAGTTAGCCGCCCTCGGAATGTCCCAGTACGAGGCGTCCCGGTGAACGGACGACCCGCCGGATCGCGTCCCGACCATCGGACCGGACACCCAAGGCGCGATGGCGCCGACGTTCACGGCACAGTCGGGTCGGACTCCGCCGGGCCGGGACTCGGATCTCCCGGAACGGGCGTGGCGCCCGATGCGACCGTTCCAGAGCCCGGTCCCCACTCGCCGTGCCCGTACGGGCCAGGTCCGAGACAGTCCGGATCCACACCGTGGGGTCCCCAACAGCCGGGCGGCTCGGCGACCATCGACTCGAACCCACCCGGCGCGCCTGAAATCTGGGTCACGGGCACAACCACGGCGCCGGCGATCGCCAGTACGGCGGCAACGGACACGGTCGGTCCGATCACCTGCTTCCAACGGCACGTCCATCCGTACATCGCGCTGCCTCGCCTCTGTCCGGTCGTCAACCTTCGGGCTCGATGATCCGCCGTCTCGGGCCGGGGAGGTAGAGCCCATCGGTCCGGCGACGAGAGCCTTAGGTCCCGTCGTGCTGTGAGCCAGGAATGCGATGCGCCAACCAGATCCACGTCGCTGAAGGATTTTCGCCCGCTGACCGGGAACAGCCTCCCGGTGCGCCGCGGGTGCGGTAAACCATTAATTAGCCCATCACAGGAGTTAGGAAAACGACCATGACCCAGCGGGTTATCGACAAACTCGGTGACATCGCCGACCAGCTTCGCGAACAAGCCTGGGAGGCAGAGAAGTTGGGCCAGCTGCCCGACGAGACCGTGAAGCTGATGAAGGCCGCCGGCAACATCAAGCTGCTGCAGCCCAAGGAATATGACGGCCTGGAGGTGCATCCGCGCGAGTTCGCCGAGACCGTGATGGCGACCGCCGCCCTGGACCCGGCCGCCGGCTGGATCAACGGCGTCGTCGGTGTGCACCCGTACCAGCTCGCCTACGCCGACCCGAAGGTCGCCGCCGAAATCTGGGGATCGGACACCGACACCTGGGTCGCGTCGCCGTACGCCCCGCAGGGCGTGGCCCGGCCCGTCGATGGTGGCTACATCTTCAACGGCCGCTGGCAGTTCAGCTCGGGCACCGACCACTGTGAGTGGATCTTCCTGGGCGCCATGCTCGGTGACGCCGAGGGCAAGCCCCTCATGCCGCCGCAGATGCTGCACATGATCCTGCCCCGCAGCGACTACGAAATCGTCCAGGACTCCTGGAACGTCGTGGGCCTGCGCGGTACCGGTTCCAAGGACGTCATCGTCAAGGACGCCTTCGTCCCCACCTACCGCACCATGGACGCCACCAAGGTGATGGACGGCCGGGCCCAGATCGAGGCCGGCATGACCTCCCCGCTGTACCTGATGCCGTGGTCGACGATGTTCCCGCTCGGCATTTCGTCGGCCGTCATCGGCATCGCCGAGGGCGCCCTGGCCGCCGCGCTCGATTACCAGCGTGAGCGCGTCAACTCCAGTGGTGTGGCCATCAAGGACGACCCGTACGTCATGTACGCCATCGGTGAGGCCGCCGCCGACATCAACGCCGCCCGCCAGGAACTGCTGGCCAACGTCGACCGGATCTACGACATGGTCGCCGCCGGCAAGGAGGTGTCGTTCGAGGACCGCGCCGCCGGCCGGCGCACCCAGATCCGGTCGGTGTGGCGCGCGGTGTCCGCCGTCGACGAGATCTTCGCCCGTTGCGGCGGCAACGCCACCCGCATGGACAAGCCTCTGCAGCGCTACTGGCGCGACGCGCATGTCGGTCAGGCCCACGCCATCCACGTGCCCGGTACCACCTACCACGCATCGGCGCTGAGCAGCCTGGGCGTGGATCCGCAGGGCCCGCTGCGAGGCATGATCTGACGTGAGTGACCTGAAGAGCCTGGGCTATGTGAAGGTCCAGACCGCCGACATCGAACGCTGGCGCCAATTCGCCTTCGACGTACTGGGTTTCGCGAAGGGCAGCGGTCCCGATCCCGATGCGCTGTACCTGCGGATGGACGAGCGCACCGCCCGCATCATCGTGGTGCCGGGCGATGCCGACCGCATCGTCACCGTGGGCTGGGAGGTCCGTGACGGCGCCGCCCTGCGCCGGGTGCAGGCCACCCTCGACGGCGCCGGGGTGCCGTGGAAGCAACTGTCGCTGGACGAGGCCGACGCCCGTCGCGTCGACGAGGTCATCTCCTTCGTCGACCCGGCCGGCAACGACGTCGAGGTGTTCCACGGTGCGGTGCTGGATCACAGCCCCGTCGTCACACCGTTCGGCGCCCGCTTCGTCACCGAGGGCCTCGGCCTCGGCCACGTGGTGCTGCCGGCACAGGATGCCAAGGGACTGTTCACGTTCTACACCGAGGTGCTGGGCTTCCTGCCCCGCGGCGCCTTCCGGGTGCCCGCTCCCCCGGAGTTCGGCCCCCTGCGCGTGCAGTTCCTGGGCATCAACGAGCGGCACCACAGCCTGGCGATCTGCCCGGCCGCGACGCTGCGTGACCCGAAGCTGATCCACCTCATGGTCGAGGTCGACACGCTCGACGCCGTCGGGCAGGCGCTCGACCGCGTGAACCGCGACGGCTTCCAGCTGTCATCCACGCTGGGCCGGCACACCAACGACAAGATGGTGTCGTTCTACGTGCGTTCGCCCGGCGACTGGGACATCGAGTTCGGCACCGAGGGCATGAAGGTCGACGAACGGCATTACACCGCAGAGGAAATCACTGCCGACAGCTACTGGGGCCATGAGTGGATGGGCGTTCCGCCGCGGGCGATGCTGCCATGAGTGCCGACCTGAAACCGGTCCCGGCATCGGCCATCACCTCGTGGGATGACGAGGCCGACGTCGTGGTCGTCGGCTACGGCATCGCCGGTGCGGCCGCAGCCGTAGAGGCCTCGGCGGCGGGCGCCGACGTCCTGGTCGTCGAACGCACCGGCGGCTGGGGCGGCGCCGCCGCCATGGCCGGTGGATTCATCTACCTCGGCGGTGGCACCGATCTCCAAAAGGCCTGCGGTTTCGACGATTCCGTGGAGAACATGGCCGCCTTCCTGAAGGTGGCCATGGGTCCCGGCGCGGACGCCGAACGGATCGACGACTACTGCGCGGGCAGCGTCGCCCACTACGACTGGCTCGTGAGCTGCGGCGTGCCGTTCAAGCCGGTGTTCTGGGGTGAGCCGGGCTGGGAGCCACCGAGCGACGAGGGCCTGATGTTCACGGGTGGCGAAAATGCCTTCCCGTACAACACGATTGCCGCCCCCGCCCCGCGCGGCCACGTGCCGCAGATGACCGACAAGGTCGCCGGTGAGCGCAGTGGCGGCTACATGTTGATGAAGCCGCTGGTGGAAACGGCCACCGCGCAGGGCGTCCGGTCGGTGTACGACACCGAGGTGCAGTCGTTGATCACCGAGGCCGACGGCCGGGTGGTCGGCATCGTGGCACGCCGCTACAGCGACACCGTGGCGATCAAGGCGCGCCGCGGCGTGGTGCTGGCCTCGGGCAGCTTCGCCTACAGCGACGCGATGGTCGCCCAGTACGCACCCCGCATCGCGGGCCGTCCGGCGGCGAGTATCGAGCAGCACGACGGCCGGGCGATCCGGATGGCCCAGGCGCTCGGCGCCGATCTGGCGCACATGGATGCCACCGAGGTGGCGTTCTTCTGCGACCCGCAGCAGCTGGTCCGCGGCATCCTGGTCAACGGCTTCGGCCAGCGCTACATCGCCGAGGACACCTATGCGGGACGCATCGGCCAGCAGACGCTGTATTACCAGGACAACACCGCCTACCTGATCATCGACGGCGATGCGATGGAAGAGGCCATGGCCGCGACCTCGGCGACGCCGTTCCTGCGCCGCCCGGCCACCTGGGTATGCGAGACGGTCGCCGAGCTCGAAGCCGAGATCGGTCTGCCCGCGGGGGTCCTGCAGCACACCGTCGCCTATTACAACGAGCACGCCGCGAACGGCGCGGACCCGCTGCTGCACAAGAAGCCGCAGTGGCTGCGTCCGATCGGGTCCCCCGTCGGCGCGATCGACCTGCGTAACAGCACCGGTGGGTTCACCCTCGGCGGCCTGCTGACCACGTTGGACGGCCGCGTCGTGCACGTCAGCGGCGAGCCGATTCCGGGTCTGTTCGCGGCCGGCCGGAGCGCGGCAGGCCTGTCTGCCTGGGGTTATGCCAGCGGGGTGTCCCTGGGCGACGGCAGCTTCTATGGTCGCCGCGCCGGGAGGTCCGCCGCGCAGAGCTGAAACCTCAGGTTCCGCGTGTCGTCACCGTGCGTGTCGCCGCCGCGGTAACCACTGTGGTCGTGTCCCAAATCTGGGCCATGAGCTGCAAAATTGATAGACGAGGCGTCCCTTGCCAACCCGGCTCGGGGCGCCTCGTCGTGCATATATTCTGCCGCGCTCCAGCGAAATGTGTGACAAGCCCCACCGCCGTGTGATACAAACAGTCATATTCCTAATAGGAA
Organism: Mycobacterium sp. UNC410CL29Cvi84; assembly: GCF_000686745.1. Taxonomy (NCBI): domain Bacteria; kingdom Bacillati; phylum Actinomycetota; class Actinomycetes; order Mycobacteriales; family Mycobacteriaceae; genus Mycobacterium; species Mycobacterium sp. UNC410CL29Cvi84. The sequence goes on from NZ_JMLM01000001.1 coordinate 350,266, forward strand.
TATCCCACGGAGCAACGGAGCTTGGAGGCCGACATGACAGCAGCAGTCGAATCCACCACCCCCAGCGCGGTCATCGACCGGGTCTCGCTGGTCCTCGACGCGTTCGACGGCCCCGGCCGCCTGACCCTGGCGCAGATCGTGCGCCGCACGGGTCTGCCCCGTTCCTCTGCCCACCGGATGCTGGAGCGCCTCGTGCAGCTGCGCTGGCTGCGCCGCAACGGCCGCGACTACGAACTGGGGATGCGTCTGGTGGAGCTCGGCTCGCTCGCCGTGCACCAGGACCGCATGCACCGGGCCGCCGGCCCGCTGCTGCACGAACTGCACCGCGCCACCGGCCTCGTCGTGCATCTCGCCGTGCTCGACGGCGGTGACGTCGTCTACCTGGAGAAGGTCGGCAACGGCATGATGACCGTGCTGCCGTCGCGGGTGGGTGGCCGCCAGCCGGCGCACTGTACCGCCGTCGGCAAGGCGATCCTGGCCTACAACCAGGACGCCGAGGTCGACCTCATGAGCCGCAAGACCAAGTACTCGATTGCCAACCGCGCCCAGCTCGCCACCGAACTGGCCAAGGTGCGCGCCCACGGCGTCGCCTTCGAACGCGAAGAGTCGGTGCCCGGATTCGGTTGTGTCGCAGCGCCGATCGGTCGCCAGGGTGAGGCCGTCGCCGCCGTCTCGGTGTGTGGTCCAATGAACCGCATGGCCTTCGAACAGCTGACCGCGCCCGTGCGCATGACCGCCATGGGCGTCTGGCGCAACGCCGAGGATTCCCGAGTCGCGCCGACGCTGCAGCCGATGCGGCCGCTGCGCATGGGCCCGGCGCTGCAGTACGCATGAGCCGCCAGCGAGTAGCGCTAGCGGATCGCGCATGAGCCTGGACCCCCAGATCGCCGGCCTCCTCGAGGCACTCAACAGCGGCTTCCCCGACCTGCCGAACATGACCGGGGCGCAGGCGCGCGCCGCCATTCGCGCGCGGTTCGTGGCACCTGCCGAACCCGAGGCGGTCGCCTCCGTCACCAACACAGAGGTCGACGGCATCGGAGTTCGCATCTACCGCCCCGCGACTGACGGTCCGCTGCCGATCTTCGTGTTCGCGCACGGCGGCGGCTTCGTCTTCTGCGACCTGGACTCGCACGACGGGCTGTGCCGCAGTTTCGCGAATTCGATTCCCGCCGTGGTGGTTTCGGTGGACTACCGGCTGGCGCCCGAACATCAGTGGCCGGCCGCCGCCGAAGACGTCTACGCCGTGACCCAGTGGGCCGCCGCCCATGCCGCCGAACTCGGCGGCGACCCGGCGAAGCTCGTGGTCGGCGGCGACAGCGCCGGCGGCAATCTCTCCGCGGTCACCGCGCTGATGACCCGCGACCGCGGCGGCGCGCCGCTGGCCGCGCAGGTCCTGCTCTACCCGGTGCTGACCGCCGACTTCACCTACGGCTCGTACCACGAGTTCCGCACCGGCTACTACAACACCACCGCCGCCATGCAGTGGTACTGGGACCAGTACGTGCCCAACACCACCGACCGCGAAAACCCCTATGCGGCACCACTGTCCGCGTCCGTCGAAGGCGTCGCCCCGGCCGTGCTCGTGGTCACCGGCTATGACCCGATGCGCGACGAGGCCCTCGCCTACGCCGAGGCACTGCGCGCGGCCGACGTACCGGTGACCGAGCTGTACTACGGAGCCATCCACGGTTTCCTGACCATGCCGGTGCTCGACATCGCGCATCGTGCCCGTCGCGACGTCGCCGACGCACTGACCAAGTTGCTCGCCGACTAGACGGCGATTCCCCCACCAATCGAGGAGATCATCATCGGCACCTACGCTGTGACCGGTTCGGCATCCGGCATGGGATACCAGGCGGCCAAACAGCTACGCGCTCAGGGCCATACGGTGATCGGTGTCGACCTCAAGGACGCCGACGTCATCGCGGACCTGTCGACCGCCGACGGCCGACGTACCGCCGCCACCCGGGTGCTGGAACTGTCCGAAGGCACGCTCGACGGTGCCGTGCTCGCAGCCGGGATCGGACCCGGGGCCGGCGCCGATCGCGCGCGCCTGATCGCCCAGATCAACTACCTCGGCACCGTCGACCTGCTGACGGCCTGGCAGCCGGCCCTGGCGGCCGCGGGCAACGCGAAAGTCGTTGCACTGGGCAGCAACTCCAGCACAACGGTGCCCGCGGTCCCCCGCCGCGCCATCCGCGCGCTGCTGGCCGGCGACGCCGACCGCGCGGCCCGCGCCGTGCGGTTCTTCGGCGGCGGCGCCTCCGCGCTCATGTACGCCGCGTCCAAGATCGCTGTGGCCCGCTGGGTCCGGCAGACCGCGGTGACGGCCGACTGGGCGGGCCGCGGCATCCGGCTGAACGTCCTGGCGCCCGGCGCCATCATGACCCCACTGCTGCAGGCGCAGCTCGATTCGCCGCGTGAGGGCAAGGCCGTTCGTGCCTTCCCGATCCCGACCGGCAACTTCGGCGATCCCGTGCACCTCGCCAACTGGATCACCTTCATGCTGTCGGACTCCGCCGACTTCCTCTGCGGCAGCGTCATTTTCGTCGACGGCGGCACCGATGCCTACTTCCGGCCCGACGGCTGGCCCAAGGGTGTTCCCCTGCGCGGCATTCCGCGGTACGTGTGGCGGCACCGCCGCTTCGCCAAGACCCGCTGACCGCCCGCCGGGCTACCCCTGGGCGCGGATTGCCTTGGGGCTCATGCCGTAACGGCGCTTGATCGCGGTGCTCAGCGCGAAGGCGGTGCCATAGCCCACGCGGCCGGCGACGGCTTCGATGGTGGCATCCGACCCGCGCAGCAGGTCGACGGCCAGCGCCAGGCGAATCTCGGTCAGCAGTGCCATCGGTGGCTCGCCGACGAGTTGGGTGAAGCGCCGCGCCAGTGCCGCCCGGGACAGCCCGACCTCGGCGGCCAGCGACCCCACGGTCCAGGGATGTGCCGGGTTGTTCTCGATGAGCCGAAGTGCCGTGCCCACCTGAGGATCTCGATACGCGCGGTACCAGGCCGGCGCCTCTGCCCGGGAGAACCAGCTGCGCAACGCGGCAATGGTGAGCAGATCGAGCATTCGGTCGAGCACCGCACCTTGGGCCGGCTCATCACGCGACATCTCGTCGAGCAGCAGATCGACCAGCATGGTGTTGAGCTCGCCCCGCCGGACCACCACAAGCGGCGGCAACGCGGTCAGCAGCCGCCGGCAGACCGCCCCAACTTCTTCGTAGGTGCCGGTGATCAACAAGGTCTGCGCATCGGGGCGGGTGCCCCAGCTGCGGATTCCCAGACTCAGTGCCTCACACAGTGGTTCCCCGTCGATGGTCGTGGTGACCTGCCCCGGGTGCACGACGACTTCGGGTGCGGTGGCCGCGTCATCGGCGACGGTGTAGCAGTCGGGTCCGCGGAAGATCGCGATGTCGCCCGCCTCGAGTCGGTGGCCGGCGGCGCCATCCGGCAGAACGGTCGCCGACCCACGGGCGACCACCACGATGGTGAGCGGAGCCTGGTCCTGCACGCGCAGCGACCACGGCGGGTCGAGCAACGACCGCATCAGAAATGCGCCACGGGCACGTGGCCCCTCCAATAACCCGGCCAGGGCGTCCACGCATCCACGGTAGACGACCGCCGATGTAGACGCTCACGTATGGAAGTGAGCCTCTTGACGATGGAACGTCCAACCGCCGGCCAATACCGTCAGCTCATGACCTTCACCAAGCTCCCCCAGCCGCTCGGCACGACGGCGCTCATCGTCGCCCTGTTGTCCTCCGGGCTGCTCGCCGGCCTGTACTACGCGTATGCCGTGTCGGTGATGCCCGCACTCGGTGCCTTCGACGACCGCACCTTCATCGACGTCATGAACAAGATCAACGTCGTCATCGTCAACCCGCCGTTCCTGCTGACCTTCCTCGGATCGGTCGGCTTCACCGCGCTGGCCGGGGCGTTCTACCTCAAGCCCGGCGCCCGGCCCGTACTGATCTGGATCGGCATCGGCCTGGCCCTCAACCTCGCCAGCCTCGCCGTCACATCGGTGGTCAACGTGCCGCTCAACGACAAGCTCGCCACCGCGGCCGCTTCGAGCAGTCCCGCCGATCTCGCGTCACTGCGCCAGCAGTTCGAGACGTCGTGGGTGCGCTGGAACATGATTCGCGCACTGGCGAACACCGCGGCCACCGGCGTCCTGGCCTGGGCGCTCGCCGTGCCGGTCCGCGGTTGACCCGGGCTACTGCCCCGCGGCCAGGATGCTGATCGCGATGTCGGTGGCCGGGCCGATGACGGTCTCGATGTCCAGGTCGTCTTCGGCGGTCTGCGCGGCGAGTTCGCGCACGCCGGCGAGCAGCATCACGGCTTTGGGCTTGGTGACGGGCGGCAGCCCGGCCCGCTGAAACCCGGGGTTGGTGGCGAGTTCGCCCAGCAGAGCGGCGAGTTCGGCGAAGTTTCGCCGCTGGATCGGACGGGCGGCGGCCCCCAACGCGGGCAGGTCGCGAATCCAGCTCAGTGAAATCGCCGGCCGTGCTGTGAGATGCGCGATGTAGGCAGTGAACATCTGGCGAATCTGATTGTGCCAGTGCGCATCTGAGTCGACGGCCGCCCGGATGTCGGCGACCAGATCGTCGGTCACCGAGGCCAGCAGCGCGAGGTAGCACTCCTGCTTGTTCGCGAAGTGCAGGTAGAAGGTGGTCTTCGAGGCCTGCGCGACCCGCACGATATCGACGACGGACGTCGCGGCGTAGCCGCGTTCGGCAATCAACGCCGCGAGGGCGTCGACGAACCGCTGACGGGCCACGTCGGGCGACTCACCGGCCGGTTCGCTGCTCTCGACCTCCGTGTTGCGCATCCCAGTACGTTATCGTACTGTCCCCTGACGTGCGAGTACGACGACGTACTCACACATGGATCGGGCGCGGGACGCCGGGTGACTGGGTGCGGAGGAAGACGATGATTCGTGAGGTACGACGCCGCAGACGCGCCGCCGTCGCCCGCCTGGTATCGACCGCGGCGCTGGCGCTGCTGGCCGTCATCGGCACACCGCCGGCACCCGCGTCCGCCGTGGCGATCACCCGCTGCCCGTGGCGGGCCACCACCGTCGCGAGCGGACTGGGCTCGCTGGAGAACCTCGCATTCGACGGTGCCGGCACCATGCTCGTCTCGCGCACCGTCGGCACTTCGGGCCAGCTGTACCGCCTCACGCCCGACGGCAAGGGCAGCACGCTCGTACCGAATGTTGCTGCGCCGGGCAGCATCACCGTCGCCGACGGGGCGGCGTACTTCACCACCGGCAACAACTTTCTCTCCGGCGTCTTCGGCAGCAAGGACGGCAGCATCGCCCGTGTGGACCTCGGCACCGGCGCCCTGACGACGATCGCGACCAAGCTCACGATGCCCAACGGCATGGTCCGGTTACCCGACGGCTCATTCGTCGTCTCCCGCAACATCGGCTGGACCACCGGACTGACCAGGATCAGCGCCGACGGCACCCGTGAAACCCACCTCGCACCGTCGGTGACCATGGCCAATGGCCTGACATACGACGCCGCGCACAACGCCGTCATCGCGTCGATGGACCTGCACCCCGTCAGCACCCTGGCCATCGTGGACGTCAACGATCCCACCCACATCCGCACCGTCAACCTGGGCCTGTTCGGGCTGTTCGGGTTCCCCGACGACCTCACGGTCGGCCCGGACGGCCTCATCTACCTGGCGATGGACGGCGGCGACATCGTCCGCATCGACCCCGACCACCACGCCGCATGCATTCTGGCCTCGGGGATGTTCGGCAGCACCTCGGTGCGCTTCGGCGCGGGCACCGGCTGGGACCCCCTCGCGCTGTACAGCACCGACCTCTTCGGCACCGTCCACAAACTCACGCCGACCGCAGGTTGAGAAGGCATCCCGGTGACCGGGCACCGGCCGTCCCGCCGGGCACGGGTGCCGCAAGAATCCTTCGGCAACGAAAGGACTTGCAGCATGGATAGATTCAGCGACCGCCGGGTCATCGTGACCGGCGCCGGGTCGGGCATCGGCCAGGCCACCGTGGCCCGCCTGCTCGACGAGGGCGGCACCATCGTCGCGTGCGACATCTCCGCCGAAGGGCTGGCCCGCACCCGGGAAGCCGCCGAAAAAGCCGGCACCGCAGCGCGTCTGACGACCACGGTCCTCGACATCTCGTCCGAAGCGGACGTCATCAAGGGCGTCGATGCCGCGATCGCCGACATGGGTGGCCTGGACGTGCTGGTCAACGTGGCCGCGATCGAAACCTGCTCGCACACCCACGAAACCACCCTGGCCGACTGGAACCGCATCATCGCGGTCAACCTCACCGGCACCTTCCTGATGACCCGCCAGGCCCTGCCGGCCCTGCTGGAATCGGGCCGCGGCGTGGTCATCAACTTCACCTCGACCTCGGCGAGCTACGCCCACCCGTACATGTCGGCCTACTCGGCCAGCAAGGGCGGCATCCTGAGCTTCACCCATTCGCTGGCGCTCGAGTACGCCAAGAAGGGGCTGCGCGCCGTGAACATCCAGCCCGGCGGTGTCTCGACCCCGCTGGCCAACGGCACGTTCGCCAAGATGCCCGAAGGCACCGACTACGGGCTGTGGACCAAGCAGGTCCCGATGCTCAACACCGGCAATGACGCGAACCTGGGTGATCCCAGCGCGGTCGCCGCGGTGGTCGCCATGGCGGCTTCCGATGACGGCGCGTTCCTCACCGGCACCGAGATCCGCATCGACGGCGGCGCGCACTGCTGAGGCGCCACGAACTTCCGCGGGTGCTCAGCGGACGGAATCCGATCTGTCCGCTCAGCGGACGACCACGTCGCTGGGCACCCGCGGATCACCAAGCATCGCCCGGTGCGACGGCGGCGTGCGGCCGTCGACATCGGTGATGCCGTAGCGCTGGGCTTCTTCCGCGGCGATCACGGTCTGCCCGCTGATGCCGTCCAGGTCCGGGTCCCGGTACAGCGCGTTGATCACATGCCCGATGAACTCCGGCGTCTCGAAGTTGCCCGCGGCCTTGGCCAGCGTCTCGGCGTCGAACGCCTGCTTGAACTTGTCGGTGAGCAGGATGCCCATCCAGATCGACAACGTCGACACCCCCGTGCCGTGGAAGTCGACGGCCATGTCGGCGGCCATCTTGTCCACACCGGCCTTCTGCGCACCGTAGGCGGGGCCGTGCATGTAACACACCGCACCCGGCGACGACGTGAACGCGATCAGGCCGCGGCCCTGTGCCACCAGTAGCGGTGCGGCGTGCCACGACGCCACATAGGCCGACCGCAGGCCGACGTCGAGCACGTCACCGAGGCCGATCGGCTTCTCCCAGAACGGCTTCGGATCGACGAGGTTGTCATGCACCACGGCGGCGTTGTTGACCAGCAGATCGAGCCGTCCGGCCTCGTCGGCCACCCGGGCGAACAACGCGGCCACGGCGTCGTCATCGCGGTGATCCACCGGAACGGCGATGCCGCCGTCGCCGGGATCGGTGACGGTCCGACCCGTCAGGTAGACCGTCCAGCCGTCGGCCACCAACGCCGCCGCAATGCCCTTGCCGGCGCCCCGGCTGGCTCCGGTGACGACCGCGACCCGCTTGTCTGAGCTCATGCGGCTATGGTGCCACGCCCAGTTCGTCCTGAACGACGTGCACGACACCGGCCGCCACCGCATCCGCGATGGACTCCTTCAGCTGGCCGCACGCCAGGAAGATCCGCCCCGGCAGGCACTCGGCCCGCTTGCGCTCCTCGCACCGCGCGGCCGACTCGCGCGTCCACTGCACGCTGGTCTGCTGCCAGCTGCCCTTGCGCGCCAACACCTCTGCGCCACAGGCACGGCAGGCCACCGGCACCATCGGCATGTCGGCCAGCCGGATGTCGGGCCGCGCGGTCATCAGACCGACTCCGCGGCCCGTGCTGCAGCGATGTTGGCTTCCATCTCCTTGGTCCACGCCTCACGCGGGACGGTGGTGTCCAGTTCGTATTCGAAGCGGTCGGTCATCTCCGGCACCACATCCGCGACGTCGACGTAGAACTGCTCGTACCACCGGCGCAGCTGGTAGACGGGGCCGTCCTCCTCGACCAGGAGCGGGTTGTCGATGCGGGCCTTGTTCTTCCAGATCTGCACGTCCTGCTCGAAGCCCTGTTTCACCCAGTCACCGAGCGCGTGCGCCGTCGCCACGGCAGCCTCCTCGGGCAGGCCCGTCATCTTCTTCACGATGATTCCGTACTGCAGCACAAACGAATTCGCGTCGATCGGGTAATGGCAGTTGATCAGGATGGTGTTGTGATCGGCGTCCGGGTAGTGGTACGTCAGGTCGTCGATCATGAAGGACGGCCCGTAGTACGACGCCACCGATGTCGAGCCGAGCATCTTCGCACCTTCGGTGCCCTGCATGTCCTCGCGGCCGCCGCCGTTCATGTACTGCGTCGCGACCTGGCCTTCGAAGATGTTCTTGAAGTGCGACGGCACCGCGCCGTGGATGTAGAAGAAGTGCGCCATGTCGACGACGTTGTCGATGATCTCGCGGCAGTTGACGTTGACAACCGTTGTGTACCAATGCCAATCGGTCCACTCGTCGCTGCCCGCCTGCTCGATGCGCGGGATGTAGTTCTCCGCCGGCGGCGCGCTGCCCTCGGGGTCGTTCCAGATGAACAGCATGCCGTCCTGCTCGAGGGTCTCCCACTTCGCGGTACGCGCGAGGCGCGGCGTGCGCTTGGCGTACGGCACGAGCTTGCACTTGCCGTCGCCACCCCAGCGCCAGTCGTGGAACGGGCAGGCGATCTCGTTGCCCTTGACGGTGCCCTGGCTCAGGTCACCGCCCATGTGCCGACAGTAGCTGTCCAGCACGTTGAGCCGGCCGTCCGCACCGCGGAACACGACGAGCTTCTGCCCGAAGGCTGCGATCGAGTGCGGTTTGCCGTCACCGAGGTCCTTGGTCAGGCCAAGGCAGTGCCAGCCACGGGCGAACCGGGTTGGCGCTTCACCGGCTTCGATCTGGCGAACATCGACATCCTCCAGCGACATCTGATGACCATCCTCACATTGAAAACTGGGCTGCAGTTTGATGTTTCAGGTCTAACAGCAACGGGGCGGGCGATGCACGTGTTCTCCCGCTGGCAGGGACGCCCGAGGCCGGAAATCCGTCTCTCGCAATACGCTTGGCGGCCGTGACGACATCTGCCGCGGCCACGATTCCGGCCGGCCTCGACATCACCGACACCACCGTCGATCTGCTGGTGATCGGTTCCGGCACCGGCCTGGCCGCCGCGCTCAGCGGTCATGAATCCGGGCTGAACGTCCTCGTGGTCGAGAAGGCCTCCGACATCGGCGGATCCACCGCCCGCTCCGGTGGTGCCCTCTGGCTGCCGGCCACGGAACTGCTGACCGACAAGGGCACCGCCGACACCGCCGATCGCGCCGCGACGTACCTCGACGCCGTCGTCGACGGGACCGCGCCGGCGGCCCGCTCGGCCGGCTTCCTCCAGCACGTCAACGCCACCGTCGACATGCTGGCCCGGACCACCCCGATGCGACTGTTCTGGGCCCGCGAGTACTCCGACTACCACCCTGAGCGACCGGGCGGCCGCGCCACCGGGCGCACCTGCGAATGCCGCCCGCTCAACGCCCGTGTACTGGGCACCTACCGGGACCGGCTGCGCGGCGGCGTCATGGAGGTCAAGGTCCCGATGCCGACCACCGGCGCGGACTACAAGTGGATGAACCTGATGGCGCGGGTGCCGCGAAAAGGCTTGCCGCTCATCGCAAAACGGCTCGCGCAGGGCGTCGGCGGCAAGCTGCTCGGGCGCGAGTACATCGCCGGCGGCCAGGCCCTGGCGGCCGGGCTGTTCGCCGGTGTGCTGCAGGCCGGCATCCCGATCTGGACCGACACGTCGCTGGTCCGGCTGACCGGCGACGGTCAACGGGTCACCGGTGCGGTGCTGTCGCACGGCGGCCGTGAGGTCGCCGTCACCGCCACGCGCGGTGTGGTGCTGGCCGCCGGTGGCTTCGACCACGACATGGCGATGCGCCACAAGTACCAGTCCGATTCGCTCGGCGACCACGAGAGCCTCGGCGCCGATTCCAACACCGGTGAGGCCATCCGGGCCGCCACCGATCTGGGCGCCGCCACGGCGTTGTTGGACCAGGCCTGGTGGTTCCCCGCGGTCGCGTCCGCCAACGGCCGCCCGCCCGCCGTGCTGCTGGCCGAGCGCTCGCTGCCCGGCTCGCTCATCGTCGATCAGGACGGCAAGCGCTTCGCCAACGAGTCGACCGACTACATGTCGTTCGGCCAGCGCGTGCTCGAACTCGAGCGGGCCGGCACCCCCGTCGAGTCGATGTGGATCGTGTTCGACCAGAAGTACCGCAACAGCTACGTCTTCGCCGCCGGCTCGTTCCCGCGGATGCCGCTGCCCAAGTCCTGGTACCGGGCCGGCATCGCCGCCAAGGCCACCAACTTCGCCGATCTGGCGGCGCAGATGGGTGTCCCGGTCGCCGATTTCGAGCAGACCATGACGCGGTTCAACGAGAGCGCGGCCGCCGGCATCGATCCTGATTTCGCCCGCGGCCTCAGTGCCTACGACCGCTACTACGGCGATCCGACGGTGACGCCGAACCCGAACCTGCGCCCGCTGGTCAAGGGCCCGTTCTACGCGGTGAAGATGACGCTGAGCGACCTCGGCACCTGCGGCGGCGTCGTGGCCGACGAGCGTGGCCGGGTGCGCCGCGAGGACGGCGGCGTCATCGAAGGGCTGTACGCGCTGGGAAACACCGCGGCCAACGCCTTCGGCGCGGTGTACCCGGGCGCGGGCGCGACCATCGCGCAGGGCCTGGTGTACGGCTACATCGCCGGCCGGGATGCCGCCGGAAAGTTGTAGAGCTCAGAGACCGCCGAGATCGTCGGGCACGTCGACGGCGTACGCCTGCAGCACCTCGAGCGGCACGACCTCGAGGGTCCGCTCGTGCGTGGAGGCGAGCACCACCGGTGCCGCGTAGCCGTCGTTGTGCGCCCGCAGCCAGTTCACCGCGGTCACGCACCAGCGGTCGCCCGGCGACAGGCCCGGGAAGCGGTATTCCGGCATCGGCGTGGACAAGTCGTTGCCGATCGAGCGCTGGTGCGCCAGGAACTCGCCGGTCACGACGGCGCAGATGGTGTGCCGGCCGGCGTCCTCGGGCCCGGTCGAGCAGCAGCCGTCACGGTAGAAGCCGGTCAGCGGTTCGGTGCCACACGGTTCCAGCGGAGCACCGAGCACATTGCGATCTGCCACCGGTCAATCCTGCCTTAGCTTGTTCGCAGTGAAAAGGCTTGCCCCGCACTCGATGTCCGCACCCGAGGTCACCGCGGCCGACAACGTCACGTTCTCCGGCACGCGTTCGTCCATGACCACCACGGCGACAATGGGATTGAGCCCCTTGGCCTCGACCGCGGGCACGTCGTAACCGATGACGACCTGACCCGCCGTGACGTCGTCACCCTGACTGACATGAGCCGTGAAACCGTCGCCGTTCAGCGTGACGGTGTCCAGACCGAGGTGCACGAGAACACCGACGCCGTCCGCGGTCAGGACGACGTAAGCGTGCGGCATTAGCTTCAGGAGCCTGCCGCTGACCGGGGCGACCGCCTCGATCACGCCGCGCGGCGGGTCGATCGCGGCGCCGTAGCCGACCATGCCCGCCGAGAACACGGGGTCCGGGACGTCCTCGAGCCGAACCGCACGCCCAGCGACCGGGGCGAGAACCGACGTCTGACTCACTGGCGTATCTCCTCTGTTCGTGCGCTCCAACAATACGAGCGCCGCCGAACGCGCTCTCACTGACGCATCTTCTCGTCTAAGCTTCCGCAAAGCTTGCGCGCCGAGTGGCGTTTTTGCGGCACAGAAGGGTCTCGCACATGAACGGCACCGCGAAAATCGCAGGAGCACAGGAAAAGTCGGAACTGCGCATCCCCGGCTTCGCTCAGCTGCAACGGCTCGGCAAGAGCCTCATGTTGCCGATCGCGGTGCTGCCCGCGGCGGGAATCCTGCTCCGGCTGGGGCAGGACGACCTGCTGGGCAAGATCAAGGCGCCCGTCATCGGGCCGTTCGTCCACGCGATGAGCGCGGCCGGCGACGCGATATTCACCAATCTCCCACTGTTGTTCGCCGTCGGTGTGGCCATCGGTTTCGCCCGGAAGGCGGACGGCTCGACAGCACTGGCCGCCGTCGTCGGCTACCTCGTGGTGCAGTCGGTGTTCAAGACCATGTCACCCGTCGTGCTCGCCGGCGAGGTCGACAAGGCGGGCAGCCAAGCCCAGATCAACTACAGCGTGTTCGCGGGAATCGTGGTCGGCCTGCTCACCGCGTGGCTCTTCGACCGCTACCACACCATCCAATTGCCCGCGTACCTAGGATTTTTCGGGGGCCGGCGGTTCGTCCCCATCGTGGTGTCGGTCACCTGCCTGTTCCTCGCGTTCGCGATGAGCTACTGCTACCCGCTCTTCGACGCGGGCCTGACAGGCCTGGGCAAGTTCATCGGCGGTTCGGGTGCCTTCGGCGCCTTCGTGTACGGATTCGCCAACCGCATGCTGATCCCATTGGGCCTGCATCACATCCCGAATTCCTACGTGTGGTTCCTCTACGGCGACTACCAGACTCCCGACGGCCACGTCGTCACCGGTGAACTCACGCGCTTCGCCTCGGGCGACCCGACCGCGGGCATCCTCACGTCGGGGTTCTATCCGGTGCTCATGTTCGGTCTGCCGGCCGCCGCCCTGGCGATGATCCACGTGGCGAACAAGAAGCAGCGGAAGGTCGCCGTCGGCATCCTGTCGGCGGCCGCGTTGACGGCGCTGCTGACCGGGGTCACCGAACCGCTCGAATTCTCGTTCATGTTCGTGGCGTTCCCGCTGTACGTCATCCACGCCGTGCTGACCGGGCTGTCGTTGGCGGTCGCGTACCTGCTCGACATCCACCTCGGCTTCTCCTTCTCCGCGGGGCTGGCCGACCTCCTCCTCTACGGCACCGCACCCGCCGCGAAGAACATCCCGCTGCTCATCGGCATGGGCATCGTCTTCTTCGTCGTCTACTACGTGCTGTTCCGGTTCGCCATCACCAAGTGGAATCTGCGGACCCCGGGGCGGGAGCCCGAGACCGAATTCGAAGCCGAGGAGCAGGCGAATCTCGGCGAAGGCGCGGACTCCACGACGGCGGTGGCCGCCGGCGGCGCAGCGGCGGAGAGCAGGCCGGAGCAGGTGATCGCGGCGTTCGGCGGCCGGGACAACCTCGTCGCCGTCGACGCGTGCATCACGCGCCTGCGCATCGAGGTCGCCGACAAGAGCAAGGTCGATCAGGACCGGCTGAAGAGTCTCGGTGCCGCGGGCGTCATCGAGGTCGGCAACAGCGTCCAAGCGGTGTTCGGCACCGACTCCGAAGCCCTCAAGAACGACATCACCGACATCCTCTAGACGTCGTGGCGGCCCTGAACCTCGCGCTCGACCTCACGCCACAGGCCCGGCATCGAACGCGGCATGCCCGCAACGCCTTTCGCCGCGGTCTGTAGCACCGCGTCGGCGTCGTCGATGTCCTTCATCAGTTCGAGCGCCAGTTCCCGCTCGGCGGCGTAGTACTTGGCCGCCCAGCGCAACGCGATCACCGAATACGCCCACACCGGCTGGGCCTTGGCCCCATCGGAGTCCTCGGCGGCCTGCCGCTCCATGGCCTCGCAGTAGGCGACGTGCTGCTCGAGCAGCTCCCGCAGCCGCGTCGGGTTGCTCAGGTGGCCGAACGTAACCCGCAGCAGCACACTGTGTTTGAGCACCGGCGGGTCGACGGGAGCGTTGTTGGTCCAGTCGGTCACGGCAGCCATGCCGGACTCGGTGATCTTGTACAGACGGCGCGTGCGCAGGCCCTCGTCCTGCTCCACGCGGGACTCGAGATAGCCAAGTCCCTCAAGCTTTTTCAGCTCGGTGTAGATCTGGCTGTACGACGGGCTCCAGTAGTAGAAACCGACGCTCCAGTCGATCCACTTCTTGATGTCGTAGCCGCTGAGTTCCTCTTCGTACGACAACATGCCCAGCAGCGTCCAACTCGTCGCCGCCAGCGACGGTTTGCTCTGCGGCTTGCTTGCCATCTGCTTAGCCTAACAATCTATTGCCGCAAAGGCCCCAGTCATGACCGCCTGTCGGGACAGTCATTGCCGGGCCACCGGCGGGGCTACGGCGGCCACATACCGGCGTACCACCAGCTCTTCGGCTTTTTCGTCGGCCAATGGCCAACACAGCAACGACAGCACGACCCGCACGATCCAGTCCGCGAGAAGCGGATCCGTGATCCCTGTCAGCTCGGCTGCCGCCTGTGAGAGCCGGGGTGAGTCGAAGTCGATGAGGGCGCCGGCACGCACGACACCCGAGGCCAGCGGGTCGGCCCGGACCACCCGCAGGGACGTCAGCACGGCCGCCGCGATCCGCTCGGGCCCGGTGTGCCCGGCCACCGCCTGCGCGATCTCCTGCCCGACCCGCATGACCGCGCGCGCCAGCACGCCGTCGCGCAGCGCCTGCTTACCGCCGACGTGCCGGTACACCGTGGCGCGCGAACAGCCCACGCTCGCGGCGACCTCGTCGATGTTCAACCGGTCCAGGCCCCGGGCCGCGGCGCTGGCCGCGGCGGCGGCATAGATGCGTTCGGCGCCCGCATCGCGGCGATCGGCGCCGATCAACCAGTCCATCTGCCTGATACTAATCCATCAATCTGTCTCACGGCGAGACGAAAATTCTGAATCCGTCTGCATCACCGCAGCTCGCGGACCGTGCGTGAGACAGCCGAATTTCGGCCTTGACATGCTGTTATGTGAGCCCAAAACTCAAGGCGTGCAACTGGTTTCAGATCTGCTCAGCCCGTCCACGCTGGACGATCCGTACGACTGTTATGCGCAGCTTCGCCTGGCCGGTCCGGTGCACCGCGTGCCCGGCACCGACTTCTACCTGGCCACCACCTGGGATGCCGTGCAGGAGGCCGTCAGCCGCCCGGAGGACTTCTCCTCCAACCTGACCGCCACGCTCGTGAATGCCGGAGCCAAGACGGGGGCGGTTCGGCCGGGGACCTTCGACATGGGAGCCGTCGACACCGCCGGGCATGTCCTCGCGACCGGCGACGACCCGCGGCATGCGCACGAACGCAAACTGGTGCTACCGGCCCTGGTGGCCAAGAGAATTCGGGCGCTCGAGCCGGCGATCGCCGACATCGCCCGGCAGCTGTGGCACGACGCGGCGGCGGACGGCAGCATCGAATGGATGTCCGCCATCGGCGACCGCCTGCCGATGACGTTGGTGGCCAGGCTCATCGGGCTGCCCGACGACGATGTGCCGCAGCTGGTGCAGTGGGGCTACGGCAGCACCGAACTGCTCAGCGGCGTCTTCGACCTCGACCACATCGGCACCGCGGTCGAGACGTCGGCACAACTTGCCGGCTACCTGTACGCGAAATTCGCTGAGGCACAAGCGAATCCGGGCGACAACCTGCTCGGTGACCTCGCCCGCGCGGTGGCCGAGAACACCGTCACGGCCGAGGTGGCGGTGCTGATGCTGCTTCAGCTGGTCGGCGCCGGCGGCGAATCCACCGCCGGGCTGATGGGCAACGCCGCGCGGCTACTCGCCACCCACCCCGACGTCCAGGAACAGGTACGGAACGACCCGCAGCTGGTGCCCGCGCTGCTGGAGGAGACGCTGCGGCTGGAGTCACCGTTTCGCAACCATCACCGGCACATCCGGCAGGACACCACGCTGGCGGGCGTTCCGCTGCCCAAAGACGGTCACCTGCTGCTGCTCTGGGGGTCGGCCAACCGCGATCCGGCGGCCTTCGATGACCCCGACCTACTGCAATTGGGCCGGCCGAACCTGCGGAATCATCTGGCGTTCGGGAAGGGCCTGCATTTCTGCGTCGGCGCGGCACTGGCCCGCACCGAGGCCCGCATCGGGATCACCACACTGCTCGAGGCCACCAACTGGTTCGAGCTCGCCGACGCCGAGTGGGTGCCGAGCCTCATGGTGCGCCGGCACCTGCGACTGGAGCTGCACTACCGCTGACCGTCGCCGGTGGCGCCACCGGCGAACAGCTCGCCGAGGGTCGGCACGGGCTATTCGGGCAGGCGCAGCTCGGGCTTCTCGACCTCTTCGATGTTGACATCTTTGAAGGTGATGACCCGGACCTGCTTGACGAACCGCGCCGGCCGGTACATGTCCCAGACCCAGGCGTCGGCCAGCCGCAGCTCGAAGTAGACCTCACCGTCGGCGTTGCGCGGGATCAGCTCGACGCTGTTGGCCAGGTAGAAGCGCCGCTCCGTCTCGACGACATAACTGAACTGCCCGACGATGTCCTTGTACTCGCGGTACAGCGAGAGCTCCATCTCGGTTTCATACTTCTCGAGATCCTCGGCACTCATCGGCACAGACTCATCAGTTCAGCGGTCCTTCGGTTTACTCGGTGTTGCAGGGCCATGTCTTGTTCGGATCGGCGGCCGGTTCCCATTTTCCCCTACCCGGATCGGCAGCGCTGCCCTATCGCCGGGTTGGCAGCGAGCTTGCGCACATTGGCGAACGAGAACCGGTGTTCGGGACACGGCCCCAGTTCGGCCAGCGCCGCGGTGTGGGCCGCGGTGCTGTACCCCTTGTGTACCGCAAACCCGTAGCCCGGATGCACGGTGTCCATCTCGACCATCAGGCGGTCGCGGCTGACCTTGGCCAGCACGCTCGCCGCCGCGATGCAGGCGGCTGCGGCATCCCCGCTGACCACCGGCAGCGACGGCACCGACAGGCCCGGCACCCGGAACCCGTCGGAGAGCACGTAACCCGGCCGCACGGACAGGCCCGCGACCGCGCGGCGCATGCCTTCGATGTTGGCGATGTGCACCCCGCGCCGGTCGACCTCGACCGACGGGATGAACACCACGTGGTACGCGAGCGCGTAACGCCGGATCAACGGGAACAGCCGCTCCCGCTCGGCTTCGTTCAGCTTCTTCGAATCATCAAGGGCCGCGAGGCTTTCCAGCCGATTCGGCCCCAGCACACAGGCCGCCACGACGAGCGGGCCGGCGCAGGCCCCACGGCCGACCTCGTCAACCCCGGCCACCGGCCCCAGCCCGCCGCGGTACAGCGCGGACTCCAGGGTGCGCAGGCCCGCGGACTTGCGGATCACCGTCCGGGGCGGCCAAACGGGCACCGAAGAACCTTATTGACCGGTCTGCGGATTGACCGTGACCACACCGCCCCAGCGCGACGGCGGCCAGGCGATGAACCGCGCTTTGCCGATCACATTGGCGACGGGCACGGTGCCCGCGGTCGGGTCACCGGTGCACATCAGCGCGTTGATCGCATCCGTCGGGGTGTTCGTGCAGTGCGCGCGCGAGTCGGCCGAGTGGGTGCGGTTGTCCCCCATCACCCAGAGCCGACCGTCCGGCACCTTCACCGGGCCGAACTCATTGCCCAGGCAGGGGTCTGTCGCCGGGTCGACCATCATGGTCGCCGGGTCCAGGTACGGCTCCTTGAGCTTCTTGCCGTCGACCGTCAGTCCCGTCGAGTTGCGGCACTGCACGGTCTGGCCACCCACGGCGATGACGCGCTTCACCAGATCGTTCTCGTCCGGCGGCACGAAGCCGACGACCGAGAGCGCGTTCTGAATCCAGCGCATGGTCGGGTTGTCCGAACGGATCGACTTGTAGCTGATGTTCCAGTTCGGCGGGCCCTTGAAGACCACCACGTCGCCCGGCTCGGGCGAGCTGAACCGGTAGGTCAGCTTGTCCACCATGATCCGGTCGCCGACGCAGCCGCTGCAGCCATGCAGCGTGGGCTCCATGGACTCCGACGGAATCAGGTACGGCCGCGCGACGAACGTCAGCACGAGGTAGTACAGCAGCACCGCAGTGACGACGAGGACGACGCCCTCACGCAGCGCGGCCAGCTTCGACTTCGGCTTCTCGTCGGCTTCTTCGGCCTTGCCGGCCTCGTCTGCCTTCGTGACCGAGTCAGCGGTCGCTGCCGTGTCGGCGTCGTCCGTCGTCGGACTGTCCGGAGTGGTGCTGTCTTCGCTTGGGCCGGTCACGGCACCAGGCTAATCAGCTCGGCGGAAAGGTCGCCGAACAAGCTCAGCGCTTTTCCTTGATCTTGGCCTTCTTGCCACGGAGCTCGCGCAGGTAGTACAGCTTGGCGCGACGGACGTCACCGCGGGTGACGACGTCGATGTGGTCGATGTTCGGCGAGTGCACCGGGAAGGTCCGCTCGACGCCGACGCCGTAGCTCTCCTTGCGGACGGTGAAGGTCTCACCGATGCCGCCACCCTGACGACGGATCACGACGCCCTTGAACACCTGGATGCGGTGCTTGTTGCCCTCGATGACCTTGACGTGCACATTGAGGGTGTCGCCGGGGTTGAAGGCCGGGATGTCGTCGCGCAGCGACGCCTGGTCGACGAAGTCCAGCGTTTTCATCGGTGACACTTCCTTGCTAACTCGCGGGCTACAGCCGCCGGACGCCATGCGGCGCGACGGAAAAGCCATTCTCTTTACGGACGTTGGTCGGATGCCGTAGCGGGCGGGGACACATCCGAAACAGACGCCGACCCCGCGCCCAGCGCAGACAACTGCTCAATTGTGCCAGACAGCCGCCGGGTGACGAAATCGTGACCCCAGCGGGGCCGGTGCAGCCGACATCACACCCGGCACCGTCACAGACGTCACACCCAACACACATTTACCCGTTACGCTGATCAATCAGATTTTTATCCACCGTGATCTGAGGAGACCCATGCGCCCGCAGCACTTCAAGCTGCTGACCATCACCGCTGCCGCGGCAACGGTGATGCTCACAGCTGGTTGCGAGGCCAAGGTCTATGGGGCCGCGCCGCCGAACAAGATTGCGCTGACCGTCGTACCGGTCGTGACCGCGCTGGAGATGCCGGAGGCCCCGGCCGCCGAGCCCGCCGCGGCCCTGACGGGCCTCGATGCCCGCGAACGCAGCGCCACCAACGACGCCGCGGCAGCCGGCGCGACGATCAGCGCCGCGGTCCTCGATCGGAACACGGGCCAGCTGGTCGCCACCGGCAACGGTTCCGCCATGCCCATCGCGTCGGTGGCCAAGCTCTTCATCGCCGACGACCTGCTGCTGCAGGAGGCCAAGGGCCAGATCGAGCTCACCGCGGCCGACCGGCAGTCGCTGGACACCATGCTGCGCTCGTCCGACGACTCCGCGGCGGAGATCTTCTGGAACCGCAGCGGCGGCAACAGCGTCGTCAGCCGCGTCGCGGCCCGCTACGGGCTGACCGGGACAACCGTGCCCTACGACGGCAAGTGGTGGAACACCATGAGCACCACCACCGACCTGGTGCACTACTACGACCAGTTGCTGAACGGCACCGGCGGGCTGCCGCCGGAGCGGGCCAGCATCATCCTGGCCAATCTGGCCGCCTCCACGCCGACCGGCGCCGACGGCTACCCACAGCGCTTCGGCATCCCGGACGGCCTCTACGGCGAACCGGTTGCGGTGAAGCAGGGCTGGATGCCCGAGTGGGGCGGCAACAACTGGATGCACATGTCCACCGGCGTGATCGGCGCCGACCGGCGCTACGTCATGGCGATCGGCTCGCTGCAGCCCACCGATGACGCCACGGCACGCACAACCATCACCAACGCCGTGAAGACGATGTTCCCGGGCGGGCGGATCAGCTAGCCGGGGCGAGCGAAGCGACGGGAAGTCGTCCGCTAGTCCGTCAACAGGTCCGGCCGGCGCTCCCGCGTCCGCTGCAGACCCTGTTCGCGGCGCCAGGCAGCGACCTTGGCATGATCGCCCGACAGCAGCACCGGCGGCACCTCGAGGTCACGCCACACCGGCGGCCGCGTGTAACTCGGCCCCTCCAGTACGCCCCCGACGTGCGCCGAGTGCGAATCATCTTGGTGCGACGCCGGATTGCCCAGGACGTCGGGAAGCAAGCGGACCACGGCCTCGATCATGACCAGTGCCGCGGACTCACCGCCGGGCAGCACGTAGTCACCGATCGACACCTCCTCGACCCGCATGCGCCGGGCGGCGTCGTCGGCGACGCGCTGGTCGATGCCCTCGTAGCGGCCGCACGCGAACACCAGGTGCTTCTCGCCGGTCCAGCGGTGCGCGTGTTCCTGTGTGAACAGCCGGCCAGCCGGCGTCGGGACCACCAAAACCGTTTCCGGCGTACAGATTTCGTCGAGAGCGGCACCCCAGATCGGCGCCTTCATCACCATGCCCGGCCCGCCGCCGTACGGCGAATCGTCGACCGATTTGTGGACGTCATGCGTCCAGTTCCGCAGGTCGTGCACACCGAGTTGGACGGTGCCGTTGGCGATCGCCTTGCCTGGTAGGGACTGCTGCAGCGCATCGAGATACGCCGGGAAGATGGTGACGACGTCAATCCGCATGGGCGTCAGTCCAACTCGAGCAGGCCGTCGGGCGGATCGATCTCCACCAGACCGTCGGCCAGCGACACCGTCGGCACCATGTGGGTGACGAACGGCACCAGTACCTCGGCACCGGATTCGGTTCGGATGGACAGCAATTCGCCGCCCGGGGTGTGCAGCACCTCGGTCACGACACCCACGTCGACGCCGTCGACGGTGCGGACCTTGAGGCCCTCGAGCTGGTGATCGTAGAACTCGTCGGGCTCGTCGATGGGCGGCAGGCTGGCGGAGTCCACCAGAAACAGCGTGCCGCGCAACGCATCTGCCGCGTTGCGATCGGTCACGCCATCGAGGCGGACCAGCAAGCGGCCGCCGTGCTCGCGCATCGATTCGACGACGAAGGTCCGTTCGGGACCGGGATTTCGGGCTCCCGGGCGGCCACGCAGCGATGATCCCGGCGAGAACCGCTCGCCGGGATCATCGGTACGTACTTCGACGACAACCTCGCCGCTGATGCCGTGCGCCTTGACGACGCGGCCGACCACGAGGTCCATATTTACTGGTCGGTGTCCACCACGTCGACGCGGATGCCCCGGCCGCCGATGCCGGCGACCAGCGTCCGCAGCGCGGTGGCCGTGCGGCCGCCGCGCCCGATGACCTTGCCCAGGTCATCGGGGTGCACGTGCACCTCGACGGTACGACCGCGGCGGCTGGTCACCATGTCGACCCGGACATCGTCGGGGTTGTCGACGATTCCGCGGACCAGGTGCTCTACGGCGTCGACGACGACGCTGCTCATTCGGCGGGCGCTTCGGCCTCGGCCTCAGTGGCCTCGGCAGCCTCGGTCTCGGCGGCAGCCTCAGCCGCTTCTTCCTTCTTGTCCTTGCGCTTCTTCAGCGTCACGGCCTCGCCACCGGGGGCGGCGTCGGCGTTGGCCAGCGCGGCGTTGAACAGGTCCAGCTTGGACGGCTTGGGCTCCTTGACCTTCAGGGTGCCCTCGGCGCCCGGCAGGCCCTTGAACTTCTGCCAGTCACCCGTGATCTTCAGCAGGGCGGCGACCGGCTCGGTCGGCTGTGCGCCGACGCCCAGCCAGTACTGCGCGCGCTCCGAATCGATCTCGATCAGGCTCGGCTCTTCCTTCGGGTGGTACCGGCCGATGACCTCGATGGCACGGCCGTCGCGGCGGGTGCGCGCGTCGGCGACGATGATGCGGTACTGGGGGTTGCGGATCTTGCCAAGCCGGGTGAGCTTGATCTTGACAGCCATGTTCTGCACTTCTCCTGATGATTGCCACGCTGCAATTCAGCGACTCAGGCGGATTGCCCGGTCCGGTCTTGCCTCACGTGTGTGACCGCCGCGCGGCGCATTGAACGAGTCGCGGACAGACAGCCGACCATTCTGCCAGAGCAGCTGCGACCGGCCCAAATCCCGAGGACGCGCTAAACCACACGTCGCCGGAGGCGACTCAGACCACCCGGTGCCGGAGGCGACTCAGACCACCCGGTCGAAGCACTTCGTCTCGACGCGGCGCGTCATGCGCCACCCCTCGGCGGTACGGACGAACTCGTCCTCGTACCAGAGACCGCAAAACAGCACTTGGCTCTGCTTCTCCGCGTCGCCCGACGGCAGCACCATCGGGTTGAAACAGATGGTGCGCGATTTCGCGGTGTCGCCGGTGATGGTGACGTCGAAGTTGCCGAGCATGTGGGCGTAGGCCGGAAAGTTCGGCAGCACCTGCGCCAACCATTCCTTGACCTCGGGGAAATGCCCGTCGATGCCGCCCATCGCGCGGTAGTCGATGTAGGCATCGGGCGTGAAAACCTGTGCCAGATCATCGAATCGGCGGGTATCGATGGCCGTCGAGTACGCGACCAACAGTTGTTGGATTTCCAGACGGTCCGAGATCTCTTCGAGGCTCAGCATGGTCCGATTGAACACCACCGGACAGCTGTCCGGATGGTGGGCCGGAGCTTGACGGAGTGGCGGCCGTCGGACCCGTTCGCGTCGCAGGCCCATCGAACATGCTCCAGCCGCTCCGGTACGCAAACTGAATCAGACATGAGGACCTCACGCGGCGGTCCTCATTGCCCCGTCGCGCAGTCCAATCACGTCGCCGGACTGTCACTTTCACCGTCACCGCCCTCGCCCTCGGCCGGGTAGAGCGTGGGGTGGTGGTAGTGGTTGGTTCGGGGTTGGCCGATGTCCAGTAGTGGTGGTGGGGTCCAGTGAGCGCGGCCGTTTTTCATGGTGGTGGTCCAGCCACCGTCGGTGGCCAGGCGGTTGTCGGGTCCGCAGGCCAACGTGAGGTCGGTGATGTTCGTCTGGCCGCCGTCGCGCCAGTCGGCGACCGCGTGATGGGCTTGGCAGTCGGCGGCGGGCCGTGTGCAGTCCGGGCGGGTGCAGCCTTTATCGCGGGCGAACAGGGCCAAGCGTTGACCGGTGGTGGCGGTGCGCCGCGCCCGACCCAGATACAGCGGAACATCACCATGGTTGTCGAAGACGGTGAGGTAGCAGGACGCCCCGGCGCGGGCGGCCAGGTTCACCAGATCCTTGACTGGCAGCGGCGATCCGGTGTGGGTGTCGGCGACCCCGGCCCGGTCTTCTAACTGCTCGAGCGTGCAGGTCGCCACGATGGTGACCGGAAATCCGTTGTGCTCACCCAAATCGATGGACAGCAGCAACCGGCCCATCGTTTCCCAGGCATCGTGGTGACGCTGAGCCAAGGTGCGGTGGTCGTTATCGATCTGCTCTTGGGTGGGGGTGCCGCAGGTGCACGGGTGTTCGTCGGCGGGGTTGCACATACCGGGGGCGGCGTACTTGACCATCAACGCTTCGTAGACCGCGCGGGCTGTCGGGGTGAGTCGGCCCCGCAGTTCACTGCTGCCATCGGGACGCTGTTTACCGACTACGATGCCCCGCTCGCGGTCGGGGTCAGGGTCGCGGTCATCAGGTTCGGGACCGTCCTGATCCAACTCGTAGAGTTTGCGTTTGACCACCGACCGCAACCCCTCGGGGGTCAGGTGGCGGGCGGCGGCCACCAGAGCGCATTCAGCCTCATCGACAGCGGCCAGGCCCGCCCAGGCGGGCAGTTTGACGAAAAACGACTCGATGACATCGACATGATCACCATTGATCACCCCCGCAGCCACCGCGTCCGCGACATGCGGCCGCAGCGGCGGCAGCACTTCCCCGGTCAGCGACCGCCGCGGGCCCAGAAGTTCGGCGTGCCGGACCCGGCGACGAGCCTCCTCGCTGCTGAGCCGGTCCCGGGCACGCAGCACGTCGGCCCAGTTTTTCGCCCCGATCTCGTTGGCGGTGGTTTGGGCCTGCAACGCGGCCACCACGGCATGATCAACGGCTTCGGCGGCGCACCGCATCTGCTCACGGTGCGACTGCAGCGCCAACAACTCCGGCACCGACAGGGTGCTGTAATCCAGGGCGGCGGCCCGGACCAGTGCCGAATCGAGGTCGTCGTAGACCTCCTCCACGAGCGTGGCCGTGCCGATACCCATATTTCGAACACTAGTTCGAATCACCGACATTTCGCTGTGACGAATGAGGCCCTAGTCACCCACCGTGACCAGCGCAAACAAAGTGACCAGAGTTTTCCAAGATTGTCGGTCGCGCCGAACAGGAGCCACTGGTGCGACGACGTCCAGGCGGCGCCGTCCAGGTTCGGCCAGTAGGCTGCTGGCTCCATGGGAAGGTTCGCAACCGCCGTCATGGCGACCCTGACGCTCGTGTTCCTCGTCGCGCCGCCGGTTGCGGCCGCTGACCCCGACATCCAACCGGTCGGCACCGTGCAGATCCCGGCAGGGCCGGCACCGGCCTGGATCGTCGCCGACATGGACTCGGGCCAGATCCTCGCCGGTCAGGACATCGACCTGCGGCATCCGCCCGCCAGCACCATCAAGACGCTGCTGGCGCTGACGGCACTCAGTGAACTGCCGAACCTGGACGCGACCGTGGCCGGCACCGTCGCCGACACCCAGGTGGAGTGCAACTGCGCCGGCATCGTTCCCGGCCACGTCTACACCGCCCGTCAGCTGCTGGACGCGGTGCTGCTCGCCTCGGGCAACGACGCCGCCAACGCCCTGGCCGACATGATCGGCGGCTACGACGTCGCCGTCGCCAAGATGAACGCCAAGGCCGCCGCCATCGGCGCCGTCGACACCCACGCCGCCACCCCGTCGGGCCTCGACGGCGCGGGCGGTTCCGGCTGGACCACACCCCGCGACCTGGCCATCATCTTCCGTGCCGCGATGGCCAACCCCTACTTCGCGCAGATCACCGCGCAGCCCGCCGCGACGTTCCCCGGCAAGAGCGGCAACGAGCAGATCGTCAACGAGAACCAGCTGCTGCAGCGGTACCCGGGCGCCATCGGCGGCAAGACCGGGTTCACTAACGCCGCCAAGAAGACCTACGTGGGAGCCGCCGACCGCGGCGGCCGCCGCCTCGTCATCGCGATGATGTACGGCATGGTGCGCGAGGGCGGGCCGACCTACTGGGATCAGGCCTCGCAGTTGCTGGACTGGGGCTTCGCGCAGGACCGCTCGGTCAGCGTGGGCTCCCTCTAACCGAGACCCGACCGGAATCTCGGCGCGAGCTGATCGCAGCCTGGGATCCGTAGCGTCGGCGCTCGTGCGCAAACTGTTCACGGCGACCGCGCTGGCCCTCGGCGCACTACTGGTGACGCCGATCGCTACACCCCTCGCCGCGGCCGAACCGTCCGGGCAGCCGACGGGCGCACAGGCGCTGGCGAACGGCCCCGCCAAAGCGTGGCTGGTCGCCGACCTCGATACCGGCCAGGTACTGGCGTCGCAGGACCCCAATGGCTCGTACGCGCCGGCCAGCACCATCAAGCCGCTGCTGGCGATGGTCGTCCTGGACAACCTCCGGCCCGATGCCCTGGGCCGGGCCAACGACTCGCACACCAAAGTCGAGTGCTCGTGCGTCGGGCTCAAACCCGGGCAGGTGTACTCCGTGCGGCAGCTCCTCGACGGGCTGCTCATGGTGTCGGGCAACGACGCCGCGAACATGCTGGCGGACATGCTCGGCGGCCAGCGCGTCACGGTGGCCGCCATGAATCGCAAGGCGGCGGCGCTCGGCGCCCGCAGCACCCGTGCCGGCTCACCGTCCGGGCTCGACGGGCCGGGCTGGGAATCGATCACCACACCGCGCGATCTCGGGGTGATCTACCGGGCGGCGCTGACCTATCCGGTGATCGCCGAGATCTTCCGGCAGACGTCGGCGCAGTTCCCCGGCCGGACCCTCACCAGTCAGAACGAGTTGTTGACCGGTTACCCGGGCGATTTCGCCGGCAAGACCGGCTACACGGACCGGGCCCGCAAGACGTACGCCGGTGCGGCACAACGCGGTAACCACCGGCTGGTCGTGGTGCAGATGTACGGCACCGGCGATCTCTACCCGCAGGCCCGGCAGTTGTTCGACTGGGGTTTCAGCCAGTACGCCTGAGTCAGTAGACCCGGCCGCGCAGGATCACCAGGGCTGGGTGGTCGAGCACGCCCGGTAGCCGTGGGTCCTCGGCGTAGCAGACCAGGTCGGCCGACGCGCCGTGCTCGAGTGCCGGACGCCCCAACCACTTTCGCGCATTCCAGCTGGCCGCTCCCAGCGCATCCGTCGGGCTCAGCCCCACCCGGCCGAGGGCGGCGACCTCGTCGGCGATACGGCCGTGGGCGATCATGCCGCCGGCGTCGGTGCCCGCGTAGATGGGAACGCCGGCCTCGTGTGCGGCGCCGACCCGCTGCGGGCACGTCGCGTACAGGTCGCTCATGTGCTTGGCGTAGGCCGGGAACTTGGTGGCTTTCTCCGCGATACCGGGGAAATTCTCGATGTTGATCAGGGTCGGCACCAGCGCCGTGCCGCGGGCCAGCATCAGCTCGATGATGTCGTCGGTGATGCCGGTGCCGTGCTCGATGCAGTCGATGCCCGCGTTGATCAGTCCCGGCAGGGCCTCCTCGCCGAACACGTGTGCCGTGACGCGGGCACCGTTGGCGTGGGCGGCGTCGATGGCCTGTTTGAGGATGTCGTCAGACCACAACGGCGCCAGGTCGCCCACTCCCCGGTCGATCCAGTCGCCGACGAGCTTGACCCAGCCGTCACCGCGGCGGGCCTGCTCGGCGACGTACTGCGGCAGCTGCGATTCGTCTTCGATGTCGATCGGCAGCCCCGGCATGTAGCGCTTGGGCCGGGCCAGGTGCCGTCCCGCGCGGATGATCCGTGGCAGGTCGTCGCGGTCGTCGAAGGCGCGGGTGTCGACGGGCGATCCGGCGTCGCGCAGCAGCAGCGCACCGGCCTGCCGCTCGGTCTCGGCCTGGCGCTCGGCCTCGTCGAGTTCGACAGGGCCGCCCGGCCCGATGCCGACGTGGCAGTGCGCGTCGACGAGGCCGGGGATGATCCAGCCGCCGTCGAAGATCGTCTCGGCGTTCGCGATCGGCTCGGCCGAGAGCACGCCCTGGTGTATCCAACACTGCACCTCGTCGCCGTCGGGCAGTCCCCGACCGCGGATGTGCAGCCTCGGGGCGAGCGAAGCGACGGGAGAAGCCGCCCGCACGGCTACTTCTTCGGGAACTTCAGCTGTGACAGATCGAAGTCGGCAAGGCCCGGCGGCAACTCGTTGAGCCCCTGCGGCATGTTCGACAGGTCCGGGAAACCGCCCGGCAGCGCACTCGGGTCGAGACCGAACGGGTTGGCGGCCGCCTTCGGCGCCGTCGGGCCCCGTCCGCCCTTCCGCCCCTTGCCGGCCTGCTTGTTCTTACCCTTGGCGGCTTTGCGAGAGCTCTTGCGGCCGAACGGCATTCCCATCTGGCCGGCCATCTGCGACATCATCTTGCGGACCTCGAAGAAGCGGTCGACCAGCTGGTTGACCTCGGCCACCGTGACACCGGAACCGTTCGCGATGCGCAGGCGCCGGGAGGCGTTGATGATCTTCGGGTCGGACCGCTCGGCGGGGGTCATGCCGCGGATGATGGCCTGAATGCGGTCCAGGTGGCTGTCGTCGACGGCCGCCAGGGCGTCCTTCATCTGACCGGCACCGGGCAGCATGCCCAGCAGGTTCCCGATGGGGCCCATCTTGCGGATCATCAGCATCTGCTCGAGGAAGTCCTCGAGCGTCAGTTCGCCGGAGCCGATCTTGGCGGCGGCCTCTTCGGCCTTCTTCTGATCGAAGACCTGCTCGGCCTGCTCGATCAGGGTGAGCACGTCGCCCATGCCCAGGATGCGCGACGCCATGCGGTCCGGGTGGAAGACGTCGAAGTCCTCGAGCTTCTCACCCGCGGAGGCGAACAGGATCGGCGCGCCGGTGACCTCACGCACCGACAGCGCGGCACCACCACGGGCGTCACCGTCCAGCTTGGTCAGCACGACACCGGTGAAGCCGACGCCCTCACGGAAGGCGTTGGCGGTGGTGACGGCGTCCTGGCCGATCATCGCGTCGAGGACGAACAGCGTCTCGTCCGGCTTGACGGCGTCGCGGATCGCCGCGGCCTGGGCCATCAGCTCCTCGTCGATACCGAGGCGGCCGGCGGTGTCGACGATCACGACGTCGAAGTGCTTGGCCTTGGCCTCGGCCAGACCCGCGGCGGCGACCGACACCGGATCACCGGTGGTCATCTGGTCGATGGTCACGCCATCGGGCGAGACTCCCGGGTGCGGCGCGAAGACGCTGACGCCCGCCCGCTCACCGACGATCTGCAGCTGGTTGACGGCGCCGGGGCGCTGCAGGTCACAGGCGACCAGCAGCGGCGTATGTCCTTGATCCTTGAGCCATTTCGACAGCTTGCCGGCGAGGGTCGTCTTACCGGAACCCTGCAGACCGGCGAGCATGATCACCGTTGGCGGGGTCTTGGCGAACGCCAGCTGGCGCGTCTCACCACCGAGGATGCCGATGAGCTCCTCGTTGACGATCTTGACGACCTGCTGCGCCGGGTTCAGCGCACCGGAGACCTCGGCGCCCTTGGCACGTTCCTTGATCCGGCCGATGAACTCGCGCGTGACCGGCAACGACACGTCGGCCTCGAGCAGGGCCAGGCGGATTTCGCGGGCGGTGGCGTCGATATCGGCGTCGGTCAGCCGGCCCTTGCCGCGCAGGCCTGACAGCGCACCGGTCAACCGGTCGGACAGGGATTCAAACACGGGGTTAAGCCTAACTGCAGCGCCCGTCGCCGGTACTTCGGCACCACCGTCCCCTTGACACGGTGACACCTCGACGCGCAGTATTTCATCACACGATGAATTCATTGCCTGATGAATTAATTGAGGAGCCGGAGATGACCACTTTGAACAGCACCGACGTCGTCGTTGTCGGCGCCGGCCCGACGGGCCTGGCGTTGGCATGCGAACTGGCCATGCGCGGCGTCGCGGTGCAGCTGCTCGAACAACGCCGCGACATCCCGAACATCACCCGGGCCTTCGGCGTGCATGCGCGGACGCTGGAACTACTGGACGCCCGCGGCCTGGCCGACGAACTCGTGGCGCGCGGCCTGCCGGTCCAGAGCGTGAGCCCTGTCCCGGGCGCCGCGATCAACCTGCAGGAAGTACCCACCCGCTACCCCATGGTCTTGATGGCACCGCAGAGCCTGACCGAACGGGTGCTGACCGCCCGCGCCATCGAACTCGGCGTCGAAATCCGTTACGGCGCGGAGGTTGTCGGCCTGACACAGGACACCGACGGCGTCACCGTGCGCCTCGCGGACCAGAGCACGGTCCGCGCCGGTTACCTCGTCGGCTGCGACGGCGCACACAGCGCGGTGCGCACCATGCTGGGCATCGGATTCGCCGGCAAGCAGTACCAGACCCACATCCTGCTGGCAGACGTTCAACTGGCGAACCCGCCGGCCGACGGGCTGGCCGCCGCCAACAGTCCCGACGGCGTCGTGCTGCTGGTCCCGTTCGGCGACGGCTGGTTCCGCGCCATCGCCTGGGACCGGACCCGGGAAGACGTGCCGCTCGGCGAGCCGGTACCGCTTTCCGAGATCACGGCCTCCATGCGCCGCATCGCGAAAACGGACTTCGGCATGGGCGAGATGCGCTGGAGTACCCGGTTCCTGTCCGAGCGACGCCAGGCCGACCGCTATCGCGTCGGACGCTGCTTCATCGCCGGGGACGCGGCCCACATCCACTCGCCTCTCGGCGCGCAGGGCATGAACACCGGCATCCAGGACGCGATGAACCTGGGCTGGAAGCTGGCGTCGGCCGTCAAGGGCACCGCACCGGCCTGGCTTCTGGACAGCTACCAGACCGAACGCCATGCCGTGGGCGCCAACGTCCTGAAACTCACCGACGCTTTCAATCAGCTGGTGCTGGGACGCAGCCTGCCGCGGCGACTGCTGCGGCGCGTCGCGATCACCGCGCTCCTGAGCACCGGACCGACCCGGCGTGCGTTGGGCGGCCGACTCAGCGGAATCGCGATCAGTTATCCACGCAAGCGCGACGATCATCGACTCGTCGGGCGACGGATGCCCGACATCGCGTGCGCGGGCACCCGCGTCTACGAACTGCTGCGCGACGGCCGGTTCCTGTTGCTGACCAAGAGCGGTCCGGCGCTCGGCCGCACCGACGTCACCTGCGCGGTCACCGGCGATGACCAGTTGCCGCCCGCCGTACTGATCCGACCCGACGGATACGTCGCGTGGGCCGGGGCGGCGGCCGATGCGCCCGCCGCCGTCCGGAAGTGGTGCGGCAGTGCCGAACTCGCTAACTCACCTCAGCGGTGATCACCGCGGGCTTGGCCGGCGCGGGCGCGGGCAACACCGCGTACAGATCCTGTTCGAACGCCGTCCGGGCCTCGGCGGCCGTCAAGGATTCCGGAACCACCAGACCGAACGCGTCGACGACGGTGGCGCCGAGCGTCGTCACCTTGGCCCAGGCGACGTCCGCGCCCTTGCGTTCGACCACCGCGGCCAGGCGCGCGAGCAGGCCGGGCCGGTCGGCGCTGCGGATCTGGACGACCAACTCGTCGTCCGAGGAGCCCGGGAACCACCGCACGCGCGGCGGCGCGACCGTGTGGTAACCCGGCACCGCTGCCAGAACCTCACCGGCGCGCCGGGTCGGGGCCGGAGTCTCCTCGTCCCGCTGCTCGAGTGCGGCGATCACGTCGAGATCACCGTCGAGCGCCAGGATGAACTGCTGGCGCAGCAGTTCCGCGGCGGGCGGAGAGCCGAAGTGCGGCGACACCACGAACGTGTTTATCGCCAGTCCCTCATGGCTGTTGACCGACGCCGAATGCACCCGCAGCGAATGCAGGGCCAGCACGCCGGCGGCTTTGGACAACAGGCCGCGCCGGTCCGGGGCGAGCATGGTGACGTTGAACATGTGCGCACTGTCCGCCGCGGTGAGTTCCACGTGGACGCCGCTCGGATCGGCCCGCGAAAGCAGTTGCGGATCAATGGGATCGGGGTGCGGCAGGTCCTCCCCCGCCATCATCAGCCGGCAGCGCCGGACCAGATCGCCGATCAGGGAGGCCTTCCAGTCACCCCACACGCCGGGGCCGGTGGCGAGCGAATCCGCCTCGGCCAGCGCGTGCAGCAGCTCCAGCAGCAGTCCGTCACCGCCCAGCGCGTCGACGACCGCGGCAATGGTGTTGGGGTCCTGCAGGTCTCGTCGCGTCGCCGTCTCCGGCAGCAGCAGGTGGTAGCGCACCATCTTGACCAGCACCTCGATGTCGGCCGGCCACAGGCCCAGCCGGATGCCGATCTGGTTGGCCAGTTCGGCGCCGATCACACTGTGATCGCCACCCCGGCCCTTGCCGATGTCATGCAGCAGCGCACCCAGCACCAGCAGATCGGGCCGGTCCACGCGGGTGGTGAAAGCGCTTGCCCGGGAGACAGTTTCGATCAGATGACGGTCGACGGTCCAGATGTGCACGACATCGCGCGGCGGGAGGTCGCGGATCGCGCCCCACTCCGGGAACAACCGGCCCCACAGCCCGGTCCGGTCGAGGGCCTCCACGGTGGACACCGCGCCGGGCCCGGCCGCCAGCATCACGAGCAGGTCGTTGAGCGCTTCTTTCGGCCACGGTGCCCGCAGTTCGGGCGCTGATTCGGCCAGCCGCGCCAAGGTCGATCCCGCGATGGGCAGTCCGTTGGTGGCCGCAGCGGCGGCCACGCGAAGAATCAGGCCGGGATCGCGCTGTGGCTTGGCGTCGCGGGCCAGGATGACCTCGCCGCCGAATTCCAGCACGCCCTCGTCCAGCGGTCGCCGGACCGGTCGCTTGAGCGCCGCAAATCCCCTGCGCGGCAGGGCATTCCCCGCGGTACGCACGCCGGCGTCCACGTAGAAGCTGATGGTGCGGGCGGCATCGCTGATCATGCGCGCCAGATCGAAGCGGTCACCGATACCCAGTGCGGCGCCGACCTCGTCGGCGTACTGGGCCAGCACCATCTCACGGCCCTTGTGCGAGACGCGATGGAGCTCGGTACGGACGTTGAGCAGTGCCAGGTGGGCGTCGCCCAGGGTGCCGATCGGTGACGCCACCGAACGGCTCGGGTAGACGTCGGCCAACTGCGCCATCGCCAGCGCGTTGAGCAGCTGCACATCACGCAGGCCGCCGCGGCCGTTCTTCAGATCCGGTTCCGCGCGGTGCGCGATCTGACCGGACCGCTCCCACCGCGCCGCGGCGTGTTCGATCAATTCGGTGAAGCGGGAAGTGATCCCGGTCCGCCACTGCCGCCGGGCACCGCCGACCAACAGCGACGACAGATCCGAGTCGCCCGCGATGTGCCGGGCGTCGAGCATGGCCAGCCCGGCGGAGACGTCGCCGGCGGCGGTCTTGAGTGCCTGTGGCACCGTCCGGACGCTGTGGTCGAGGTGAATGTTGGCGTCCCACAACGGGTACCAGAGCGCCTCGGCGACCTCGGTGACGGCGGCCTGCGGCAGGTCGTCGTGCAGGAGCATCAGATCCAGGTCCGAGTACGGCAGCATCTCCCGACGCCCGAGACCACCGGTCGCCACGATGGAGAATCCACTGGTCTCGGTGATGCCGATCTCGGTTGCCTTTGCGGCAAGCCAGAATTCGTACAGATCAACCAGCGCTTCGCGCAACGCCGCCGAATCGAGGCGGCGTGCGCCGCCGTTGAGCAGCTGCTCGACAGCAGCGCTCAGGTCGCTGGCCGGACGGGGTGATCCCGCTGCCGGAGCAGGCGAAACCGAAGTATCGTCGGCTCCGGCAGCGGAATCTGGTGTCTGCATTGTCATCTGGTGGTCAGCCGACGTCAGATGGCGTCGCTGCCCCGCTCACCCGTGCGGACGCGCACCACGGTTTCGACAGAGGTGACCCACACCTTGCCGTCGCCGATCTTGCCCGTCCGCGCGGCCTGCACGATGACATCCACGACCTTGTCGACCGACGCGTCGTCGACGATGACCTCGACCCGCACCTTGGGCACGAAATCCACCGAGTACTCAGCACCGCGGTAGACCTCGGTGTGGCCCTTCTGGCGGCCGTAGCCCTGCACCTCGCTGACGGTCATCCCGAGGATTCCCATTTGCTCCAGACCGGTCTTGACGTCTTCGAGCGTGAACGGCTTGACGATCGCCGTGATCAACTTCATTTGATCAATTCCTTCCAAATAACCGCGAAACCCGTGGATGTCACCGTAAATCCTTCCCGATCACGCGAATTCATAAGCGGTTTCCGCGTGTTCGGCCTCGTCG
Source organism: Mycobacterium sp. UNC410CL29Cvi84 (assembly GCF_000686745.1). Lineage (NCBI taxonomy): Bacteria > Bacillati > Actinomycetota > Actinomycetes > Mycobacteriales > Mycobacteriaceae > Mycobacterium > Mycobacterium sp. UNC410CL29Cvi84. The sequence continues at coordinate 383,314 of NZ_JMLM01000001.1, forward strand.
ATACCGGTGGCCTCATCTTCCTTGTCGAGGCGCAGGCCGATGGTGTACTTGACGATCAAGGCCAAGATAGCCGTACCGATCGCCGAGTAGGCAAGCACCGCGAACGCGCCGACGGCCTGACGCCACAGCTGGTCGAACCCGCCGCCGTAGAACAGGCCCTTGACCGCGGCCGGAGCCTCGGGAGCGGCCACCAGGCCGACCATCAGGGTGCCGAACAGACCACCGACGAGGTGCACACCGACGACGTCGAGCGCATCGTCGAAGCCCAGCTTGAACTTCAGGCCCACCGCCAGCGCGCAGACCACACCGGCGCCCGCACCGATCGCCAGCGCACCGAGCACGTTGACCGACGAGCAGGACGGGGTGATGGCCACCAGGCCGGCCACGATGCCCGACGCCGCACCCAGCGAGGTGGCGTGGCCGTCACGAATCTTTTCCGTCAGCAGCCAGAACAGCATTGCGGCGGCGGTCGCCACCGTGGTGGTGACGAAGGTCGTCGCGGCGACACCGTCAGAGGTCAGCGCCGAACCGGCGTTGAAGCCGTACCAGCCGAACCACAGCAGACCGGCGCCCAGCATGACGAACGGCAGGTTGTGCGGCCGCATCGGAGTGGTGGGCCACCCGGCGCGCTTGCCCAGGATGATCGCCAGCACCAGACCCGCGGTACCGGAGTTGATGTGCACCGCGGTACCACCGGCGAAGTCGATTGCCTTGAGGTGGTTGGCGATCCAGCCGCCGTGCTCGCCGGTGATGCCGTCGAACGCGAACACCCAGTGCGCGACAGGGAAGTAGACGAAGGTGGCCCACAGGCCGGCGAACAGCAGCCAGCCGCCGAACTTGAGGCGGTCAGCCACGGCGCCGGAGATCAGGGCGACGGTGATGATCGCGAACATCAGCTGGAACGCCACGAACACCAGCTGCGGGATGGTCCCGGCGAGCGGGATCTTGACGGCCGCGGTGGTTCCCGCGGCAAGATGCGACACCAACGAGTTGCCGCCGATCAGGCCCTTGAGTCCCCAGTATTGCGTCGGATCCCCGACGAAGCCCCACTTGTCGTTGCCGAATGCCAACGAGTAGCCGAACAGCACCCACAAAACCGTGACGACGCCCATCGCACTGACGCTCATCATGATCATGTTGAGCACACCCTTACGGCGCACCATGCCGCCGTAGAAGAACGCCAGACCCGGTGTCATCAGCAGCACGAGTGCAGCACTCGCCAACATCCATGCTGTGTCACCGGTGTCCGGCGTGCCCAAGATAGGGAATCCATCCACTGGCCGCTTCCTCCTTAACCCATGTCACAGGCAGATGCCGATGACCTAGGCCAGAACTTTGCGCATCGGTTGTTTCGCCGACGGCGCGCGGGCGTTTCACATATGTGAACGGATCGACCAGTTACGTTTCGGCGCGGTTAATGCCCTCTTCGTAGGCCCCGGCCCGCCCTGTGAGTTCCCGACGCGCAACAACAAAACCGCCCTATTCCGGGTGGAATAGGGCGGTTTCGCATCTTCTCGTCAGCGGGAGGCAACCACTCGGCCGGCGGTGGCGACTACCCCAGGAGGGCGTCGACGAAGGCTGCGGGCTCGAACGGCGCCAGGTCGTCGGGCCCCTCGCCGAGACCGACGAGCTTGACCGGCACGCCGAGCTCCTGCTGCACCCGGAACACGATGCCGCCCTTCGCGGTGCCGTCAAGCTTGGTCAGCACCACGCCGGTGATGTCGACCACCTCGGCGAAGACCCGGGCCTGCGGCAGGCTGTTCTGGCCGATCGTGGCGTCGAGCACCAGCAGCACCTCGTCGACCTTGGCGCGCTTCTCGACGACGCGCTTCACCTTGCCCAGCTCGTCCATCAGACCGGTCTTGGTGTGCAGCCGGCCTGCCGTGTCCACCACGACGACGTCAGCGCCCGCTGCGATGCCCTTGTCGACGGCGTCGAAGGCGACGGAGGCCGGGTCCGCGCCCTCGGGGCCGCGCACGATGTCGGCGCCGACGCGGGCGCCCCAGCTCTGCAGCTGGTCGGCCGCGGCGGCGCGGAAGGTGTCGGCCGCGCCGAGCACGACGCGGCGGCCGTCCGCGACCAGCACGCGGGCCAGCTTGCCGACGGTGGTCGTCTTACCGGCTCCGTTGACGCCGACGACCAGCAGCACCGACGGCTTGTCGGCGTGCGGCAGCGCCTTGATGGACCGGTCCAGATCGGTTCGCAGTTCCTTGATCAGCACCTCACGCACCACCGCACGGACGTCGGCCTCGGTGCGCACATTGGCCTCGGCCATGCGGCTGCGCAGCGCGGTGACGATCGATTCGGTGGCGACGGGCCCCAGGTCGGCGATCAGCAGGGTGTCCTCGATGGACTCCCACGAGTCCTCGTCGAGGTCGCCGCCACCGAGCAGGCCCAGCATGCTGCGGCCCAGCGTGGTCTGCGACTTGGCCAGGCGGCCGCGCAGGCGCTCCAGCCGGCCCGCGGTCGGTGCGATCTCGTCGCGCGGGGCGACCTCGGGCTCCGGCTCGGGAGCTGCCTCGGGTTCGGGTTCGGGCGCAATCGTCGGCTCGGGCTCGGCGACCACGTCCGGCTCGGCGACCACGTCGGGCGCCTCAGCGACCACGTCCGGCTCGACCACGACCTCCGGCGCCTCGACCGCAGGCTCGGGCAGCTGCACATCGGCGATGGTGCGCTTGCGCGAGTCTCGCGGAATCTCGGCGTCGTCGCCGACGGTAGGCAGCTTCTCCGCGGTGTCCGAACTACTGAACGTGATGCCTGATGACGCCGTGTAGCCGCCGGACCGGTCCAGCTTCGGAGTCTCCTCCGGCGCGGACAGCGAAATCCTGCTGCGCCGGTAGCGGACGAATCCGACCACCAGCGCGGTGACAACGAGAACAGCAATGATCGCTATCGCGATCCAGAGACCTTCCGACACCGTGCCATTCTGTCAGCCGCTCCCCCGACGCCCACGCCTGGCGCTGACTCGGCGGTAGCGGCGCGCAAGTGCGCGTGGACGTCACCCCGGACGCAGGGTGCACCCCTACGTCGGGCTGGAGACCAACTCCTGGCCACGCATGCGCTGCGAGATCACCTGGGTGATGCCGTCGCCCTGCATGGTGACGCCGTAGAGCGCGTCGGCGACCTCCATGGTCGGCTTCTGGTGCGTGATGACGATCAGCTGCGACTTTTCCCGTAGCTGCTCGAACAAACTGATCAGACGGCGCAGGTTCACGTCGTCCAGCGCGGCCTCGACCTCGTCCATGACATAGAAGGGTGACGGGCGGGCGCGGAAGATCGCCACCAGCATCGCCACCGCGGTGAGTGACTTCTCACCGCCCGACAGCAGCGACAACCGCTTGACCTTCTTACCCGGCGGCCGGGCCTCGACCTCGATGCCGGTGGTGAGCATGTCGCTGGGATTGGTCAGCAGCAGCCGGCCCTCGCCGCCGGGGAACAGCGTCTGGAACACCTGGCTGAACTCGGCCTCCACATCGGCGTACGCCTCGGTGAACACCCGCAGGATGCGCTCATCGACGTCGGCGATGACGTCCATCAGATCCTTGCGAGCGCCCTTGACGTCCTCCAGCTGAGTGGACAGGAAGTTGTAGCGCTCCTCGAGCGCGGCGAACTCCTCCAGCGCCAAGGGATTCACCCGGCCGAGCTCGGCGAGTTCCTTCTCGGCCTTCTTCGCGCGGCGCTCCTGGGTGGGCCGGTCGAAGGCCATCGGCGTGGGCGCGCTGACCTGCTCGCCACGTTCCTTGGCCTGCTCGTACTCGGCCATCTCGAGTTCGGTCGGCGGCAGCGGCACGTCCGGTCCGTACTCGGCGACCAGATCGGTGACCGCCATGCCGAACTGCTCCAGCGCCTGCTGCTCGAGTTGCTCGATACGAAGGGCCGCTTGGGCTTTCGCGACCTCGTCACGGTGCAACGCCTCGGTTAACGCAGCTGCCCGGGCGCTGAGTTCGGACACTTCTGCCCTGACCCGCGTCAATCCCTCGGAGCGCTGAGCGCGCTCGGTGGCGAGCGCGTCGCGTTTGCGCGCCGCCAGAGTCACTGTGGCAGCCAGCTTTTCGGCCACCAGCCGCCCGGAGTCCGCGACCGCGGCCGCGACCTTCGCCGCGTTCTCGCGCGCTTCGCGGGCGCGCGCCGCCCGCACCCGAGCCTCACGCTCGGCCGCCGCGGCGCGGCGCAGCGAATCCGCCCGTCCGCGAACGGCATTCGCGCGCTCCTCAGCGGTACGCACTGCCAGCCGGGCCTCGACCTCGATCGCTCGCGCCTCTTCGGCGGCCGCAGTCGTCTCGGACCGGTCGACGAACTCGACGTCGAACATCGGCTCCTGCTGCGCGTTGTGGAACCGGTCTTCCAGCTCCGCCAGCTCGGCCAGGGTGCGGCTGCGGCCGGCTTCCAGCTCGTCGCGCTGCCGGATCAGCTGTTGCCACTCGGCCTCAGCGGTCCGGGCCTCGTGCCCGAGCCGGGCCAGCTGCTCATAGATCGCCGAGATCGCGGCGTCGGACTCGTGCAGCGCGGCCAGCGCGTGTTCGACGGCGTCACGACGCGCCTTCTGTTCAGCGAGGGCACCGGACAGCGCGGCACCGTATTCACCGGTCTGGCGATCGGCCTCGACCAGCGCGGCGCGAGCCTTGTCGATCTCTGCGGTGATCTCGAGGGCGCTCGGCTTACGGTCCGACCCGCCGCTGACCCACCCCGCGCCGACCAGGTCACCGTCGGCCGTGACGGCCCGCAGCTCCGGGCGCGCAGCCACCAGCTCCAGCGCCGCCGGCAGATCGTCGACCACAACGACCCGGCCGAGCATGGCGTGCATCGCTCCCGCCAACCGGGACGGTACCTCGACCAGGTCCAGCGCCCACAGCGCCCCGGACGGCAAATCCCCACGCGGCGAAGCGGTTTCGCCGGGCCAGTCACCCAGCACGATGGCGGCGCGGCCACCGTCGCCCTTCTTGAGCGCGTCGACCGCGGCCCGGGCGGCATCGAAACTCTCGGCCGCGAGCGCGTCGGCAGCGGCGCCCAGCACCGCCGCGATGGCCGCCTCATGGCCCGGCTGCACCCGCACCAGCTCGGCGACCGAACCGAAAAGCCCTGCGCCGTCATGGTTTTCCTGCAGCCACGCCGAGCCGTCTTTGAGATCCAGGGTCACCGACAAGGCGTCGATACGCGCGCGCAGCGAGGCCACTTGCTTCTCCGCGGCGCGCTCGGCGGCCTGCAGTTCGTCGACGCGTTCGTCGGCCTGCAGCATGGCGTTGATGGTGCGGTCGTGGTGTTCGTCCAGCCCGTACTCGCCGGCATCGAGCTCGCCGACCTTGCTCTGCACCAGTTCGAACTCGGCTTTCGCCTGCTCGACCCGGGCGGCCGCCTCCTCGATGCTGCCGGTCAGCCGGACCGCGCCCTCGTCGATCGATTCGATACGGGTGCGCATCGTGTCGACCTGTCCCGACAACCGCGCGAGCCCTTCGCGCCGGTCCGCCTCGGCGCGGGCCGCTGCCATCTGGGCGCGTTCGGCGTCGGCCGCGGCACGTTCGCATTCGGCCAGCGCGCCGCGGGCGGCTTCCAGCCGGGTCCGGGATTCGGCGAGTTCGGCGAGCAGTTGTTCCTCGTGCTCGGCGACGGCGTCGGCCTCGGCGTCGAGCGCGTCCGGGTCCGGCCCGGTCGACACCTCCGGATCGGCGTCGAGCAGATTGGTGCGCTCGGTGGCGATGCGGACGGTGGCGCTGACCCGTTCGGCCAACGCGGACAACCGGAACCAGGTCTGCTGCGCGGCCTCGGCCCGTCCGGACAGGCCCGATACCGCGGCTTCGTGGCCGGCCAGCTCCGCCGAGGCGGCCTCGAGGCGCTCGGCCACTTCTCCGTGCTCGCGCCGCAGCGCCGTCTCGGTCTGGTTGGTGTCGTCGAACTCGGCCTGCCGTGTCACCAGGTCGTCGGCGGCCAGGCGCAGCCGCGCGTCGCGCAGATCGGCCTGGATGGTCTGCGCGCGGCGCGCCATCTCGGCCTGCCGGCCCAGCGGCTTGAGCTGACGGCGCAGCTCGGTGGTGAGGTCAGTCAGGCGGGCCAGGTTGGCCTGCATGGCATCGAGCTTGCGGACCGCCTTCTCCTTGCGCCGGCGGTGCTTGAGCACACCGGCGGCCTCCTCGATGAAGGCGCGCCGGTCCTCGGGGCGCGATTCCAGGATTTCCGAGAGCTTGCCCTGGCCGACGATGACGTGCATCTCGCGGCCGATACCGGAGTCGGACAGCAGTTCCTGGACGTCCATGAGCCGGCAACTGCTGCCGTTGATCTCGTACTCGCTCGCGCCGTCGCGGAATACGCGCCGCGTGATCGAAACCTCGGAGTACTCGATAGGCAGGGCGTTGTCCGAGTTGTCGATGGTCAGGGTCACCTCGGCCCGGCCCAGCGGCGCTCGCGACGACGTGCCGGCAAAGATGACGTCTTCCATCTTGCCGCCGCGCAGGGTCTTGGCGCCCTGTTCGCCCATCACCCAGGTCAGGGCGTCGACGACGTTCGATTTGCCCGAACCGTTCGGCCCCACCACGCAGGTGATGCCGGGTTCGAAGCGAAGAGTCGTCGGCGACGCGAAGGACTTGAAGCCCTTCAGCGTCAGACTCTTCAGATGCATGGGGTGAAACCCTACCGTCGCGCCGGTTAAATGCCGGGGACCCCTGGGCTTCTAACGCTCAGAAAATCCCTCGATCGGGTCGCCCGCGGCGGCCCAGTCGTCGACGACTGTCGTGACCGTGCCCGGGGTCGTGCCGCTACGCAGGAGCTCCAGCAGCCGCTCGCAATCGGCGCGCGGCCCCTGTGCGACGACGTGCACCCGGCCGTCCGGCTTGTTGCTGGCGTAGCCCGTGAGGCCCAGCTCCAGCGCCCTGGCCCGGGTCCACCACCGGAACCCGACGCCCTGTACCTGGCCGTGCACCCAGGCCGACAGCCGGACCACGTCGGCGGAGCCGACAATCGGGCCTTCAGCGGTCACTCGGCAAACTCGAACGTGACCTCGGTGCCCGCCTTGAGCGTGCGGCCGACCGTGCAGACCTTGTCGATGGCCCGCTCGACGACGATCTTGAGCCGCTTGATCTCGTCTTCGGACAGGCTCGAGAGGTCCAACTCCATGGATTCCTGCAACAGCGGGTAGACCTCGTTCTCCCGGTCCGGCGGCCCCGACACCCGGATGGTGGTCTGGTAGTCGTCGCCGAGGCGGGTCCGCAACGGCGCATCGCTGCTCATCCCGCTGCACGCCGCCAACGCGATCTTGAGCAATTCCCCCGGGGTGAAGACGCCCTCGACGTCCTCGGACCCGACGAGGACCTCGGCTCCTCGCGAGCTGTGCCCGGTGTAGCGGCGCACCCCGGTCCGTTCGACCCACAGTTCCGTCATGGCTCATTTGTACCGTGCCGACGGCACTGTTCCTGCAGGGAACCTTGTTGAGGCCCAGGTAATGTCAGGGGCCGCACAACTCTCGGGGGGAGAGATCACATGACGTACCCACCGCAAGGCCCGTATCCAGGCCCGTCCGGGTACCTGCAGCAGGGCCCGTACGCCGTCGGCCAACCGGTTGCTCCCGGCTACCCCGCTTACGGACCGCCCGCCGCATATGGCCCGCCGGGATACGGTCCGGTGCCCGGTCAGCCGATGCCTTACGGCTATCCCGGTGCCACACCGCCGAACTCCGGTGGTCCGGGCAAGTGGATCCTCATCGTCGGCGCCGTGGTGCTGGTCCTGGTCCTCGGTGGCGTGGGCATCTACGCGTTGACCGGTTCCTCCGACGACGACCAGTCCACGTCCGCGAGCAGCGCGGGCAGTCAGTCGGGCCAGACGCGCAGCGGTGGAACCGCCCCTAGAACGTCGAGTGGCGCCAATTCAGAGGAAGACGAGATTCGCCAATTCCTGGCCACGTTCGGTGGCGGCGACATCGCCTCGATCTCCTGCGCCAACGACCGCAAGTTCTTCGGTCAGGCGGGCGGCGGCGCATTCGGCAGCATGCCGGTGCCGAAGGTCGCAGGTGACCCGGAGAGCATGAAAGCCCTCGACATCAACGTCACCGGTGACCGCGCCACGGTCCAGCCCCCGGGGTCGTCGCAGGTTGCGATCTGGCTGCGTAAAGAAGGCGGCGAGTGGAAGCTCTGCTCCACTGACAACCCGGTGTTCAAGAACCTTCCCGGGATGAAGTAACGCCCGAGGCTGACCGGCGTTTCCGGTGGTAGACGGCCCAGCGGTGTTAACTTGGACGGCAAGCACAGTTCACAGGGAGCGACCAGACATGACCTATCCCCCGCTCGGGCCGCAGCCAGGCGGTCAGCCGTGGCAGCAGCCGCAGCAGCCGGCACCCGGGTTCCCGCCGAGCGGCTACGGCCAGCCGGGATACGGCCAATCCCAGCCCGCCTACGGGCAGCCCACCTACGGACAGCCCGCCTACGGTCAGCCGGCGTATGGCCAACCGGCCTACGGCCAGCCCGGGTACGGACAGCCGCCGGGTTACCCGCCGATGGGCCCGGGGTTCCCCGGCGCACCGCAACCCAAGTCGAACGGCCCGAAGTGGGCCCTGATCGGTGGGCTCGCGGCCATCGTCGTCGTCGGCATCGTGCTCGCCGTGGTCCTGGTCACCAATTCCGGCGGTGGGCTCAGCGCACTGGGCGGCAATTCCGATGAGGATCAGATTCGGAGCCTGATGAGCTCGGGGCCGTCGTCGATCAAAGAGCGCTCGTGCGAGAACGACCAGAAGTTCTTCAGCAAGTTCCCCGGCATCGCCGACAGCACGGGCACCAATCCGACCGGGGCCAAGGGCAAGGCGACCGTCGACAGCGTCAACGTGACCGGGGATACCGCCACCGCGGAAGTCACCGCGACGTCGAGCAGCGGCCTGGAGCGTTCCGGCACCCTCTACTTCCGCAAGGAAAGCGGCGAGTGGAAGATCTGCTTCACCGACTCACCGCAGCTGAAGCAGCTGCAGAACCTGCCCGGCATGAAGTAATCGACCTGTGACTTACCCGGCCGCTGTTGGCATTTCGGGTAACGGCGCTGGTGTTACGTTGGACACCAAGCACAGTCCACAGGGAGCGCGCAGACATGACCTATCCCCCGTCCGGTTCGGATCCGGGCGCCCAGCCCTGGCAGCCGCCACAGCAGCCGACCGAGGGATACGGCCAGCCTGCGTACGGTCCACCGGCCTATGGGCAACCGGTCTACGGGCAGCCTGACTACGGCCAACCCGCCTACGGCCAACCCACGTACGGGCAGCCGGCCTACGGACAGCCCGTGTACGGACAGCCTGGCTATGGACAGGCGCCCTACGGTCAACCGGCCTATGGACCGCCGCCCGGATACCCGATGGGGCCCGGCTTCCCGGGTCAGCCGGGGTTCCCGCCGCCCACACCGCCCAACAACACCCGTAAGTGGGCGCTCATCGGCGCGGCGATCTGCGCCGTCGTCCTCGTGATCGGGGTCGTCGTCGCGGTGGTGGCGACACGCTCCGATTCCGGTTCGGACACCGCGTCCGGCGGTGGCCAGGTGTCGATCGGCGGGTCGTCGACGGACGAGGACAAGATCCGCGACCTGATGACGTCGCAGATCGATACCTTTGACGACTTCAAGGCGCACTCCTGCGCGAACGACGTGAAGCTGTACGACAAGGTGCCGTCGATCGCGGGCAAGTTCGGCAAGGGCAGCGACAGCGACGCCGGCCCCGGTTCGACCAAGAGCGCCGAGATCACCGACATCAACGTCAACGGCGATCGCGCGACGGTGAACGTCAAGTCGGCCAGCGGGGTCACCAGCGTTCCACTGCGCAAAGAAGGCGGCGAGTGGAAGTTCTGCATGACCGATTCGCCGAAGTTCAAGGGCATTCCCGGGCTGAAGTAGCCCGGACCGTCAGATCGGTCGCGGAATGCGTGGCCGCGGTTGGCATTTCGGACAGTAGTACGACGAGCGGTTCATGAACTTCTCCCGCCGGATCGCCGTGCCACAGCGGCGGCACGGCTCCCCTTCCTGGCCATAGGCGTCCAGCGACCGGTCGAAGTACCCGGACTCTCCGTTGACGTTGACGTACAGCGAGTCGAATGACGTGCCGCCTTGTGCCAGAGCCGAATTCATCACGTCGGCCGCGTGCACGAGGAGCTCCCCCAGCCGGCGGCGAGCCAGCGCCGAGGCCGGGCGAAACCCGTTGACCTGCGCCCGCCACAGCGATTCGTCGGCATAGATGTTGCCGACACCGGACACGACGGTCTGGTCCAGCAGCTGACGCTTGATCTCGGAGTCCTTGCGCCGCAAGACATTCACCACGGCATCAGGATCAAATGCGGGATCCAGCGGATCACGGGCGATGTGCGCCACCGGCACCGGCACGACGCTGCCGTCGACCTCGACCAGGTCGCACACCTGCCAACCACCGAAAGTCCGTTGGTCGACGAAACTCAGTTCGGTGCCGTCGTCGAGCACGGCCGCGATGCGCAGGTGCGACGGCCGGGCCGGCGGCCCGATCAGCATCTGGCCACTCATGCCAAGGTGCACCACGAGCGCCTCGTCACCGTCGAGGGTCAGCCACAGGTACTTGCCGCGGCGGCCCGTCCCGGTGATCCGGCGTCCGGCCAGCCGGCCGGCCAGATCAGCGGGACCGTTGTCGTGCCGTCGCACGGCGCGCGGGTGCAGCACCCGTACCGTGGTGAAACCTTTTGCCACGACATGTGATTCGAGGCCGCGGCGGACGACCTCGACCTCTGGAAGCTCAGGCATTGCTGACGGCGTCGGGATCGACCGCGGGGCTGGCCTCCAGCGCCTGGTACGCCGCCGCGGCGGCGTGCTGTTCGGCTTCCTTCTTGGTGCGCCCGGTGCCTTCGCCGTAGTCGATGCCGCCCACCACCGCCCGTGCGGTGAACTCCTTGTCGTGCTCCGGACCGGTGGACGTCACGACGTACGAGGGGACGCCGATCCGGCGGGCCGCGGACAGCTCCTGCAGGCTGGTTTTCCAGTCCAGACCCGCACCGAGACTCGCCGCGGTATCGAGCGCGGCGCTGAACAGCCCCATCACCACGGTTTGGGCCACCTCATGGCCGTGCTCGACATACGTTGCACCGAGCAGTGATTCGAGTCCGTCGGCCAGCAGGTTCGCCTTCTGGGCACCGCCGCTGGCCATCTCGCCGCGGCCCAGCAGCAGGTAGCTACCCAGCCCGTCGGGGGTGAGGCTGCGCGCGATCTCGGCCAGCGCCTGGGTGTTCACCACCGCGGACTTGAGCTTGGCCAGCTCGCCTTCACTCCGGTCCGGGTAGCGGCGGAAAATCTCGGCCGTGATCACCAATCCGAGCACGGCGTCGCCCAGGAACTCCAGCCGTTCGTTGGTCGGCAGGCCGCCGTTCTCGTACGCGTAGCTGCGGTGGGTCAGCGCCACGGTCAGCAGATCATCGGGCAACTGCACGCCCAGCGCCGCCAGCAGCGGCGCACGATCTACCGTCACGAACCGCCCTCCGACGAAGCCCCGTCGGCGTCGGAGGTCTCGGGCAGCAGCGCCGACAACTTCGCCCATCGCGGGTCGATCTTGTCGTGGTGATGGTCCGGTTCGGCATCGAGCAGGCGCACACCACAATCCGGGCACAGCCCCGGGCAGTCCGGCGTGCACAGCGGCGAGAACGGCAGCGACAGCCCGACCTCGTCGATGATCGACTGTTCGAGATCGACGGCGTCGTCGACGACGTGGCCGACCTCGTCTTCCTCGGTGGTGGCCTCGGTCGCGCTGTCGGGATACGCGAACAGCTCGGTGAGGTCGACGGTGACGTGCCCGGACATCGGGTTGAGGCACCGCGAACACTCGCCGGTGGTCGGCGCGGACACCGACCCCGTCACCAGCACGCCCTCCGACACCGACTGCAGTAGCAGGTCGAGTTCGATGGGCGCCCCGGGCGCGATCGCCATCAGATCCAGGCCGATCCGCTCGGGACTGGGCACGGTTTCGACGTGCGTGATCATCGACCCGGGCCGGCGGCCCAATCGGGCAATGTCAATGGTCAGCGGACTCGGGCCAGGCATTCCTCAATCCTACGTCGGCGCCGATCATCGACCGGACACCATTCCCGCAAAGCGGTTCAGCGCTGGGCGTAGTCGTGCGTGCCGGCAGCGGTACGCAGCTGGTGCCGGCCCCGGCTGACCGAGCGCAGCGTGCCCTGGAGGTGCTCCTCGAACTCGGCGAGCTTGGTGTCGACGTAGATGTCGCACTCGCCGCGCAGTCGGTCGGCCTCGGCGTGCGCGGAGTCGATCATGCGGGTGGCCTCGGCGTGGGCGGTCTGAACGACCTCGGTCTCGGACACCAGGCGCTGCTGCTCCTTGATGCCCTCCTGCACGGCCTTCTCGTAGGACAGATTGCCGCTCTCCAGCAGCCGGTCGACCTCGGCCTTGGCCCGGTTGGTGCTGGCCTCGTACTCACGCTTGGCGGTGCTGGCGATCCGGTTGGCCTCTTCGCGGGCCTCGACGACCATGCGCTCGCTGTGTGCGCGCGCCTCGGAGACCATGCGGTCGGCCTGCGCCTTCGCGTCGGCCAGCAGCCGGTCCGCCTCGGCACGGGCGTGGTTGACCAGCGAATCCGCCTCGGCCGTGGCCGACGACACCATCGAGTCGGCGTGCTGCTTGGCCTCGCGCAGCATCCCGTCGCGGGCGTCCAGGACGTCCTGGGCGTCGTCCAGCTCGCCGGGGATCGCGTCCTTGATGTCGTCGAGAAGTTCCAGAACATCGCCCCGCGGCACCATGCAGCCCGCGGTCATCGGCACTCCGCGTGCCTCTTCCACGATCGCGCCGAGCTCGTCCAGCGCCTCAAATACTCGGTACACGGCAACATCCTCCAGGCGTAGTTGGTTGTTACCAGTGTGCCTGTTGTTACTCGTGTGACTGGGCTTTGGCGGCCGGTGTGTCGCGAACAGGATTTGCTTGTTCGCTGACTCTGCCGCTGAGGCGCAGAAGTACAAGTAGCCCGAGCCCGGGTAACAGGACCGGCGATGACGTCCCGTCGGCTCTGCCAACAGGGCGCACAAGTGCGGGACGGCCGGGCCGTCACCGCGGGGTCAACGCCCTCAGCCGGCCAGCTTGGCCTGCAGCCGCTTGTTCACCACCGGCGGCAGCAGGTCGGTGACGTCACCCCCGAGGGCCGCCACCTCCTTGGCCAACGACGACGACACGAACGAGAACTGCGGCTTGGTCGCGACGAAGAACGTGTCGACGCCGGCGACGTGCCGGTTCATCTGAGCCATCTGCAGCTCGTACTCGAAGTCGGTGCCGGTGCGCAGGCCCTTGACGATGGCCGTCAGCCCGCGCGACCGGGCGAAGTCGACGACGAGACCCGACCCGGCCTCGGCGCGCAGGTTCGGCAGATGCGACGTCGCCTCGGTGATCATCGCGATGCGTTCCTCCGCGGTGAACATGCCCTTCTTGTTGGGGTTCACCAGCACCGCCACGACCACCTCGTCGAACTGGGCCGCCGCCCGCTCGAAGACATCGAGGTGACCAAGGGTTATCGGATCGAAGGATCCCGGGCAGACCGCACCACTCATAGCCCATGACGGTACAAGGCGCGGCGGCGTCAGTCCCGACTGGTCAGAGGAGTCCACTCCGCCATTTCGAGTCGGGTGTCGCCGTACCGCCGCTCCTTCAGCACGGTCCAGCCGGCCGGCCAGACGAGCGCCGGACCGGACGCCGGGCGCTCGATCACCGCGATGGCGCCATCGGCCAACCAGCCACCCGAAACAAGCTGTCCGACAACGGCTTCCACGTCGGCGGCCGGCACGTCGTAGGGCGGGTCCGCGAACACCAGGTCCACCGGCCGCGGCGCCGACGTCGCCGCCACACTGGATGCCGTACCGCAACGGACGACGGCGCCGTCGACCCCGAGCTCGGCGATGTTCCGCGAGATCACCGCCGCGGCGCGCCGGTCGGCCTCCACGAACAGGGCCGACGCCGCACCGCGTGACAACGCCTCCAGCCCGAGCGCACCTGACCCGGCGTACAGATCGAGGACCCGGGCCCCGTCGAAGTCCACCCGGGCCGCCAGCACGTTGAACAGCGACTCGCGGACCCGATCCGTCGTCGGCCGAGTCCCTTTGGCGGGCACCGAGATCCGGCGGCCGCCGTGGCGGCCGCCGATGATCCGGGTCAGCTGATCACCACGAGCAGATCACCACCTTCCACGCCCGCGGTGGGCGTGACGGCGATCCGCGCGACGGTACCGGCCTTGGGTGCGGTGATGGCCGCCTCCATCTTCATGGCCTCGATGGTGGCGATGGTCTGGCCCGCGTCGACCTGGTCACCGACCGCGACGCCGACCGTGACGACGCCCGCGAACGGCGCGGCGACATGGTCCGGGTTGGTGCGGTCGGCCTTCTCGGCGGCCGGCACGTCCGCGGCGATGGCGCGGTCGCGCACCAGCACGGGCCGCAGCTGCCCGTTGATCAGGCACAGCACGGTGCGCATGCCGCGCTCGTCGGGCTCGGACACTGCTTCCAGTCCGATGAGCAGCTCGACGCCCTTCTCCAGCTGCACGCGGTGCTCTTCGCCGCGGCGCAGGCCGTAGAAGAACTGGTTGGCGCTCAGCCGCGAGGTGTCGCCGTACTCCTCGCGGTGCGCCAGGAACTCCTTCGTCGGACCGGGGAACAGCAGCCGGTTCAGCGCACCCTGGCGCACGGGGCCGGGGGTGGCCAGCTGGGCCTCGTCCTCCGCTGTCAGCTGCTGCTCGGGCCGGGCCGGGCCGCGCCCCTCCAATGCCTTGCTGCGCAACGGCTCCGGCCAACCGCCGGGCGGGTCGCCGAGCTCGCCGCGCAGGAAGCCGATGACGCTGTCCGGGATGTCGTAGCGCGACGGGTCGGTCGCGAAATCATCGGCGGTGACGTGGGCACCGACCAGCGACAGCGCCAGGTCACCGACCACCTTGCTCGACGGCGTCACCTTGACCAACCGGCCCAGGACGCGGTCGGCGCCGGCGTAGGCGTTCTCGATCTCCTCGAACCGGTCCCCCAGGCCCAGCGCAATCGCCTGCTGGCGCAGGTTGCTCAGCTGGCCGCCGGGGATTTCGTGGGTGTAGACGCGACCGGTCGGCGCCGGCAGACCGGACTCGAACGGCGCGTACACCCGGCGCAGCGCCTCCCAGTACGGCTCCAGGTCGCAGACCGCCTCCAGCGACAGCCCGGTGTCGTACTGCGTGTGCGCGGCCGCCGCGACGATGGACGACAGCGCGGGCTGGCTGGTGGTGCCGGCCAGCGGCGCCGAGGCACCGTCGACCGCGTCGGCGCCGGCGTACCAGGCGGCCATGTAGGTCGCGAGCTGCCCACCCGGGGTGTCGTGCGTGTGCACGTGCACCGGCAGGTCGAAGCGAGACTTCAACGCGGACACCAGTTTTGCCGCGGCCGGCGGGCGCAGCAGACCGGCCATGTCCTTGATGGCCAGCACGTGCGCACCGGCTTCGACGATCTCGTCGGCGAGCTTGAGCCAGTAGTCCAGCGTGTAGATCGTCTCGCCCGGATTCATCAGGTCGCCGGTGTAGGACATCGCGACTTCGGCCACCGCGGAACCGGTTTCGCGCACCGCCTCGATGGCGGGGCGCATGGACGACACGTTGTTGAGCGCATCGAAGATCCGGAAGATGTCGATGCCGGTCGCCGTGGCTTCCTCGACGAACGCCGACGTCACCAGCTCCGGATACGGCGTGTAGCCGACGGTGTTGCGGCCGCGCAGCAGCATCTGCAGACAGATGTTGGGCATCGCCTCACGCAGTGCGGCCAGGCGCTCCCACGGATCTTCCTTCAGAAAGCGAAGGCCCACATCGTAAGTGGCGCCACCCCAACACTCGACCGACAGCAACTGCGGCGTCAACCGGGCGATGTACGGAGCGATCTCCAGCAGGCCGGTGGACCGCACGCGGGTCGCCAGCAGCGACTGGTGCGCGTCACGGAAGGTGGTGTCGGTGACGCCGACGGCCGGGGTGTCACGCAGCCAGCGCGCGAAGCCTTCCGGCCCCAGTTCGTCCAGCCGCTGCTTCGACCCCGCGGGCGGAGCCGCCTTCAGGTCGACGGCGGGCAGCTTGTCGCGCGGGTACACGGCCGCCGGGCGCGGCCCGTGCGGCTGGTTGACCGTGACATCAGCCAGGTAGTTGAGGATCTTGGTGCCGCGGTCGGCGCTACTGCGGGCGGTCAGCAGCTGCGGACGCTGGTCGATGAACGACGTCGTCACCTTTCCGGCGACGAAGTCGGGGTCGTCGAGCACCGCCTGCAGGAACGGGATGTTCGTCGAGACGCCGCGGATACGGAACTCGGCCAGGGCCCGCTTGGCCCGCGCCACGGCCGTCGTCAAATCCCTTCCGCGACAGGTCAATTTGACCAGCATGGAGTCGAAGTGGGCCGACACCTCGGCGCCGAGGTTGGTGCCGCCGTCGAGCCGGATGCCGGCGCCGCCCGGCGTGCGGTAGGCGGTGATGCGGCCGGTGTCGGGACGGAAGCCGTTGGCGGGGTCCTCGGTGGTGATGCGGCACTGCAGCGCGGCGCCGCGCGCCTGCATGGTCTCCTGGCTCAGGCCCAGCTCCTCGAGCGACGAGCCGGAGGCGATACACAACTGCGACGCGACGAGGTCGACCGCGGTGATCTCCTCGGTGACGGTGTGCTCGACCTGGATGCGCGGGTTCATCTCGATGAACACATGCTGGCCGCGCTCGTCGACGAGGAACTCGACGGTGCCGGCGCACGTGTAGCCGATCTGCCGGGCGAAGGCCACGGCGTCGTTACACATGCGCTCCCGCAGTTCGGGATCCAGGTTCGGCGCGGGCGCCAGCTCGATGACCTTCTGGTGCCGACGCTGGACGCTGCAGTCGCGCTCGAACAGGTGCATGACGTTGCCGTGGGTGTCGGCGAGGATCTGCACCTCGATGTGCCGTGGGTTGACGACGGCCTGCTCCAGGAACACCGTCGGGTCACCGAACGCCGAATCGGCTTCGCGGGACGCGGCTTCGATGGCCTCGCGCAGGTCGGCCGGGTCGGCCACGCGGCGCATACCGCGGCCGCCACCACCGGCGACGGCCTTGACGAACAACGGGAACTGCATGTGCTCGGCGGCGGCGAGGAGGTCGTCGACCGACGACGACGGCTCCGACGAGGCCAGCACGGGCAGCCCGGCGGCGCGGGCCGATTCGATGGCGCGCGCCTTGTTGCCGGTCAGTTCGAGGATGTCGGAGCTGGGTCCGACGAAGGTGATGCCCGCGGCGGCGCAGGCGGCCGCCAGTTCGGGGTTCTCCGACAGGAAGCCATATCCCGGGTAGATCGCGTCGGCGCCGCACGCCAACGCGGTCGCGACGATGTCGTCGACGTTCAGGTACGCCCGGACTGGATGGCCTTTCTCCCCGATCTGATACGACTCGTCAGCCTTGAGCCGATGCAGCGAGTTGCGGTCCTCGAACGGGTACACCGCGACGGTGGCGATACCCAGTTCGTTGGCTGCGCGAAAGGCCCGGATCGCGATCTCACCGCGGTTGGCCACCAGGAGTTTGGAAATCACCCAGTGACCCTAGCGGTTACGGCCAGCTGAAGCACTAGATCAGCGTGGACCAATAGCTCCAGAATCGATCAAGGATCAGCAGGGCGATCGCGGTGATCCACACGGCGTACAGCGGCCACCGCCACTGGTACAGGGTGTCCACCACTTTGTTGCCAGCAGCCAAGGGCCGCAACGCAATTGACGCCACCACGATCAACAGCGCCACGGTGACGACCCAGACCACCATGCAGTACGGGCACAGGGCGCCGATCTCGTACAGGCTCTGGTAGATCAGCCAGTGCACGAACACCGTGCCCAGCAGCGTGCCACCGGCCAGACCCGCCCAGTACCACCGCGGCAGCCGAACGCCCGCGACGGCAAGCACACCGGTCACGATCACGACGCTGAAGGCGGCGATGCCCAGGAGCGGGTTCGGGAACCCGAACAGCGAGGCCTGTTTGGTCAGCATCACCGACCCGCAGGACAGCACCGGGTTGATGCTGCACGACGGGACGTACGACGGGTTCTGCAGCTGCCGGACCTTCTCGACCGTCAGCACGAACGCGGCGAGTTCGCCGATGATGCCGGCGAGGAGAATCCAGACGGCGGCGGGGCGGCTGACCGCCACGCCCGCCTGCCGCTGCGAGGTGTCGACGTCGGTCACTGGTGCGGTGCCGGAGCGGGCTGCGGTGCCGGGGCGCCCGGTGCCGGAGCGGCGGGGGCCGCCGGTGCGGCGGGCAGGTTCGGCAGATCCGGCGCGACGGCCTTGATCTTCTCGATCAGGCTGTTCGGGTCACCGTTCGGGACGAGGCTGGTCTCGGTGCCGTTGATCTTGATGGTCGGGGTGCCCTGAATCTCGGCGTTGCGGGCCATGTTGTTGACCATCTCGGTGTAGACGCCGTTCTCGACGCACTTGCTGAGCGGATCATTCGGGCCGACGGCGACACCGGACTGGCGCGCGTACTCCAGCAGCTTGGCGTTGTCGGGGAACGACGCCGCGGTCTCCTCGGGCTGGTTCTTGTACAGCGCTTCGTGGAAGCGCCGGAACGCAGCCTTGTCCTCGTCGGCGACGCAGTACGCCATGGCGCCGGCGCGCGTCGAGTACGACTTCGGGTCGCCGCGGCCGATGATCGAGACGATGTTGTAGTCGACGGCGATGTCGCCGTTGTCGATCAGCTTGGCGATCGTCGGGCCGTACGTCTTCTCGAAGACGCCGCAGACCGGGCAGAGGAAATCCTCGTAGATCGTCAGGGTGACCTTCGGATCCTTGGTGCCGGGGTTGGTGACGACGTTGCTCGCCGCGATCTGGACCGCCTGTACCTTGTGCGGGTCGGCCTTGGGCTTGCCGTTCATGACGATGTACGCCACCAGTACCACCGCGAAGATGATGACAAGCGCGGTCAGCCCGCCCTTGACCACCCAGTCCCGCTTGCGGTCCGCAGCCTTCAGGTCATAGCTGGCGTTCTTCGATGACTTCGACGATTTCGACGGCACGGCGTCAAGGGTACCGACGCCGTCCCCGAACTCGGCCGGAGCCGTACCTCAGCGGGTGAGGTGAGCCCGGAACGCGGAGATGAAGTCCGCCGTCGCGACCGCGCTGTCGCCGCCGAGGGGGAAGAAGTTCGCGAAGGCGTGGACCAGGGACCCGTACCTGCGGTGGTCCACCGGCACCCCGGCGGCGGCCAGTGCCGCGGCGTAGGCGTCGCCTTCGTCGCGCAGCGGATCGAACCCACCGGTGAGCACCAGCGCGGGCGGCAGCCCCGACAGATCCTCTGCCAGCAGCGGCGACACCCGCGGATCCGCCGGATCGAGCGCCGATTCTGCGAGGTAGTTGGCCCGGAACCAGTCCATGTCGACCTTGCTCAGGAAGTAGCCGTCGGCGAACAGCACCTTCGACCGCGTGTCCCCCGCGAAATTCGTGACCGGATAGATCAGCAGCTGCAGGGCTGGCAGCGGCGCATGGTTGTCGCGGGCCCGCTGCGACACGACAGCCGCCAGGTTGCCGCCGGCGCTGTCACCGCCCACCGCGATCTTCGCCGGGTCGGCGCCCAGCCGCGCCGCGTTCTCCACGCACCAGAGATAGGTGGCGTAGCAGTCGTCGGAGGCGGCCGGAGCCGGATGCTCGGGAGCCAGCCGGTACTCGACGGAGACGACGTGCACGCCGGCGTCGCGGCTGATCAGCCGGCACAGCCCGTCATGTGACTCGATACCGCCGACGACGAATCCGCCGCCGTGAAAGAAGACCAGCAGCGGCGCGGGACCGGTGCCGTCGGGCTGGTAGTGCCGCGCGCGCAGGGGTTCGACCGGACCGGGAACCGTGAAGTCGGTCGTCGTGACGGCGATCGCCGGGTCGAGGTACTGCGACAACGCCAGCAGCTGAGTGCGCGAGACGTTGATGTCGCTGCTCACGACCAGGCCCCCGGCGCCGGTGGCGTTCTGCGCCGCCAGCATCAGCTGCAGAGTGGTGTCCAGGGTGTTGCCGTCGATCGTGACGCGACGCCCGCCGAGCAGCACGCGCTTCAGCTGATCGGGAATCTTGGGAAGGATGCGCAGGGCGATGCCGCCGGCCCGGGTCAGGACCGCCAGGCGCAGGCGACTCGGCCGTCCCGCGGCCGGATGCTCTGGCCGGACGACCAGTTCGACGTCGGTTGTCACTGCCGCCGGCACAGCGTCGCCTGGCATGCTCATGGTCATGGCTGATCCTTCAGGTGCTCCGAGTCCAACACTGACGCTCAACGACGGTACGTCCATTCCGGTGGTGGGTCTCGGGGTGTGGCAGACACCGGCCGAGGACACCGAACGCGCCGTCAGTGCAGCATTGCACGCCGGATATCGCCATATCGACACCGCGGCGGCCTACGGCAACGAAGACGGCGTCGGACGGGCCGTCGCCGCCTCCGGCCTCCCGCGCGAAGAGGTCTACATCACCACCAAGCTGTGGAACTCCGAACAGGGTTACGAGAAGACCCTCGCCGCGTTCGACGCCAGCATGGCGCGGTTGGGGCTCGACTACCTCGACCTCTACCTCATCCACTGGCCGACGCCCGCGCAGAACCTGTTCATCGACACCTTCAAGGCTTTCGCGCACCTGCGTGACCAGGGGCGAATCCGCGCGATCGGTGTCAGCAACTTCGAGCCCGAGCACCTCAAACTGCTCATCGACGCCACCGGGATCGTGCCCGCGGTGAACCAGATCGAACTGCATCCGCGACTGCCGCAGGCCGAGCTGCGCGAAACGCACGCCCGCTACGGGATCGCCACCGAGGCCTGGAGTCCGCTGGGGCAGGGTTCCCTGCTCGAGGACCCGATCGTCACCGCCATCGCAGAGCGACACGGAAAAACGCCAGCGCAGGTGCTGATTAGGTGGCATATCCAGCTGGGTAATATCGTCATCCCGAAATCGGTGAACCCAGACCGGATTGCGAGCAATTTCAACGTGTTTGATTTCGAGCTGAGCGAAGCGGACATCGCGTCCATCGCGACCCTCGACAACGGCACCCGCCTGGGCCCGGATCCACGAACATTCAACTTCACAGGGTAGGTGACATGGCCTCCGCAGAGATTCCCAATGTGGCGCTCCACGACGACAATACGATTCCGGCGCTTGGCCTCGGCGTCGCCGAGCTGTCGGACGCCGACACCGAGCGTGCCGTCTCAGCCGCGCTCGAGATGGGTATCCGCCTGATCGACACCGCCGCCGTCTACGGCAACGAGGAAGCCGTCGGGCGGGCCATCGCGTCGTCGGGCATCCCGCGCGCCGAGATCTTCGTGACGACCAAGCTGGCCAACGCCGACCAGGGTTTCCAGGCCGGCCAGGACGCATTCAAGGTCAGCCTCGACAAGCTCGGCCTGGAGTACGTGGACCTCTACATGATCCACTGGCCCGCCGGCGACATCAGCAAGTACGTGGACAGCTGGGGCGCCCTGATCAAGCTGCACAACGACGGCACCGCGAAGTCGATCGGCGTCTGCAACTTCACCGACGAGGACCTGTCGACCATCATCGACCTGAGCTACGTCAGCCCGGTCGTCAACCAGATCGAGCTGCACCCGCTGCTGAACCAGTCGGCGCTGCGCGCGGTGCACGCCGAGCGCGGCATCGTCACGCAGGCCTACAGCCCGCTGGGCGTCGGCAACCTGCTGACCCACCCGACCGTGCAGTCCATCGCCGCCGAGTACGGCAAGACCCCGGCGCAGGTGCTGATCCGCTGGAACCTGCAGCTCGGCAACTCGGTCATCCCCCGCTCGTCGTCGCCGGAGCGCATCGCCGAGAACCTCGACGTGTTCGGCTTCGAGCTGGCTGCCGAGCACATGGACGCCCTGAACGGGCTGGACGACGGCACCCGCTACCGCCCGGACCCCGCCACCTACACCGGCATCTGAGGCCGCCGGCGGTTCATCAACCGCTACCGACACAAATGGTCGTTCTCCCCTGGGGAGGACGACCATTTGTGTTTGGCGCGAACGATTTTGGGTAGTCGCGACGGGCGACTGCGCTCCCCTGTCACAGATGTGCCCAGTGGGTCACGTGTGTCGATTGTGGAAAAACTCGCAGCAATTGATTCGTGTTAACTATCCCACTATTACCTCCGGTGCGTTAATTTGATATTGCGTCCATTTATTCCGGCGCAACCAGACATCATCGAGCAGGGGGTTCGAGAAATGGTTCACTCATTCAGGAACACTTCGCAATTAACGACTCCGACAATTGGTCGCCTCTCCCAGCGCTTGCTAATGGGCGCGGCAACAATTGGACTGGGCGCATTGCTATTCACATTCGGAGCGGGCACGGCGCAGGCCGACACCTCCACCTCCGGGGTCACGAGCCACGCCAACGCACCCACCTCGAGTAGCCCGGTGGGCGGCATCGCAGGCGCGCTCGACGGCACGGTGAAGACCGTTGCCGGTGCGCTCCACGGCACCACCAAGACCCTGGCCGCCGACCTCAACGGCACCACCCACACCGTCGCCGCCGACCTCGACGGCACGACCAAGACCGTCGCCGGCGGACTCCACAACACCACCAAGACGGCCGCGGGCGCACTCGATGGCACCACCAAGACCGTCGCCGGTGCACTCAACGGCACCTTGAAGACCATCGGCGGCATTTTCGGACGCCGCTGAACAGGTCCCACGACAGGCAGGAGCGAATTTGGCATCAGGCTGCGGCGAAATATCGACAGAACACTGAATCGACGGCATTCCGGCATCCAATTCAGTAGCCCCGCTATCGATTATTTCGTCGTGTCCGCCGAATGAGATGAGCAGATATTGGTTGCCGAGTTGCGGTAGCTCGGCAACCAATATCTGCGCAATTCGCGCCAGACCCTATTCGAATTAGCCGGTTCGCCACCTAGACACATTCCAGCAAATGACCAACCGCCATTTGTTGTGCAGAATCACCCATACCGGCAACAAAACCGCAGAAGCTCGGTGATGTACTACGACCTAGCCCGTCGGGCAGGTGGCCGCGGCATCCCGTAAGACGGGCACCGACGGCGCGTCCACGGGCAGCCCATAGCCACGCAGCACCGCGATGTACTGCACCGCATACTGGCACCAGAAGCCATGGTTCGGCGGCATCCAGTCCGAGGGCTGCTTGTCGCCCTTGTCCTGGTTCGCTTTCCCCGACACCGCGAGCAGATTCGCCGGATCGTTGGCGAATCGGAGCCGGAGCTCGTCGTTCCAGTCCCTGGCCCCGAGGTCCCAGGCCAGCGCAAGCGGCACGATGTGATCGATCTGCACCGCCGCGCCGATCTGGTTGCCGCGCGTGAAGGCGATGGTGTCGTTCGTGTACGGGTCGCGCAGCACACCGGTCTTCACCGCCTGCGGGCACCGCTTCAGCGACACGACGGTCTTGTCGGTCAGATCCCGGTTCAGGATGTCGTTGCGGGTGTCGCAGCCGTTGTGGCCCTCGGGCGCCGAATTGTCGTCGGTCCAGGACTCGCCGAACGCTGCGCGCCGGTAGTTCGGGTCGCGCACGCGCCGCGGGATGACCGCCAGGCCCGCCAGGAGGTCGGTACCGGGGACGACAGTCGGGACGACGGCACCGTCGACGCCATCGGCGACCGCGGCCGGCTCGTCGGCCGTACCGACCTGGATGGCCACCACCACCGCCAGCACCACAGCCGCCACCAACCACAGCAGGCGCTTCACGCCTTGTCCAGGTACTCGACGCGATCGGTGTCGACGAACTGCGCGGCCAGTGCGGACATGCCCGGATCATCCGGATTCTGCGCGTACGCCGCCTGGCAGAAGGCGCGGGCCGACTCGATGACTTCCTGATGGTCGGCCAGCGACAGGAACCGCAGGTGCCCGGCCCGCCCGGATTGGTTGAGGCCCAGGACGTCACCCTCGCGGCGCTCCTGCAGGTCGAGATCGGCCAGTTCGAAGCCATCGAGGGTCCCGGCCACCGCCTCCAGCCGGGCGCCGGCCTTCGATCCCGGCGGCAGCTTGGTCGCGAGCAGGCACAGGCTGGCGTGTGAGCCGCGGCCGATGCGGCCGCGCAGCTGGTGCAACTGGCTGATGCCGAAGCGGTCCGCGTCCATCACGACCATGACCGTCGAGTTGGGCACGTCGACGCCGACCTCGATGACGGTGGTACACACCAGCACATCGATCTGTCCGGCCCGGAAGGCCGACATGATGGCGTCCTTCTCGTCGCCGGGCAGCCGGCCGTGCATGAGCCCCAGCTTCAGGCCCTCCAGCGGCCCCGCGCGCAGCTTGTCGTACAGCTCGACGACGGTGACCGGCGGTGGACCGGCCTGATTCTTCTCGTCACCCGTCTTGTCGTTCTCGTCGATCCGGGAGGCCACCACGTAGGCCTGCCGGCCGGCCGCGACCTCTTCACGGATGCGGGCCCACGCCCGGTCGAGCCACGCCGGCTTCTGGGTGACGAAGATGGTCTTGGTGTCGATCGGCTGCCGGCCCCGCGGCAGCTCCCGCATGGTCGAGGTCTCCAGATCGCCGTACACGGTCAGCGCGACGGTACGCGGGATCGGGGTCGCCGTCATCACCAGCAGGTGCGGCGTCAGACCGTCGGGAGCCTTGGCGCGCAAGCGGTCTCGCTGTTCCACCCCGAACCGGTGCTGCTCGTCGACCACCACCATGCCGAGCCGGTCGAACTCCACCGCGTCCTGCAGCAGGGCGTGGGTGCCGATGACGATGCCGGCCCGCCCGCTCGCCACCTCCTCGCGCACCTGCCGTTTCTGTTGCGCGGTCATGGATCCGGTCAGCAGCGCCACCGACGTCGCATCGTCGGGGGCACCGAGCTGGCCCGCCATGGCGAGCGGCCCCAGCACGTCGCGAACGGACCGCGCGTGTTGCACGGCAAGCACTTCCGTCGGGGCGAGCAGCGCGCACTGGTATCCGGCGTCGACCATCTGCAGCATGGCGATCAGCGAGACGATGGTCTTGCCCGAGCCGACCTCGCCCTGCAGCATCCGGTTCATGGGGCGGGACTCGGACAGCTCGGCCGACAGCACCTCGAGCACGTCACGTTGGCCCGCGGTCAACTCGAACGGCAGCCGGTCACGCAGGGCGGCCGCGAGACCGGTGTCGATCGGCGGCGCCGGCGGACCGGATTGCGACTGGGTGCCGTGCCGACGGGCGGCCAGTGCCCACTGCAGCCCGGCGGCCTCGTCGAAAGTCAGCCGCTCCCTGGCCTGTTCGCGATCGGCTTCGCGCTCGCCGAGGTGGATGCCGCGCAGCGCCTGGTCCTCCGAGATCAGGCCGCGCTGCGCGCGGATGGATTCCGGCAGCGGGTCGGATATCGGGTCCAGCACGGCGAGCACCTGCAGGATGCACGCGTAGATGTCCCAGCTCTGCACCTTGGCGCATGCCGAGTAGATCGGGAAGAACTCCCGCTCGAACGCCGACATCTGCAGTTCGCCGTGCATCTTCTCGGAGGCGTCGGCGATCTTCTTGAGCGCCGGCGAACCGAACGTGCGGCCGGCGCCGGAACTCAGGACCAGGTGCGCGGGATGCGTCAATTGCATTGTGCGCCCGTAGAATCCGACCACGCCCGACAGCATCACCCGGGTGCCCTCGACGAGGGATTTCTTGAGGAACTTGGCGTTGAAGAAGGTCGCGGTGACCTTCGGGTTGCGATTCCCGAGGGTCACCACCAGGTATTCGCGCTTGGGCGCCCGATTGGTCCAGCGCGTCTCCGCCTTGGTGATGACGTCGACGAACGTGACGTGGTCGCCTTCCTCGGGCAGCTCGGTGTCTTCGCCGAGCACCGTCATACCCTGGCTGTACTTGCGCGGATAGTGCCGCAACAGATCGTTGACGGTGCGGATGCCGAGGAATTCTTCCAGCGGCGCCGCCGATTTCGCGCCCAGTACGTGCACCAGTGAGTCGGTCAGCGCGACCACCGCTACTCCACCCCTATCAGTAACGCGTCGCCGCGGTGACCGGTGTGATAGGTCACCAACTCGGCCGCCAGGTGCTCCTGGCGCACGTGTTCGGCGAGCGCGACGCCCACCTCGGCGTCGACACCCGCGCCGGTCAGCACCGTGACCAGTTCTCCGCCCGACGACAGCAGCAGGTCGATCAGCCCGCTGGCGGCACTGACCAGATCGTGCCCGACGATCAGCACCTCGTCACCGGCGATGCCCAGCCCGTCCCCCGGACGGCACCGCCCGGCCCACGTCAGCGCCGCCTCGGTGGCGATCCGTACCGATCCGTGCCGGGCGCCTGCCGCCGCGCGCGCCATGTTGTAACCGTCGTCGACGGCCTGCCGGGCCGGGTCGTGCACGGCCAGCGCCGCCAGTCCCTGCACCATGGATCCGGCCGGTACCGGCACGACGTCCATGCCCCAGCTGATTGCCGTGGCGCAGCCGGCCACCAACTCCTCGGCGGCCAGAAAACCGTTGGGCAGCACCATGATCTGCGCGGCACCCGTGCCGACCAGCCCGGCCAGGAACTGCTGCGCACTGACCGGTCCGTCGCCGGGCCGCAGCACGTGCGCGCCCTCGCCGCCGAACAGTTCCCCCGCGCCGTCGCCGTCGACGATCGCCAGCACGGCGCGGTCGCGGCTCCAGCCGCCGGACGGGCGGGCCCCGGCCGCCCCGATCAGCGCGGTGACCTGAATCCGGCTGACGGTGCCCAGATCGAGGGCGGCCTCGATCGCGGCGCCGGCGTCGTCGGCGTGCACATGCACGCTGTATTGGACGCCGGCGATCGCGGCGGCGATGGCAACCGATTCACCGAGTCGCAGCAGCCGGGCGCGCAGGACCTCGACGTTGTCCGGGTCGCAGTCGCCCAGCAGGTACATCACCTCGAATTGTGGTGCTGCGCCGTTGATTTCGTGGTGGTCATGGTGGTCGTGACCGTGCTCTGCCCGCGCCTGCCCGGGTTGGTACTGAGGCCGGGGCGTCGAGCCGCCGGACAGCGTCACGGTCAGGGCGTCGAGCAGGACCAGCAGGCCGCGTCCGCCGGCGTCGACGACACCCGCTTCCGCGAGCACGTCGAGCTGATCGGTGGTGCGCTCGAGCGCTGCCGCGGCGGCATCCGAGACGGCGGCGGCCATCGTCGCGAGGTCGGTCACCCCGTCCTGACTCTCGGCTTCCAGCGCGGCCGCCTGCAGCACCGACACGATGGTTCCGGGCACGGTCTGCCCGACCGACGCGACGGCCAGTACCTGGGCGTGGTGCAGGGCCGCGGTGAACTCCGGCGCCGTGATCTCGCCGCACTCCCTGTCCTCACCGCGTTGCAACGCGGCCTCGGCGACCACGTCGGCCACGCCGCGGAGGATCTGCGACAGGATGACGCCCGAGTTGCCCCGGGCGCCGTGCAACGCCCCGGCCGACAACGCGGCCGACACCGCCACCACGTCATTGCCCGCCGTCTTGACGGCCTCGTCGGCCTGCGCGGCGGCAGCACGCATGGTGAACAGCATGTTGGTGCCGGTGTCGGAGTCGGCGACGGGATAGACGTTCAGCCGGTTGATCTCGTCGGTGTGGGCGATGAGGTGCAGGACCGCGGTGTGCGCCCAGTCGCGCAAGGCGATCCCATCCAGCGGACGGGGTGTGCGACCCACGCCAGCTGACATGTGACCTCCATCGCGTCCGCCCGGGTTCACCCCGATTCTCCAGTCGCCCGCCGGGTGCCCCTCGGCGCCCCGCCAGCCTAGCCACTGGCCCCGACAAATCTCCTGACCAGCTCCCGTGGAACCGCCGTCACCAGACCCATTTTGGTGATCGTCGGGCCGCCCGGTATCCTGGTCAGGTTGTCTGTTCGCGCCGCACAACCCTGTGGCCGTCGGACTCAGACCCCAAGTACTGATTTTCGAGGAGTTCTTCATGGCCGCCGTGTGCGACATCTGCGGAAAGGGACCGGGCTTCGGCATGTCCGTCTCGCACTCCCACCGTCGGACCAACCGCCGCTGGGATCCGAACATCCAGACCGTGCGTGCCGTCGACCGTCCGGGTGGCAACCGCAAGCGCGTCAACGCCTGCACCTCCTGCCTCAAGGCCGGCAAGGTCACCCGCGGCTAGTTTCGGCTACCGCCGGGCGGATTCGTTCCGCCTGACAACTGAAAGCTTCACACCTAAGCGCTGCACGAATCCCGTGCAGCGCTTTCGTGTGTCTTCAGTTCGCACTGTCGGTTGAGCGTGCGTCCACGCTGCGGCCTACTCGCACGATTACGCCCAGGACGCAGGGTCAACTCGATATCAGCGCTCAGAGCCGTTGACTCTCACGTGAGGGCGCACCTCACTCGAACAAATACGCCCTGGGTACAGGGTCAACGTGCACACAGCGCTAGGGCAGGCGCCAGTCGATGGGTTCGGCGCCGAGGCGCGTCAGCAGCTCGTTGGCCCGGCTGAACGGCCGGGACCCGAAGAACCCGCGTGACGCCGACAGCGGCGACGGGTGCACCGATTCGATGCTCGCGCAGCGTTCGCCGGTCAGCATGGGCTTGAGGGTCTGCGCGTCCCGGCCCCACAACACCGCCACGAGCGGCTGCGGCCGCGCGATCAGCGCGTTGATCGCGCATTCGGTGACGGCCTCCCAGCCTTTCCCGCGGTGCGACGCGGGATTGCCCGGCCGGACCGTCAGCACCCTGTTCAGCATCATGACGCCCTGTTTCGACCACGGGCTCAGGTCACCGCAACTGGGCGGCTCGTAACCCAGGTCGGCGGTGTACTCGGTGAAGATGTTGGACAGGCTGCGCGGCAGCGGCCGCACGTCGGGTGCCACCGAGAAACTCAGCCCGACGGCATGCCCGGGCGTCGGATAGGGGTCCTGGCCGACGATCAGCACCCGCACCTCGTCAAAGGGGAAGGTGAAGGCGCGCAACACGTTCTCCCCCGCCGGCAGATAGCCGTGGCCGGCCGCGTTCTCGGCGCGCAGGAATTCACCCATCGCGGTGATTTGCGGGGCGACGGGCTCCAGGGCCGCGGCCCAGCCGGGGTCGATCAGGTCGTGCAGGGGTCGGGCAGTCACGCCAGTACCTTACTGACCGAACGATTCCCAGCCGCCGACTCCATGCCAGGGCGCGCCGTCGACCGTCACGCGCGGGTCCCCCGAACCGACCGTCCCGATCGCCCGCCACCCCACGGGCAGTGCGCCACCGAAGGTGCCGACCAGCACGTGATCCTCGCCGCCGCCGAGCACCCAGTCGCGGGCGTCAGCGCCCAACATCGCGGCCGCCGGCGTCAACATCGCCACGTCGGCCTCGAGCGCTGCCATCGACAGGTCGATCGCCACACCCGAAGCCGCCGCGATGTGGCCGAGGTCGGCGACCAGGCCGTCGGACACGTCCGTCAAGGCCGTCGCGCCCGCCGCCGCGGCAGCCGGTCCCTGGCCATAGGCCACGTGCGGCACCAGATGCCGTCGGCGCAACTCGTCGAACTCGTGGATACCCTTGCGCCACAAGTCATATCCCGCTCCCGACCAGCCCACGTCACCGACCACCGCGACGGCGTCCCCCGGTTGCGCACCGGAGAGCAGCACGGGCGGGCGGCCACCCAGGTCACCGAGCACCGTCACCGACACCACCCACTGCGGCGCGGCCACCAGATCACCACCCACGATTCCGGCACCGAATTTCGTTGCCTCCGACCACATTCCGTCGGACAGCCGCTGCGCGTCCGCGGCCTCCGTGTCGACCGGCGCCCCGAAGCCGACGACGAACGCGTAGGCCCGCCCGCCCATGGCCTCGATGTCCGCGGCATTCTGCGCAATTGCCTTGCGCCCCACGTCATGCGGCGTCGACCAGTCCCGCCGGAAATGCCGGCCCTCGACCAGCATGTCGGTGGACACCACGACCCGGCCGTCGGCGACCGTCAGCAGGGCGGCATCGTCACCCGGGCCGACGACGACTTCGGCGGGCTGGGTGCGGCGGGCGGTGATCCGCCCGATGAACGCGAACTCGCCGAGCCCCGCCAGGGTCTCCCCGGATTCCGCGCTGGTCATGGTGGTGGAGTCTATGCAGGCTCACCGCCGTCAGCTTCCCCGGGCGGCGGGCGCTTAGAGTGGCCGTCATGACCGAACCCGGTGACCGCAACGATCTGACGGGCGATCCGGATGGGCCGCCCCGCGGCGCCATCATCGCTGCCGTCGTCGTGGCGGTCGCCGCGATCGTCGGTCTGCTCGCGTATGCCGCGCTGCGGCAGGCACCTGCCGACAAGCCCGTTGCGCTCCCGCTCGCCGGCGCCCCGGCACCGCAGGCCGACAGCGACCAGTGCCGAGCCCTCCTCGCGACGCTGCCGGACACCATGGGCGACTTCCGGCGGGCGACGCTCGCCGACCCCGCCCCGGCCGGCGCCGCGGCGTGGCTGGGCCCGACCGGCATCGACACGGTGGTGCTGCGCTGCGGCGTCGAGCGGCCCGACGATTTCGTCGTCGGCGCGCCGCTGCAGATGGTCAATGCGGTGTCGTGGTTCGAGGCCAGCGGACCGAGTGCCAGTACCTGGTACGCAGTCGACCACGGCACGCCGGCCACCTACGTCGCGCTGACGCTGCCGCAGGGCTCCGGTCCCACGCCAATCCAGACCATCTCCGAGCTCATCGAAAAGGTGATGCCGGCCCGCCCGCTGGACCCGGCACCGGCTCGCTAGCGCAGGCCCGTCCCGCGCCGGAGCGCGGTGTCCACCATGACACTGAGCAGTGTGGCGTAGTCGACCCCACTGGCCGCCCACATCTGCGGGTACATCGAGATGGTGGTGAAGCCGGGCATGGTGTTGATCTCGTTGATCACCGGCCCGTTCTCGGTCAGGAAGAAGTCGACGCGCGCGAGGCCCTGGCAGTCCAGCGCCTTGAACGCGCGGATGGCCAATTGCCTGATCTCGTCGGCGGTTTCGTCGTCGACCTTGGCGGGCACGTCGAGCTCGGCGGCGTCCTCGAGGTACTTGGTGGCGAAGTCGTAGAACCCGCCACCCACGCGAATCTCGCCCAGCTCGCTGGCCGCGACACGGCCGTCCGGGTACTCCAGCACACCGCATTCCACTTCGCGGCCCGGCATCGCGGCTTCGACGATCACCTTCGGATCATGTTGGCGCGCATAGGCGATGGCCTGATCCAGCTCGTCCCACGTGGCAACGCGGCTGACGCCGATGGACGATCCACCGCGGGCCGGCTTCACGAACACCGGCAGTCCCAGGCGCTCACGGTCATCCAGGCTCAGCGTCACATCGCGCGGCCGCAGCACCACCTGGTCGCCGATGGGCAGGCCGTCGGCGGCCAGCAGCTTCTTGGTGAATTCCTTGTCCATGCCGGCCGCGCTGGCCAGCACACCGGCGCCGACGTACGGCACGCCGGCCAGTTCCAGCAGGCCCTGGATGGTGCCGTCCTCGCCGTACGGTCCGTGCAGCACCGGGAAGACGACGTCGACGGCCGTCAGCACCTGCGCGACGCCGTCCTGCAGCGACAGCAGTTCACCGCGGCGGTTCGGATCGGCGGCCAGCGTCAGCGCGGTGCCGGACGCCTCGGTGACACCCGGCAGCTGTCCGTCGGTGATAGCGAGGGTCTCCGGGCGGCCGTCTCCCAGCACCCAGGATCCCTCCGGGGTGATGCCGACGGCGACGACCTCGTAGCGGGCCGGGTCCAGGTTGCGCAGGATGCTCCCGGCCGAAACACAGGAGATGGCGTGCTCCGAACTGCGTCCGCCGTAAACGACGGCGACCCGGGTACGGCCGGTGGCTCCTGAGGATTGAGGGGCAGTCACAACCTAGAGAGGCTACCTGGCTACCCCAGTGCACCCGTGATGTCGGCCAGCAGGTCGTCGGTGTCCTCGATGCCGAGCGATATCCGCGCAAAACCCGGCTCGACCGCATCGCCCCAGCGTGCGCGCCTGTCGACCGAGGTGTGGATGCCGCCGAAACTGGTCGCGGCGACGAGCAGCCGGCTGCGGTTCACGAGGTCCCGGACGGCGGCGGCATCGGCCAGCTCGATCGCGATCAGGCCGCCGAAGCGTCGCATCTGATCGCGGGCGACGGCATGCGCCGGATCGGTCGGCAGGCCGGGATATCGCACCGCCCGCACGGCGGGGTGCCCTTCGAGCGTCATCGCCAGGGCGAGCGCGTTGCCGCACTGGCGCTCGAACCGCAGACCGGCGGTGCCGAGACTCCGGAGCGCCAACCAGGCCTCGAAGTGGCCGAGGATCGCGCCGGCCAGCAGCCGGTCCCGTTCGATGGCGGCCATGAGCTCGCGGTGGCACCCGGCGACGTAGCCGGCGATCAGATCGCTGTGCCCGGACAGCCCCTTCGTCGCGCTGGCGACCACCAGATCCGCGCCGAGCGACAGGGGTCGCTGGCCCAGTGGCGTCGCGGCGGTGTTGTCGACCACCAGGGTCGCGCCGCGGGCACGGCAGATCGTGGACAGCCGGTGCAGGTCGACGACGTCCAGCGTCGGGTTGACCGGAGATTCGGCGAGCACGACGTCGGCGCCCACGGCGGCGTCGTACATCTGCGCGGCGCTCGCCTCGATCACCGTGACGCCGCGGGCCGCGAGATGCTCGGCCGCGTATCGGCGCACCTGGTAGTAACCGTCGGCGGGGACCACCAGAGTGGTGCCCGGGGTCGCCAGTACCCGCAGCGCCGACGAAATGGCGGCCATTCCCGAGGAGAACGTGAGCGCCGACACGGCACCCTCCAGTTCGGCCAGAGCCGATTCCAGTTGGCGCCAAGCCGGATTGGAGTTGCGGCCGTAGAAGTCCAGACCGTCCGATTCATCGTCGGACAAGTGGTAGGCCGCCACCGGAACCGGCGGCGGCGCCACCGGCTGTCCTGGAACCCGTTGCGACGCAGTCGCTTTGACGCTACGGGTGGAGTCGCCGAGCTGACCGTCCACGACTCACTCCGGCTTGGTGCTGCGGCCGAGCAACAACGCGAACGCCTGGTCCACCGACAAACCCTTGTGGCACACCCGGTTCACCGCGTCGGTCAGCGGCATCTCGACGTCGTAGCTCTCGGCGAGCGCCAGCACCGACTGGCAGGACGTGACGCCCTCGGCGACCTTGCCACTGGCCGCGGCCGTCGCCGACTCCATGGTGCCGCCGCGCGCCAGACGTTCGCCGAAGCTGCGGTTGCGGGACTGCGGTGAGGTGCAGGTCGCGACCAGATCACCGACGCCGGCAAGCCCGGCCAGCGTTACGCCCTTGGCGCCGAGCGCGATTCCCAATCGCATGATCTCGGCCAGCCCACGCGTGATGATCGCGGCGGCGGTGTTCTCGCCGAACCCGGCGCCCGCCGCCATCCCGCACGCCAGCGCGATGACGTTCTTGCAGGCCCCGCCCACTTCGGCGCCGATCACGTCGGCGCTGGTGTACGGGCGGAAGTAGCCGGTGGCGAATGCGCGCTGCAGCGCGACCGCGCGTCCGGAATCTGTGCACGCGATGAGGGTGGCGGCGGGCTGCTCGTCGACCACTTCGCTGGCCAGGTTCGGGCCGCTGAGGACTGCGACGCGACTCGGATCGGCACCCGTCACCTGGACGATGACCTGGCTCATGCGCAACAGGTTGTCGAGCTCGATGCCCTTGGCCACGCTGACCAGCGTGGTGTCGTCACCCAGATATCCGGTCCAGGCGGACAGGTTGGTGCGCAGCGTCTGGGACGGCACCGCCAGCAGCACGGTGCAGGCACCCGTCAGCGCCTCGGCGGGATCCGCCGTCGCCTTGATGGACGCCGGCAGCGCCCGGTCGCCGAGATATTTCGAGTTCCGGTGGGTCTCGTTGATCTCGCGTGCCACCTCGGCGCTGCGCGCCCACAACGTCACATTGTTGCCCGCGTCCGCCAGGACTTTCGCCAGTGCCGTCCCCCACGCGCCGGCACCCATCACCGCTGCCTCCACCACGCGTCAACAGTAGCCCCGCCGACGCTTTGGCAGTATGGCGGTCATGAGCGGCGACCCGAGGGTGCAGACGGCCGGTGATGTCACCGGTGTCGGGTTGATCATCGCGGTGAAACGGCTGGCCGCGGCCAAGACCCGACTGGCCCCCGTTTTCGCCGGCGATCTGCGCGAGCAGGTGGTGCTCGCGATGCTGCTCGACACCATCACGGCCGCCCTGGCCGTGCCGGCCGTCGGCTCGGTGACGGTCGTCACCCCCGACCCCGACGCCGCCGCCGCGGTGCGTGAACTCGGCGCCGATGTACTGGTGGACCCCACTCCGGCCGGACACCCCGATCCGTTGAACCACGCACTGGCCGCCACCGAGCGCGCGCTGCGGGACCGCGTGACGAACATCGCGGTGTTGCAGGGCGACCTGCCTGCACTGCGCACCGCCGAATTGGCCGACGCCATCGCCGGCGCCAGTCGGCATGCCCGCAGTTTCATCGCCGACCGGCACCGCACCGGCACCGCGGCCCTCTTCGCCTTCGGCGCCCCGCTGGTCCCCGAGTTCGGCACGGATTCCGCACGGCGCCATGCGGATTCGGGTGCGGTGGAGCTGGACGGCGAGTGGCCGGGACTGCGCTGTGACATCGACACCCCCGACGACCTCGAGACGGCGCGCCGGCTCGGTCTCGGCCCCGCCACGACCCGGATCGTCGGCGCGACGCTGCGTTGACCGTGCCCCGTTTCCGCCATCGGCATTCACCAACCATGTGGCTTGCGTCCCGCCGATAGGGAATGATCGTCGGGGTGACCGACGCCGACATCCGACCCGCACATACCGACCGGACACCCGTCGACTCGGACCCCGAACCGCTGCCGGCGGCCACCGCGGATCCGACGGACGGCGCACTACCTGATGACCGCTACCTCAACCGCGAGCTGAGCTGGCTGGACTTCAATGCCCGCGTCCTGGCGCTGGCTGCCGACCGGTCGCTG
Organism: Mycobacterium sp. UNC410CL29Cvi84; assembly: GCF_000686745.1. NCBI lineage: Bacteria > Bacillati > Actinomycetota > Actinomycetes > Mycobacteriales > Mycobacteriaceae > Mycobacterium > Mycobacterium sp. UNC410CL29Cvi84. The sequence continues at coordinate 418,063 of NZ_JMLM01000001.1, forward strand.
CCGCTGTTGGAGCAGGCCAAGTTCCTGGCGATCTTCGCCTCGAATCTCGATGAGTTCTACATGGTGCGGGTGGCCGGGCTGAAGCGCCGCGACGAGACCGGCCTGTCGGTCCGGTCGGCGGACGGGCTGTCGCCGCGCGAACAGCTGCGCCGGATCGGTGAACGCACCCAGCAGATCTCGACCCGGCACGCCAACGTGTTCGGTGAGGTGGTGCGTCCGGCACTGGCCGAGCAGGGCATCACGATCGTCAACTGGAGCGAGCTGGACGAGCACGAGCAGTCCAAGCTCTCCACGTATTTCCACGATCAGGTGTTCCCCGTGCTGACACCGCTGGCCGTCGACCCCGCGCACCCCTTCCCGTTCGTCAGTGGCCTGAGCATCAACCTCGCCATCACCGTGCGCAATCCCGACGACGGCACCCAGCATTTCGCCCGAATCAAAGTGCCGGACAACGTGGATCGGTTCGTGGAACTGCCCGACCCGGGGACGGCGGCCGACGGCGTGAAGTCGCGGGTGCGGTTCCTGCCGATGGAAGAACTCATCGCCGCATTCCTGCCGGTGCTGTTCCCCGGGCTGGACATCGTCGAGCATCACGCCTTCCGGATCACCCGCAACGCCGACTTCGAAGTCGAAGAGGACCGCGACGAGGATCTGCTGCAGGCGCTGGAACGCGAGCTTGCGCGCCGCCGGTTCGGCTCGCCGGTGCGGCTCGAAGTCGCCACCGACATGACCGAGAACATGCTCGACCTGTTGCTGCGCGAGCTGGACGTGCACCCGGGCGACGTCATCGAAGTTCCTGGACTGCTGGACCTTTCGTCACTGTGGCAGATCTACGGCGTCGACCGGCCCGACCTGAAGGATCGGCCGTTCGTGCCGGCGACTCCCCCGGCGTTCGGCGAACGCGAGACGCCGAAGAGCATCTTCTCGACGCTCCGCGACGGGGATGTCCTGGTGCACCACCCGTACGACTCGTTCTCCACCACGGTGCAGCGTTTCATCGAGCAGGCCGCCGCCGACCCGAACGTGTTGGCCATCAAGCAGACGCTGTACCGCACCTCGGGTGATTCGCCGATCGTCAACGCGCTGATCGATGCCGCCGAGGCCGGCAAGCAGGTGGTGGCGCTGGTGGAGATCAAGGCCAGGTTCGACGAGCAGGCGAACATCAAGTGGGCCCGCCAGCTGGAGCAGGCGGGCGTGCACGTGGTGTACGGCCTCATCGGACTCAAGACGCACTGCAAGACGGCGTTGGTGGTGCGCCGCGAAGGTTCGACGATCCGCCGGTACTGCCACATCGGCACCGGCAACTACAACCCGAAAACCGCACGCCTGTACGAAGACGTGGGCCTGCTGACCGCCGCACCCGAGATCGGCGCCGACCTCACCGACCTGTTCAACTCGTTGACGGGCTACTCACGCAAGGTCTCGTACCGCAACCTGTTGGTCGCTCCGCACAGCGTGCGACGCGGCATCATCGAGCGCATCGAGCGCGAGATCGAAGCCAAGCGCGCCGGCGGCGACGGCCGCATCCGGATGAAGATGAACGCGTTGGTCGACGAGCAGGTCATCGACGCGCTGTACCGGGCGTCGCAGGCCGGGGTGCGTGTCGAGGTCGTGGTCCGGGGTATCTGCGCACTGCGTCCCGGCGCCGAGGGATTCTCCGAGAACATCGTGGTGCGGTCGATTCTCGGCCGCTTCCTTGAACATTCACGCGTTATTCACTTCAACGCCATCAATGAATTCTGGATCGGCAGTGCCGACATGATGCATCGTAATCTCGACCGGCGCGTCGAGGTGATGGCGCAGGTGAAGGACCCGAGACTGACCGAGGAGCTGAGCGGCGTGTTCGATTCCGCGATGGATCCGGCGACCCGCTGCTGGGAGCTGGGTCCGGACGGACACTGGACTGCGCTGCCCCGGGAAGGCGAGAAGGTACGGGATCACCAGGTGTCGATCATGGAGCGGCACCGCACACCGTAGTTGTCGCACGGCAACTGACGCACCGCGAAAACCTGATCCCGACAACCACATCCAGGAGCACAGGTGCCGAACAAGACGGCGCACGACAACCGCGTGACGCCGGTGCTGGCGGCCGGGGCGGTGTTGTGGCGCCCCGGCGAGTCCGGAGAGCCGCTGATCGCCGTCGTCCACCGACCGCGCTACGACGACTGGTCGCTGCCCAAGGGCAAGGTGGATCCCGGTGAGACCGAACCGGTTACCGCCGTGCGGGAAATCCTGGAGGAGACCGGGTACGCGTCGGTCCTGGGCCGCCGGCTGGCCTCCGTCAGCTACCCGCTGGAGTACGGCACCAAGAAGGTCCGCTACTGGGCGGCGCGCACGACCGACGGCGACTTCAGTCCCAACTCCGAGGTGGACAAGCTCGACTGGCTGCCGGTGGCCGAGGCGATGCTCCGGCTGCAGTACCCGCATGACCGAAAAGTTCTGCGGCGCTTCACCCGTCGACCCGGCGATACCCGCACCGTGCTGATCGTCCGGCACGCCACCGCGGGCCGCAAGGCCCGGTACAAAGGTGACGACCGGCTGCGGCCTCTCGACAAGAAGGGCCGGGCACAGGCGGAATCGCTTGTCGGCCAACTGCTCGCTTTCGGTGCCAGCGACGTCCACGCGGCGTCGCGGACCCGGTGCCATCAGACCGTCGAGCCGCTGGCGCAGGAACTCGGTGTCCGGATCCGGGACGAGCCGACGCTCACGGAAGAGGCCTTCGCGGCCGACCCCGACGCTGCGCGGAAGCGGGTGCTGAAGATCGCCGCGAGAAGCGACAGCGAAACGGTCCCCGTCATCTGCACGCAGGGCAAGGTGATCCCGGACCTGATTTCGTGGTGGTGCGAGCGCAGCGGTATCCGGCCCGACAAATCGCGTAATCGCAAGGGCAGCATGTGGGTGATGTCACTGCACGGTGACACGCTCGTCGCCGCCGATCACATCGGCAGCCCCTTGCCGACCAAAAGCTAGCGCTCCACACACAGACACGCCGTGGATCGGTTGATCCACGGCGTGTCCGAGTCGGACCTATCGGATAGGGCTTAGCGGCGGCCCTTCTTGGCGGGAGCAGCCTTCTTAGCCGGAGCGGCCTTCTTGGCGGGAGCGGCCTTCTTGGCCGGAGCCGCAGCCTTCTTCGCCGGTGCGGCCTTCTTGGCGGGAGCGGCCTTCTTGGCCGGAGCCGCAGCCTTCTTCGCCGGTGCAGCCTTCTTGGCGGGAGCGGCCTTCTTGGCCGGAGCCGCAGCCTTCTTCGCCGGAGCGGCCTTCTTGGCGGGAGCGGCCTTCTTGGCCGGAGCCTTGGTGGCGGCAGCCTTCTTGGCGGGAGCAGCCTTCTTGGCCGGGGCGGCCTTCTTGGCAGCGCCGCGCTTGGCCGGAGCTGCGGTGGCGCCGCGCTTCACGGCGGGGCCATCAGCCGAAAGACGCTGCTGGCCAGCGACAACGGCCTTGAACTGAGCGCCCGGGCGGAAAGCCGGAACCGACGTCGGCTTCACCTTGACGGTCTCACCGGTGCGCGGGTTGCGCGCGACGCGGGCGGCGCGGCGACGCTGCTCGAAGACGCCGAAGCCGGTGATGGTGACGCTCTCACCCTTGTGCACGGCGCGGACGATGGTGTCCACGATGTGCTCGACGGCCGCGGTGGCCTGACGACGATCGGTGCCCAACTTTTCTGTCAGGGCATCGATGAGTTCTGCTTTGTTCATCCAAAACCTCCGATTTCAGTGGCCCTGGCTGGACCGACTAATGCACACGGTAAACCCAGTACCCGCCGATTTCCAAGAGCCACGCCCGGTTTCGGGCATAGCTATGACGAAATTCGGCAATCCGGTTGGCCCACTTGGGAGGTGGTTGAGAGGTTTCGAAACGTGGTTGCGGGGGCAGGGATTCGAGCTGCGCCCGAGTGCCGAAATTGCTCCGCAGGCCCTCTGACGGGACCTGCGGAGCCCCTTGGTCAGGCCGGCAGAGTGTGCGGTTTGTAGCTCGGCCGACGCTTCTCGAAAGCCTCGATCTCGTCGCGTTTCCGCAGCGTAAGGCCTATATCGTCAAGTCCTTCGAGCAGCCGCCACGCGGTGTAATCGTCAATCTTGAAGGGCAGCACGACCGTTCCCGCGGTCAAATTCCGATCTTGAAGATTCACAGTGATTTCCAGCCCCGGATTCTGCTCGATGAGCTTCCAGAGCAGTTCGACATCGTCCTGTGCGACCTCCGCGGCGAGCAATCCGGCCTTGCCAGAATTTCCCCGAAAAATATCTGCGAAGCGCGACGAGATGACGACCCGGAATCCGTAATCCATCAATGCCCACACCGCGTGTTCGCGCGACGAGCCGGTGCCGAAATCGGGTCCGGCGACCAGAACCGAGCCGCGGTCGAACGGCGGGAGGTTGAGGATGAACGACGGATCGGTGCGCCAGCCGGCGAACAGCCCGTCCTCGAAACCCGTTCGGGTGACCCGCTTCAGGTACACCGCGGGGATGATCTGGTCGGTGTCGACATTGGACCGGCGCAGCGGAACGCCGATTCCGGTGTGGGTGTGGAAAGCCTCCATTACAGTGCGCTCCTAGCTCAGATCAGCGGGTGAGGACAGGGTTCCGCGCACCGCGGTGGCGGCGGCGACGGCGGGAGACACCAGGTGGGTGCGGCCGCCCTTGCCTTGGCGGCCTTCGAAATTCCGGTTGGATGTCGAGGCGCTGCGCTCGCCCGGAGCCAGCTGATCGGGGTTCATGCCCAGACACATCGAGCAGCCGGCCTGCCGCCACTCGGCGCCGGCGGCGGTGAAAACCTCTCCCAGACCCTCGGATTCGGCCTGTGCACGCACCGCCATCGACCCGGGCACCACGAGCATCCGCACGCCGTCGGCGATCTTGCGGCCACGCAGCACATCGGCCACCACCCGCAGATCTTCGATCCGGCCGTTGGTGCAGGAACCGACGAACACGGTGTCCACCGCGATGTCCCGCATGGGCGTATTGGCCCGAAGGTCCATGTAGGCCAACGCCTTTTCGGCGGCCAGCCGGTCACCTTCATCGAACATTTGTTCTGGGTCAGGGACATTCGCGGACAGCGGCACACCCTGCCCGGGGTTGGTACCCCAGGTGACGAACGGGCTCAGGGTGGCCGCGTCGATGTGCACCTCGGTGTCGAATTCGGCACCCTCGTCAGTACGTAACGCCGTCCAGGCCGCCACGGCCGCGTCCCAATCCGCCCCCTGCGGCGCATGCGGACGGCCCTTGAGGAACTCGAACGTCGTCTCGTCGGGCGCCACCATGCCGGCGCGGGCACCCGCTTCGATGCTCATGTTGCAGATCGTCATGCGGCCTTCCATCGACAGCGATTCGATGGCACTGCCGCGGTATTCGATGACGTGACCCTGACCGCCGCCCGTACCGATCTTGGCGATCACCGCGAGAATGATGTCCTTGGCACTGACTCCCGGCGGCAGTTCGCCGTCGACATTGACCGCCATGGTCTTGAACGGCTTGAGCGGCAACGTCTGGGTCGCCAGCACATGCTCGACCTCGGACGTGCCGATGCCCATCGCGATCGCGCCGAAGGCGCCGTGCGTCGAGGTGTGGCTGTCACCACACACCACCGTCATACCGGGCTGGGTCAGACCCAGCTGCGGTCCGATGATGTGCACGATGCCCTGCTGCGCGTCACCCATCGGGTGCAGGCGGATGCCGAATTCCGCACAGTTGCGCCGCAGCGTCTCAACCTGAGTGCGGGACACGGGATCCGCGATCGGCTTGTCGATGTCGATCGTGGGGACGTTGTGGTCCTCGGTCGCGATGGTGAGGTCCGGGCGATGCACGGGACGACCGGCCAGGCGCAGGCCGTCGAATGCCTGCGGGCTGGTGACCTCGTGCACCAGATGAAGATCTATATAGATGAGATCGGGTTCGCGGGCGGCGCCTTCACCGGCACCCTCGACCACCACATGGTCCGCCCAGACCTTCTCCGCCATGGTGCGTGGCTTGTTCGTCATGACTGTGCAGTTCCTTCCGCGATACCCGGGAGGGCTGACCTACCATCTCACAATGCGAGACGTTAGTATCTCCCTGTGAGACAGGATAGCGGCATCGGCGTCCTCGACAAAGCGGTGGGTGTGCTGCATTCAGTGGCCGAGTCACCGTGTGGACTGGCCGAACTGTGCACCCGCACCGGGCTGCCCCGGGCGACCGCCCACCGACTGGCAGCAGGCCTCGAGGTCCACCGACTTCTGGCCCGCGACAACGAGGGACGGTGGCGGCTCGGCCCGGCACTGACCGAATTGGCCGGGCAGGTCAACGATCCGCTGCTGAGCGCGGCGGGCGCGGTGCTGCCCCGGCTGCGCGAGATCACCGGCGAGAGCGTGCAGCTCTACCGCCGGGAAGGCATGGCCCGGGTGTGCGTCATGGCCCTCGAACCACCGTCGGGTCTGCGCGACACCGTGCCGGTCGGCAGCCGCCTGCCCATGACCGCCGGCTCCGGTGCCAAAGTCCTGCTGGCGTACAGCGATCCCGCGACGCAGCAGGCGGTGCTGCCGACGGCGAAGTTCACCGACCGGGTACTGGCGGAGGTCCGCAGGCGCGGTTGGGCACAGAGCGCCGCCGAGCGCGAGCCCGGCGTGGCCAGCGTCTCGGCACCGGTGCGGGACAACCGCGGTGCGGTGATCGCGGCGGTGTCGGTGTCGGGGCCGATCGACCGGATGGGCCGCCGCCCCGGCGTGCGCTGGGCGAGCGATCTGCTGGCCGCGGCCGAAGCGCTCACCCGTCGTCTGTGACACCAATCAGCAAACCTTTGAATCCGCCGCATCCGGTGACGACGGCGGCGCTGATCACCTAAGTTCCTAAGAGGCCCCGGCAGCGCCGGCGGGGAGTACCGCCGTTGGAAAGTAGGTTTCATCGTGTCGCAGCCACCGCAGTGGCTGGCAACCGCACGGATGCTGCGCCGCACGGGCTTCGGAACCACCGGAGCCCAGGTGGACGCTGTCGTCAAGCAGGACTGGTCGGGGTATCTCGATTGGGCGCTGAGCCTCGATCCGAACGCCGACCCGGGTGCCATCGCGACCCCGATGCCGAAATCCCCCATCCCGCAATACCCGCCGTCGGGTGCCTCGGCCACCGAGATCGCCGCATTCGGCCAGGAACTCGTGGCGCGCATGCAGGAACTGTCGGGCTGGTGGTTGCGCCGCATGGCCGCCGTGCAGCAGCCCATCCACGAGAAGCTGACGCTGTTGTGGCACAACCACTTTGCCACCTCGGCAGAGAAGGTCAACGCGGCCCAGTTGATGGGCGAGCAGAACGAGAAGCTGCGCACCCTCAAGCTCGGTGACTTCGGCAGCCTCGCGTGGGCCATGCTCACCGACGGTGCGATGCTGCACTGGCTCGACGGTGACGTGAACACCGCCGCGGCGCCCAACGAGAACCTGTCCCGCGAGTTCATGGAGCTCTTCACCATGGGACATGCCAACGGCTACACCGAGATCGACGTCAAAGAGGGCGCCAAGACCCTCACCGGGCGGCACCTGAAGCCCGACGGCAGCACCGTCATCTACGCCGAGCATCACGACGAGTCCGTCAAGACCGTGCTCGGGGTCACCGGCAACCTCACCGACACCGACTTCTGCAACATCGTCCTGCGCCAGCCCGCCTCCGCCGCGTTCGTCGCCGGAACCCTCTGGCGCCTGCTGGCTTCGGACCAGCCGGCCTCCCCCGACACCGTGACCCGCCTGGTCGCCGCCTACGGCCCCAACCGAGATCTCAAGGCGCTCACCAAGGCCGTCGTGCTCGATCCCGAATTCACCAAGGCCGCCGGCACCGTCGTCAGCACTCCCGTGGAATGGCTGATGGGCATCGTCCGGTCGCTCGCGGTCCCCCTCGACGACGAGCACGTCCTCGCCGACCTCGACCAGGTGCTCCGGGTGATGGGTCAGCGCCCCTTCTATCCGCCGGACGTCGGCGGCTGGCCCCGCGGCCAGCTCTGGTTGTCGACCAACAGTGCGGCGGCGCGGGTCTGGGCCGCCAACCGGCTGCTGGCGCTCAGCGACATCAGCGCCGTCGAGCAGATGGCGTCCAGTGAGCGGATCGACGGCGTCGGTTACCTGTTCGGCATCGGCGCCTGGTCGGATCGCTCGGCAGCCGCGCTCAAACCGTTGGTCTCCGATCCACACCGGCTGGTGGCAGCGGCCGTCATCACCCCCGAGTACGTGACGTCCTGAAGAGATCCCCATGCCCGAGTTCAATCGCCGCAAGTTCTTGATCGCCAGCGCCGGTGCCGGCGCCGCCGGTCTGCTCGGCGGTGTCGCCGCGGTGACGCTGCCCGATCTGCTGCGCGAAGGTCAGGACCGTCCGCTGCCGACCAACCAGGGCATCCTGGTGATCGTCACGCTCTACGGCGGCAATGACGGCCTCAACACCGTTATCCCGTACGCCGACAACGCCTATCACGACGCCCGCCCCGAACTCGCCTACAAGCCCGAGGAAGTGCTCCACCTCGACCCGGCGTTCGGGCTCAACCCCGCGCTCACCGGGATGTCGAAGCTGTGGCAGTCCAACAAGCTCGCGATCGTGCGCGGTGTCGGCTACCCGAAGCCCGACCGCAGCCACTTCCGCTCCATGGACATCTGGCAGACCGCCAACCCCGTCGACGCGGTCACCAGCGGCTGGATCGGCCGCTGGCTCGACACCAGCGGCGACGACCCGATCCGCGCCGTAAACATCGGCACCGTGCTGCCGCCCCTGGCCGTCGGCCAAAAGCACGTCGCGGCATCACTTTCCGACTTCGTGCCGGCCATCCCGCCCGACGTCGCGCGCACGTTGGCCGCGCTCAGCGCCGACGACCCGAACGACACCACCGCCATGAGCCAGGTGTGCGAGTCCTACCGTGCCAACCACTCCACCAACAGCCGCTTCGCGCCGGTGATCAACGGCCGCCTGCAGACCATCGGCCAGGCCGACAACCAGTTGGCCAGTGACCTGGAACTGGTGGCCCGCTGCATCCGCGCCGGGGTGCCCACGCAGGTGTACATGACGCAGCTGCTGGGCTTCGACACACACGCCGACGAGCGCGCCCCCCAGCAGGCATTGCTCAAGACCCTCGACGACGCGCTCACGCCTTTCTTCCACAAGCTTCAGGGCACGCCGTACGGCCGCAACGTCGTGGTGCTGATGTACTCGGAATTCGGGCGGCGCGTCGCGGCCAACGCCTCACAGGGCACCGACCACGGCACGTCCGGTCCGGTGTTCATCGCCGGCACTCCCGTCAAGGGCGGGTTCTACGGCGACGAGCCGAGCCTTACCGATCTCACCGACGGCGATCTGAAGACCACCGTCGACTTCCGTGACGTTTATCACGAACTGCTCCACGGCACCCTCGGCGCCGATCCGGAGCCGTCGGTCGGGCGCGGCCGGCGGGATCTCGGATTCCTGGCCGGCGGCAGGTAAGACCCCGAGAAAGACAAAACGCCGGACCTGTTGTCAGGTCCGGCGTTCGTACGTACCCCCGATGGGATTCGAACCCACGCTACCGCCGTGAGAGGGCGGCGTCCTAGGCCGCTAGACGACGGGGGCTAGAACTTCCGGAGCGATAGCTTAGCTCAGTTGCGCTGGCTGACCTAATCGCTCCGGCAGCTGGGGTACCAGGACTCGAACCTAGAATGGCTGAACCAGAATCAGCTGTGTTGCCAATTACACCATACCCCATTTGATGCCCATAACCGCAGGTCACGGGCATCTTCGGCCTGGAAACCTCAGCGGATGTTCGCCGCTTTGCGCTTTCCGGGCCGACGAGCAGACTACCAAACAGTTGGCCCTGCCTTTAAATCGCCCGCTCACAGGCCGTTTCGGGCCGCCTGCAACCGCGCCAGACTGCGCTCACGGCCGAGCAATTCCATCGACTCGAACAGCGGCGGGCTGACCGTCGCGCCCGTGACCGCCACCCGGATGGGACCGAACGCCTTGCGGGGCTTGAGTTCCAGGCCGTCCAGAAGCGCCGCCTTGAGCGCGGCCTCGATGTTGGCGGTGTTCCACTCGCCGACGCCCGCCAAGGCGCTCAGCGTCGCGTCCAGGACCGCGGCAGCCTCGGGCTTGAGTTCCTTGGCCGCCGACTTCTCGTCGATCACGTAGGCGTCGTCGTTGAAGAACTTCACGAGGTCCCACGCGTCGCCGAGGACCACGATGCGGGTCTGGATCAAGTCGGCCGCCGCGGCGAAAGCCAAGGCGTCCAACGTGGTGTCGTGGCCGTGCGCGTCGAGGTACGCCTTGAGCCGTGCGGCGAAGTCCTCCGGGGCCAGCCGGCGGATGTGCTCGGCGTTGATGGCGTCGGCCTTCTTCTGGTCGAATCGCGCCGGGTTCGAGTTGACGTCGGCCACGTCGAAGGCCGCCACCATCTCGTCGAGACTGAAGAGGTCGTTGTCGTCGGCGATGCCCCAGCCCAGCAACGCCAGGTAGTTCAGCAGGCCCTCGGGGATGAATCCGCGGTCGCGGTGCAGGAACAGGTTGGACTGCGGGTCGCGCTTGGACAGCTTCTTGTTGCCGTCACCGAGAACGCTTGGCAGGTGGGCGAATTGCGGCACCGCGTCGGCGATACCGATCCGGATCAGCGCCTGGTACAGCGCGATCTGCCGCGGCGTCGACGGCAGCAGATCCTCGCCGCGCAGCACATGGGTGATCTTCATCAGCGCGTCGTCGACCGGATTGACCAAGGTGTACAACGGCTCTCCGCTCGCGCGCGTGATCGCGAAGTCCGGAACCACGCCGGCGGCGAAGGTCGTCTCGCCACGCACCAGGTCCACCCAGGTGATGTCCTCGTCGGGCATCTTGAGGCGCAGCACCGGCTTTCGGCCCTCGGCCTCGAACGCGGCCTTCTGCTCGGCGGTGAGGTCGCGGTCGTAGTTGTCGTAGCCCAGCTTGGGGTTACGGCCCGCCGCGAGGTGCCGGGCCTCGACCTCTTCGGGTGTCGAGTAGGCCTCGTAAACCTCGCCCGCGGCAAGCAGTTTCGCGATCACGTCGCGGTAGAGGTCGCCGCGCTGCGACTGCCGGTACGGCTCGTAGGGGCCGCCGACCTCGGGCCCCTCATCCCAGTTCAGCCCGAGCCAGCGCAGCGCGTCGAGGATCGCGTTGTAGCTCTCCTCGCTGTCGCGCGCGGCATCGGTGTCCTCGATCCGGAAGACGAAGTCGCCACCGGTGTGTCGCGCGTACGCCCAGTTGAAGAGGGCGGTGCGGACCAGGCCGACGTGCGGCGTGCCGGTCGGCGACGGACAGAAGCGAACCCTGACAGGTGTGGTCACGTTATTTCCCTTTACGCACAACAGGATTGGAGAGGGTGCCGATACCCTCGACGGTGATGCTGACGGTGTCGCCGTCCTCGATGGGGCCGACGCCCTCGGGGGTTCCGGTGAGGATGATGTCGCCGGGCAGCAGCGTCATGACGGCCGAGACCCATTCGATGATGGCGCCGACGTCGTGCAGCAGCAGCGCGGTGTTGCTGTCCTGACGTTTCTCACCGTTCACCTCGGTACGGATGTCCAGGTCGGCCGGGTCCACCGCGGTCTCGATCCACGGGCCGACGGGGCAGAACGTGTCGTGCCCCTTGGCCCGCATCCACTGGCCGTCCTTCTTCTGCTGATCACGTGCCGAGACGTCGTTGGCGATCGTGTAGCCGAGGATGTAGTCCTTGGCCTTGGCGGCCGGGATGTCCTTGCCCGGACGTTCGATGACCACCGCCAACTCGCCCTCGTGGTGCACCGGGTTGGCGTCTGCGGGCAACTGGATCGGGATGTTCGGCCCGATGATCGCGGTGTTGGGTTTGAGGAAGATCACCGGATCCTCGGGCGGCTCGCTGCCCATCTCACGGGCGTGTGCCGCGTAGTTCTTGCCCATGCAGATCACCTTGCTGGCCAGGATCGGCGCCAGCAGCCGGACGTCGGCCAGCGGCCAGGTGCGTCCGGTGAAGGTGGGGTTGCGGGACAGGTACTGCTCAGCGATTTCTTTGCAGACCGCATCGGAGTTCGGGTCGCCCTCGATCACCACAAAAGCGACGCCGTCTGGACTGGCAATTCGACCTAGGCGCATCCGCCCAGCCTAGTGAGGCCCGCTGGTCAGCCCGCGAACTGGGCTTGAAGGAACGGGGTGGAGTCGGCCATCGAGGTCAGCACAGTGCTGGAGTGGTCGTCTTCGGGGTAGACGTAGAGCGCCACGTCCTGGCCGTTGGCCTTGAGCTGATCGGCGAACTTCAGGGTCGACGACGGCGGCACGTCACGGTCTTTGAGGCCGACGCCGAGGAAGATCGGCCGGTCGTAGCCGGTGATCGGCGTGCCCATGAAGTCGGCCAGCGCGCCGCGCATGCCCGGTAGCGATGCCAGTGGGGCGGAGAAGAACTGCGACGGCGTCAGACCCGTGACCGCCGCGCTCAACGGTGCCGTGCACAGCGTTTCGGCCTTGTCGGCAGCGGCCAGACCAGCCGGTGTGAGCACACTGTTGACGTCCGGGCGGAGCTCCCGGAATCCGGCGAGGATGTACGCCGTATAGGCCGACGCGATGGGACCCAGCCCGGGCGGCAGCACCATGTCGGGACCGGCCGTGATGACGACATCGTCGATGTTCGCCGGGGTGCCGGTCGCCACGACGCCGCGGTAATCCAGGCCTGTCCCCTTGCTGAATTCGGTGGCCCACCGCGCGCTCGCGACCGCCGCGGCGCCGCCCTGGGACTGGCCGACGAGCGCCCACTTCGGCGACAGCGGCAGATTCATGTGATGCGCGGCGATCACCGAATCGATGATGGCGTGCGCGGTGGCGACGCTGTTGAGGTAGCTCATCAGGCCCGGGGTACCCAGACCCGTGTAGTCGGAGCCGACGACGACGTAGCCCTGATCCAGCCAGTGGGACAGGTATTCGTTGTCGCGCGCACTGCGCGGCTGCGCCGAGGGCGTGCAGTCGTCACCGAGGCCGACGGTGCCGTGCGCCCAGGCGATGACGGGCCACCCGCCCGCGGGGGCTTCGCCGTTCGGCACGAACACCGCTGCGGTGCTGACGGCGGGCGAATTGTGTTGGTCGGTGGTCGAATACAGGATCCGGTACGCGCGCGCCGCACCGGCGACCGACAGCTCGGGGCGCAGCGGGACGGTCCGGATGAGCGCGCCCGCCGGCGGCACCCGGTCCGCGAATGCCCGGGCGTCCAGGCCCGACCAGTTCGGCGCGGCCGCCCATGCCGTGGGCAGCGGCGCCGCCACCAGCGCCAAGCCGACCGCGAAAGCCGCCGCCAGCCGGGAAAGGTTCACTCGCAGAGCCATGACGGAACCCTATGCCTTCTCATATATTGAGAAATAGATTCATATCTTGAGAACCACGGTGGCACCATGAAGCCATGGCCACCAATGTGTCAGCCGTCCGCCGCTGGTCGATGCTGGTGATCGCGCTCGGTTCGACGATGTGCGCCAACGTCTTCATCAACGGCGCGGCCTTCCTGATCCCGACGCTGCATGGCGAACGCGGGCTGGACCTGTCACGCGCCGGGCTGGTCTCGGCCATGCCGAGCTTCGGCATGGTGCTGACGCTGATCGCCTGGGGCTGGGTCGTCGACCGGGTCGGTGAGCGGTTCGTTCTGGTTGTCGGGTCACTGTTGACGTCGTTGGCGGCGTTCGCGGCGGCCTGGGCCGACTCGTTGGTGGCGGTCGGCGCCTTCTTGTTGCTGGGCGGCATGGCGGCCGCGAGCTCCAATTCGGCGAGCGGCCGGTTGGTGGTCGGCTGGTTCCCGCCGGAGCAGCGCGGCCTGGTGATGGGCATTCGCCAGACGGCGCAGCCGTTGGGAGTCGGGTTGGGCGCCTTGGTGATTCCGCGTCTGGCCGAGTCGTCAGGGGTGTCCGCCGCGCTGCTGTTCCCCGCGATCGCCTGTCTGGTCGCCGCCGTGGTGACCGTGCTGGGCGTCATCGACCCGCCCCGGCCGCCCCGATCCTCCGCCCCCGCAACCGATCTGGCCAATCCCTACCGCGGGTCGTCGGCGCTGGCACGCATCCACGCGGTGTCGGTGCTGCTGGTCGTGCCGCAGTGCCTGGTGTGGACCTTCTCACTGGTGTGGCTGATGACAGCGCACGGTTGGTCCGCCGGAGCGGCGGGCACGATGGTGACGGTGGCCCAATTGTGCGGTGCCGCAGGGCGCATCGGCGCCGGCCGGTGGTCGGATCTCGCCGGATCGCGGCTGCACCCGGTGCGGGTCATCGCGATTCTGGCCGGTGCCACCATGGGGCTGCTGGCGCTGTGCGACTACCTGCACTGGCCGGTGGCGGTGTTCGTGATGGTGGTCGCGTCGGTGGTGACGGTGACCGATAACGGGTTGTCCTTCACCGCGATTGCCGAGATCGCCGGGCCGTTCTGGAGCGGCCGGGCGTTGGGTGTGCAGAACACGGCGCAGTTGCTGACGGCAGGCATCGTGCCGCCGGCATTCGGCGCCTTGATCGGAGTCTTCGGGTTCCCGGCGGCGTTCGCGGTGTGCGCGCTGTTCCCGGTGCTGGCCGTGCCGCTGGTACCGGTCGCGGCAGACCCGTTGCGGGCCAAGCCCGTTCCCGACGTCGACTCCTACGCCGAACGTGAGGCCTGACGAGACGACGCGCCGCCGGCGCCTCGAAATCCCCCACGCTCGGCCTAGGCCACAGCGCTGGCTGCCCAGCGATATCGCGGTGTAGGCCCCGTACCCACCCTCGTTGTCGTAGATCTGCACGTGGTGATGCGTTGTGCCCCGTGCTCTGTCACCTGTGCACACTGCTGGGCTGCGATGTGCCGGCGGGATTCGAACCCATTTGCACTGCCCTCCGCGCGCCTGGAACGGTTAGGAGCCGTTTGCGGTTTGTGCACGCCTCCGCGACAACTACCTGCTACACCATGCCGCTGTCAGTCCAGCAGCTCGATCTCCCAGTTGGCCTTCTGGATTCGGACGTCGAGCTCGCGCAGCTCCTGCGCCACGCGATCGGCCCGCGACCGCAGATCGCCGACAGACAAGGCCGACAACATCTTCAGTTCCGAACGCAGCTGCCGCGAGTAGCCATGCTGGTTGGCGCCCGCTGCCGCGTCCGCGGCCGTGGTCAGCACGTGGTGCCGCAACCGCAGCGCGTCACGCCGGCCGAGTGCGTCGGTGAGCGTGCCGTCCGCCCCGACCGAGTTGGCCGCGTTGGTCAGGTTGATCCGCCGGATCAGGGATTCGTAATCGCCCAGCGCGCCTTCGATCTCGACGAGTAGCGCTGCGGCGTCCTCGGCGGGCTCCTCGCCTTCCTGGAACCGGGCATTACCCACCACGCGCACGCGCAACTGCTCGATTCGGCGAACCGCGTTCGCACGCAACGACAAAGCTTCTGCCAACTTCATGATTTTCACCTCGCTTCTCGTGGCACAGGCCGAGCATTCGTTTCTCGGCCCGAACCATGATGAGCGCAAAAGGGTTGGCCGGCAACGCATTTTTCAGCGGGCCGGCCCGCCGGCCGCGATCAGTTCTGCGCGCCGACAAAGAACAGTACGAGTACCGCAACCAGACCGAACAGGGCGGCGAAGAATGCGCCACATGCCACGTCGTCGAACCGTGGCCGCACCGTCGCAACCAGAACCGCTGCCGCGGCGACCAGTAACGCGCCGGCCGGCGCGAACAGCCAGTAATACAACAACGGCGCCGGCGACATCACGACCAGGCCGAGCGCGTAGCCACCGAACAGATATCGCGGATCAACGTCCCGCTCGATCCGTGGATCGAGCGTGCTTTCATGCTCGAAGGACATACCCACCTCCTCTGGTCAGCGATACATCGTCACCGTGGCAACGGCCTGCAGGTACAGCAGACCGACAATGAACCAAACGCTCGCGGGTGCGACCACCAGTGCCACGGCGACGCTGGTGAGTACCCGTGCGCGCGACAGCAGCGCCGCAATCAGTAGGCATATCAGCGAAAGACACACCGCTGCAGTCAGATTCGTTCCGTCGACCCGATCGAGGTGCGGATCATCGCCGGGGCCCATGGCCCCGACCGCCAGCAGACCCCAGCCGATTCCCCCTAAGACCGCGCCGGCGAGTACGCCGCGCGTCAAGTCCCTACCAGTCAAACGTCCCCCCGATCCGGTGCACTCATATCCCCCGTCGCCGGCACGCCCTCGGCCAGCCCGTACTGCAGGTACACGATGCCGGCCGGGCTGGATACCGGGTCCTTGAGCAGCGTCAGATTGGACGGCACCGCGCCGCCGTCGAACACTTTCTTGCCGACCCCCAGCACAATAGGATGCACCCACAGGTCGATGCGATCAAACAGTTTTTCGCGCAACAGGGTCTGTACGAAGTTCAAACTCCCGACCACCTTCACGTGCTCGTGGCGTTCGCGGATTTCGCGCACTTCGGTCACCAAATCCGCGCCGATCTGCGACGAACCCGACCACGACAGGTCCGGCGTGCCGCGCGAGGCGACGTACTTGGGAATGCGATTGAACATGTCGGCGAATTCGTCATCCTGGTGCGGCCAGTAACCCGCGAAGATGTCGTATGTCCGCCGGCCCAGCAGCAGTGCATCGGTGCCCTCGTACGCGGCGCCGACCTGCTCCCCCGACACATCGTCGATCAGCGGTGCCTGCCACCCTTCGAACGGAAAACCGCCGTCGGCGTCTTCTCCGGGACCGCCGGGCGCCTGCCCGACGAGGTCGAGGGTGGCGAACAGCGCGAGGTGAATCTGGCCCATTTCTGGCTCCTGACGAGTCGGTGGTGTCTGTCAGTGAGGTAGACCATCGGACTCGGCGAAACTCATCGGAGCGGCCGGCTACTTCCCGGACAGCACCCGGTACTGCGCCGAAATCTGTTGGTCCACAGCAGTTTCGTCGTCGGCGAAGACCTGGAACACAAATCTGTCGGTACGCGCGAGGCAGCTGTAATGCCACCCCAGGATGCGCCATGTCACGGTGGCATCCGGGCGCGCGAAGTCGCGAAGGTGCTCGAAACACCGCGCGCCGGGGAACCCCGGCACCGGCCCCGCCATCTGCACGTCCGGATTCGTCATGGTCAAAGCGCTGGTGGCGTCCAGCAGCTGCGCGGCCGAATCCGCATTGGGCGCCTGGTAGACCCGGCCCCACCGCTGCGTCACCCACTGAACGCCGGCACGTTCGAACTGGGTGGTCATGCTCACCGGGTCGGATTCGAAATGCAGCCATGCCCGCGGTCGCCACGTCCCGATCAGCACCCCCTGCTGCCGATCGGGGGTGGTGATCGTCTTCGACAACAACTGGTCGTCGCTCGGATCTTTGGGCAGGTCAGCGAGTTTCGCCGGTTCGGTCGGCACGAAGCTCTTGATCAGCGATTGCTGCCTGCCGAGCAGGTCGGAAGCCAGCAGCTTGGCCCGCAGCGGCGCATTGGTCGACTTGGTGGCTTTGGCACTGACGAATTGGTACAGCACAAACCGCCCCTGCGCGGTGTATGCCGCGACGCCACTGGCGCCCGTGCCGTAGTCCGCGCCGAGCGCCGGCACCGTCCCGACACCGACCGAGATCTGGACCGGATACGTCGGGAACGGAGTGGCCACGATCGGGCCGAACTGCGCGGTGAACTCACCCGCGGCCGCGGCCGCCTGGGCATCATCGGGGAACATCAGCACCGCATTCTGGATTTCCAGATCAGAGTCTTTGGACCCGGATGACCGGTACGACCCGAAACCGGCAACCAGGTTGTGCGCCCTGGCAATGCCCTGCATGACATTGTCTTTGGACACCCCGAGGATGTTGTCGACGCCGAACTCCGACGTCATGGTGCCGGTCCCGATCGCCCCCGGTTTCGTCACCGACGCATCGATTTCCCAAGGCCCGACGACGTATTCGGCCATGCGGGTGGATTCGACGATCGACTGCGTGAGCGGGTTGGGGCCGGCGCTGAAGAACGGGGTGCTCGGCTTGATCTGGTAGTTACCGGTCCGCAGTTGGCTGACGTCGGGTTCGGGGTCGCTCAGGGAGCCGCCGAACCGCGCGGTGCCGGTCGTGGCCGTCGAGCAGCCGGCGATCACGCACACGCACGTGACCACGGCCAACGCCAGGTTCCGGATCCCCACGATCCAACACTAACTGTGGCCGAGGCGCGCCAGCACTGATCGCACGCACTCCGCGACCGCCTCGTTGAACGGCCCGGCGTCCCGCCGCACGGTGCGGGTGCGGATCAACACCGTGAGCATGACCCGCTCGCGTTTGGGTCCGATGAGCATGCCGGCGTCGTTGGTCGACCCGTAGTCGCCGCTGCCGGTCTTGTCCGCGCTGGTCCATCCCTCGGGCAGACCCGCGCGAAAACGCCTGGTGGACGTCGCCGTCTCGCCCATCCACCGTTGCAGCTGAAACTGCGCCGCACCCGGCAATGCATCGCCGACGAGAATCGCGCGGTACCCGCCGCACAGGGCCCGTGGCGTGGTGGTGTCGCGGAGGTCGCCGGGCGCCGCCTCGTTGAGGTCCGGTTCCCAGCGATCCAGCCGCGTCTGCGAATCGCCGATCGAGCGGGCGAAATCCGTCAGGGCGGACGGCCCGCCGATGGTCCGCAACATGATGTTGCCTGCGGCGTTGTCGCTCTGGGTCAGGGCCGCCGCACAAATGTCCCGTAGTGGCATCCGCGCCCCGACCGCGGGGCCCAGCACCGGCGAGTTGACAACGATGTCCGCGGTGGTGATCGGCACCATGGCATCGAGATTCGCCTGACCCGCCTTGGCCATCTGCAGGATGCGTGCCGCCGCATACGCTTTGAATGTCGAGCAGATCGCGAACCGCTCGTCGGGACGGTGCTCGACCGTCGCCGAAGACTCCAAATCAACTGCGTAGACGCCGATTATCGCCTGATAGCGATCTTCCAGTTCTTCGAAGCTGGTCGGCTCGTCCGCCTTGGTGGGCTGGCACCCGGCCAGCACGCCCGTGGCGGCCAACCCGACGATGAAATCCCGTCGGCTCAGCGATACCCCCACGCATCCCAGCCAACCATGTATCGGCGCGCCACGCCAACGCGGGGTGCTCCACCGGAGCACACCTGCCACGCAGCCACGCCTTCTTTTGGCTCCCAACCGGTTACGCCCGGTCGTCCGACTCAGTGGCAGCGAACGGCGCGAGCAGGAACTCGTCGACGAATCTGGTGAACGTCTCGTCGACAAAGGACGGGTCGGGTGCGGTGAAGTACTCGATGATCAAGCCCTGGAAGGTGGCCAGCGCGATCCGCGAGCGAGTTTCGGCGACGTGGTCGGGCATCCCCAGGGCGAGCAGGCGCGCCTTCGAATTGCGCGTCAGCAGCGACAGGGTGTCCCAGGTGTATTCGCGGTAGGGACTGTCGACCCCACATGCGGCGCCGAAGATCTGCAGCACGATGCGCAGACTGTCGCGGCGGTCTCCGCGGGTGCACTCATACCAGTCGTCGAAGCACCATTGCCGATGTGCGGCAACGGAATCCGGCAGGTCCAGCTCCTCGGTGGCCGGTATCGCCGCACGCTGTTGCCGGTTCAAGACTTCGAGCATGAGGTTCTCTTTGGTACCGAAGTAGTACACGAGCATCCGGGCACTGGTCCCGAGCTGAGATGCGAGCTCGCGCAACGAGGTGTCGACCACCCCGGTGCGCGCCAAAATGGCGCCGGCAGTGACCAATAGCTCTTCGCGTTTCGCGTGGTCGAATGGCCTCGGCACGCTTGACTGTAACAGTTGCTTCGAATACTGATGGTGTGGTGGGTGTGAACACGAGGGCGGGGGGCGCTCGGTGAGCCTGGTGCGCGATGACGCCGACTCGGTGACCAACGACGAGCCCGAGACCCCACTGGCCGGTGCCGACCGCCCGCTGCGCCGAACCCGGTGGGTGGCGATCGTGGCCGGCCTGGTGGGATTCGTTGCCAGCGTCATGATTCCGGTGCTACCGGTGGTGCAGACGACCGCGACGCTGAACTGGCCGCAAGGCGGGCAGCTGGGCAACGTCACCGCACCCCTGCTCTCGTTGACGCCGGTATCGCTGGCGGCATCGGTGCCGTGCACGCTGATTCGCGAAGTGCCGGCCGCCGGCGGCCTGATCCTGGGGACGGCGCCTGCGGCAGGTAAGCAGGCGATGCTCAACGGGCTCTTCGTCACCGCCACCGAGCAGCGCGTCGACGTGGTCGCACGCAACATCGTCATCCTCAGCGTGCCGCGCAGCCGCTTCAGCGACCCGCAATGCCGGCGGTTGCAGCTGTCGTCGTCGACGGCAGGCACGTTCGCCTCGATCATCGGCCTCAGTGATCCCGGAACCGGTGCGGCGCTGGGCGGCGGTTTCACCGACCCGAACCTGCGCCCCCAGATCGTCGGCCTGTTCACCGATCTGGCCGGTCCCGCCCCGGACGGACTCACCTTCTCGGCCACCGTCGACACCCGATTCACCAGCTCTCCCTCGGCGTTGAAAGCGGCGGCGATGCTGGCCGGTATCGCGGGCACAATCGTTGCGCTACTGGCGTTGTGGCGCCTGGATCGCCTCGACGGCCGTCGCGCCCGGCGGCTCATTCCCGTGCGCTGGCGGGCGTTCACCGCAGTGGATGCCACGGTGATCGCGGTGTCGGTGTTCTGGTACGTCGCCGGCGCGGGTTCCTCAGACGACGGCTACCAGTTCGGCATGTCCAACACGGCAAGTCACGCCGGCTACATGGCCAACTACTTCCGCTGGTTCGGCAGCCCCGAGGATCCGTTCGGCTGGTACTACGACCTGATCGCCGCGATGACCCGCGTCAGCCACGCCAGTCTGTGGCTGCGCCTGCCGGACCTCATCTGTGCACTGGTGTGCTGGCTGCTGCTGTCCAGAGAAGTGCTCCCCCGACTCGGTCCCGCCGTCGCCAGAAGCAAGCCGGCAGTGTGGGCGGCTGCCCTGGTGTTCATCGCGGCGTGGATGCCGTTCAACAATGGATTGCGTCCCGAAGGTCAGATCGCTACCGGCGCTCTCATCACGTACGTCCTGGTCGAACGGGCCATCGCGACGCGCCGACTCACACCGGTGGGGCTGGCGATCATCGTGGCGGCTTTCACGCTGGGCATCCAGCCCACCGGGATCATCGCCGTCGCCGTTCTGTTGGCCGCCGGTCGACCGATCGTCCGGATAATCGTGATCCGAGCCCGGACGATCGGGATCTGGCCCGCGCTGTTACCGCTTGCCGCAGCCGGATTCGTCGTGCTGACCATCGTGTTCGCCGACCAGACCCTGGCGGCGGTACGCGAGGCGACCGCGGTACGCACCGCCATCGGACCCGCCCAACCCTGGTACACCGAGAACCTGCGCTACTTCTATCTGATTCTGCCGACCACCGACGCCGCCCTGTCGCGCCGCTTCGGAATCTTGATGACCATCGCCTGCGTCTTCCCTTCAATGCTGATGTTGTTGCGCCGCAAACGAATTCCGGGCGTCGCCACCGGTCCCGTCTGGCGACTGATCGGCGTCATCTTCGCCACCTTGTTCCTGCTCACCTTCGCCCCGACGAAATGGATCCACCACTTCGGGCTGTTTGCCGCCGTGGGCGCCGCGATGGCGGCGGTGGCCACCGTGCTGCTCGGTCCGGCGGTACTTCGTTCGCCGCGCAACCGGATGGCGTTCCTGTCGGCCGTATTGTTCGTCCTGGCATTGTGTTTCGCCTCCACCAACGGCTTCTGGTACGTCTCCAGCTACGGCGTGCCGTTCAACGACAGCAGCCCCCATCTGGGGCCGGTCACCGTGAGCGCCGTCCTGTTCGCACTCTCTGTGCTGACCGCCGGCTACGCGGGCCGGCTGCATCTGGCCGCGCCCGCCGACCGCGAATCCCGCTTCACCCGGCTACTGACCGTCGCGCCCGTGCCGATCGCGGCCGGGTTCATGGTGCTGGTCTGTGTCGGGTCGATGCTGTACGGAGCCATCAAGGAATACCCCAGCTACTCCAATGGCTGGGCCAACCTGCGCGAGCTCGCCGGCGGCTGCGGGCTGGCCGATGACGTCCTGGTCGAACCGGACGCCAACAGCGGATTCCTGACGCCGGTCCCCGGAAACTACGGCCCCCTGGGGCCGCTGGGTGGCACCGATCCGATCGGCTTCGATCCGAACGGTGTACCCGAACACACACTGGCAGAGTCGGTTTGGCAGGATCACCCCAAATCAGGGACCGACTACGACTGGGACGCGCCCACCGCTCTCGACGCTCCCGGAGTCAACGGCTCCGGCGTCGTGTTGCCCTACGGCCTCGACCCCGCGCGGGTGCCGGTCGCCGGCAGCTTCGGCTACGGCCCGCAGCGCCTCAGCACGCTCGCGTCCGCCTGGTACCGGCTCCCCGCCGCCGACGCCGCCCACCCACTGGTCGTGGTCACCGCGGCCGGCACCATCACCGGCAACAGTGTCCTGTCGGGGCATACCGACGCCCAGACCGTCGCACTCGAATACGGCACACCCGGCCCCGACGGCGCACCGACCGCGCGTGGCCGACTCACGCCGTACGACATCGGCCCGCAACCGGCCTGGCGCGACCTGCGCTTCCCCCGCGCCGCAATCCCCGCCGACGCCCGTTACGTCCGGATCATTGCCGTAGACCAGTCGCTGGACGTCGGCGACTGGGTGGCCGTCACCCCGCCGCGTGTCCCCGAATTGCGTTCAGTTCAGGAGTATCTCGGCTCAACCCAACCGATCCTCCTCGACTGGGCGGTGGGCCTGGTGTTCCCGTGCCAGCAGCCCATGTTGCACGCCAACGGCGTCACCCAGGTCCCCACTTACCGCATCTCCCCGGACTATCCCGCCAAGATCGAAATGCCCGACACCTGGCAATCCGGCGAGAACGGCGGCCCACTCGGCATCACCGATCTTCTGCTGCGCGCCCACGTCATGCCGACCTACCTGTCGCGGGACTGGGGACGAGACTGGGGATCACTGCGCAGATACACACCGGTCGTCGATGCGCCCGAAGCACGTCTGGACCTCGGGACCGCGACCCGCAGCGGGCTGTGGAGCCCCGGCCCGATCCGTATCGGGCCGTGACACCTAGCGCGGGTGCCGAGGCCGCACCAACAGCGCGGCCACCAGGAAGCACAGTGCCCCGACAAACGTCCCGAAGTTGGCGAGCCACTCGTCGACCGTGACGCCGGTCTTGCGGACGAACGCCGCCAGCGCCGAGACCTGGAACGCGACGCAGCCCATCATGTTGATCCACGATGCCTGCCAGGCAACGGATTTCGGCGACCACAAGCCGACGACCATGACCGCCAGCAGACCACTGAGCAGGAAGGCCAGCGATCCGGCGGCGTCGGGCGCCCAGACGTAACGCCGTTCGGCGAGCACTGCATGCGCCCACACCGCCGCACCCGTGCTGACGTTGAACAGCACGGTGCCCATGAATTGGATTGCCGCCGACCACCATTGGATCCCCGGCGGGGCCAGCACGTATTGCATCAGGGCGGCGGTGGTGAAGAACCACGACCCGATGAAGCACAGCACGTTCGTCGCTCCGGCCCCGGCCACCGAGGGAAACCCCGGGACCGTGGCCAGCGCGAAGAACGTCGAGCCGATGGCGAACAGCCAGCACTGCCTGGTGAGGGTGGCAAGGCCGGTCATGCCGCTCACGGCATTACAGGAAGCTGCGAATCCGCTCGCCGGTCTCCGACGTCGACAGTTTGGCGTCGCCGCGCGTCGAAAGGTGCTCGGCGACAGCCTTGTCCACGCGGGCCGCGGCGTCGGTCTCCCCGAGGTGGGTCAGCAGCAGCGCCACGCTCATGATGGCGGCGGTCGGGTCGGCAAGACCCTGGCCGGCGATGTCGGGTGCGCTGCCATGCACCGGCTCGAACATCGACGGGTTGGTGCCCGTCGCGTCGATGTTGCCCGATGCCGCCAGGCCGATGCCGCCGGAGACGGCCGCGGCCAGGTCGGTGATGATGTCGCCGAACAGGTTGTCGGTGACGATCACGTCGAAGCGGCCCGGATCGGTCACCATGTAGATGGTCGCGGCGTCCACGTGCATGTAAGCGGTCTGGACGTCCGGGTACTCGGCCCCGATCTCGTCGACCGTGCGCGTCCACAGCGAGCCGGCGAACGCCAGCACGTTGTTCTTGTGCACCAGGGTCAGGTGCTTACGCCGCGTCCGGGCCTTCTCGAACGCGTAGCGCACCACGCGCTCCACACCGAACCGCGTGTTGGTGGACACCTCGGTGGCCACCTCGTGCGGGGTGCCGACGCGGATGGCGCCACCGGTGCCGGTGTACGGCCCCTCGGTGCCCTCGCGGACGACGACGAAGTCGATGTCCGGGTTACCGGCCAGCGGGCTGTCGACGCCTGCGAACAGCCGCGACGGCCGCAGGTTCACATGGTGATCCAGGGCGAACCGCATGGTCAGCAGCAGGCCGCGCTCGAGCACGCCGCTGGGCACCGACGGATCGCCGATGGCGCCCAACAGGATTGCGTCGTGCGTCTTGAGCTCGTCGACCATGCCCTCGGGCAGGGTCTCGCCGGTTTCGTGGTAGCGCTTGGCGCCCACGTTGTACTCGGTGCGCTCGACACCGGGCAGCACGACGTCGAGGACCTTCAGTGCCTCGCCGATGACCTCGGGGCCGATGCCGTCACCGGCAATGACGGCGAGCTTCACGACAGATCCACCAGTTCCAGCGTGGTCGCGCCGACGGCCTCGCCGATCGCGCTGAGCACCTCGGCCGGCACCTCGCGGTCCAGGCGCAGCATGATCGTCGCGCCCGAACCGTCGGCGTCCTGCGACAGCTGGGCCGCCAGGATGTTGACCTCGGCGGCACCGAGCAGCGTGCCGATCTTGCCCAGGGCACCCGGCTGGTCGCCGTAGTTGAGGATCAGGTTGACGCCCTCGGCGCGCAGGTCCAGGTTGCGGCCGTTGATCTGGACGACCTTCTCGACCAGCTGCGGGCCGCTCAGGGTGCCCGACACGTTGACGACCGAACCGTCGGCGGCCACGGCGCGCACGTCGACGACGCTGCGGTGGTTGGGGCTCTCGGTCTCGGTGGTGAGGACGGCCTCGACACCACGCTCGGCGGCCAGCGCCGGCGCGTTGACGAACGTCACCTGGTCCTCGATGACAGCCGAAAACAGGCCACGCATCGCCGAAAGCTTCAGAATCTCAACGTCTTCCGACGCCAGCTCGCCGAGCACCTCGACGTTCAGCGAGGCCGGGAGCGCCGGCGCCAGCGCACCGACCAGCAGGCCCAGCTTGCGCACCAGGTCGAGCCACGGGGCGACCTCTTCACCGACGACACCGCCGCCGACGTTGACGGCGTCCGGCACGAACTCGCCGGCCAGCGCCAGCTTCACGCTCGCGGCGACGTCGGTGCCGGCACGGTCCTGGGCCTCTTCGGTGGAGGCACCCAGGTGCGGGGTCACGACGACCTGCGGCAGCTCGAACAACGGGCTGTCGGTGCACGGCTCGGTGGCGAAGACGTCGAGGCCGGCGCCGCGGACGTGGCCGCTGGTGATCGCGTCGGCCAGGGCCTGCTCGTCGATCAGGCCACCGCGGGCGGCGTTGACGATGATGACGCCCGGCTTGGTCTTGGCCAGCGCTTCCTTGTTGATGAGGCCGGCGGTTTCCTTGGTCTTGGGCAGGTGCACCGAGATGAAATCAGCGCGACCCAAAAGCTCATCGAGGCTCAACAGCTCGATACCCAGCTGGGCGGCACGGGCCTGCGAGACGTAGGGGTCGTAGGCCACGATGTGCGCGCCGAACGCGGCCAGGCGCTGCGCGACGAGCTGGCCGATACGGCCCATACCCACGACGCCGACGGTCTTGCCGAAGATCTCGGTGCCCGAGAACTTGGAGCGCTTCCAGGTGTGCTCGCGCAGCGTGGCGTCGGCGGCCGGGATCTGGCGGGCCGTCGAGAGCAGCAGCGCCAGGGCGTGCTCGGCGGCGCTGTGGATGTTCGAAGTGGGGGCGTTGACGACCAGCACGCCACGCGCGGTGGCGGCGTCTACGTCGACGTTGTCCAGGCCGACGCCGGCGCGGGCGACGATCTTGAGCTTGGGCGCGGCGGCCAGCACCTCGGCGTCCACCGTGGTGGCCGAGCGCACCAGAAGGGCGTCGGCTTCCGGCACGGCGGCCAGCAGCTTCTCGCGGTCGGGTCCGTCGACCCAACGGACCTCTACCTGGTCGCCGAGGGCGGCGACGGTCGATTCGGCGAGTTTGTCAGCGATGAGTACGACAGGAAGGCTCACGCGCACAGACTAGTGGTCCAGGTTGCGCGCATTCCAATCGCGGTTACCTTGACTTCCCGCTCCCTAGGATCGAGTGGTGGACGTCACCGTCGTCGGTAGTGGGCCCAACGGACTGGCCGCGGCCGTCATCTGCGCGCGAGCCGGGCTGTCGGTCCGGGTCATCGAAGGTCAGCCGACTCCGGGCGGCGGCGCCCGCAGTGCCCCTGACCCCGAGTTTCCCGGTGTCCTGCACGACGTCTGCTCGGCGGTGCATCCGCTGGGCGTGGCATCGCCGTTCTTCGCGGAATTCGACCTCGCGGCCCGCGGGGTGGAGATGGTGACGCCGGAGATCTCCTATGCCAATCCGCTCGCCGGACGCCCGGCCGCGATCGCCTACCACTCGCTGGACCGCACCTGCGCCGAGCTCGAACACGGCTCATCGTGGCGACGGCTGCTGGGCCCGCTGGTCGAGCACGTCGACGGCGTCCTCGGCTTCTTCCTCGGCGACAAGCGGTCGCTGCCGCCGGACCTGCCGAGCACCGTCCGTGCCGGGCTGCGCGTGCTGGCCCAGGGCAGTCCGGCGTGGCATCTGCTGCGCGGCGACGATGCCCAGGCCCTGTTCACCGGCGTCGGGACCCACGCCATCCACCCCATGCCGTCGCCCGTCAACAGCGGCGCGGGCATCATGCTCAGCACTGTCGCGCACACGGCGGGCTGGCCGGTCCCCGTCGGCGGCACCCAGACGATCACCGACGCCCTCATCGCCGATCTGCGCGCGCATGGCGGCGAGCTCATCACCGGCTCCCCTGTCACGAGCCCGCCCGGCGGCGTCGTCATCTACGACACCTCGCCGACCGCGCTGCTCGACATCTACGGCCCGGCCGTTCCCGACCGGTATGCAAAAGCGCTGCGGCGCTACAAGTTCGGTCCCGGCGTCTGCAAGATCGACTTCGTGCTGTCCGGCGAAATCCCGTGGCGCGACCCGCGCATGGCGTCGTCGCCGACCGTCCACCTCGGGGGCACTCGGGCCCAGATGGCGCACGCCGAGCGCGAAATCTGGCAGGGCCGCCATGCCGAGCACCCCATGACACTGGCCTCGCTGCCGCACCTCGCCGATCCGTCGCGCATCGACGCCCAGGGCCGGCGACCCCTGTGGACCTACTGTCATGTGCCCGCGGGCTCGACCGTCGACCAGACCGAGACCGTGATCGCGTTATTTGAAGACGCCGCACCGGGTTTCCGCGATCTGGTGCTGGCGGCCCGGGCGGTGCCGGCAGCCGAGATGTCGCGGTACAACGCGAATTACGTCGGCGGCGACATCATCGTCGGCGGCGCGACGCTCAAGGCCGCGATGGTCGGGCCGACGCTGCGGGCCAACCCGTGGACCACGCCGATCCCCAAGGCATACCTGTGTTCGTCGGCCACCCCGCCGGGCACCGGCGTGCACGGGATGGCCGGCCTGTACGCCGCGCGCACCGTACTGCGTCGTGAATTCGGGGTGAAGACGCTGCCGTCGCTCGCGCCATAGTGTTGGCTTGGCGCATGGCCAAGCTTTCTGTGATCTTCTACTCCGCGACCGGGCACGGCACGTCCATGGCGCAGCGCATCGCGAGCACCGCCGAATCGCTGGGTGCCGAGGTGCGGCTGCGGCCCGTCGCCGAGACCGCAACCCCCGATTCCTTCGCACACAACCCGGCCTGGACCGCGAATTACGAAGCGACCAAAGATCTTCCGGTCGCCACGGGCGACGACATCGTCTGGGCCGACGCGGTGATCTTCGGTTCGCCGACCCGTTTCGGCTCGGTCGCATCGCAGCTGCGGGGATTCCTCGATTCCCTCGGCGGCCTGTGGTCGAAGGGTGTGTTGGCCGACAAGGTGTACGCCGGGTTCACCTCGACCAACACCGCACACGGCGGCCAGGAGACGACGCTGCTGTCGCTCTACATCACGCTCATGCACTGGGGCGGCATCATCGTGCCGCCCGGCTACACCGACCCGCTCAAGTTCGCCGACGGCAACCCGTACGGCGTGAGCCTGCTGGCCAATCACGACAACATCCGCCAGTTCGACGACAACACCTACGCCGCGCTGGACCACCTGGCGCGGCGGGTCGTCACGGTCGCGGACCGGTTGGGCGGGTAGAAATTTGGCGTCGGGACACCCCTGTCGGCCGACTTACGGTTGAGGGGTGACGTTCGCAGGCACAGCCCGGCTGGTGGGCGCGGTACCCAATGAGCGCTGGTTCGCCGTCGGCGATCTGGAGCTCTATCAGATGCGCCCGCCGTTGTGCGGGTATCACGTGATCGCGGCCGAACGGAGCATGTGGGCCATGCGCGCCCAGGCCATCTACCCAGATGGCCGCATCGAACCGCCCGAGCCCGATGATCCCGTGTCCACCGACTTCTACGGGGTGGCCGGCGAGGGCCTCGACATCGACCGGTCCGTGAAGCTGCCGGGCAGCGCCGACGGCCGCAACGTCGCCCGCGCGCTGGCGGGCATCGGGTACGCGTTGTACTGAGACGCCCAGAAACGCCGAAAGGCCGGTTATCGCACGCTTTTTCGTGAATCGCGTGCGGTAACCGGCCAGTCGGTGATCGAAAACCTAGGCGGTCTCGGTGATCGGCCGGTCGACCCAGCTCATCAGGTCGCGCAGCTTCTTACCGGTGACCTCGATCGGGTGCTCGGCGTTGGCCTTGCGCAGACCCTCGAGCTCCTTGTTGCCGCCCTCGACGTTGGCGACCAGGCGCTTGACGAAGGTGCCGTCCTGGATGTCCTTCAGGATGGCGCGCATGCGCTCCTTGGTGTCGGCGTCGATGACGCGCGGGCCCGACAGGTAGCCACCGAACTCAGCGGTGTCCGACACCGAGTAGTTCATGCGGGCGATGCCGCCCTCGTACATCAGGTCGACGATGAGCTTGAGCTCGTGCAGCACCTCGAAGTAGGCCATCTCCGGGGCGTAGCCGGCCTCGACCATGACCTCGAAACCGGTCTTGACCAGTTCTTCGGTACCACCACAGAGGACGGCCTGCTCACCGAACAGGTCGGTCTCGGTCTCTTCCTTGAAAGTGGTCTTGATGACGCCGGCGCGGGTGCCGCCGATGCCCTTGGCGTAGGACAGGGCCAGCGCCTGGCCCTCGCCCTTGGGGTCCTGGTCGATGGCGATCAGGGCCGGGACGCCCTTGCCGTCGACGAACTGACGACGCACCAGGTGGCCGGGGCCCTTGGGGGCAACCATGCCGATGGTGACGTTGGCCGGGGGCTTGATCAGGCCGAAGTGGATGTTGAGGCCGTGGCCGAAGAACAGCGCGTCGCCGTCCTTGAGGTTGGGCTCGATGTCGTTGGTGAAGATCTCGGCCTGTGCGGTGTCGGGCGCGAGCAGCATGATGACGTCGGCCCACTTGGCGACCTCAGCCGGGGTGTCGACCTCGAGGCCCTGCTCGGTGACCTTCTCGCGGGACTTCGAGCCCTCCTTCAGGCCGACCTTGACCTGCACACCCGAGTCGCGCAGCGAAAGCGAATGCGCGTGTCCCTGGCTGCCGTAGCCGATGACGCCGACCTTGCGACCCTGGATGATCGACAGGTCCGCATCGTCGTCGTAGAACATCTCAACTGCCACTTGACTTTTCCTTACCTTGTTTCTCTTGTTCGAAGTTCTGCTTGGGATCCAGCTCGGTTACTTGGCCGCGCCGATGCCGCGCGGGCCGCGCGCCAACGAAACCACACCGGACTGCACCAGCTCGCGAATACCATACGGCTCCAGCACTCGCAGCAGTGCTTCGAGCTTCTCCTGGGTGCCGGTGGCCTCGATGGTCAGTGACTCGGTCGACACGTCGACGACCTTCGCGCGGAACAGATTGACCGCCTCGATCACCTGGCCACGGGTGGTGGCGTCGGCCCGCACCTTGATCAGCGCCAGCTCACGGGAGACGGAGTTGTCCGGCTCCTGCTCGACGATCTTGATGACGTTGATCAGCTTGTTGAGCTGCTTGGTGATCTGCTCCAGCGGCAGCTGCTCTTCCACGCAGACCACGATGGTCATGCGGGACATGTTCTTCTGCTCGGTGGCGCCGACCGCCAGCGACTGGATGTTGAAGCCACGCCGGGAGAACAGCGCCGCCACGCGGGCGAGCACGCCGGGGGTGTCCTCGACCAGAACCGACAATGTATGAGTAGTAGCCACTAGACCTGATCCTCGTTGTCGAACAGCGGACGGATATCGCGCGCCGCCATGATCTCGTCATTGCTGGTGCCTGCGGCGACCATCGGCCACACCTGGGCGTCGGCCCCGACGATGAAGTCGATGACGACGGGCCGGTCGTTGATCTCGCGGGCCTGCCGGATGACGTCCTCGACGTCCTCGGCACGCTCGCAGCGCAGACCGACGCAGCCAAGCGCCTCGGCCAGCATCACGAAGTCCGGGATGCGGTGCGAGTGGGTGGACAGGTTGGTCTGGCTGTAGCGCTCGTCGTAGAACAGCGTCTGCCACTGGCGCACCATGCCCAGGTTGCCGTTGTTGATCAGCGCAACCTTGATCGGCGCGCCCTCGAGGGCGCAGGTGGCCAGCTCCTGGTTGGTCATCTGGAAGCAGCCGTCGCCGTCGATGGCCCACACCTCGGCCTCCGGGCGGGCGAACTTGGCGCCCATCGCGGCCGGGATGGAGAAGCCCATGGTGCCGAGACCGCCCGAGTTCAGCCAGGTCTTCGGGTTCTCGTACTTGATGAACTGCGCGGCCCACATCTGGTGCTGACCGACGCCCGCCACGTACAGCGCGTCCGGTCCGGCGATCTGGCCCAGCTTCTCGATGACGTACTCCGGCGAGAGGCTGCCGTCGCTCTGCGGGCCGTAGCTCAGCGGGTAGGTCTCCTTGACCCCGTTGAGGTAGGTCCACCAGTCGGCGAGGTCCAGCGTGTCGGCGGCGACGCCGTCGCGACGCAGCGCCGCGAGCAGATCGACGATGACGTTCTTGATGTCACCGACGATCGGCACGTCGGCGTGCCGGTTCTTGCCGATCTCGGCGGGGTCGATGTCGGCGTGGATCACCTTGGCGTCGGGCGCGAACGACGACAGCTGGCCGGTGACCCGGTCGTCGAAGCGGGTGCCGAGTGCGATCAGCAGGTCACTCTTCTGCAGCGCCGCCACGGCCGAGACCGTGCCGTGCATGCCGGGCATGCCCATGTGCTGCGGGTGGCTGTCGGGGAACGCGCCGCGCGCCATCAGGGTGGTGACGACGGGAATGCCGGTCAGCTCGGCGAGTTCCAGCAGCTCCGCGGACGCCTCACCGCGGATGACGCCGCCACCGACGTACAGCACGGGCTTGCGCGCCGCGGCGATCAGCTTGGCGGCCTCACGGACCTGGCGGCTGTGCGGCTTGGTGTTCGGCTTGTAGCCGGGCAGGTCGATGACCGGCGGCCAGCTGAAGGTGCACTGACCCTGCAGCACGTCCTTCGGGATGTCGACGAGGACGGCGCCCGGACGGCCGGAGGCCGCGATGTGGAACGCCTCGGCGATGACCTTGGCGATGTCGTCACCGTTGCGGACCAGGAAATTGTGCTTCGTGATCGGCATGGTGATGCCGGAGATGTCGGCTTCCTGGAAGGCGTCGGTGCCGATCAGCCCACGGCCGACCTGGCCGGTGATCGCGACGACCGGGATCGAGTCCATCTGGGCGTCGGCCAGCGGCGTCACCAGGTTGGTGGCACCCGGGCCCGAGGTGGCCATCATCACGCCGACCTTGCCGGTGGCATGCGCATAGCCCGACGCGGCGTGGCCGGCGCCCTGCTCGTGCCGCACCAGGACGTGGCGCACCTTCTTGGAGTCGAACAGCGGGTCGTAGACCGGCAGCACGGCACCACCGGGGATGCCGAAGATGGTGTCGACGTCGAGTTCCTCGAGCGACCGGACGACGGCCTGGGCACCGGTCATCTGCTGCGGGGCAACGATTTTCGAATGACCGTTAACCGCGCCGCCGGCGCCGTTGGGCTGCTGCGCCGACTCTGGCGGTCGCGTGGTGGGTGCGCTCACTCTTGTCCTCTTGATCGTGTTGCGGTTTTGGCGTTCCCGGGCAAACAAAAAACCCCCGTCAGCGTCTGCTGCTGTACGAGGGTTGCGCGTCGATGCTTGTAGTCGGCTTAGTCAGCCTGGTCACGCACCAACGCGCCCAGTTACTACAAGCAATGCCGAGGTCTGCATAACGGTGACGGTAGTCCTCGCGGCGCGCGCAGGTCAAATCACATCTCTTGCCGGACACACCCGGCAACCGCCCGATCCGCCGCCTGGGAAGATGAACGGTGTGAGCCGCCGAACCGCCTCGACCGCACCCCGACCCGTCGTGATCAAGATTCCGGGGGTCGCCCATCTGGCGGTGGGGTTCTTCGCCATCGGCCTGCTGGCCCTGGTGTTCGCCGGTCCGGCCTGGTGCGCGGCGCTGCTCGTCATCCCGATTCTGTTGTCGGCGATGGTGATTCGCTACCGCACGGTGGCCGACAAGAAGGGCGTCACCGCGCGGTCGCTGCTCGGCAGCCGGACGGTGACGTGGCAGGACATCAAGGGGCTCCGCTTCGACCGCTCCAAGTGGGCCAAGGCCGAACTGACCGACGGCACCGAATTGCGCCTGCCGGGTGTGACGTTCGCGTCACTGCCGGTGCTGACGGCCGCCAGCGGCGGCGTCGTGCCCAATCCGTACAACGAGTGAGGCCGGTCGAGCGTCGATCGAGCTCAGTGCAGCGGGTTTGATCCGTTCAGCAGCAGCCACACGCCGACGCCCGCGCCGATGCCGAGCAGCAGGCACAGGATCGACCCGATGAACGGCCGGCGGGCCCAACCTCGTCCGGCGTCGAAGCCGTAGAGCCCCGGCCCGGTCAGGGTCAGAGCCGCGGCCAGCACGATCAGGGTCACCAGGTACTCGTGGCCCTCGGGCAGGAAGTACGGGAAGTAGCCGTGCACGGGCTGTGCGGCCACCTCGACGGCGAGCGCGTTGACCAGGTAGGCCACGGCGACCGCGGCGGCCACCGGCGTGAACAGCCCCAGGACCAGCAGGACACCGGCCCCGATCTGCGCTCCGGTGGCGAGGTACGTCAGTATCCCGGCGTGCTGGAAGCCGGCGGCGGCCAGCGCGTGCTCGTACCCGTTCAGGCCCTGCCCGCCCCACCAGCCGAACGCCTTCTGCAGGCCGTGGACCACCAGCCAGGCGCCCAGGCCGACGCGCAGCACCATGAGACCCAGGTCCTGGGTGCCGCGGCGCTTGGCGACGCGCACGCGGGCATCGGTCTCGGGATCGGGCTCGATCTCGGCGGGGCCCAATGTCTGGGCCTGCTCCGCGTTCCTCTCCCGGGGTTGCACGTACGGCAGCGGCTCGGGTTCATGCATGAGATCGAAGGCCATCGAGGACGGCGTCGAGGACGACGCGGCCGTCACCTCGGTCGCCTCGTCGGACGACGCGTTGTCGAACCGCGGGATGGCCGTGGTCGCGGCGGTCTCACCGCCGTCTGCGCCGCCACTGCCGCGGTATGTCGTGATGGGCAGGTCGTCTTCTGGATCGACCAGGCGTGCCGACGCGGGCCTGGCGGCCGACTCATCGGGCCGTTGCCATGCACGCGGGTCATGGGAAGTACTGGTCATGGTTGCCAGGGTAAGTGCAATTGCACTGCTGACCGTGGATTTAAGGGGTGGTTTGGGCGGCTTGTTCTCGGGATTTGCCCGGCCCGGCGCGTGGCCCCGACGTGGCGAGCATCGTCAAACAGTCCGTAACCTGACGGGCATGACATTGCGGCGGTCGACGCGGGCTGCGCTGACGAGGCCCGAACACCGGCCTGGGCGTTCCGGCTCTGCACCCGCTCGGCGGGTCCTGGCGTTGTGCGCCATCGCTTTGCTGGCGCTGCCCAGCTGTGCCCGTTTCGATTCGGCGGCGTCCGAGCCGTTCACCATCGAGCCCGACCTCGGCGGGGCGCCCGCCTCGCCCCCGCCGCCTCCGCCGCCGCTGCCGCCCAACCCGTTCCCGAAGGCCTGCCCGGCGCCGGCCGTGCTGCAGGGCTGCCTGGAGAGCACCAGCGGCCTCATCATGGGCGGCGACAGCAAGTCGGCGATCGTCGCCGAGCGCGTCACCGGCGCCGTCAAGAACATCGCCACGAACGCAGAACCCAAGGTCAAGACCGTTATTCCGGTCGACGCGTCCGGTGACGGCGGGCTCATGGACATCGTGTTGTCGCCGAGCTATCAGCAGGACCGGCTGATGTACGCCTACATCACCACGCCGACCGACAACCGGGTCATCCGCATCGCCGACGGCGACGTGCCGAAGCCGATCCTGACCGGGATTCCCAAGGGCCCCACAGGCAACACCGGAGCGCTGATCTTCAGCAGCCCGACGACCCTCGTGGTACTCACCGGCGACGCCGGAAACCCCGCTGCCGCAGCCGATCCGGCTTCGCTGGCGGGCAAGCTGCTGCGCATCGAGCAGCCGACAACGGTGGGCCAGGCGCCACCGACCACCGCGCTGTCGGGCATGGGCTCCGGCGGCGGGCTGTGCATCGACGGCGCCAGCGGCTCGTTGTACGTCACCGACCGAACCCCGACCGGCGACCGGCTGCAGCGGATCACCAAGGACTCCAAGGTGTCGACGGTGTGGAGCTGGCCCGACCGCCCCGGTGTCGCGGGCTGCGTGGCGACCGACGACACCGTCATGGTCAACCTCGTCAACACCAAGAAGACGGTGGCCGTGCGGCTGTCGAAGGAGACCGGCGCGGTCACGGGTGACCCCGAGGCGCTCCGCACGGACACCCACGGCCATGTCTTCGCGCTGAAGCTCTCCCCCGACGGCAATGTCTGGGGCGCCACGGTGAACAAGACGGCCGGCGACGTCGAGAAGTTCGACGACGTCGTGTTCCCGCTGTTCCCGCAGGGCGGATTCCCGCGTAGCACTGACGACAAGACGTAATTGGCACCCGACGTGCGAGAGGTCGCTCGATGATGCGCGCCTGCCCGGCCGACTTCGCTCGGTTGGCCGGCTACCTGGGCTTTTCCTGCGACGACGATTCCTGGGTCAAGCTGCGCAACCCACTGACCCTGACCCACTGGACCATGCCGGTCGTCGAGCTGCTGATGCTGATCGGCGCCGCACTGGCGCTGGCCTACGCGCTGCGGCGCGTCCGGCGGGACCCGACCGGGATCGCCATCTGGCTGGCGTCGGTGGTCTATGCGCTGGTGACCGAACTCCCCCGCCATCCACCCGACATCTTCGCGGGCACCCGGCTCGGGGTCATGTTGGTGCACAACGTGTTCAGCGTCGATTTCGTCGACGGCCGGCTACCGCTGTACATCGTGGCGCTGTACCCGGCGACCATCACCCTCGCGTACGACATCGTCCGCGCCACCGGGGTTTTCGAACGGCGCGGCGCGGTGATCGGCGCCATCTGCGTCGGCTTCGTGCACGGCTGCGTCTACGGCGTGTTCGACCACCTCGGCCCGCAGCTGCGCTGGTGGGTCTGGAACACCGCGAACCCCCTGAATCACCCGACGCTCGGCTGCGTACCGGTCAGCAGTTGGGTCAGCCTGGCGGTCGTCGGGCCCGCGGCGGTCGCGTTCCTGGTGCATGTGCTGATCGGGCGCCGGGTAGCCGCGGGCACACCGCCGGGTGCGGTGTCGCTGGCCTGGCGCATACCGCTCATCAGCGTGCTGGCACCGGTCATCATGGGACTGCTCAGCCTGCCGACGTTGCTGTCCGCCCAGCACAGTGCGACGCAGTACGCGGTCCTCGGTGTCGAGGTGGCGGTGTTCTTCTTGGTGGCGGTGCCGGTCCTGATCCAGGACTGGCGGATCACGCGCCGCGTCGGCACGGAGCACCCGAGTCCGTACGTGCGGGTCTTCGGGGTGCTGTACCTGCTCACCTTCACGGTGCTGTGGCTGGCCGCACTGCCCGACTTCGCCGGCGCCATCGACGGCGTCACGGGTGCGGGCACGCCGACCGGCAATCTGCCCTGCGCCGCGGTGTGTTTCGTGATCGCGGGCTACTGCGTCGCGGGCGTCTCGTCACTCAGTCCGAAGACCACGCCCGCGCCGCAGGCGGCGCTGCGCTAGCTGCAGGCCGCGATGACCAGTTCGCGCACGCGCGCCGCGTCGGCCTGACCCTTGGTCGCCTTCATCACCGCGCCGACGATCGCACCGGCGGCCTGGACCTTGCCGCCGCGGATCTTGTCGGCGATGTCCGGCTGGGCCGCCAGCGCCTCGTCGATCGCGGCCTGGATGAGCGAATCGTCGCGCACCACAACGAGTCCGCGGTCGTTCATCACCTGCTCGGGCTCGCCCTCGCCGGCCAGCACACCCTCGACGACCTGGCGGGCCAGCTTGTTGGACAACTTGCCGTCGTCGACCAGCTTGACCACCGCGGCGACCTGCGCCGGGGTGATGGCCAGCTCCTCGAGCGTCACTTCGCTCTCGTTGGCCTTCTGCACCAGAAAGTTGCCCCACCATGCGCGGGCCGCCTCACTGGACGCGCCGTGCTCGACGGTCGCGGCCACCAGCTCCACCGCACCGGCGTTGACGAGGTCGCGCATGACCTCGTCCGAGATGCCCCAGTCTTCTTGAATCCGCTTGCGCACCAACCACGGAAGCTCCGGGATGGTGCCGCGCAGCCGCTCCACCAACTCGTCCGACGGAGCGATGGGCTCCAGGTCCGGCTCCGGGAAGTAGCGGTAGTCCTCGGCGGTTTCCTTGCTGCGGCCGGCCGTGGTGTGCCCGTCCTCGTGGAAGTGCCGGGTCTCTTGCGTGATGGTGCCGCCGGACTGCAGCACGGCGGCCTGCCGGCGCATCTCGTAGCGGACCGCCACCTCGACGCTCTTGAGCGAGTTGACGTTCTTGGTCTCGGTGCGGGTGCCGAACTCCGCGGCGCCCTTGAGCTTGAGCGAGACGTTGGAGTCGCAGCGCATCGAGCCCTGGTCCATGCGGACGTCGGAAACGTCCAAGCCGCGCAACAGGTCCCGCAGCGCGGTGACGTAGGCGCGGGCGATCTCCGGGGCACGTTCGCCGGCGCCCTCGATGGGCCGGGTGACGATCTCGACCAACGGCACCCCGGCCCGGTTGAAGTCGGCCAGCGACGTGGTGGCGCCGGAGATGCGGCCGGTGTCGCTGCCCAGGTGGGTCAGCTTGCCGGTGTCCTCCTCCATGTGGGCGCGCTCGATCTCGACGCGCCAGGTGCTGCCGTCCTCCAGGGGAACGTCGAGGTAGCCGTTGACGGCGATGGGCTCGTCGTACTGACTGATCTGGTAGTTCTTCGGCTGGTCCGGGTAGAAGTAGTTCTTCCGGGCGAACCGGCCCCACGGCGCGATGTCGCAGTTCAGCGCGAGCCCGATCCGGATCGCGGACTCCACGGCCGCCTCGTTGACCACCGGCAGCGCACCGGGCAGGCCCAGGCACACCGGGCACACCAGCGTGTTCGGCTCGGCGCCGAACCGGTTCGCACAACCACAGAACATCTTGGTCTCGGTGGACAGCTCGACATGGACTTCCATGCCCATGACGGGCTCGTACGTCGCGAGGACGTCGTCGTAGTCGAGAAGGTCTGCGTCAGCCATGCGTTGATCGTAGTGTCGGCCCCATGAGCGCCGGTCAACCGCTGCCCCCAGCACCCGTGAACCGGACGTTCGCGGTGCTGGTGGTCGGGGCGATCGTGGCAGTGGCCGTGGTGGTCACCGGTGGTGTCATGGCGATCCGCGGCCTCGTGGATCCGGGTATCACCAACCTCGAGGCGTCGATGGCGGTGGGGCGGCAGGACTTTCCCGACTGGCCGACGGCCAGGTTCGACGGTCCCACGCAGAGCACGGCCACCCGGCCGTCCACAGAAGACGTGTCACCGCAATCCTGTGTGGCGCTGGCCGGCGCGCCGAGCCGGCAGGCCGTCCAGGTACAGCTGAAGAAGGACACGCACCACGCCCTCGCGGTCTGGCTGAGGCTGCCGTACACGTGGCCGAACTACGCCGAGGCCGCGCGCACCTGCACCCGCTACACGATCAACGACCTGCTCGTGATCGACGTCGACCGCCGGCCCAATCCCGCTGCCCTCCCCGCCTGGGTGGTGACCGTCCGCGAGACCGTTTCCGCCCGCGGCGGCCTGGTGACGCCGTTCATGAGCGTCAAGGTGCTCGGGCAGTACCGCGGGGTGTCGGTCACCGCCATCTGCCTCATGACGGCCACCGACCCGCCGCAGACCTGCGACAAGCCCCTGGCCTCGTTGTTCACCGCGCAGGTGCACAAGCTCGCCGCGGTCTGACCCGTCGTTCACCGGCCATTTCCCGAGACCGGTTAATCTCCGCGGATGCTCGCACGCATCGGCGCCCTGCTGACCACCTTCGCGCTGACGGCCATGCCCGTCGCATCGGCCGATTCCGGCACTTTCGACCTGCAAGCGCACCGCGGCGGACGCGGCGAGACCACCGAGGAATCGCTGCGCGCCTTCACCAAGGCCATCGAGCTCGGTGTCACCACGCTGGAACTCGACATCGTCCTCGCCAAGGACGGTGCGCCGATGGTGTGGCACGACCCGGCCATCCAGCCCGAGAAGTGCGCCGACACCGGCCCCGCCTTCCCCGGCGACCCGCAGTACCCCTACGTCGGCAAGCTCGTGCACGACCTCACCCGGGCCCAGCTGCACACGCTCAACTGCGGCAAGCTGCTCGACGGATTCCCGGCCGCCGAAGTGGTGACCGGCAACAAGATCGCCACCCTCGATCAGGTTTTCGCGCTCGCGGACGCGCACCACGCCGGCGTCCGGTACAACATCGAGACCAAGATCGAAGCCGACAAGCCCGAAACCTCCGCCACACCACAGCAATTCGTCGACGTCATCCTCGCCGCGGTGCGGGCTGCCGGCAAGGTCGACAAGGTGGAGATCCAGAGTTTCGACTGGCGCTCGCTGCCGCTCGTGCGGACGCAGGAACCCGGTATCCCCTTGGTGGCGCTGTGGGATGAGACGACCTGGGTGCCGAACTCGGCGTGGACGGCGGACGTGAACCCGGCCGTCGTCACCGACCCGATCGCCGGGGCGGCGTCGGTCGGCGCGGACATTCTGTCGCCCGGCTACTCGGTGCCCTACGGGCTGACGCCGAAGGACCCGGATTTCGCGCTGGTGGCCGACCGGGCGTTCATCGACCGCGCGCATGCCCGTGGGCTCAAGGTGATTCCGTGGACGATCAACGACGCCGACACCATGAAGGCACAGATCGCGGCCGGCGCCGACGGCATCATCACCGACTACCCGAGCCGGCTGCGCGCGGTGGAATCGGAACTCGGCATGCCACTGCCGAAGGCCTACCGCTAACCGAAGAACTCCGCGGCGTCGTCGTAACGGCTCTGCGGCACCAGCTTCAGTTGCCGGACGGCGTCGGCCAACGGCACGCGGCCGATCTCCTGGCCCTGCAACGACACCATCATCCCGTACTCCCCCGCGTGCGCGGCGTCGGCGGCGTTGATCCCGAACCGGGTCGCCAGCACGCGATCATGGGGCGTCGGCGTGCCGCCGCGCTGCACGTGACCGAGCACCGTGGTGCGGACCTCCTTGCGGATCCGCTTCTCGATCTCGATGGCCAACTGCTGCGCGACGCCGGTGAATCGCACATGCCCGAATTCGTCAATTCCGCCGTCGCGCAACTGCATTGAGCCCTCGGCCGGTCGCGCGCCTTCGGCAACGACGCAGATGAAATGCGAATCTCCGCGCACGAAGCGCTGTTTCACCAGCCGGCACACCTCTTCGACGTCGAACGGCTGTTCCGGGATCAAGGTCATGTGGGCGCCGGCCGCCATGCCGGCGCCGAGCGCGATCCAGCCTGCATGCCGTCCCATCACCTCGACGAGCATCACCCGCTGGTGCGACTCGGCCGTGCTGTGCAGCCGGTCGATCGCCTCGGTGGCGATCATCAGCGCGGTGTCGTGGCCGAAAGTGACGTCGGTGCAATCGATGTCGTTGTCGATGGTCTTGGGCACACCGACGACGGGGACGTTCTCTTCGGCCAGCCAGTGCGCCGCCGTCAGCGTGCCCTCCCCGCCGATCGGGATCAGCACGTCGATGCCGTTGTCCTCGAGCGTCTGCTTGATCTGGTCCAGCCCGGCCCGCAGCTTGTCGGGGTTGACGCGCGCCGTGCCCAGCATGGTGCCGCCCTTGGCCAGTAGCCGGTCGTTGCGGTCGTCGTTCTTGAGCTGCTCGCGGCGATTCTCGAGCAGGCCACGCCAGCCGTCCCGGAATCCGACGACCGTCGAGCCGTACCGGGCATCGCACGTGCGGACCACCGCCCGGATCACCGCATTCAGGCCAGGACAGTCACCGCCACCGGTCAGCACACCTATCCGCATGACCCCATACTGCCCGCTCGCGGGTTCTCGTTCTCGTCGAACGTGCAGCAGGCTCGCCGAATCGACAGATCCGGCGAGCTGTGCGCACGTTCGGCGCTAGACGGCGGTGGGCAGGGCGCCGCGGGCGGCTTCGTAGGCCGCACCGACGCGGTACAGCCGGTCGTCGGCCAGGGCCGGCGCCATGATCTGCAGCCCGACCGGCAGATTGTCGTCCGGCGACAGGCCCGACGGCACCGACATGCCGCAGTGGCCGGCCAGGTTCAGCGGCAGCGTGCACAGGTCGAACAGGTACATCGCCAGCGGGTCGTCGACCTTCTCGCCCAGGCCGAACGCGGTGGTCGGGGTGGTCGGGGTGACCAGCACGTCGACCTTCTCGTACGCGCGATCGAGGTCGCGCGCGATCAGGGTGCGCACCTTCTGGGCCTGGTTGTAGTACGCGTCGTAATAGCCCGACGACAGCGCGTAGGTGCCGATCATGATGCGGCGCTTGACTTCTGGCCCGAATCCGGCGGCACGCGTGAGCGCCATGACCTCTTCGGCACTGTGGGTGCCGTCGTCGCCGACCCGCAGGCCGTAGCGCATCGCGTCGAAGCGCGCGAGGTTCGACGACACCTCGGACGGCAGGATCAGGTAGTAAGCCGCGAGCGAGTAGTCGAAGTTCGGGCAGTCGACCTCGGTGATCTCGGCGCCGAGCTCGGTCAGCTGGTCCACCGCGGTGTTGAACGACGACAGCACGCCGGGCTGGTAGCCCTCGCCGGTGTGCAGCTGCTTCACCACACCGATCCGGATGCCCTTGAGGTCACCGGCGGCGCCGGCCCGGGCCGCTGCGACCACATCGGGCACGGGAGCGTCGACCGAGGTGGAATCGCGCGGGTCGTGGCCGGCGATCACCTGGTGCAGCAGCGCGGTGTCGAGCACCGTGCGGGCACACGGCCCGCCCTGGTCCAGCGACGACGCGCAGGCGATCAACCCGTACCGCGAGACGGTGCCGTAGGTGGGCTTGACACCGACCGTCGCGGTCAGCGCGGCGGGCTGACGGATCGAACCACCGGTGTCGGTGCCGATCGCCAGCGGCGCCTGGAACGCCGCGAGCGCCGCGGCACTACCGCCACCGGATCCGCCCGGCACGCGGTTGACGTCCCAGGGGTTGCGGGTCGGGCCGTAGGCCGAGTTCTCGGTCGACGACCCCATGGCGAACTCGTCCATGTTGGTCTTGCCGAGGATCGGAATCCCGGCCGCGCGCAGTCGCGCGGTCACGGTCGCGTCGTACGGCGACCGCCAGCCCTCCAGAATCTTCGAGCCGGCCGTGGTCGGCGCGTCGGTGGTGGTGAAAACGTCCTTGAGCGCCAACGGAACACCGGCGAGCGGCGAGGCCAGCGGCTCGCCGGCGGCCACCTGCTTGTCGACGGCCGCGGCAGCGGCCAGGGCCTCCTGGGCACCCACGTGCAGGAAGGCGTGGTAGGTCTCGTCGGTGGCGGCGATCTGGTCCAGGTGCGCCTGGGTGACCTCGGTGGCCGACACGTCGCCGGCGGCGATCTTCTCGCCGAGCGTGGCGGCGTCGAAACGGATCAGGTCGCTCACTC
The DNA here is from genome assembly GCF_000686745.1 of Mycobacterium sp. UNC410CL29Cvi84. Taxonomy (NCBI): domain Bacteria; kingdom Bacillati; phylum Actinomycetota; class Actinomycetes; order Mycobacteriales; family Mycobacteriaceae; genus Mycobacterium; species Mycobacterium sp. UNC410CL29Cvi84. The sequence goes on from NZ_JMLM01000001.1 coordinate 460,079, forward strand.
TGCTTCTCCCAAGATGCGGGGCACGGCGAACCGGCCGTCCTCGGCCCGCGGGGCCTCCGCCAGCGCCTGCTCCTGCCCGAGGCTGGCCACCTCGACGTCGGGCCGGGTGATGTTCACCTCTTTGAGCGGATTGCCGGTCGCCTCGATACCGGTGACGTCGACGGCCTGAATCTTGCCGACGTGCGCCAGGATGGCATCGAGCTGGCCTGCGAAACTGTCCAGCTCACCATCGGTCAGGGCGAGCCGGGCCAGATTCGCCAGATGGGCGACATCGTCCCGGGAAATCTTCGACACGTCGAAACAGCCTAGTGGGGAGCCCGATGGGTCCCGCGACGGGGAACGCATCCGTGACACGCGACGCACCTGCACGTCCTGCCATCGCCACGACGCTGTGCCACAGTTGTCGCGTGTCCTCCTATCTGCTGCGGGTGCAGCTCGAAGACCGCCCCGGTAGCCTCGGCTCCCTCGCGGTGGCTCTCGGCTCGGTGGGCGCCGACATCCTGTCGCTCGACGTCGTCGAGCGCGGACCGGGCTACGCCGTCGACGACCTGGTGGTCGAGCTGCCGCACGGGTCCATGCCCGACACCCTGATCACCGCCGCGGAGGCGCTCAAGGGCGTGTACGTGGACAGCATTCGGCCCCACACCGGGCTGCTCGAAGCCCACCGCGAACTGGAACTGATCGACCATGTGGCGGCCGCCAAGGGCAAGGCCGCCCGCCTCCAGGTGTTGGCCGACGAAGCACCGCGCGTGCTGCGCGTCGGATGGTGTGTGGTGGTGGCCGGCGGCGCCGAGCCCCGCCGCATCGCCGGCAGCCCGGGTGCGCCCGAGACGCTCGCCTACTCGGCGCCGTGGCTGCCGCTGGAGCATGCCGCTGCCCTGGACGCCACCGGCGACTGGGTGCCGCAGTTCTGGCGGGATATCGACACAACCCTGGCCGCGGCACCGTTGGGCGACCCGTACACCGCGATCATGCTGGGCCGCCCGGGCGGGCCGGCCTTCCGCCCGTCAGAGGTCGCGCGGCTCGGATACCTCGCCGGCATCATCGCGACCATCGTGCGCTGACCGTCTCGTTCGCAGCCACTTCACCTGCGCGAATACGGTCGCGGAAACGCCGAGACTGCTAGCGTGAGCCCACATCTCGCTGGAGGGCACCGTGAGCACATTCCTGATCGTCGTCGGCGTCCTGCTGATGATCGCGGCCATCGTCGTCGTGGTGCTCGCCTTCACCCGGGCCAAGAAACCAGGGACCGCCGGCGCCCGCCAGGATCCGCTGACAGCCGGCGAGATGCCCGTGTTCGGACCGAAGCAGCTCGGTCCCGGCGCGATCGTCAGCTATGGCGGCGTCGACTACGTGGTGCGCGGCTCGGTGACCTACCGCGAAGGGCCGTTCATCTGGTGGGAGCACCTGCTGGAAGGCGGTCAGGGAGAACCGATCTGGTTCAGCGTCGAAGAGGACGAGGGGCGGCTGGAACTCGCGTTCTGGACCAAGCGGCCCGACCTGGCACTGCAGCCCATCGGCCCCCTCACCATCGACGGGGTGCAGTACGACGAGGTCGAGACCGGTGATGCCCAGTACAGCTCCGAGGGCACGACGGGCCTGCCCGCGCACGGCCAGATGAACTACGTCGACTACGCCAGCGCCGGCCGCGCCGCCCTGCTGAGTTTCGAGCAATGGTCACCGAACTCGCCGTGGGAGGTGTCGACCGGCAAGATCATGTCGCCCGGTGAGCTGACGGTGTATCCCGCTCCCCCCGCCGGCTCGTAGGTCAGTGTCATGACCCGGGGCAAGATGCTGATTCTCGCCGGGGTGCTCGCGGTCGCATCGGTGATCTGCCTGGCGATCGGCATCAGCACCGCCCGCACCATTCAGTCGTACGTCAAAGACCGCTATCAGAACGTCGGCTACAACACCTACCGGTGCAGCGGATCGCCGAGCGCCGTCGCCGACGACCTCGCCCGGGCCCATCGACCGGAGGCGCGCGCGACCGATCGCGGCAACTACTACCTGCGCTACAACGACTCCATCGCCATTGTGGGGGCGGGCTCCGGACAGGCGTGCACCGTCCGGCTGGAGAGCCTCAACTCGGGCTACAACCACGGCAGCTACGTATTCCTGGGTCCCGGGTTCAGCCCGGGATCGCCGTCACACAGTTCCGGCGGCAGCTCGGGCGGACCGGGCGGCGTCAAGTGACCACATCAATTCCGAGGAGACCCCGATGAACCTGGCCGCCATCGACTTCGGCACCGTCCACACCGACGCGATCATCCAGAACGTGGTCGCCTCGGTGCTGTACTTCCTCGTGGGAGTGCTGGTGCTGGCCGCCGGCTTCGTCATGGTCGACGTGCTGACGCCGGGCAATCTGCGCCGTCAGGTGTTCGTCGAGCGGCGGCCCAACGCGGTGGCGATCACCGCCGCGATGGATGTCTCGTTGGCCGCCATCGTCATCACCGCGATCCACTCCAGCTCCGACCGTCTCGGGCAGGGCCTGATCGACACGGTCATCTACGGGCTGATCGGCGTCGCGTTGCAGGGCCTGGCGCTGGTGGTCGTGGAGTTGTTGGCGCCCGGCCACTTCCGTAACGACATCAACGCCGAAGAGTTCCACCCCGCGGCGCTGTCCGTCGCGGTGGTGCTGTTGGCGGTCGGCGGTATCAACGCCGCCGCGCTCAGCTGATGGTCGCCGAGGCCGTCGGGGTTCCGGCCGCCCCGGTCGTCGGAACCCGTTGGCGCGCCCTACTTCTGGCGGCCGTCGCGGCGTGTGCCGCGTGCGGCATCGTCTATGAGCTTGCGCTGCTGACCCTCTCGACGAGTCTCAACGGCGGTGGTGTCGTGTCGACGTCGCTGATCGTGGCTGGCTACGTGGCGGCCCTCGGCGTGGGCGGGCTTTTGGCCAAGGCGCTGCTGGCGCGCGCGGCGATCGGTTTCATCGCGGTGGAGACGGCGCTGGGTGTGGTGGGCGGCCTGTCCGCGACGGTGCTGTACGTGACGTTCGCGTTCCTCGGCGACTCGGATTGGGTGCTCGGCATCGCGACGGCACTCATCGGCGGACTGGTCGGCGCGGAAGTGCCACTGCTGATGACGCTGCTGCAGCGCGGCCGGGTGGCCGGTGCCACCGACGCCGGCCGGGTGCTGGCCAACCTCAATGCCGCCGACTATCTGGGCGCACTGCTGGGTGGGCTGGCGTGGCCGTTCCTGGTGTTGCCATATCTGGGCATGATCCGCGGTGCAGCGGCCACCGGGATGATCAATCTGGCTGCCGCGGCAGTGGTTTCAGTGTTCCTGCTGCGCCGCATCCTGAGCCGGCGGGAGTTCGTCGCCGCGCTCAGCGTCCTGGTGCTCGCGTTCGCGGTACTGGCCACGCTGATGGCGTCCGCTGACGGCATCGAGACGACGTCCCGGCAGCGGCTGTACGCCGACCCGATCGTGGCCTACCGGCATTCGGCCTATCAGGAGATCGTGGTGACCCGCCGGGACGACGACACCCGGCTGTATCTCGATGGCGGACTGCAGTTCTCGACGCGCGACGAATATCGCTACACCGAATCGCTGGTGTACCCGGCGCTGGGGCAGGGCGCGCGTTCGGTGCTGGTGATCGGTGGCGGTGACGGCCTGGCGGCGCGGGAATTGTTGCGCCAGAAGGGCATCGACCGCATCATCCAGGTCGAGCTCGATCCGGCGGTGGTGGCGGTCGCGCGGACCAAGCTGCGCGACGCGAATGCCGGCGCGCTCGACGATCCCCGCGTTCGGCTGATTCTCGACGACGCCATGACGTGGCTGCGCGTCCCACACCCGGACGCCGTACCGCCGGGCGGGTTCGACGCGGTCATCGTCGACCTGCCCGACCCCGACAACCCGGTGCTCGGCCGGCTGTACTCCACGGAGTTCTACAGCCTCATCGCCCGGGTGCTGGCGCCCCAGGGTCTGCTGGTGGTGCAGTCCGGCAGCCCCTACTCGACGCCGGTCGCGTTCTGGCGCACGGTGTCCACCATCGCATCGGCGGGCCTGGCCGTGACGCCGTACCACGTCGAGGTACCGACGTTCGGCGACTGGGGTTTCACGCTGGCCCGTCGCGGTCCCCTGCCGCCCGCGCCGACGGTGCCCAAAGACGCTCCGCCCCTGCGGTTCCTGAATCAGCGGGTGCTCGACGCCGCCACGGTCTTCGCGCCCGACACGGCGCCGCAGCACCTGCCGCCGTCGACGCTCGAGCATCCGCTGATCGTCGACGACATGCGGCGCGGGTACCGCTAAGCCTCCTCGGGGGACGCCTCAGGTTCCGGTCCGACCTCCAGCAGCCGCCGGAAGCCGTCCTCGTCGAGGATCGGGACGCCGAGCTCAACAGCCTTGTCGTACTTGGATCCTGGCGCGTCGCCGGCCACCACGTAGGCGGTCTTCTTCGACACCGAACCGGCCGCCTTGCCGCCGCGGACCAGGATCGCCTCTTTGGCCTCGTCGCGCGAGAACCCCGTCAGCGAGCCGGTCACCACGATCGACAGGCCCTCGAGGGTGCGCTCGATGCTCGCGTCGCGTTCGTCGGCCATCCGTACGCCCGCGGCGCGCCACTTGTCGACGATGGCACGGTGCCAGTCGACGGTGAACCAGTCGATCACGGCGGCGGCGATGGTCGGGCCGACGCCCTCGACAGCAGCCAGCCGCTCTTCGGACGCTTCGGTGATCGCTTGCAGGTCACCGAATTCGGCGGCCAGCGCCCGCGCCGCCGTCGGGCCGACGTGCCGGATGGACAACGCCACCAGCACCCGCCACAGCGGCTGCTGCTTGGCCTTGCCGAGATTGGCCAGCAGCCTTGCTCCGTTGGCCGAGAGCTCACCCTTCTGGGTTTTGAACAGGCTGGTGCGCAGCAGGTCGTCTTGGGTGAGGTTGAAGACGTCGCCCTCATCGGTGATGACGCCGGCGGCCAGCAGTGCGGTGGCCGCCTCATAGCCGAGGCCCTCGATGTCGAAGGCGCCACGACCCGCGACATGGAACACCCGCTCACGCAGCTGCGCGGGGCATGACCGGGTGTTGGGGCAGCGGATGTCGGCGTCGCCCTCCTTGGACGGCGCCAGCGTGCTGCCGCACTCGGGACATGTTGCGGGCATGACGAATTCACGTTCGGTGCCGTCCCGCAGATCGACGACCGGGCCGAGCACCTCGGGGATGACGTCACCGGCCTTGCGGATCACCACGGTGTCGCCGATCAGCACGCCCTTGCGCTTCACCTCGGTGGCGTTGTGCAGCGTCGCGAGCCCGACGGTCGATCCCGCCACCGTGACGGGCTCCATGTACGCGAACGGCGTGACGCGGCCGGTACGGCCCACGCTGACCCGGATGTCGAGCAGCTTGGTGGTGACTTCCTCGGGCGGGTACTTGTACGCGATGGCCCAGCGGGGTGCCCGGCTGGTGGCGCCGAGGCGGCGCTGCAGGGTTCGGTCGTCCAATTTGACCACCAGACCGTCGATTTCGTGATCGACGTCGTGGCGGTGCTCGCCCCAGTACGCGACGCGTTCGGCCACCGCCGCGATGCCGGTGACGCGGGTGGTGTGGTCGGACACCGGCAGGCCCCAGGACTTCAGCGCGCGGTAGGCATCGTGCAGCGAGGCCGGCTCGAAGCCTTCGGTGTAGCCCAGACCGTGGCAGATCATGTGCAACCGACGGCGCGCCGTGACGGCCGGGTTCTTCTGCCGCAACGACCCGGCCGCGCTGTTGCGCGGATTGGCGAACGGCGCCTTGCCCTCCTCGACGAGGCTGGCATTGAGCGCGGCGAAATCCTCGACGCGGAAGTACACCTCGCCACGGACCTCCAGCACCGCCGGCACCGGGAATTCGTCGGTGCCGGTCAGCTGCTCGGGGACGTCGGTGATGGTACGGGCGTTGAGCGTGACGTCTTCACCCGTGCGGCCGTCCCCGCGCGTGGCGCCGCGGACCAGCTTGCCGTCGCGGTACACGAGCGCCAGCGCGACGCCGTCGACCTTGAGCTCGCAGAGGTACTCGAGGTCGCGGCCCAACTCGTTGGTGAGCCGCGCGGCCCATGCGGTCAGCTCATCGGTGTTGAAGGCGTTGTCGAGCGACAGCATCCGCTCCAGGTGCTGCGCCTCGCCGAACTCGGTCGCAAACCCGGCGCCGCCGACCAGCTGCGTCGGCGAATCCGGCGTCCGCAGCTCGGGGTACGTCTCTTCGAGCTGCTGCAACTGGCCCAGCAGCTTGTCGAACTCACCGTCGGAGATGATCGGTGCGTCCTTGACGTAGTAGCGGAACTGGTGGCCGCGAACTTCTTCGGCCAGTTCCTGCCATTGCCGGCGCACGTCGGGGTCGGGTGAGCTCACTCGGTAAGGCTAGCGAAGGGGTACGACGTCAGGCCGCGATGATCCCCGACGCCGGCCCGCACGCCACGAGGACCGTGCACGCGGCCACCGGACTCAGCGGCGCCTGCGGATCCTCGGCGCCGACCAGTGGCGGCAGCGGCGGGATGAAGATCGGCACGAGGCTGGCCCCGGTGACCCCGGTCAGCCGGGCGACGACCTGCGCGACGACGTTCGTCGCCGCGTACGTCAGGCTGCCGACCAGCTGCACGGGCACGATCATCGTCTGTGCCAGCGGGCTGACGACGAAGATGTGCTGTGCCGCGATCGACTCCAGCTGCGCCGTCACCTGCTGGAACGCCTGATTGAGGAAGTAGGGCACGGACGCGGCGACGGTGCGCAGTCCGAGCTTCAGATCGGTGCCGATGTTGGGGTACCCGTACTTGCCGATCACGTCCAACACCGCGGCCCGCAATGCCGCGTCGTCGTCGATCGGTGTGACCGTGCTGCCGCCGAGGCCCGTAATGGAGACGCCGTCGGACTTGAGCGACGGCGTACCGCCGAACAACGTCACGACCGTCGGTGTGACGTCGACGATCTGGTATTTCAGGTTGACGCCGCCCGCGGTGAACAGATCCGGGTTGTTGGCGATGACGAAAGTCGATGTCTCATTGGGTGATTGGAAGCCGTGGCCGAAGCCCTTGCTGTCCTGGTGACCATGATCGGTGACGACGATGACGGTCCACTGCTCGCCGGTCGCCGCTTCCCAGTCGTTGACCGACTGCATGATCTCGCCGATGTTGCGGTCGACATTCCGCACCGCCTCGGCATATGCCGTGGATGCGCCGCCGTAGTTGTGCCCGTTCTCGTCGACGCCGACGAAGTAGCTGAACACGAAGTTTGGCTTGCTGGGGTCGGCAGCGGCGATCGCAGCCTCGGTCGCATCGCCGACGGCGTTGTCGGTGAGTGACCAGTTGGAATCTCCCGCGATGTGCGAGATGTTGACGACGTGGTCGGCGCCGACCGAACCCGACACCGCGATGCCCGAGATGACGTCCCAGTTCGCGATGGCCGTGGTCTGGATACCCGGATTGAACGTCTCGAGCTGATTGAACACCGTGGGCCACTTGTTGTAGACGGCCGGATTGAAGATGTTGTTGATGACGCCGGTCTTCTCGCCCCAGACGCCGGTCAGAATGGCGGTCCATGACGGATTGCTGATCGTGGTGTGCCCGACGATGCTCGCCGGCGCCGTGGTGCCGCCCTGCATGAGCTGGAAGAAGTTGGCATTGGCCGGATCAGCCAGCACCCGGCTCAGATTGGTGCCGTCGACGCCGATCACCAGCACATTGGGCGTGGTGTCAGCGAGCGTCGAAACCGGCTGTGACGCAACGGCACTGGTGGGCTTGAGCGTCTTGCGTTCCAGTTCGTCGCGCACCGCGGCCAGGGCCACCAGTACCGATGTCGAGCTGAGCGGCGATACGGGCGCCTGAAGCGACCGCAGCGCCCTGGTGAGTTTGGCGATGGGATCTGTCGATACCGCGGCCACCTTGACGGTGGGCTGTGCGGAGCTCGCTTGTGTCGAAATCGCGGCGGTGACCGTCGGGGTGCCGGCGGTCTTGGCCGGTGCAGCGGCCGTCAGCTGGTCCTCGTGTTTGAGGCTGGCGACGCGCGGCAAGGCGACCCGCGGCGCGGGCTTGGCTGCCTCCGGTTTGTCGGCGGTGGGCTTGTCGGTGGCGGTCTTGTCGGTGGCAGCGGGCTTCTCGCGCTTCTTGTCCGGCTTGCCGGCCTGTTCCTCGTTGGTGGGCTTCGACTTCGACTTGGCGGGCTTTCGCTGCTTCTTCGGCTTCTTCGCCGGAGCGTCCGACGACGTCGCTGCCGTCTGGGAGGTCTGCGAGGTCTGGGATGTAGGTCCCGCGCCTGTCGTTCCCGCCCCTGTGGTGTCGGCCCACGCCGGGCAGTCACTCCACCCCGCGAGCGCGGTCCCGATTCCCAGGGCGACCGCCAGTCCCCCGACCCGACCAATGCATCTTCCCGCTGTCATCCGGAATGTATAACGCGCGACAATTATCGACCGCACAGGAATCGCGAACCTGACGCACAGTCATCTCGAAGGTTGGACACCCGCCGCGCCGCCGCGGGTTACCGTGGCAACGTGCCGCATCCGATCATGTTCGACGATGACGACCCCGGCCTGGCAGAGCTGCGCGCGGTCGCGCTGAGCTTCCCCGAGGCCTTCGAGAAAGTGTCGTGGGGCCGGCCGGTGTTCTGCGCGCCCAAGATGTTCGCGATGTACGGCGGCAACTCGAAGACGACGGGCGAGATGGTCGCCTACCCGCATTCACTGCTGGTCAAGGTCGACGAGTCCGACCGTGCAGCACTGGAACAGGATTCGCGCTTCTACTATCCCGCCTACATGGGCCCGTCGGGCTGGCTCGGGCTGGATTTCACCGCGGCCAAGGTCGACTGGGACGAGGTCCGGGAGCTGCTCGACGCATCGTTCCGGCTCGTTGCGACCAAGCGATTGATCAAGCTGCTCGACGCGCAATGAGGTAGGCCTGCGGCGTCGATTCGGCGTCATCGGGTTGCCGGACCGTTTCGGCATAGACGCGAAACCCGCTGGTCGACAACAGCTGTGCGACCGCCTCGGGCCTGCGGCGGATGAACGTCAAGTCCACCTGCTCGCCGTCGAAGTCCGTCAGCACCCGCGGCTCGTCACCGACCTGAAACGCCAGAAGCAGCACGCCGTCCGGCGCCAGGACCCGGTGGAACTCGGCGAAAACCCGCGGCAGGTGCGCGTCTGGGACATGGATGATCGAGTACCAGGCGCAGAGCCCGCCGACGCTGCCGTCGGCCACGTCGAGGTCGAGCATCGACCCGATGCGGAACTCCAGACCCGGATTGTGCTGCCGCGCCTGCTCGATCATGTTGGGAGACAGATCGATTCCGGTGACGTCCAGGTCCGCCGCCGCGAGCGCCGCGGTGGCCACGCCGGTGCCGCACCCCACGTCCAGCACGCGCGGCTTCCCCTTCTTGGTGACCAGTTCGGCAAAGGCATTGATCATGGCGCGGTCCACCGGCCTGTCGTCGAGATGGTTTTGGAAGCGCCTGACGTAGTGCGCGGCCGCACGGTCATAGCCGTCGCGGGTCGTGGCCAGGAAATCGGGCATCAGCCAACGGTACGCGGGCATGCCGACACGGTCGGCCGGACGCGCGGCATCCGCAGCGCGCCGACTTGCCGTATCACCGGGCGCCGTCGACCCCCGGTTAGCTTGCGGGACTGTCACTTTCGCCGCCCTCGTCATCGCCGCTCTCGGCTGGGTAGAGCGTGGGGTGCCAGTATTGGTTGGTTCGGGGTTGGCCGACGTCGAGTAGTGGTGGCGGGGTCCAGTGGGCGCGGCCGTTGGCCATGGTGGTGCTCCAGCCGCCGGTGTCGGCGAGGCGGTTGTCGCAGCCGCAGGCGAGGGCGAGGTTGGTGATGTCGGTGGGTCCGTCATCGCGCCAGTCAGTGTCGACGTGATGGGCCTGAGAACGCGAGGCGGAGGCGGTGCAGTTGGGTTTGGTGCAGCCCAGGTCGCGGGCGAAGAGGGCGAATCGCTGCGCCACAGTGGCGGTGCGACGTGCTCGGCCCATGTACAGCAGCTGTTCACCGTGCTGGTCGAACACAGCAAGGTAGTGATCGGCACCATTGGTGGCGGCCATCTGCAGCAGATCCTTGATGGGGAGCTTGCTGCCGGTGTGCGTGAGCGCGACCCCGGTGCGCTGCTCCAAATCGGTCACAGTGCAGGTGGCCGCGATGACGACAGGTAGGCCGTTGTGGTCGCCGAGGCCGGTTCCGAGGGCGATGCGACCCATGGCGGCGAGGGCGTCGTGGTTGCGTTGGTCGGCGCTGCGGGTGTCGTTGTCGATCTGGGCCTGGGTAGGCGTACCGGACTGGCACGGTGTGGGGTCGGCGGGGTTGCACATGCCGGGGGCACCGAGTTTGGCCTGGACCGCTTCGAGGGTGGCGCGTGCTTCGGGGTCGAGCCAGCCGTCCACTTTGGACATGCCGTCGGGTTGTTGTTTGCCGATGCGGAAGCCGCGCTTGCGGGCACGTTCGGCATCATCAGGCAGCGGCCCGTCCTGATCGAGCAGGTAGAGCAGCGCCTCAGCCGCCGCCCGCAGTTCTTCCGGGGTCTGGTGCCGCGCACCAGCAACCAGGGACTGCTCGAACTGCCCACAGGTGCCGGGGTCCACCCACCCGGGGAGTTTGTTGATGAACTGGCCGATCACCTTCACGTGCTCGGTGTTGATCATGCCCTCGGCCTGGGCCGCGGCGACAAACTCCCACAGCGGCGGCAACGACTCCCCGGTCAACCCGGTGCGGGGCGCCAAATGCTGGGCGTCGCGGACCCGACGATTGGCTTCAGTGGTATCCACGCGTAACCGGATACGCAGCACCTCAGCCCAGTTCTTCGCCCCCAACTCCCGGGCCGTGACCTGAGACTGCGTGGCGGCCAGGATCTGGTGATCCACCGCCTCGGCGGCGCACTTCAGAGTTTCGCGGCGGGACTGCAACTCCAACAACGTCCGCACATCCAGGCCGGTGTAGTCCAGGGACGCGAGCCGAGCCTGCGCGGCCTCGTAGGCGGCATACGCCTCCTCGACAGCGGCCGGATCGGTCAATCCCATGCTTCGAACACTAGTTCGAACCACCGACAAATTTCCGCAGTTTGGGACGCCTGTGCCGAAAGTGACCAATGAGGTCAAACTTGTTGCCCAACAAGACGTTTCACCAGCCGCAACGACTCCGGCGTTGCCGCGCCGAACTCGTCAGTCCTCGCGGAACCCGGGCACCCACTTGTCGACGATCTCGGCGTAGTTGATGGTCGCGTCCAGCTGCGCGGCAATGCCGAGCAGACCGCCGAGCACCCGGAACATCATCAGATAGTTGGGCGGCAGGTTCAGCTGGCGGCTGGTCTTGAACGTGGCGGCGAACTGCTCGCTGCGAATGTCCGCGGCGGTGGCGGCGATGCCCTGCAACCATCTGCGGCTGAAGTGGAAGCTCTCGTGGCGCAACGGTTCGATGTACGGCAGCAGGTAAGCGTTGATCTCCTCGTGCGAGACGGTGGCCCCGGCGGGGATGAAGCCTTCCTCGCGCAGATACGCCGTCATCTCCTCCCACTTCTCATCGCGCGCGAGCCGCAGAATGGGACCGGTCGCGCGCGGCAGACCGCCTTCGTGGACCGCGACGGCACCGAAGTCCATGACACCGAACCGCCCGTCGTCGAGCAGCATGAAATTGCCGGGGTGGGTGTCCACGTGGAGCAGCCCGCAGCGATACGGGGCGCTGATGGTGACCTCGAGCAACAGGTGCGCGCACTTGTTGCGTTCGTCTTCCGTGCCATTGGCGATGATCTCGGAGAGCTTGCGGCCCTCCATCCATTCGGTGATGACAACCTTGGGTGACGACGCGACGACCGCCGGGACGTAGAACTGCGGATCGCCCGCAAAAGCCTTGGCGAACGCCCGCTGATAGTCCGCCTCGATGCGGTAGTTCAGTTCTTCCTCGGTGCGCTCGATGAGCTCGTCGATGATGCTCTTGACGTCGGCGCCCGGAACCACCTGCTTGAACAGTGTGGTCAGCATGCGCAGCGTCTTGAGGTCGGCACGCACGGCCTCGTCGGCACCCGGGTACTGCACCTTGACCGCGACGCGGCGGCCGTCGCTCCACACCGCGCTGTGTACCTGACCGATGCTGGCGGAGGCGACGGGCGTGTCGTCGAAGGACTGGAAACGCTCACGCCACTTGGTGCCCAGCTGGGCATCGAGCACGCGGTGCACCTTTTCGGCGGGCAGCGGCGGGGCGTCGCTCTGGAGCTTGGTCAGAGCTTCGCGGTAGGGCTCGGCATACGCCGGTGGGATGGCGGCCTCCATGACCGAAAGCGCTTGTCCCAGCTTCATGGCCGCGCCCTTGAGCTCCCCCAGCACCTGGAACAGCTGTTCGGCGGCCTTCTCGACGAGCTCGGCGTTGACGTCCTCTTTCGACTTGCCGGTCATACGCTTGCCGACGCCCAGGACGGCGCGGCCCGCGATCCCGGCAGGAAGGGTTGCCAGTTTGGCGGCACGTCCCGTGCGGCCACGGCGGATTTCAGCCATGGCGTCGATCTTGTCTTTCTTAGCCGATCTTGACAACAGCCCGCTATGAAACCGGGACAACCACCAGTTCGTGCGGCTGGTTGTTCATCGACACGCAGCCGTCGTCGGTGACGACGACGATGTCCTCGATCCGGGCGCCCCACTGCCCCGCGAAATACACACCGGGCTCGACGCTGAACGCCATGCCGGGCTCGAGCGTCAGGGCGTTGCCCGCCACGATGTACGGCTCCTCGTGGACCGACAGTCCGATGCCGTGGCCGGTGCGGTGGACGAACACCTCGGCCAGCCCCTCGGCGGCCAGGACGTCGCGGGCCGCGGCGTCGATCTGCTCGGCGGTCATCCCGGGCCGGACCGCGGCCACGGCGGCAGCCTGCGCGCGTTGCAGCACCGAATACTGCTGTGCCACCACGGGATCGGGTTCACCGATGCTGTATGTCCTGGTGCAGTCCGAGTTGTAGCCGGGCTCGACGGGCCCGCCGATGTCGACGACGACGATGTCCCCGACCTGCAATTCGCGGTCGGAGCATTCGTGATGCGGGTCGGCACCGTTCGGTCCGGAGCCGACGATGATGAACGCCACCTCCGAATGCCCTTCGGCGACAATCGCTTCGGCGATATCCGCGGCGACGTCGGCTTCGGTGCGGCCCGGCACCAGGAACTCGGGCACCCGCGCGTGGACGCGGTCGATGGCCGCACCGGCCTTCGTCAGGGCGTCGATCTCACTGGCGTCCTTGATCATTCGCAACTGCCGCAGCACGTCGGTGGCCAGCACCGGCACCGCGCCGAGGACCGACGCCAGCGGCAGCAGGTGCAGTGCGGGCATCGCGTCGGTCACCGCGACGGCACTGCCCGGCAGCGCCGCGGCGACCAGCGCGTAGGCGTCGTCGCCGTCGACCCAATCCTGCACTGCCAGGCCCAGTTCCAGGATCGCCGACTCCTTCAGCGACGCCAGCTCCAGCCGCGGCACGACGACCGTCGGCGTCGAACCATCAGCTGGCACCACGAGCGCCGTCAGCCGTTCGAAGGTCTGCGCCCGCGACCCCACCAGATACCGGAGGTCGTAACCCGGCGTGATGACGAGCCCGGCCAGGCCGGCGGCTTGGGCGGCCGCGGCGGCCGAGCGCAGGCGCGCGGCATAGACGTCGGTGTTGAATCGACCAGCTGTCACATTCCCCGTCACTTCGCTCGCCCGCATAGCAATAGGCTAGTGCGATGCTGACCGACATCCGTGACAGGCGGGCCTGAACATGAACCAGCCGATCCTCCTGCTCGACGGCGCCAGCATGTGGTTCCGGTCGTACTTCGGGGTGCCGTCCTCGATCACCGCGCCCGACGGCCGTCCCGTGAACGCGGTCCGCGGCTTCATCGACAACATCGCGGCCCTGGTCACCCAGCACCGTCCCGGCCGCCTGGTGGTGTGCCTGGACCTGGATTGGCGGCCGCAGTGGCGCGTCGACCTGATCCCGTCCTACAAGGCACACCGGGTACTCGAGGAGCATCCGGACGGTGAGCCCGACCTCGAGGAAGTGCCCGACGATCTGACGCCCCAGGTCGCCATGATCATGGAGCTGCTCGACGCGTTCGGCATTGCCACCGCCGGCGCAGCAGGTTTCGAGGCGGACGATGTGCTGGGCACGCTGGCGACCCGGGAGCAGACCGACCCCGCCATCGTGGTGAGCGGTGACCGCGACCTGCTGCAGCTGGCCAGTGACGACGGACCTGGAATCAGGGTGTTCTATATCGGTCGCGGCCTGGCCAAGGCGGTGCTGTACGGGCCCGCCGAGGTCGCCGAGAACTATGGTGTCCCGCTGGATCGCGCCGGCGCGGCATACGCCGAACTCGCCCTGATGCGCGGCGATGCGTCCGACGGTCTGCCGGGCGTCGCCGGCATCGGCGAGAAGACCGCGGCGACCCTGCTGCAGACCTACGGTTCCCTGGCCGCGATCGAGGCGGCCGCGCAGGACCCGACCTCCAAAATGGCTGCGGCGCAACGCAAGAAACTGCTGGCCGCGGCGGACTACATCACGGCCGCGCTGCCCGTCGTCCTCGTCGCGACCGACGCGCCGGTGTCCCTGTCGACGGAATCCGACGCCCTGCCGCTGGCTGCCCGCGACCCGCAGCGCGTGGCCGACCTGGCCGGCAAGTACGGCGTCACCAATTCGGTCGCGCGGCTGCAGAAGGCGCTCGACAAGCTGTAATCCGCCGGTTCATGCGACGAGTGTGCCGTCAGATCGCAGATCTGCTCGGTGGGGCGATCCAGCCGCACGCTCGACGGCGTAAACGACTCAGGCCGGAACCCCCGTGTCATATGTGACGTAGAGGTTCCGGCCTGGGCCTGGTGAGAGTTGAGTGGAACTACTTCGGGCGGCCGACCTCGTAGGTGCCCTTGTCGTCCTTGAAGGTGACCTTGACGGTGCGCTTGGTGCCGTCGATGTTCACGTCGCAGTCGAACGTCTGCCCGGACTTGACCTCAGGATCGCTGCCGTTGTTGCACTTGACGTCCTTGACGTTCTTGGCGCCGTAGCCGTTGGTCTCGTCGGTCAGGATCTTCTGCACGCCCGACTGCGCGGCGTTGATGTCGAGCTTGGTGGTGACGAAGAAGCCCGGCCACAGGAACCCGAGGACACCGACGACCGCGACGACGACCGCGGCCACGACCCCACCGATGATCAGCAGGGTCTTGCTGCTGGCCTTCTTGGCGGCCGGGGCGCCGAACTGCTGATCGAACTGCTGACCCGCGGCACCCTCACCGAACTGCGGCTGACCGTAGGCGCCCGGCTGGCCGTACTGCGGCTGACCGTACTGACCCGGCTGGCCGTACTGCGGCTGACCGTAGGCGCCCTGCTGCGGGTAGCCCTGCTGCGGGTAACCCGGGTACTGCTGCTGCGGGTAGCCCGGAACCTGCTGTGCCCCAGGCTGCGCGGCGCCGGGCTGCACCGCCGGGTACTGCTGCTGGTACTGCTCCGGGTTGTAGGCCGGCTGCTGCCCCCACGCCGGGGCGGCAGTGGTCGGCTGCTCGGCGCCGGACGCCGGCTGACCCCAAGCGGGCTGCTGACCTTGCCACTGCTGTGACGGATCAGTTCCCTCTGGACCGCTCATCGTCTCTCCCTCGGTGCTCTACTACTCGGACGTCATCCGAGCTGCTGGTCAACCACACTACCGGTGTCACCGTTCCTGGATGACCCGCACGCGGGGCGCGTGTCTGGGCATCGCCTGACCCGGCCGGCCTTAGTCTCGCGGTATGACGGACCAAATCCGGCTCGGCAACGCCATCTTGACCCGCGTCGCGGAAACCCAGGTTCAGATCCCCACCACGCTGTGGCCGTCGACGCCGCCGGAGGCCTGGCACGCCGAGGCCGAGCTGCTGGCCCCCCGGTTCTGGAACCCCGAGACCGACCTGTTCCGGATCGCGATCCAGAGCTGGGTCCTGCAGGTGGACGGGCTCACCATCGTCATCGACACCGGCGCGGGCAATGACCGGCACCGGCCGCACATGCTGCCGCTCGATCACCTCAACACGCCGTTCCTCGACACCATGCGGGCCGCGGGCATCGACCCGGCCGACGTCGACGTCGTCCTCAACACGCACCTGCACACCGATCACGTCGGCTGGAACACCCAACTGGTCGACGGCGCCTGGGTACCGACGTTCCCCAACGCCCGGTACCTGATGCCCGAGGCCGACTACCGGTTCTTCGCGCCTGACAACCCCGAGACCACCGACGAGATGCGAACGGTGTTCGAGGACAGCGTCATCCCGGTGGCGGACCAGACCGTGCAGTTCTCCGGCGACTACCAGCTGAGCGACTCGGTGTGGCTGCGGCCGGCACCCGGCCACACGCCCGGATCGTCGGTGCTGTGGCTCGATGCCGGTAAGCCGGCGGTGTTCGTCGGCGACCTGACGCACTGCCCCATCCAGATTCCGCGGCCGGATGATCCGTGCGCGTTCGACGTCAACGCGGCCGAGGCGACCGTGACCCGCAAGCGGGTGTTCACCGAGGCATCCCGGCGGCGGGCGGCCGTGGTGCCCGCGCACTATGCCGGCCACGGCGGCGCCACCATCGTGGCGCGCGGCGACCGGTTCATGGTCGACGACTGGCTGGATCTCAGCCTGGCCTGAGCCGGCCCGCGATCACATGGAGTCGATGGCGACGACGCCGCGACGCACGGCCCCGATGGCCCGCTTGGCCGTCACCCGCAGCTGCGGCGCCGGCGCGGCGAGCCGCACCTGGTCCAGCAGGTCCAGCACCTGACGGCACCACCGCACGAAATCACCTGCGGGAAGCGCATTTCCGTTGCCGTTGTCGGACATCAACAGCGCCGCTGTCAGGTCGCCGTAGGTCGCCCAGCTGTACATGGCGGCGACAAACCCGGCATCGGGTTCGCGACTGAACGGCAGCCGGTGCCGCCGCTCGTCGCCCCGGATGTCGGTCCACAGCCTGCGGGTTTTCGCCAGCGCACGACGCACCTCGTCGGTCGCCTGCTCGGCGCCCGGCGGCACGGTCGGGCCGTCGCCGCGTGACTCGAACAGCACCGCCGACACCACCGCGGCCAGCTCGGCCGGGTTCAGGTCGTCCCACACCCCGCCGCGGAGGCACTCGGCTACCAGAAGGTCGCTCTCGCTGTAGATCCGGGCCAGCAGCCGCCCGTCGTCGGTCACCGCCGGCTCGCCGTCGGCGCCTTCGATGAAGCCGCGCTCGCTGAGCAGCGACACGATGCGGTCGAAGGTGCGGGCCAGGGAGTTGGTGGCCGCGGCGACCTTCTGCTGGGTCTGGTCGTTGTCGCGTTCGATGCGCAGGTAGCGCTCGGCGGCGCGCACTCGGGCTTCGCGGTCGGGCAGTTGATGCGCGGGGTGACGGCGCATCTGCTCGCGCAGACGGGCCAGCTCCGGGTCGATGTCCGGTGTCGCCTCGGTCGCGCCGCGGCTGCGGCGCACCGACGGGACCTCGAGCTTCTCGGCCGCCGACAGCAGCGCCGACGCCAGGTCCCGGCGTACCTTCGGCTGCCGGTGTTCCACCCGTTTGGGCAGCGACATGCTGCCCAGACGCTGCGACGTTCCCGCGTAGTCGGCGGCGGAAATCCTTCCGGCCCAACGATGTTCGGTCAGTACCAGCGGGCGGGGGTCGTCGGCGTCGTACGCCGGCTCCAGCACCACGGCCAGTCCGCTGCGGCGGCCGAGGCCGATGGCGATGACGTCGCCACGCTGCAGCGCGGCCAGCGCGTCGTTGATGCCCTTGCGCCGCGTCAGGCGACCGGCTCGGGACTGCGCCCGCTCGCGTTCGGTGATGCCGGCCCGCAGCCGCGCGTACTCGAGCACCGAATCCCAGTCGTCACCCTGCTCGGCTGCGATCTCGGCGAGCATCCGCTCACCGCGCTTGATGCCGCGCACCAGCCCGGTGACCGACCGGTCCGCCTGGTACTGCGCGAACGACTGCTCGAGCAGTCGGTGCGCCGCGGCCGGCGTCATGTGCTGCACCAGGTTGATCGTCATGTTGTACGACGGCGCAAAGGAACTGCGCAGCGGGAACGTTCGGGTCGACGCCAGACCGGCGACCTGGGCCGGATCGGCCATCTCGTCGGTGGCGTGCCACAGCACGACGGCGTGGCCCTCGACGTCGATGCCGCGGCGCCCGGCGCGACCGGTCAGCTGCGTGTACTCCCCCGGCGTCAACGGGGCGTGCTGCTCGCCGTTGTATTTGACCAGGCGTTCCAGCACCACGGTGCGGGCCGGCATGTTGATGCCCAAAGCCAGTGTCTCCGTAGCGAAGACGGCCTTGACCAGGCCGGCGGTGAACAGCTCCTCGACGGTGTGCCGGAACACCGGCAGCAAGCCGGCGTGGTGGGCCGCCAGGCCGCGCAGCAGGCCTTCGCGCCACTCGTGATAGTCCAGCACCGCCAGATCGGACTCGGCCAGATCGGCGCAGCGCCGGTCGACGATCTCGGCGATCCGGTCGCGCTCGGTCTTGTTGGTCAGCCGCACCGCGGACCGCAGGCACTGCTTGACCGCGGCGTCGCACCCGGCGCGGGAGAACACGAAGGTGATGGCCGGCAGGAGCCCGGCCTGGTCGAGCGTGCCGATGACGTCGGGCCGGCTGGGCGGCCGGTACATGGCGGGCCGACCACGATGGCCGTCTCGGCCACGCCCGCGCGGCTGCCAGTCCATCAGCCGGTCCGCCTCGCGGCGATGCGCGATGTGCCGCAACAACTCCGGGTCGACGCGGGCCTTCCCCTTGCCGGGGGCCGCGCCCTTGGACAGGTCGAACAGATCGAAGAGCCGCTTGCCCACGAGCATGTGCTGCCACAGCGGCACCGGGCGGTGTTCATCGACGACGACGGTGGTGTCACCACGAACGGTCTGGATCCAGCCGCCGAACTCCTCGGCGTTGCTCACCGTCGCCGACAGGCTGACCAGCCGGACCTCGTCGGGCAGGTGCAGGATCACTTCCTCCCACACCGCGCCGCGCATGCGATCGGCCAGGAAGTGCACCTCGTCCATGACGACAAAGGCCAGGCCGTGCAACGCGTGAGAATCGGCGTACAGCATGTTGCGCAGCACTTCGGTGGTCATCACCACGATGTCGGCATCGCCGTTGATCGCCTGATCACCGGTGAGCAGGCCGATGCGTTCGGCGCCGTAGCGGGCCACCAGATCGTTGTGCTTCTGGTTGCTCAGCGCCTTGATCGGAGTGGTGTAGAAGCACTTGCGCCCGGCGGCCAGCGCCAGATGCACCGCGAACTCGCCGACCACGGTCTTGCCGGCACCCGTCGGGGCGCACACCAGGACGCCGCGACCGTTCTCGAGCGCCACGCAGGCCTCGGTCTGGAACGGATCAAGGGTGAATGACAGGCCGGCGGCGAAGTCGCGGAGCTGCGGCCCCGGTTCGATCGGGGTCACGTCCTGCGGGTCAGGTGGCGTCGTCATCGATGGTCAGCCGGGTCGGGGTGGGCACGGCAGATGGCGCATCGATGGGTTCGACGGGCCCGATCGGGGCGGCTTCGTCGTCGGGCACGGTCTCGGCTTCGCGCCGGGCCTTGCGCCGGTCGTGCAGCCGCGCCACCTGGATCGACATCTCCAGCAGCACGGTCAGCGCCAGCGACAGCGCCAGCATCGAGAACGGATCCGAGCCGGGCGTCACGAACGCCGCGAACACGAACAGACCGAAGATCAGCCCGCGGCGCCAGGCCTTGAGTTTCTCGTAGGTGAGCACCCCGACCAGGTTCAGCATGATGATCAGCAGCGGGAACTCGAAGCTGATGCCGAACACGATCAGCAGGTTGATCAGGAAGCCGAAGTACTGCTCACCGGACAGTGCGGTGATCTGCACGTCGCTGCCGACGGTCAACAGGAACGACAGGGCCGTGGACAGCACCACGTAGGCCAGGACCGCACCGGACACGAACAGCAGCGCGCCGACACCGACGAACAACGACGCGAAGCGCCGTTCCTTCTTGTAGAGGCCCGGGGTGATGAAAGCCCAGATCTGGTAGAGCCAGACCGGGCAGGCCAGGATGATGCCCGCCGCCATGCCGACCTTCAGACGCAGCATGAACTGGTCGAACGGCGCGGTGGCCAACAGCCGGCACTCGCCGTCGGGCGCGATCGACGCTCGCGATGACGCCGGCAGCGAGCAGTACGGGCCGCGCAGCCAGTCACCGAGACTGGGGAATCCGAAGAAGCTGTGGCCGTACCAGAGAAAGCCGACGACGGTCGTCAACAGGACCGCGATGACGGCGATCAGCAGCCGGGTCCGGAGCTCCTCGAGGTGATCGACGAGCGACATGGTGCCGTCAGGATTGACCCGCGACCGTCGACGGCGCGGGTCAAGCTTTCGGAAGATTCCAGATATTGGCACGTGAGTTGAAAGAGGCCGACCGCCGCGTGCACTGGGCCCGCGGCGGGATCACGGCAAAGGTCAGGCCGGGTGCTTGTCCGCGGCGTCCGGCGCGGCCTGCGGTGCAGGTGCCGGGTTCTCGACGCGCTCAGCAGTGATCGGACGCGGCGCAGGCTGCTGCTCCGTCGTGCCGTCCGACTGCATTTCCTTCAATTCGGACTTGAAGATGCGCATCGACTTACCAAGCGAACGCGCGGCGTCCGGCAGTTTCTTCGCACCGAAGAGCAGCACGAACACCGCGATGACGATCAACCAGTGCCACGGTTGCAAACCGCCCAATTTGGGTCACCTCCAGAAGTTGAGGCCGAGTCTACTCGCCAAGGCCGGGTTCATATGCCGCCAGCGCCGCGACCGCGGACTCCCGCACCCGGTCGGCGAGTGCCGGCGGGTCCAGGACCCGGACCGCCGAACCGAAACCGAGGACGAACCGGGCCATCCAGTCGGTCGACGCGTAACTCATGGTGGCTTCCCAGCTGCCGTCGGGAATCTCGCGCTGCACCGCCAGCGGGTAGTAGTCGAACATCCACGCCGCGGACTCGTCGATCAGCAGCGTCGCCACCGGGAGTGTCGGATCCGCGGTCTCCGCGGAGAACAGCGACGTGTCCGGGCCGGCCTGCACCGCGGGCGCCGGCGGTGCGGCGGGTTCGTCCAGCGCGGTGGCGTCGACGACGCGGTCGAAGCGGAACAGCCGCACCCCCTCGGCGGTGCGGCACCACGCCTCGAGGTAGCTGTGGTCACCGATCAGGGCCACCCGGATCGGGTCGACGATGCGTTGCGAGACGGTGTCATGCGACGCGGAGTAGTACTCGAGGGACAACGCGCGCTTGTCGCGGACCGCGGCCCGCACCGTCGCGGTCGCCTTGTTCTCGACGTCGCCGGTGACATCCGGGGCCGGTACCGCCGCGGCCGTCGCGCCGGCGGTCCCGGCAGCGGCCTCGATCTTGGCGATCACGCTGCGCGCCACGTCGGGATCCACCACACCGGGTACGTCGACCAGCGCGCGCAGCGCCATCAGCACACCGGTGGCCTCCGGCGAGGTGAGTCGCAGTGCCCGGTCCATCCCCGCCGAGAAGATCACCTCGATGGTGTCGCCCTCGAAGTCGAGGTCGATCAGTTCCCCGGGACCTCCGCCGGGCAGTCCGCAGACGAACAGCTGCCAGAGGTCGGCTTCGAGCTGCTTGCGCGTCACGCCGAGATCAGCGGCGGCCTTGGTGTGGCTGACCCGCGGATTGGCCTGGAAATACGGGACCATGTTCAGCAGCCGCACGAGGCGGGTGGATACGTTGCTCACTTGTGAAGGCTCTCCCCCGCCTGCGCACGCAACCGACCGATCACGTTGTCCCGCAAAGATTTCGGCTCCAAGGCCACGGCGTCGGCGCCGTAGCCGGCGACCTCCCGGGCCAGCCGGTCGACCATGCCGATGTCGATGACGATCTCGTCGCCGCTGCGCCCGCCGCGCGTACTGGGTGACGTGCTGACGGCCTGCCGGCGCAACGCCGTCGCCCGCCCCTCGGCGACCCAGATGCGTGCCTGCTCGCCGGCCGGCCACTCGGCGACCGCGCGGTGCACGATGTCCCGCAGGTTGACGCCCTCGGGCCGCGTGACGGCGTGGTCGGGTCCGACGGCGCGCACCTCGCCGGCGATGCGCGACACCCGGAAGGTGCGCGCGTCGTTGCGGTCGCGGTCGTGGCCGACGACGTACCACCGGCCGCGGTAGGTGACCACGCCCCACGGCTCGAGGGTGCGGTCGACGTAGGGCGAGCTCCGGTTGGGGCGGTGCGCGAACTGCACGGCACGGCCGGAGTCGATGGCGGACAACAGAATTCCCAGGGCCTCCTCGGAACCGCGCAGCCCCTGCGTGGTTCCGGTGGTGATCGCGACGCCTGCGTCGGGCGCGTCGACGTCCACGCCGGCCGCCCGCAGCTTGAGCAGCGCGCTCTGCGTGGCGGTGACCATCTCCTGCGATTCCCACAGCTGGGTGGCGATCGCGACGACGGCCCGTTCGTCGCCCGTCAGCTCGACGGGCGGCAGCTCGTAGGCGGTGCGGTTGATGCGGTAGCCGTCGTTGACGTCCATCATCGAGGCGCGCCCGGTCTCCAGCGGGATGCCGAGGTCGCGCAGCTCGTTCTTGTCGCGCTCGAACATCCGGGAGAACGCCTCGTCGGTCGGCGGGTCCTGGTAGCCGGTGACGTTGGCCCGGATCTGCTCCGCGGACAGATAGCTACGGGTGGACAGGAGCGCAATGACGAGGTTCATCAACCGCTCAACCTTGGACGTCGCCACGTCCAACAGACTAAGTGGTTGCTGTGCGCCGTCCCGTTACCGGCGCGCCCGCTGTGCGGGACGCGCCCGTCACATGCTGGCGATCAGCCGGTTCACCCGCTCGTCGACCGACCGGAACGGGTCCTTGCAGAGCACCGTGCGCTGCGCCTGGTCGTTGAGCTTCAGGTGCACCCAGTCGACGGTGAAGTCGCGCCCGGCTTCCTGTGCGGCGGTGATGAATTCGCCGCGCAGCTTGGCCCGGGTGGTTTGCGGCGGGGTGTTGACCGCCGCGTCGATCTCCTCGTCGGTGGTGATGCGGGCGGCCAATCCCTTGCGCTGCAACAGATCGAACACGCCGCGTCCGCGCTTGATGTCGTGGTAGGCCAGGTCCAGCTGCGCGATCTTGGGGTCGGACAGCTCCATGCTGTAGCGATCCTGGTACCGCTGGAACAACTTCCGCTTGATCACCCAGTCGATCTCGGTGTCGACCTTCGCGAAGTCCTGGCTCTCGACGGCGTCGAGCTGGCGGCCCCACAGGTCGACGACCTGCTCGAGCTGCACGTTCGGCTCGCGGGTCTGCAGGTAATCGACGGCACGCGAGTGGTATTCACGCTGGATGTCCAGGGCCGAGGCCTGCCGCCCGCCGGCCAGCCGCACGGCACGTCGGCCGGTCAGGTCGTGGCTGACCTCGCGGATGGCCCGAATCGGGTTGTCCAGCGAGAAGTCCCGGAACGGCACGCCCGCCTCGATCATCTCCAGCACCAGCGAGGCGCTGCCCACCTTGAGCATGGTGGTGGACTCGCACATGTTGGAGTCGCCGACGATGACGTGCAGCCGGCGGTACTTCTCGGCGTCGGCGTGCGGCTCGTCGCGGGTGTTGATGATGGGGCGTGATCTCGTGGTCGCGCTGGAGACACCCTCCCAGATGTGCTCGGCGCGCTGGCTCAGACAGAACGTCGCGGCCTTCGGGGTCTGCAGCACCTTGCCCGCGCCGCAGATCAACTGGCGGGTGACCAGGAACGGCAACAGCACGTCCGAAATCCGGGAGAACTCGCCGGCCCGCACGATCAGGTAGTTCTCGTGGCAGCCGTAGGAGTTGCCCGCCGAGTCGGTGTTGTTCTTGAACAGGTAGATGTCGCCGCCGATGCCCTCGTCGGCGAGCCGCTGCTCGGCGTCGACCAGCAGGTCTTCGAGCACGCGCTCGCCGGCGCGGTCGTGCGTGACGAGCTGCGCGAGGTTGTCGCATTCGGCGGTCGCGTACTCGGGGTGGCTGCCCACATCGAGGTACAGCCGCGCACCGTTTCGCAAGAACACGTTGGAACTGCGGCCCCACGACACCACTCGCCGGAACAGATACCGCGCTACCTCGTCAGGGCTGAGCCGGCGATGACCATGAAAAGTGCAGGTCACGCCAAACTCGGTCTCGATTCCCATGATCCGTCGCTGCACATAATCGAGCTTACGGGTTGGGAATGGGTATTAGGTGGGCAACAGGCCGGGCATCACGCAGAGATACCGGCGGCCTGCCGGGCGGCCCTGACGAAGGCGGTCTTGGTCGAGTCGATTCCGTCGAGGTATCCGCCGACCAGCGCGGCGTCCCGCAGCAGCACGAGCGATGCCGCGATCTGCTCAGGGTTGGCACGGCCGCCGGCCGCGTCCTGCAGCGCACCGCGAAACCAGTTGCGGTGCCGGGCGATGAGTTGCCGTACCGGGCTGTCCGGCGCGGGGTACTCGGCGGCGGCGTTGATGAACGGACAACCGCGGGTGTGGTACCTCGCGATGTCTTCGGCGATGCCGTCGATCACCAGCTCCAGCATGTCGGTATCCGGGCCGGCGGTGGCCGCGGCGTCGCGGAAGTAGCCGCGAATGGTCTCGTCCTCGAGGCCGAGGTACGCCTCGACGAGGCCTTCCTTGCCTGCGAAGTGGCGGTACATCGTGGCGCGCGTGACGCCCGCTTCGGCGAGTATCCGGTCGACGCCGACGGCGTGGATGCCTTCGCGGTAGAACAGCTCCGCCGCGACCCGGAGCAGCCGCTCACGTGGGCGCAGAGCCGGTTCCGCGGTATCCATAACCCCAGCGTACTCGCAAGCTAGAACGTTCTTTCTGAATTCGGGAACACATCCCGGCCGTCGACGGTTACACCGAGCAGAACGACCGTTCTTTCTACTTCAAGGAGACGCCATGACCATCACCCCGACCGAACAGGCCGACATCGACCGCGCCAACCGCTCCGGACGGCAGCCCGTCGTGTTCGTCCACGGCTTGTGGCTGCTGCCGAACAGCTGGGACAACTGGCGGACGTTGTTCGAGGAGCAGGGCTTCGTGACCCTCGCCCCCGGTTGGCCGGACGACCCGGCGACCGTGGCCGACGCCCGTCGCGATCCGTCGGTCTTCGCACACAAGGGCGTCGGCGACATCACGCAGCACTACGCCGACGTCATCCGCGCCCTCGATCGCGAGCCCATCATCATCGGCCATTCGTTCGGCGGATTGATCACCCAGAAACTGGCGGGCCTCGGCCTCGCCAAGGTGGCGGTCGCGATCGACCCCGCGCCGTTCCGCGGGGTGCTGCCGTTGCCGCTCGCGGCGCTGCGCTCGGCTTTCCCCGTGCTCGGCAACCCGCTCAACCGCGGCCGCGCGGTCGGCTTGACCCCCAAGCAGTTCCGGTTCGGGTTCGGCAACGCGGTCTCCGAGGAAGAGTCGAACAGCCTCTACGAGAGCTACTCGGTCGCCGGCCCGGGCCTGCCCCTGTTCCAGGCCGCCACCGCCAATTTCCACCCCGGCACCGAGGCCAAGGTCGACACCAAGAACCCGGAACGTGGTCCGCTGCTGATCATCTCGGGCGAGAAGGACCACACCGTGCCGTGGGCCATCGCCAACGCGTCCTACAAGCGGCAGCAGAAGAACCCGAACGTCACCGAGATCGTCGAAATCCCGGGGCGCGGCCACTCGCTGGTCATCGACAACGGGTGGCGCGACGTCGCCGCCACCGCACTGGATTTCGTCCGGCGCTTCTGACCCACCCGACCAGAAACGGCTCCGTCCGCCACCCGCAGTGGGTGGCGGACGGAGCCGTGCCGACTGGGCGGGATCAGAACGACGTATCCAGGTAGCCCGAGCTCTGGTTGGCCTCGTCGTGGTTGGAGAAGTGCTCGCCCAACACGTAAGACGAATGCGGATCGGTTCCGTTGGGGATCAGCGGATCAGTGTCGGCGCTGGCGATCGGCGCCAGCAGGAGGGCGCCGGCGATGCCGGCCGCGGCCATTGCGGGGGCGATGAACTTGATGGGGTTCTTCATGATCGGCGCTTTCTGTCGAAGGGCTCGTCCGCTTTCGGACTGACTCAATCGTCGGCTCTGACCAGGCAAAAGTCGCTACTGCAGGCACCCATTCCGTATTGCAGCCAGCCGGAAGACGCAGTTGGGTGCCAGCGCTGACGACAACGAGCGGGGCGACGACGAACCTGTCCGCATGATGATCAATCGACGGACGATGCTCGGCGGCGCGGGCGCAGTCGGGGTTGCGGCGATAGCCGGCGCAAGCGCCGACCGCGCGTTCTCATCCCCGTTGTCCCGCAACGACACTCAGGACGCGACCATGACCGACAACGCCGCCCGGTTCGGCAACCCACGCATCCCGGCCGAACTGAACACCGCGCAGCCGCACATGTTCCACCTCGGCGCCCTGGCGCCCACCCAGTTCGAGGGCGGCACGCTGCGCCAGGCCTACGAGGGCAATTGGCCGATCCTGACCGGGCAGGAAGCCAGCGTCGTGATGGTCACCCTGGAACCCGGCGGCATCCGCGAACCGCATTGGCACCCCAGCGCCTGGGAGATCAATGTCATCACGGCCGGCGTGGCGACCTGGACCCTGCTCGACCCGCTGGGGCACGCCGAGCAGTTCGAGGCCAACGTCGGCGACGTGGTGTTCGCGCCGCAGGGCTCACTGCACTACTTCGAGAACAAGGGCACCGAGAATCTGAGCCTGCTGATCGTGTTCAACGCCAGCACGCAGGAGGGCGAAGACGACATCGGCATCGGCGCATCCATCAGCAAGCTGCCGCCAGATGTTCTCAGCGTGGTGTTCGGCGTTCCCGCAGACACTTTCACCAAGTTCAAGAAGATCGACCAGTCGCTCACGATCATCAAGCGGCCGGCCCACTGAGCCGCCTCACGCCAGCGACAGGAAGAGCTTCTCCAACTCGGCCTCGGTCATCGGCTCACGGCCCTCCTCGGCGTTACCGGCCAGGCACTCGCGCAGCCCGGTGGCGACGATCTTGAATCCCGCCCGGTCGAGCGCCTTCGACACCGCCGCAAGCTGCGTGACGATGTCCTTGCACTCCCGGCCCTGCTCGATCATCGAGATGACGCCGGCGAGCTGACCCTGCGCGCGGCGCAGCCGGGCCAGAACGGCGGCCATGGCCTCTTCATCGCCGACCATGTCGCACCTGCCTTTCGTTGGTTCGCAGCCTGAGCCGCTATACCCCTCAGGGTATCAGCGCCCGGCCGGGACGGCGGCGCGCTCCCACAGCGCCCGCCACTCGTTCTCTTCGGTCTGCTTGTCGTGGTGGAGCAGTTCGGACGGCTCGGTCAGATGGATCGTCGGGTGCGGCGTCGCAAAGAAGTTGCCCTTGCCCTGAGCCGAGACATGGCCACCGACGTCGATGTAGCAGTAGCCCTCGCCCGACATCGCCGCGCCGTCGCCGACCCGCCCGAGATAGCGCAGTGCGTTGCGGGCCGCGGCCCTCGCCCCGTTCTTGGCGAAGATCGCCGCCTTGGGCAGCGGCCGCCCGGACTCCGCGGTCACGGCGGCCGCGTCACCGATGGCGAAGATGCCCGGGTACCCGGTGGCCATCTCGGTATCGACGGCGATCCAGCCCGCGCCGTCGATCGTCACGGCCGGCTCGTGTGGCGGGACGAACACCAGGAGGTCGAACTCGGCGGCGGCACCGTCGGCGAAGTGGACCACCTTGCGCTCGGCGTCGATGCGCGCGACGGCATGCTCGCCGTGGAATCCAATGTCATTGGCGCCCAGCATCTCCACCAGTTCCAGCCCGGCGTACGGGCCCGCCGACGGCATGGGCTGCTTTTCCGGGGTGTAGACCGCAATGTCGGTGGCGTCCCGGTGGCCGTTGTCCCGCAACAGGTCCGCAGCCAGAAGGGCACCCTCGTAGGGCGCGACGGGACAGCGGTACGGCAACGAGGTGACCAGGAAGACGAGCTTGCCACCCGAGAACTGCTGCAACGCGGCGTGCGCGGCAGCGGCGGCCTCGGCGCTGTAGTAGTGCACGGCGGACCCGGCGTCGACGGCCTCACGCAGGCCCGGCACCTTGTCGATGACGTTGCGGGCACCGGTGGCGATGATCAGCGCGTCGAAGGCGATCTCGTCACCGTCGGCCAGCGTCACGACGCGCGCCGAATGGTCGATGTCGGCGACCGTCCCGGTGACGGTGTTGACGCCGCGCAGCGCGGAGACGGTGGGCTCGATGGGCACGCTGCCCTCCGCACGCCAACCGCGCAGCACCCAGGGCAGGGTGAAGCCGAGGAAGTGCGAGAAGTCCTCGTCGACGATGGTCAGGTCGAGATCGTCAAGGGCCACACCGGATTCGGCAAGCTCCTTGACGACCGACAACCCTCCGATGCCGGCGCCGAGGATGACGAGCTTCTTGTCTTTCACGTTCCTACCTCCAGAACTTCATGCGGGACGGTCGATCGGATTTGGGGTGCCCGTCGCACCACTGGCCGGCGGGTACCGTGGCCTTGACGGCGTCGACGTGCATCCCGCAGCCCGACCAGGTGGTCTTGCCGCATTGCGAACATCGCTTGGCCTGGCACATGATTCACTCCCTTCAGTGGCCGCACGGGCGATCGAGCCGGTGAGCTGTTGCGCTCCTTGGCGATTCGATCCGATCAGACTCTCCGCCGCGGCTCGTACCCTTCCTTCATAGCATGCCCCCTGGGGTATGTGCCAGTGATCTTGTCACACATCTCACGACATCGTTTATACCCTAGGGGGTATGGTACGTTCGGCCTCGACGCAATACCCCACTGGGTATGTACAAGATCAGTCGCAGCCGTGGTCTATCGGCTGCTCCGGGCCGGCGACAACCGGCCCATCGGCGAAGGGAGACAACGATGCCGGCAGTCCTGGCGAGAATCTGGGTGCCCGCCGTGACCGCGGCGGCTGTCGCGCTGGGCGCGGTGGCCGTCACGCAGCTGCGTGGCGCGTTCGGCTCCGAACCGATCTTCACCGCAACCGGCAGCAGTGCCCAGCCACTCGCACCCACACACGTCAAGCGCGTCGTCTATGAGGTTTTCGGCCCCACCGGTACCGCGGGCAGCGTCAACTACCTCGACCAGAACGCCCAGCCGGTGCAGGCGAGTTTCCGCAGCCTGCCGTGGACCGTCGAGATCAGCACGACCGCGCCGGCCACGATCGCGAGCGTGGTGGCGCAAGGCGACAGCAACCGGCTCGGCTGCCGCATCACCGTGGACGGCGAGGCCCGCCAGGAGCAGTCCGCCACCGGACGTGATGCCCAGACCTCATGTCTGGTCAAGAACGCATGAGCGGCAAGACCTACGACACCCGCCCGGTGTACATGCGGTTCATCCGGCGGTTCGCCTGGCCGATCATCGTCGGGTGGCTGCTGCTGACAGTGGCCCTGAATGTGCTTGTGCCGCAGATCGAATCGGTGGCCCGAGAGCACGCGGTCACGATGTCGCCGCAGGACGCCCCGGCGTTGATCGCCGCCAAGAAGATCGGTGCGACGTACCGTGAGTCGGATTCCGACAGCATCGCGATGGTCGTCCTCGAAGGCGACGAGAAACTCGGCGACGAGGCACACCGCTATTACGACGGCCTGGTGCGGGCGCTGCGGGCCGACCCCGAGCACGTGCAGCACGTCCAGGACGTCTGGGGCGACCCGCTGACCTCGGCGGGCGTGCAGAGCCGCGACGGCAAGGCGGCCTACGTCCAGCTGAATCTCGCCGGCGACCAGGGCAGCACGCTGGGCAATGAATCGGTCGACCGCGTGCGGGAAATCGTCGAGCGGCAGACGCCTCCCCCGGGCCTGAAGGTCTACGTCACCGGGCCGGCGCCGCTGACCACCGACATGAACGAGGCCGCCGACAAGAGCATGCTCACGATGATGGGTGTGACGGGTGTCGTCATCATCATCATGCTGGCCGTGGCCTATCGCTCCGCGAGCACTGTCGCGCTGGTCCTGGTGATGGTCGGGTTCGAGATGGGCACCGCCAGGGGCCTGGTCGCGCTACTCGGCGATCACGGCCTGCTGAGCTTCTCGACGTTCGTGGTTGCCATGCTGTCCTCGCTGGCCATCGCCGCGGGAACCGACTACGCGATATTCCTGGTGGGCCGCTACCACGAGGCCCGCCAGGCCGGACAGGCCCCGGAAGCGGCCTACTACACCATGTTTCGCGGCACCGCCCACATCATCCTGGGCTCCGGCCTGACCATCGCGGGCGCGACGCTGTGCCTGCACCTGGCACGCCTGTCGTACTTCAAGGCGCTGGGTATCCCGTCCGCGCTGGGGCTCGTCGTGGTCGTCGCGGGCGCATTGACCGCCGCGCCGGCCGTGGTGGCGGTCGCCACCCGCCGCGGCCTGCTCGAGCCGAAGCGGAAGACCAAGACCACGGGCTGGCGGCGCATCGGCACCGCCACGGTCCGATGGCCGGCGCCGATCTTCGTGGCGTCCCTCCTCGTCGCCCTCGTCGGAATCATGTTCATGCCCACCATGAAACTGAGCTTCGACGACCGCTTCTACATCCCGCGCGACCTGCCGTCGAACGTCGGATACGACGCCGCCGAGCGCCACTTCAGCGCTGCCACGATGAATCCCGACATCCTGATGGTCGAGACCGATCACGACATGCGCAACAGCGCCGACATGGTCATCCTGGACAAGCTGGCCAAGGACATCTTCAAGTTGCCCGGAATCGCGATGGTGCAGAGCATCACTCGGCCGTTCGGCGGGCCGACCGAACACACCTCCATCCCCTTCCAGGTCAGCGCCCAGTCCATTCCGATCCAGCAGAACCTCCAGATCATGAAGGACCGGATGGGCGACATCCTGAAGATGAGTGACGACCTCGGTGGCCTGATCGGACCGATGAAGCGGTTGCAGGCGCTGGTGGACCAGATGAGTGGCGCCACGCAGCACCTGGCGACGGACGTACACCAGATGCACACCACCATGGGCGAACTGCGCGATCATCTGGCGGACTTCGATGACTTCGCCCGGCCGCTGCGCAACTACTTCTACTGGGAGCAGCACTGCACCGACATTCCGGTCTGCGCGGCAACAAGATCCGTCTTCGACGCCATCGACAACGTCGACACCTTCAGTTCGGACATGGCCGCACTGGGCACCGACATGGACAGCACCGTGGCGCTGCTTCCCCAGATGAAGGCGCAGTTCCCGCCCATGATCGCGACGGTCGAGTCCATGCGCGGCACGCTGCTGACCCTGCACAGCAGCTTCTCCGGGCTGATCACCCAGATGTCCGCCATGGCCGATACCGCAGGCGCCATGGGCCAGGCCTTCGACGCATCCCGTAGCGGCGACTACTTCTATCTGCCCCCAGAAGCCTTTGCCAATGCGGACTTTCAGCGCGGTCTCAAGCTGTTCCTGTCCCCTGACGGCAAGGCCGCGCGCTTCATCATCACGCACGCCGAGGACCCGGCCACCCCGGACGGCATCGCCGCGGTGCTGCCCACACTCGAGACCGCGCATCAATCGGTGAAGGGATCGGCCCTCACCGACGCCAAGTTCTACCTCGCCGGCACCGCCGCGATCTATCGCGACATCCAGTCCGGCTCGCAATACGACCTGCTGATCGTCGGCACCGCCGCGCTGACCCTGATCTTCGTCGTCATGTTGCTGATCACGCGGGCGCTGGTCGCATCGCTGGTGATCGTCGGCACCGTGCTGCTGTCGCTGGGTGCGGCGTTCGGGCTCTCGGTGCTGGTGTGGCAGAACCTGCTTGGCCTCGAGTTGAACTGGATCGCACCGGTTTTCGGGCTGATCATCCTGCTGGCGGTGGGCTCCGACTACAACCTGCTGCTGGTCTCCCGGTTCCAGGAGGAAATCGGCGCGGGACTGAAAACCGGCATCATCCGCTCGATGGGCGAGACCGGCAGTGTCGTCACCACAGCCGGTTTGGTGTTCGCCTTCACCATGATGTCGATGGCGGCCAGCGATCTGAGCTCCATCGGCCAGGCCGGTACGACCATCGGACTCGGATTGTTGTTCGACACCTTGATCGTTCGGTCATTGATGACGCCGTCGGTCGCGGCCCTCCTCGGCCGGTGGTTCTGGTGGCCGCTGCGACCCCGCCGCACGGCGGTGGTCGCAACCGAACAGCACTCCCCTGTGCCGGTGGGCTGATCAGTCGCCTCAGTCGCCCGGCGTCCGCGCCAAGATCGCCAGCAGCAGTTCGGCGCGGACCCGGGCGACGGCCAGGTCGACTCCGAGCAGCGCCTCGGCGGTCTCGATGCGCTTGCGCATGGTGTGTCGGTGCACGCCGACGGCCGCGGCAGCGGACTCCCAGTGGCCGTTGGCTTCCAGGAAAGCGCGCAGCGAGGTCAGCAGCCCCGTGCCGAACTCCGCGTCGTGGTCGAGAACCGGGGTCAGCACCGCCGCCCCGAGCGCAACCAGCACGTCCCGGCTCTCCCCGAATGCCAGCAGCGCGCTGCCGGCCAGCGCGGAGAATTCGAGCGGAGGCCGGCCGCATTCCGCGACGGACGCCGCCAGCCGGGCGTTGTCGACGGCCTCGGCCAGTTTGGTCAGCGGCTGAATTCCGCTGAGCCCCAGGCGGATGGTCCGCCGCAGCGACGCATCGATCCGCGCCACCAGCGCGGCAGCGATCTCGTCGGCCTCCGCTCCCGGCAACAGCACCGCCAGCCATTTGTCGGCGCCATGGACGAATGCGGACTGACCTGCCTGATCCAGCTGATCGTGGATCGCCGCGCTCACCTTCCTGAGCAGGTTGGCCGCGTCGGCATCCGTGTCCGAATCCGCCTGGACGACCAGCACTCTGATGCGGCCCCGGTGGTCGGCGGCCTGAGACAGCTGCGCCCAGGCCGGCTCCAGGTTGGCCTCGCCGGTGAGGATGAGGCCCAGCGACTGTTCGTTGAGTCGCTGCTGCGCTTCCTTCAACCGCACCGGTTTCTCGAAATCCAGCGCGAGCAACGAGTTCGCGTGGCCCAACAGCACCTGATCGACCGGGCTCAGTGCCGTTTCACTGACCACGCCGAGCACCCCGTGCGAGCGGCCACCGACGCGGATGGACTGCTGCGCGACGGTGACGCCTTCGGCCAGCACCGCGACGGCCGACGCGGCCCCGGGCTCGATGGCGTCGCGCACCAGGTTGACGGTGGTGACGTTGAGATTTCGCGGGTGGGACGCGATCACCGTGCCGGACGGATCCAGCACCACGACGCTGGCCCGCAGCGCCCGCCCCAGTTCGGCCGCAACCTCTTGCGGGCCGCCACTGACGACGGCCCGGGTGATCCGTGGCTGCGCCCGGGACGCCCGCAGCACCGCGTCGTACTGCAGTGCCGCGATGCGTGAGCTGACGCGCTGCACGACGGCCGCGAACGGCGTCCGCAACGGAATCTCCAGCAGCGGCAGCCCCAGCTCCTCCGCGGCGGCGACCAGTTCCTCGGGCACCTCGTCGAAGGTGAGTCCGATACCGAATCCCACGCCGGCGACGCCACTTTCGTGGAGGCGCTGGAGATAGTGCCGCCGGTCCGCAGACCCCGCAGGCAGACCGATGCCGGTGGTCAGCACCAGCTCGCCACCGGACAGCCACTTGGCCGGGTCAGCCAACTCGGTGGTCAGGACCAGACTGATCTCGCTACCGACGCCGCCGGCACCGCCGCGCAGCCGGATTCGCAGATCGGCTTGGTCCAGCACCCATCGCACCGGAACCGTCACCGGCATGAATGTACAGAATGTCGAAAAACCGCACTGAAAATCCCAAGAATGTCCGATGCTGAGGTGTGTGTCCTGGCGCACACTTGTGCAGCCAGTTGTCTGACCAACTTCACCCGAGGACGGCGCGATGTCGATCGAAACACTGCAGAACTACATTGACGGGCAATTCGTCGCGTCGTCATCATCGGAAACGATCGACCTGATCAGCCCGGTCGACGAAGCCGTCGTCGGACGCTCGCCGGTATCGAACCGCGCCGATGTGGACGCAGCCGTCACAGCCGCCGAACGCGCCTTCCAGACCTGGGGCCGCAGCACCCCGGGCGACCGCCAGGCCGCGCTGCTCAAGCTCGCCGACGCCATCGAGGCACATGCCGACGAGATCGTCGAGGCCCAGTGCCGCAACACCGGCCAGCCCAAGGCCATCGTGCACGCCGAAGAGGCCATCGCCGGCGCGAACCAGCTCCGCTTCTTCGCCGGTGCCGCCCGGATGGTGCACGGCCTGTCCGCCGGTGAATACCTGGAGGGCTACACGTCGTACGTCCGCCGCGAACCGATCGGTGTCGTCGGACAGGTCGCGCCGTGGAACTTCCCGTTCCTGATGGCGATCTGGAAGATCGGCCCCGCCCTGGCCACCGGCAACACCGTCGTCCTCAAGCCCAGCGACACCACCCCCGAGAGCACCCTGGTCCTCGCGCGGCTGAGCAAGGGCATCCTGCCCGACGGCGTGCTCAACGTCATCCTGGGCACCGCCGAGACCGGCGCCGCCCTGGTGGAACACCCTGTGCCGGGCCTGGTTTCGATCACCGGATCGGTCCGCGCCGGCATCGCCGTGGCGGAATCCGCAGCCAAGCAGCTCAAGCGCAGCCACCTGGAACTCGGCGGCAAGGCACCCGTGGTGGTCTTCCCCGACGTCGACATCGCCAAGGCCGCGGCCGGCATCGCCGAGGGCGGCTGTTTCAACGCCGGCCAGGACTGTACGGCGGCCACGCGCGTGATCGTGCACGAGTCCATCCACGACGAGTTCGTCACCGCACTCGCCGCGGCGGCGCAGAACCTGCGCCCCGGCCTGCCCGACGACCCGGACGCGTTCTACGGACCGCTGAACAACATCAACCACTTCAACACCGTGATCAAGAAGCTGGACAATCTGCCGCCGCACGCCACCGTCGTCACCGGCGGAAAGCGCCTCGGCGACAAGGGCTTCTACCTCGAGCCGACGATCATCAGCGGCGTCCACCAGGACGACGCGATCGTCCAGGAGGAGACCTTCGCCCCCGTCATCACCGTGCAGCCCTTCTCGACCGACGAAGAGGCCATCGCACTCGCCAACGGCGTGCGTTTCGCGCTGGCGTCCAGCGTGTGGACCAAGGATCACGCCAGGGCCGAAAAGTTCACCCGCGCACTCGATTTCGGGTGTGTCTGGATCAACTGCCACATCATGCTGACCGCCGAGATGCCCCACGGCGGCTTCAAGCAGTCGGGCTACGGCAAGGACCTGTCGATCTACGGCGTCGAGGACTACACCCGGATCAAGCACGTCATGAGCTCGCACGACTGATCCGTTCTCCCTTTTCGCCCCACCGACTCGACCCTTGCCGACAGGAGTTTCACCGATGCCCGACACCTTCCACCCCCTCGACCCGCTGACCGCAGCCGAATTCACCAAGGTCGCCGAGCTTCTCGCGGCCGCGCACGGCGTCGGAGACGGCTGGCGGTACACCTCCGTCGAGATGATCGAACCGGCCAAGGTCGAGGTGGCCGCGTTCGACGCCACCGGCACCGCGCCGGACCGGCGCGCGCTGGCGACACTGCTCGACACCTCGAACAACCGCACCTACAAGAGCGTGGTGTCGTTGACGGACGAGTTGGTGCTGTCGTGGGACCACATCCCCGGCGTGCAGCCGAACTTCACCGTGGACGAGTGGGAAGAGGCCGACGAGGTTCTGCGCAAGAACCCGGAAGTCATTGCGGCCCTGGCCAAACGCGGCATCACCGACATGGACCTGGTGTTCATGGACACCTGGACCTACGGCGACGTTGTGATGCCGGAGAAGTACAAGGACCGCCGCCTGGGCTGGACCGACACCTGGGTGCGGGCTGCCGAGGGCGCCAACCCCTACGCCGGCCCCGTCAACGGATTCCACTGTGTCATCGACATGAACACCATGGAACTGCTGGAGATCGAGGACACCTTCACCGTCGATCGGCCGGAGATGATGGGTGAGTATGTGCCGCAGCACATTCCCGAGCGCATCCGGAAGGCCAGCACCCGGGAGCCGCTGCAGCCGCTGAACATCACTCAGCCCGAGGGTGTTTCGTTCACGCTCGAGGGAAATCTGCTGAAGTGGCAGAACTGGTCGCTGCGCGTCGGGTTCAACTACCGCGAGGGCATGACGCTGCACGCGGTGAGCTACAACGACAACGGCAATGTGCGGTCGGTGGCCAACCGGATGTCGTTCGCCGAGATGATGGTCCCCTACCGCGACCACTGCACCGACCATTACCGCCGAACGGCTTTCGACATCGGCGAGTGGGGCATCGGCTTCATGACCACCTCGCTGGAGCTCGGCTGCGACTGTCTCGGTGAGATCCGGTACCTGGACGCCGTGCTGCACAACAGCAAGGGCGAGCCGTACACCATCAAGAACGCCATCTGCATCCACGAAGAAGACAACGCCGTGCTGTGGAAGCACGTCGACCACCACGCCGGCGCCGAGGTGCGCCGCATGCGCCGGCTCACGGTGTCGTTCCACGTGACCGTCGCCAACTACGAGTACCTCACCTACTGGCGCTTCTACCAGGACGGCAACATCGAATGTGAGGTCCGCGCAACGGGAATCATGGTGGTGAGCAACTTCCCGGAGGGCCAGGCCCACCCGCACGGCACGCTGGTCGACAACCGCACCTACGCGCCGTACCACCAGCACTTCCTCGTCGCCCGCCTCGATCTCGACGTCGACGGCACCGCGAACACGGTGTACGCCAGCGAGACCGAGATCGAGCCGATGGGACCGGACAACCCCTACGGACTGTCGCTGCGCCAGCGCAACACCCCGCTGCGCACCGAGGCCGAGGGCAAGCAGGACATGAATTTCCAGACCCAGCGGGCGTGGAAGGTCGTCAACGACAACGTCCGCAACGGCATCGGCACCGCGCCCGCCTACAAGCTGGTGCCCGGCGGCGCCTTCCCCGCCATGTTCGATCCGAACTCCCCGGTCCTGGCACGCTGCCGGGCCATCGAGCACACCGTGTGGGTCACCCCCAACTCCCCCGATGAGCGCTGGCCCGCAGGCGAATTCGTCACGCAGAGCAAGGAAGACACCGGCCTGCCGATGTGGACCGAGGCGAACCGCTCGATCGAGAACACCGACGTGGTGCTGTGGTACGTCTTCGGCATCCACCACATCACCCGGCCGGAAGACTGGCCGATCATGCCCGTCGACACCGTCAACTTCTGGCTCAAGCCCGTCGGCTTCTTCGATCGCAATCCCTCGATCGACGTGGCACCGACGCCGCCGAAGGCCTGCCACACGTCCTCCAACTGTGAAGAAGGCTAGCCCGTGAGCAATCCACGAATCGCCGTCGCATATCTCGCAACTCCCGGCGGTGACGACGCCGTCGCCGTCGGCGAGCAGATCGCCCGCACCCTCGGCGCCGAGATCGATCTGTGCATGGTGCTGCCCAGCGACCGGTCGGCGCTCGCCACCACGCCCGGCGGCATCCTGCAGCGCGAAGCCGAAAGCTGGCTCGCCGCAGCCGCGGCCGGGGTCCCCAGCGACCTCAAGGTGACGACGCACCTGAGCTTCGACGAGTCCAGCACCGCTGGCCTGATCGCGGCGGCCGAGGCTGCCGGTGCCGAGGCTCTGGTGGTCGGTGGCGCCGGCGGAGGCATCGCCGGCTCGCTGTCGCTCGGCTCGGTGGTCAACGACCTGGTCCACGCGTCGCCGATTCCCGTGGTGATCGCACCCCGCGGCGCCCGGCTGAAGCACAACGACCGGATCCGGGAAGTCACCTGCGCCGTCGGCACCCGGCCCGGGGCCAAGCTGCTCCTGGACAGCGCGCTGCGGCTCTGCCGGGACACCGGGACGCCGCTGCGCCTGGTGTCGCTGGTCGCCGTCGACGACGCCGACGATCTGGAACTGGCACAGCAGCACGCGCAGAAGGCCCTCGACCAAGCGAAAGCTTTCCTGCCGGAAGGCATTCCGGTCAGCTCGCGCGTGGCCACCGGCGCAGGCGTCGAGGACGCCGTCAACAAACTCGGCTGGCATGACGGCGACGTGATCATGGTCGGGTCCAGCCGGCTCGCACAGCCCCGCCGGCTCTTCCTGGGATCGACCGCGGCGAAAATGCTGCGCGTCCTGCAGGTCCCCATGATCGTGGTTCCGAAAGATGAAGGGGCTGATAATGACTGAACAACTGGCCGATTCCGACCTCGCTCGCGTAGAGCGGGAAGAAGGCCTCGTCGCCAAGGGCCTCGCCGCAGGCAGAATCGGCACCTTCACCGGGGCCATCCTCGGTATCTCGACCGTGGCACCGGGCTACACGCTCACCGCCAGTATCGGCCTGATCGTCGCGGCGGTCGGGCTGAAGATGCCGGCCATCCTGATCGCCGGCTTCATCCCCATGTTCCTGACCGCCTACGCGTACCGTGAACTGAACTCGCGGGCACCCGACTGCGGCGCGTCGTTCACCTGGTCCACCAAGGCTTTTGGCCCGTACGTCGGCTGGATGTGCGGCTGGGGCATGGTGATCGCCACCATCATCGTGCTGTCCAATCTCGCCTCGATCGGCGTCCAGTTCGGCTATGAATTCCTGGGCAGCGTGCTCCACAACGAGAAGCTCGCGACGCTCTCGGCCGACAACGTCTGGGTCAACATCGGATCCACCGTCGCGCTGCTGGCCATCGCCACCTACATCTCGTGTCGCGGCATCACGACCAGCGAGAAGGTGCAGTACGTCCTGGTCGGCTTCCAGATGATCGTCCTCGTCACATTCTCGATCGTTGCGATCGTGCGATCGGGCGGGGCCGAAGGGCACCTGAGCTTCGACATCGATTGGTTCGACCCGTTCACCGGATTGACCATGAGCGCCTTCGTGATCGGGCTCATCGGCTCCATCTTCGCGTTCTGGGGTTGGGACACCTGCCTGACCCTCGGTGAGGAATGCAAGGACCCCACCAAGGTTCCCGGCCGCGCCGGCCTGCTCTGCGTCCTGTCGATTCTGCTGACGTACCTCCTGGTGGCGGTCGCTGTGATGATGTACGCCGGGATCGGAGACACCGGCCTCGGGCTGGGCAACAAGGACAACGCGGCCAACGTCTTCGGCGCGCTGGCCTACCCGGTACTCGGCAGTTGGGGCGGCCCGCTGCTCCTGCTGGCGGTATTCGCCTCGTCGATCGCCAGCCTGCAGACCACCGTGCTGCCGGCCGCCCGCACCATGCTCGCGATGGGCACCTACGGCGCCTTCCCCAAGCGGTTCGCCAACGTCAGCCCCCGCACGCTGTCGCCGGTGTTCAGCACCGTGGTCGCGGGTGTCGTCACCGCCGCGTTCTACACCATCGTGACGCTGCTGTCCGAGCGCACACTGCTGGATACCATTGCCGCCCTTGGCATCATGATCTGCTGGTACTACGGCATCACGGCGTTCGCCTGCGTCTGGTTCTTCCGCAAGGAACTGTTCCTCAACGCGCACAACGTCATCTACAAGCTGGTGTTCCCGCTACTCGGCGGCATCATGCTGCTCTCGGTATTCGTCAAATCGGTGCTCGTCAGCATGGATCCGACAGCCAGCGGCAGTGGCGCGGAGATCGGCGGCATCGGGCTGGTGTTCTACCTGGGCTTCGGCATCCTGCTCTTCGGCGCGGTGCTGATGCTCGTGATGCGCGCGTCACAGCCGGCGTACTTCCGCGGCGAGACGCTGACGATGGATACTCCCCCGCTGCCCTGAACGGGGGTCGACGCGCCCCGTCACGCTTCGGCGTGGCGGGGCGCGTTTTTTGTGGGGTAGTTCGCTTGTGCCCGTTCACCCTGCAACCTGGGCGCAAAAGACCGAGTAGCGGTGTGCGCAGGCACAGGATCAACGCCCAAACCAGGCATTCCCGCGTTCACCCTGCAACCTGGGCGCAATAGACGAGTAACGGTGTGCCTGGCTGCAGGGTGAATACCCGGGTGCACGAGACAAGTACCTCACTTCAATCACGATGCACTGCAGGACAACATGATTGAAGCGAGGTATCTATCTCGGCGACTGGACGTCCCTGGCTTCAATAGCCAGCGGTAGATCGCCGCATGATTGACGTCAGGGACCTCGTTACGCCGTCAGGCGTCGTAATCGACCGACACCGCCGGGCTGGTCGGATGCGACTGGCAGGTGAGGATGTAGCCGGCATCGAGATCACCCCGCCCGAGGGCGAAGTTCTGCTCCATGTCGACTGTGCCCTCGAGCAATTTGGCCCGGCAGGTACCGCACGCACCGCCCATGCACGAGTAGGGCGCGTTGCTCCCGGCTTGCAATGCACCTTCCAGGATCGTGTCGCCGGCCGCGAGGCCGAAAGTCTGCCGCTTCCCGGACAATTGGACGGTGACGGCGGCGGCCTGATAATCGCGGGCGGGCGCGTCGCCGCGGTCGAACCCGGTGAACAACTCCAGATGGATCCGCTCGGGATCGACGCCACCCTCGATCAACGTCTCGCGCGCGCCGGTGGACATCGCGGCAGGGCCGCACAGGAACCACTCGTCGACGGTATCCGGACGAAGATCCGCCGTGAGCCAGCCGGTCAGTCGCTCCGTATCGATGTGGCCGGACAACTCAGGGGTGTGTCGCGGCTCGGCCGACAACACGTGCCGGATTTCGAGGCGGTCGGCGTACCGGGATTCGAGACGGTCGAGTTCGGTGCGGAACATCGTGGTCTCTTTGGTTCGGTTGCCGTAGACGAGGGTGAAGCGGCTCTCGGTTTCGAGCTCCATGACGGTGGCAAGAATCGACAGCACCGGGGTGATGCCGCTGCCGGCCACCAGACCGACGTAGTGCTTGCGGTGCAACGGATGCAGCGCCGAACTGAAGCTGCCGGCCGGGGTCATCACCTCCAGGACGTCGCCGGCCTTGAGCTGATCGGCGACAAAACCCGAGAACGTCCCTCCCGGAATGTGTTTCACCGCGATCCGCAGCTGAGCCCGCGTGGCCGGCGCGCAGATGGAGTAGCTGCGGCGCACGCCCTCGCCACCCAGATCCGTGCGCACCGAGACGTGCTGGCCTGGTTCGAATCGGAACTGATCCTGAAGTGCCTCGGGAACGGCGAAAGTCACCAATGTGCTGTCGGCGGTGATCGGATCGACGGCAGCCACCGGAATCCGGTGGAACACCGCGTGCGGCGAACTCGAGCGCACCGGCATCCGCACCGGCAGCAGCCGACCGAGCTTGCCGTTGAGTTGCTTCCATTCCCGGAACTCGCCGGACTCGAGCGACTGTCCGAACACCGTGGAAATCGCGGCGTTTCGGTCCAGGTATGCCTCCTCGTTGCGGCGCCAGGTCTTGGTGTACCGATAGAACGGCACCGACGGGTGCAGGTGGTGCACCAGATGGTAGTTCTGCGACAGCATCAAGGGCGTGTAGAGCCACTCCATGCCGACGCGGGTTCTGGTCGCCCGGTAGCGGTCACTGCGCTGGGTGTCCTGCAGACCGTGGTGCGGCATCCAGTCGAACCACCACGCCAAGACCACCACTGCGATGCGCTGCGGGATGATGAAGACGACGGCGAGCGTCCAGAAGTGGCCCGACATGATGGCGGCGATCAACCCCGTCACCGAAAGGGCCACGCACGCCAGGGTTTCGGCGACCTCGGCCTTGGGGCGGCTGCGGATCTTGCGGATCAGATAGTTGCCGTAGGACACGTCGAGAACAGCCCAGCGGAACGGCAGTTGCCACGCCGGTCCATGCGAGGCGAAGGTGTCCGGATCGTTCTCGTCGT
Organism: Mycobacterium sp. UNC410CL29Cvi84; assembly: GCF_000686745.1. Taxonomy (NCBI): domain Bacteria; kingdom Bacillati; phylum Actinomycetota; class Actinomycetes; order Mycobacteriales; family Mycobacteriaceae; genus Mycobacterium; species Mycobacterium sp. UNC410CL29Cvi84. Next base: position 501,592 of record NZ_JMLM01000001.1, read on the forward strand.
CGTTCGAATGCCGATGGTGCTCAATGTGAATGAACCCGAACGACGGAAACGAGATCAGGGGCTGGACGAACAGCACCGCCAACCGTCCGAACAAGCCGTTGACCCAACGGGTGGAACTGATCGCATAGTGCACGGCGTCGTGGACGACGGTGAACATCGTGAAGGTCACCACCGCGTTGACCACGATGGGCACCCACATCGGAGCAGCACCGTCCAGATAAGCGACTGTTGACGCGACGAATGCCACCAGTCCCGCCAGAAACAGCGCCACGGTCGGCCACGCCAACTTCGGTACCTGCTCACCGGGATCCGGCAAGGCCGCTCGCACGGCGGCTTGGCTGTCCGCCCGATCGGCCACTTCCACTGACGCCATTCGACACTCCGTCTGTCAGGCAACCCGCGTTGGTTGCGTCTGCCGAAAAACGCTACGGACAGGGCCGATGCGATTGAATGTTTCAACGGGACGCCGATTTGGTATTTTCGGACAGTGGGTATGACCCCGGTCTGGGCGGTGCCGCGGGGCACCGAAGGCGTCCGCATCATGGTGCAGGGCGCCATCGCGCATGGGATGACGGCCGCCGAATGTCTGGCGGGCAGCGGGCTGACCGAAGCCGACCTGGACGACGAGAACGCGGAGATCTGGGCGCACCAGGAATTCGACGTCATCCGCAATCTCATTGCCGGGCTTGGCGACAGCCCGGGCGTCGGCATCGAGGTGGGAGTGCACTCCACCCTGGGTCGGGCCGGCCTGCTCGGTTTCCTGATCCTGGCGAGCCCCAATCTGCGGCAGGGCGTGGAACTGATCCTGCCCTATCTTGCACTCTCCCCCACCCACCTCCGCTTCTCGGTGGAGACCGACGACGAGTACGGGTACCTCGTCGCCGATGACAGTGAATTACCCACGGATGTCAGGTCATTCATCGTCGAGCGGGACCTGGCCGGATTCGTCGCCGCGACGCAGGGCGCGAACCTGGCACTCACACCGTCGTGGGCAGAGACGACGCTCGACGCCGAGCGCGCCGCAAAGCTCGCCGAGCTGTGGCGGCTTCCCGCGTCCGGCGTACGTTCCGGCCGGCGCACCAACCGCCTCGCCGTCACCCATGAAGTGCTGGAGATGCCGTCGCCGCTCGCCGACGCCAACACGGCGCGCAAGATCGAACAGCAGTGCCGGGACTTGCTCGAACGCAGGCTGTCTCGCGTCGGCGTGGCGGGCCAGGTCCGCAGCCGGCTACTGCACAACCCCGGTGAGCTGCCGGCGATGCCGACCATCGCCGACGAACTGCACATCGATCAGCGCACCCTGCGCCGTCGGCTCGCCGCCGAAGGCACGTCCTACCGCGCATTGCTCGACGAGGTCCGCCGTCACCTGGCCGTCGAGCTGCTCCAGCAAGACCTGTCCGTGGAAGAGATCTCCCGGCACCTGGGGTACGCCGAAACAGCCAACTTCACCCACGCTTTCAAGCGCTGGGAAGGCACCGCGCCGAGCTACTTCCGCAGGCCGCGGTCGTAGCTCGGCGCCAGGCTCACACCAGAGCGGCCGCCACCGCGTCGAACGCGCGCAGCGTGGAGAACAGCATGTGCGCGTGTTGCGGCAGCGGCCAGCTCGACAGCTTGGCGGCCACCACACCCGCCGGCCGGTTGACGTAGATCATCTGGCCGTGGATGCCCAGACACAGCAGCACGTCGTTGCCCGGGTACGGGAACCAGACCTGGTTGCGGTACATACCGCCGGGCATCCGGTTGTCGCCGGGGCTGTAGGCGAACGCTTCACGCGAATCTGCGCCTCCCACAACGGTATCGGCGATCCACGCCGCGGGCAGCACCTGCTCGCCGAGCAGCGACACCCCGTCGTTCAGATACAGCGAACCGAAGCGCACCAGGTCGCTCAGGCACGCGCTGATGCCGCCGTCGAACATGCCGCTGCCCATCGAGTCGATGCCGATGTTGGCATCGTGGGCGGCGCCGAGCCGGCTCCACACCAACTGCGACATCAACTCCGGCATCCGGGCGCCGGCCGCGGCCTCGCAGACCCAGCCGAGCACATCGGTTTCGCACGAACGGTATTCGAACGGCCCGCCGTGCGGCCCCTTCTGCCGCAGCGTGAGCAGGAAGTCGTACATCGTGGCCGGGACGTCGGGATGGGTCCGCGGCGACCAGCCGATGGCCTGCTCCAGTACCCGCACCTCGGCGGCCGGGTCCAGGTAATCCTCGGAGAACGCGATGCCCGAGCGCATGTCCAGCAGGTGCCGGACCGTCGCGCCGTAGTAGCCCGAGTTGGCCAGCGCCGGAACGTAATCGGACGCCAGGGCGTCGACGTTGAGTGCTCCGGAACCGGCCAGCGCACCGGCCACCGCGGCGATCAGGGTCTTGCTCACCGACATCAGCAGGTGCGCCGTTTCGGGCTGCATGCCGCCGTAGTACTGCTCGGCGAAAACCCGGCCGCGATGCGTCACGATCCAGCCGTCGGTGGCGGTCGCCGCCATGACCTGCCCGACCGTCGAGGGCGTGCCGTCGGGCAGCATCACCCCAGTAGCCGAGACGTCGGAATGGGCCGACGGCAGCGGCGCCACCGGACCCGCACCGCGGGAAATGGTTGCGGTGGGCAGGAATTCAGCGACGTGCTGGAACGACCAGTGCAAGTGTGGCGCGGACTGCCAGTTCGCCAGTGAAATGACGGACGGCGTGCGGCCCGGGTCTGAACCAAGCACGGCCGCTCCTGTCGCACGACGCCGAGTGAGCCGGCGCGATGACCTCATCATAGAGACTTCACACTCCCGCCCACGACGGCCGGCGACGCCGCGGACTGCGCCAGCGGAACGCCGCGGTACAGCGCACGGATCGAATCGATCAGGTGCCGGGCTCGGATGGTCAGCGCCGTGCCGCCCTGCGCGGCATCCCACTGCAACCGGCCTTTGGTCACCAGCACGCCCAGATCAGCCCCCTTCCACCGGTAGTCACCGGCGGGATAGATCCGCAGGAAGAAGGCCTCGGACTCGTCCTGCAGCTGATGCCAGTCGAGCGCGGCCCGCCGGAACACCAACGCGCCGTCGGCATCCAGGGCGTAGTGCCCGGTCGCCGGCGTGCCGACCAACTGCTCGACGGTGTCGCTGGTCTCCTTGATGACCATCTGACTCCAGACGTCAGCGGACGCCAGCTGCTCCCAGCGTTCGTTGATCTCGTCGACATCGAGGTCGAAGTCGACGTCCATGTACTCCAGCAGGTGGAACAGGAACAGCGGGACGTCGGCGTAGGCACCGGCCGTCACATTGGTGATCGACGTGGCGCCGCTGATGCGGGGATTGAGCTCACCCAGGTACACCTCGCCGTCATCGGTGTCGACGAGGACGTCGACCTCGAAGTAGCCGCGGTAACCCTCGGCCGCCAGCCGGTCTCCGAGCCGTCGCACCAATTGTGTTGCCGCGGCGCGGCGTTCGGGGGTCAGGACATCTGCGTACATCTCGTTGCCGCACCATCCGCCGCGGTACGGCGTCAGCTCGGCATAGCCTGTCAGCTCGCTCATGAACGGGCCGACGACGGTGCCGCACCGGGTCAGCACCGCCTCGACGGCAACGGGCCGGTTGTTGATGCGGCGCATCACCTTGATGTCCTGCCCGACGATGTGCTGGGCGTGCTTGCGCCAGTCGGCCTCCGACGAGATGAAGAACGTGGTCTTGCCCGAGTCGCCATACGGCGTCTGGATCACGAGTTCACTGCCGAGGGCGGCCTTTTCGGCGGCCGCGGTGAGCTGCTCGTAGCTGTCGACGTTGGTCAGTACGTTGGGGACGCTCGGCGCACCGGCCTCGTTGCCCAGCCGGGTCGTGACGAGCTTGGAGTCCAGGTGCTCGCGCAGCGCGGCCGGCGGCAGGATCAGGTCGTAGCCGAGTTCGGCGCAGATCGCCTCGGTCTCGGCGTCGAAGAACACCATGGCCACCTTCGGCCGGACACCCGGCGCCAGGCCGCGCTGCATGTGCGCCCGCACCTCGGGATTGCGCAGCAGCCAGTTGTTGATCTCCTCACCGCTCTCGAACTCGCGGTAGGGCTTGTGCCTGGGGCTGAACACGTGCGGGTGCGAGCCGTCCCAGCCGTCGTAATAGGTGACGAACGAGAACCTGCGCACCCACCGGTCCAGGCCCAGCAGGTTGAACGGGGTGGCGCCGACGAAGTAGATGGGCACGTCGTTGGTGCGGAAGAAGTGCCGGACTTCTGACATGTTGCGCAAGTTCCGCAGATGCGGTGTCGGCACCGGCGACGACGCGAACGCGGCGTCCGTCCCCACGCTCACCTCGGGCGCCGGCGCGGGCGACGGCACGACGGGGACTGCCTTGGCCTGCGCGGCCACGCGCTTGGCCGGCGTCTTCGCCGGGGTCTTGGCCGCAGCCTTCGTCGGGGTCCCGGCGGGGCTCTTGGCCGGCGCCTTCGCCGATGTCGTGGCCTTCGCGGCACGGGTGCCGCGGGCTGTGGTGCGGCGAGTTGGTTCGGTCACAGTTCACCCCTCGTTGTGATGTTGGCGGTGTTCACAGTGTGGTTTCGGAGCGACCGCCGCACACACGACAAAATGGCGTGCCCTCTTCCAACCAAATCGACAACATGGACATGGTCATCGGGCTCCGGACGGCACAGAATCAGCAGTACACAAGCCGTTCGATCACCAGGAGCAACCGATGACCGACATCACCTATCGACTGGCGCAGAAGCGCAACATCGTCACCGCGCTGCCCGGTCCGCGATCGGCCGAGGTGTCGGCGCGCCGCCAGGCCGCCGTGGCCGGCGGCGTCAGCTCCTCGGCCCCGGTCTACGCCGCGGACGCCGACGGCGGCGTCATCGTCGACATCGACGGCAACTCGCTCATCGACCTGGGTTCGGGCATCGCCGTCACCAGCGTCGGCGCCTCGCACCCCGGTGTCGCCGCAGCGGTGGCCCAGCAGGCAGCCCGCTTCACCCACACCTGTTTCATGATCACCCCGTACGAGGGCTACGTGGAGCTCGCCGAGCGCCTCAACGCCATGACCCCCGGCGATCACGAGAAGCGCACCGCATTCTTCAACTCGGGCTCCGAGGCCGTCGAGAACGCCGTCAAGGTCGCGCGCCTGGCCACCGGCCGGCAGGCCGTCGTCGCCTTCGACCACGCCTACCACGGCCGCACCAACATGACGATGGCGCTGACCGCCAAGGCCATGCCCTACAAGACGCAGTTCGGTCCGTTCGCGCCCGAGATCTACCGGATGCCAGCGTCGTACCCGTACCGCGATGGCCTGACCGGTGAGGCCGCAGCCAAGGCCGCCATCAGCCGCATCGAGACCCAGATCGGCGCCGCGTCGCTCGCCGCCGTCATCATCGAGCCCATCCAGGGCGAGGGCGGCTTCATCGTGCCCGCGCCGGGATTCCTTGCCACCATTGTTGATTGGTGCAAGGCCAACGGCGTCGTGTTCATCGCCGACGAGGTGCAGACGGGCTTCGCGCGCACCGGTTCGTGGTTCGCCTCCGACCACGAGGGCATCGTCCCCGACATCATCACCATGGCCAAGGGCATCGCCGGCGGCATGCCGCTGGCCGCCATCACCGGCCGTGCCGACCTGCTGGACGCCGTGCACCCCGGCGGCCTGGGCGGTACCTACGGCGGTAACCCCGTCGCCTGCGCCGCGGCACTTGCCACGCTCGACGCCATGGCCGAGATGGACCTGCCCGCCCGGGCCCGCGCCATCGAAGCGTCGGTCCTGCCGAAGCTGCAGGCCCTCACCGACACCGGGGTCATCGGCGACGTCCGTGGCCGCGGCGGCATGCTGGCCATCGAGATCGTCAAACCGGGCACCAGCGATCCCGATCCGGTGCTCACGAAAGCCATTGCGGCAGAGGCGTTCAAGCGCGGCGTCATCCTGCTGACCTGTGGCTCGTACGGCAACATCATCCGCCTGCTCCCGCCGCTGGTGATCAGCGACGAACTGCTCGACGAGGGCATCGCCGTCCTGAGCGACATCGTGCGCGAAATGGCGGCGGCCCGATGATCGACCGCACCACACTGCTGGAGTCCATGCCCACCGAGCTGTGGCTCGGCGGCCTGCAGGTCCCCGCGTCCACCGGAGCCCGGTTCGCCGTGCACGACCCGGCCACGGACGCCGTGCTCATCGAGGTCGCCGACGCGTCACCCGCCGACGGTGCCCGCGCCCTCGACGACGCGGTCGCCGCGCAGGCATCGTGGGCCGCCACCCCGGCCCGCGAACGCGCCGAAATCCTGCGCCGCGCTTGGGAACTGGTCATGGAACGCCGCGACGACTTCGCGCTGACCATGACCCTCGAGATGGGCAAGCCATTGGCGGAGAGCCAGGGCGAGGTGAACTACGGCGGCGAGTTCCTGCGCTGGTTCGCCGAAGAAGCGGTCCGGATCAACGGCCGCTACACGCAGTCCCCCACCGGCACCGGCCGCATCCTGGTCACCAAGCAGCCCGTCGGGCCGACCCTGGCGATCACGCCGTGGAACTTCCCGCTGGCCATGGGCACCCGCAAGATCGGCCCGGCGCTGGCGGCGGGTTGCACCATGATCGTCAAGCCCGCCGCCGAAACCCCGCTGACCATGCTGCTGCTGGGCCAGGTTTTCGCCGACGCCGGCCTGCCCGCCGGCGTGCTGTCGATCCTGCCGACCACCGATGCCGCCGGCCTGACCGGCCCGCTGCTGGCCGACCCGCGCCTGCGCAAGCTGACCTTCACCGGTTCCACCGGTGTCGGCCGGAAGCTGTTGGCGCAGTCCGCAGATCGGGTGTTGCGTACCTCGATGGAACTCGGCGGCAACGCCCCGTTCGTGGTGTTCGACGACGCCGATCTGGACGCCGCGGTCGACGGCGCGATGGCCGCCAAGATGCGCAACATGGGTGAGGCCTGTACCGCCGCCAACCGCATTCACGTCGACAACGCCGTGCGCGCCGAGTTCACCGAGAAGCTCGCCGCCCGCATGGCCGCACTGGCCACCGGCCCGGGCGACCAGGCCGGCAGCCAGGTCGGTCCGCTGATCACCGCCAAGCAGCGGGCGACCGTCGACGAACTGGTGCAGGACGCCGTCAACAAGGGCGCCACGGTGGCCACTGGCGGCAAACCCGTTGAAGGCGAAGGCTTCTTCTACCCGCCGACCGTGCTCGCCGACGTGTCGACCGACGCCCGCCTCCTGCGCGAGGAGATCTTCGGACCGGTCGCCGCGATCATCGGATTCGACGGCGAGCAGGCCGGCATCGATGCCGCCAACGACACCGAGTACGGCCTGGCCGCCTACGTCTACACGCAGGGCCTTGACCGGGCGCTGCGCGTCGCCGAAGCAGTCGAGGCCGGAATGGTGGGCGTCAACCGCGGCGTCATCTCCGACGTGGCCGCGCCGTTCGGCGGCATCAAGGAATCCGGCATCGGTCGGGAAGCCGGCAGCGAGGGCATCGAGGAGTACCTCGAGACCAAGTACATCGCCCTTCAGTAGTTGCGCCGCAACACCTTTCCTTCTACCCCCCTGCAACCACACAGACATCCAAGTAAATAGACCGGAGTAGTCCTCCCCATGCAGAATTCCGCTGCCCGGGTGTCTTTCGACGCCGACGGGCTGAACAACCACGCCCAAATCCAGTGGCCCGCACAGCCGCCGCTGCTCGCCGACGTCTGCGCGATGTTCGAGTCCTTCGGCCTGCGCGTCGCCTCCTACCACCATTCCGATGACGCCGGGCACTGCTACGAGTTCGGCGACCTCTCGCTCTCCGACGCGACACGTGACCTGGTCGCGCAGGCCTGCGAGGCCGCCATCGCGGGCCGCTGGAACGTCGACCGGTATGCGATGCTCATCGCCGCGGCAGGCATCGATTGGCGCCGGGCGGTGCTTATCCGCGCCGCGTGCCGGTTCCTCCGGCAGACGGGGCTGGGGTTCTCCGAGGACTACATCGTCGAATCCCTCGTGGCCGCGCCCGATTTCGTGAACGCGCTGCTGACCCTGTTCGATGCCCGGTTCAACCCGGGCACCGACGCCGACATCGAGCAGGCGGATCGCGACGTCGCAGGCCTCGTGGAAGCCGCCACCTCACTGGACGACGACCGGATCCGCCGGGCGCTGCACGCCTTCGTCACCGCGACGTTGCGCACCAACTGGTTCCAGGTCGGCGCCGATGGTCAGCCCAAGGACTACGTGTCGTTCAAGATCGACTCGTCACGCCTGTCGATCACCGGACCCGTCGTGCCTTATCGCGAGATCTTCGTGCACTCCGACACCGTCGAGGGCGTGCACCTGCGCAGCGGCGCCATCGCCCGCGGCGGCCTGCGCTGGTCCAACCGTGCCGAGGACTTCCGCACCGAGGTGCTGGGTCTGATGAAGACACAGGCCGTGAAGAACGCCCCGATCGTGCCGACCGGCGCCAAGGGTGCCTTCGTCCTGCGTTCTGCCACTGTCGATCCCGCTGACGGTTACCGCACGTTCATCCGCGGCCTGCTCGATGTCACCGACAACATCGTCGACGGCACCGTCCGTCACCCCGACCGCACGGTGTGCCCCGACGGCGATGACGCCTACCTCGTGGTCGCCGCCGACAAGGGCACGGCCACCTTCTCCGACCTGGCCAATTCCATTGCCGCCGAGTACGACTTCTGGCTGGGCGACGCCTTCGCCTCGGGCGGGTCGGCCGGATACGACCACAAGGCCATGGGCATCACTGCCCGCGGCGCCTGGCTGTCGGTGCGGCGGCACTTCGCCGAGGCCGGTCATGACATCGACGTCGACCCGTTCACGGTCGCCGGCATCGGCGACATGTCGGGTGACGTGTTCGGGAACGGAATGCTGTTGTCCCACAACATCAAACTGGTCGCGGCATTCGACCACCGGCACATCTTTCTCGACCCGAATCCGGACTCCGAGACCTCGTACGTCGAGCGCGAGCGTCTCTTCCGCCTCCCCCGCTCCAGCTGGCAGGACTATGACCCGGCGCTGATCTCCGCCGGCGGTGGCGTGTGGCCGCGCACCGCCAAGTCGATCCCGCTGTCGGAGCAGGCCAGGGCGAGCCTCGGCGTCCAGGCCACCGAATGCACGCCCGACGAGCTGATCAGCGCAGTGCTGCGGGCACCGGTCGATCTGCTGTGGAACGGCGGCGTCGGCACCTACGTCCGCGCCGACGACGAGACCGATGCCGACGCACAGGACAAGGCGAACGACCGGGTCCGCGTCACCGCATCGCAGTTGCGCTGCAAGGTGATCGGCGAGGGCGGCAACCTCGGCCTGACTCAGCAGACCCGTATCGCGTTCGCGCTGAACGGCGGCCGTGTCAACGCCGACTTCATCGACAACGCCGCCGGCGTCGCCACCTCCGACCTCGAGGTCAACCTCAAGATCGCACTGGACTCCGGCAATATCGCCACCGCACAACGCAATAAGCTGCTCGCCGACGCCACCGACGATGTCGCCGCGCGGGTGCTGGCCGACAACGCCGACCAGATTCTCGCGATCAGCATGGCGGCCGCTGAAGCAGGCTCGCTGTTGGAGCGGCACGTCCGGCTCATCAGCAACCTGCAGGACGTGGCCGGCGTCGACCCCGATGTCGAGGGACTGCCGTCGAAGCAGGAACTGGATCGCCGCCGTCTCGTCGGACTCGGACTCACCCGCCCCGAAATCGCCGTGCTGCTGGCACAATCCAAGAATCTGGTGTCGCAGGAGCTGTTGGCCTCCGACGTACCGGATCACGAGATGTTCGTCGGCCGCCTGGCGCAGTACTTCCCGGCCGGCATCGCCGAGCACGTCCGGGCAGAGATCGCGAACCACCCGCTGCGGCGCGAGATCGTCGCGACCTCGGTCGCCGGTGAGCTGATCAACCGCGTCGGGCCCGGCACCATCTACCGCATGCAGGAACGGCTGTCGGTGAGTACGGCCGACGTGGCGATGGCGTACGCGACGGTGCGCGACATCCTCGATCTCGACAACCTGTGGTCCGAGGTGCTGACCGGTAAGACCGATGAGACCCAGCGCATCCAGGCGCTGCTGGAGATCCGGGAGCTGCTCGAGCACCTGACGTCGTGGGTGGTGCGCAACGGCGCGGGCAACCGCGACCGGGTGAGCGCCGCGGTCAGCCGGTTGATGGCCGTCAGCTCTTCTTGAGCTCCTCGGCGAACATCACGATGATGCCGCTGGGACCGCGGACGTACGTCAGTTTGTAGATGTCCTCGTAGGTCGCCACGCCACGCAGTGGGTGACACCCGTGACGGGCGGCGATCTCGAGGGCCGCATCGATGTCGTCGACCGAGAACGCGACGCGGTGCATCCCAATATCGTTGGGGCGGGTGGGTTCAGACTCGTTCGCCTCGGGATGGATGTACTCGAAGAGCTCGATGCGGCCGTGACCGTCCGGTGTCTCGAGCATCGCGATGTTGGCGTGGTTGCCGTCGAGACCCACCGCGGTTTCGGTCCATTCGCCACTGACCGTGGCACGGCCGACCACCGTGAGCCCGAGGTCGGTGAAGAACGCGATGGTCGCGTCGAGATCGCGCACGGCGATGCCGACGTTCTCGAGTTTGATGGCCATATCTCGGATGCTACCCAGCACGGGCCGGTACCAAACGATGCCCGCGCCGGTCCCTGCCGGCTAGCCGTCGTCAGCCGTTGTGCAGCGCATCCCGTAGCGCGTCGATGGCGAGCTTGCGGGCAACGTTGGTGGCCGGGGTGTCCCGGAGCGAGTCCAGCAGCATGAAGTCGTGCACCGTACCGCTGATGCGGACCGCCGTGACCGTCACGCCCGCCTCGCGAAGTTTGTTGGCATACAACTCGCCACCATCGCGCAGCACGTCAGCTTCGGCGGTGATCACCAGGGCCGGCGGGAGACCACGCAGCTGGTCGAGGGTGGCCCGCAGCGGCGATGCGTACGGCTCCGCACGTTGCGCCTCATCCTTCGTGTAGGCGTCCCAGAACCACAACATGCCGTCGCGGGTCAGGTAGTAGTGCTCGGCGAACTGGTGATAGGACTGCGTGTCGAAATCGGGTCCGGTGACGGGATACAACAGAATCTGGGCCTTCAGATCGATGCCGCCGCGTTCCTTGTTCATCAGGGCGAACACCGCCGACATGCACCCGCCCACCGATTCACCGGCCACGGCAACGCGCGAAGTGTCCAGCCCATGCTCGACGCCGTGCTCGAGGAGCCACTGCCCGACGGCGTAGTTCTGCTCCACCTGCGTCGGATAGCCGTGTTCGGGAGGCTTCGCCGACTATCTGGCAACACAATTCCCGAACATCCGCGTCGACGCCGCGCGCATGGTGATCGACGACATCGACATCATCACTGCCGCAGGAATTTTGGCATGGGTCGACCTCGGACTGACGTTGGTCGACCGACTGTTGGGCCCCAGCGTCATGCTGCACACCGCACGGTTCATCCTGGCCGATCCGCCCCGCCGGCAACAGCGCACCTATCAGGAGTTCACGCCGCGACTTCGCCACGGCGACAAGGAGGTTCTGACGGCGCAGACCTTCATCCACGCGAACGCCGGCCGGCAACTGGCCGTGGCGGAACTCGCGCAGGTCGCCGGGGTGCAGCCCCGAACGTTCCAGCGCCGCTTCAAAGAAGCGACGGGGTCAACCCTGACCGAGTACCTGCAATCCGTGCGCGTCGCCAATGCGCGCGAATCGCTCGAACTGTCCAGGACTTCGGTCGAGCAGATCGCGATGGACGTTGGCTACCTTGATGTCTCGACGTTCCGGCGACTCTTTCAACGGACGACCGGCCTCACACCCAGTGAGTACCGGAAGCGGTTCGGAATCGCGGACGGCAGACCTGAAGGCCGCTATCCGTAGAGCTTGGCGACGATGGCGCCGAACTCATCGTCCTCCAGTACCGGGGTGGCTTCGATCTGGAGATACTCCTGCCACTCGGAGATGAGCTCGAACACCGGCTTGGCATCAGCGGCGTCGATCACCGAGCAACCGCTGCCGTTGAGACCGAACCACCGCCCGAGTTGGGTGGCGCCGTCGGGCGGCTTCGCCCCGGTCTGCAGGAAGTGTTCGGCCGTCGCCCGCATCCGAGCCGGATCGATTGCATGCCATTGCACCAGGTATTTCATGAGAAGCCGCCTTTGAAGTCAGTTGTCGGGCACTGCAGGTCGCGGCCAAGGAGCCGCCGCGACCTCCCGAACAATCGGCGGCGTCCATGGGGCGATGACTTCAATAAAGCACCACTCTGGCAGCTGAGCATCAGCCAAATGGCTGAGATCAGATCACCGCGGCGACGGCTGATGCTGTGTGATGCAGTGGATGCCGCCGCCACGCTCGAACAGCGGCCGCGCGTCGACGCTGACCACGCGCCGGCCGGGGTACTGCTCGGCCAGGATCGCCGCCGCATCGGCGTCGCGCGGATCACCGAACGCGCACGCGATGACGCCGCCGTTGACCACCAGGTGGTTGATGTAGCTGTAGTCGACGTAGCCCTCGGCATCGGTCAGCAGGTCGGGTGCGGGCAGCTCCACGATCTCCCACGGCCGGCCCGCGGCATCGCGGGTGTCGGCGAGAGCTTCACGAATCTCCTTGCACACCAGATGGTCCGGATGTGCATCGGACCGCTGCGCATGCAGCAGGAGGCGTCCGGGTGACGTGATGGCCGCGACGATGTCGACGTGTCCACGGGTGCCGAAGCGCTCCGAATCGCGGGTCAGGCCGCGCGGCAGCCACACGGCATGCGTGGCACCGAGGGTGCGGGCCAGTTCGGCTTCGATGTCGGCCTTGGTGGCGCCGGGATTGCGGCCGGGGTCGAGTTGGACGGTCTCGGTGACCAGCACCGTGCCCTGCCCGTCGACCTGGATACCTCCGCCCTCGTTGACCAACGTCGAGCTGATCACCGGAACACCGGCCCAACCGGCCACGGCGGCACCGATTTTCGCGTCGCGATCCCAGCGCGCCCAGTCCTGGGCACCCCAGCCGTTGAACACCCAGTCCACCGCCGCCACCGAACCGTCGCCGGCATGCACGAAGGTCGGGCCGATGTCGCGCATCCAGGCGTCGTTCAGCGGCGCCTCGACGATGTCGACGTCAGCGGACAGGTACCGCCGCGCGGCAGCCGTTTCCGCGGGGTCCACCACCACGGTCACCGGCTCGAACTCAAGCACCGCATGGGCAACGGCGGCCCATGTCGAGCGGGCCTCGTGGTGTTCGGTTTCGGTGTCCCCCAAGGAATATCCCTCCGACGGGAACGCCATCCACACCCGGTCCTGCGGCGCGCTCTCCGCAGGCATCACGTAGTTGGTCATTTCACCACCGCGGTGGCTTCGTGGCCGGCGCCGTACGGGCGCTGCGCGTCGACAGGTGCGGTCAGCGCGCCGTAGCTCTCCGGACGCCGGGTCAGCAGGAACGGGAACAGCTCGAGCCAGTCGCGGCGCTGGTCGAGGTCCAGATCGGCGACCAGCACCGCCTCCTCGTCACGCGGGGCCTGCACCAGCACCCGTCCGTACGGATCGGAGATGAACGACGAACCATAGAAGGTCACGGTGCCCTCGTCGCCGATTCGGTTGGGCACCACCATGAATAGACCACTGTTGATGCCGTTGGCGACGATGACCTGCTGCCACAGCGGCTGGGTGTCGAAGGCGGGAAAGACGGGCTCGGAGCCGATGGCCGTCGGGTAGACGACGATCTCGGCACCGCCGAGCGAGTAGTTGCGGGCCACCTCGGGGAACCATTCGTCCCAGCACGTCGGCATGCCCAGCTTGGCGCCGAGCCCCTCGGGCTCGTAGACCGGGTACGGGTTGCCCTCGGCCGGACCGGCCCGGAAGTAGGTGTCCTCGTAGTAGCCCGCCGAGATCGGGATGTGCATCTTGCGGGTCCGGCCGGCGAGCTCACCCGACGGGGAGACCAGGATCGCCGTGTTGAAGCCCAAACCGTCTGCGGCCGGCGACTTTTCGTACAGCGACGCGTGCACGAAGATGCCGTTGGCGCGGGCCGCCTCGGCGGCGAGTGCGAACGTCGGGCCGTCGAGGAGATCTTCTGCGGCATCCCCCGGGTTCGGGCCGGCCGGGGTGTCGGCGGGGTACCGGAGCAGCGTGATCTCCGGCAGGCAGACCAGCGCGGCGCCCTCTCCGGCCGCGCGGTCGATACCGTCACGCAGCACTTTGGTGAGCTCGTCGGCGTCGGGACGCCAGCGGTGCTGCACCAGGCCGACCCGCACGGGCGGGCGCGTCGACTCGGTGCTGCGCGACAGCGACTCGGGTGCGGTGGCGGTCAGGGTGATCATCAGCTGGACTCCTAAAACGAATTTGATTCGTTTTATTGTGACCCCACTTACCCCTGCTTGTAAAGAGGTAGTAGACATATGCCATGGGCCGCCCCTCCAAACCGCTGCTTTCCACGGATCGCATCGCCAGCGCAGCAATGGATTTGGTCAACAAGACCGGGGGCTTCACCGTGCCGGAACTGGCCCGGGCCCTCAAGGTCAGCCCGTCATCGCTGTACAACCACGTCGCGGGACGTGAACAGATCGTCGAGTTGCTGCGCGAACGGGCGATGTCCGACGTCGCGCTGCCTGCCGACGACCCGCAGCGGCCATGGACCGACGTCGTCGCCGACATCATGCGGTCCTACCGCCAGAGCTACGCCCGCTACCCGCGGCTCATCCCTCTGCTCACCTCGCACGCGGTGAACAGCGACCACGCCCTCACCATGTACAACGTGCTGGCCGTCGCGTTCGACCGGGCCGGGTTCGATCCCGCGGACACCTTGCGGGCCATCACGCTGATCGACTCGTTCGTGCTCGGCTCGGCGCTCGATGTGGCCGCGCCCGACGAACCCTGGCAGGCCGGCGCCGATGTCGGTCCGGAATTCGCGGCCGCACTGGCCACCGGCACCAGCAAACCCGAACGCGCCGATGACGCCTTCGAATTCGGCGTCAGAGTGCTACTCCGCGGACTGGCGGCGGTCCCGTCGGCCGACTGATTACTCGGCCGCGTCGCCTTCGGGCTTGCTCTCGCCGTCGGCGGACTTGGCCTCGTCCTTGGCCTCCGACTCCTCGGCCTTCGGCAGGACGGCGTCGAGCGCTGCGCCGGTGATCCGGCGGAACGCGCGCCGTGGCCTCTTGGCGTCGAGGATCGCCACCTCGAGCGTCGCGGCGCCCAGCACGCGGTCGCCGGCCCCGGCGTGCAGCGCGTCGACGGCGATCCTCACCGCGTCGGCCAGGCTCGCGTTCTCCTGGTAGGAGTCGTTGAGTGCGGCGATGATCGGCTCGGTCGTACCACCCATGACGACGAAATGCGGCTCGTCGGCGATGGACCCGTCGTACGTGATCCGGTACAGCTCAGGGGCTTTCGTCTCGCCGTGGTGCGCCACCTCTGCGACGCACAGCTCGACCTCGTAGGGCTTGGCCTGCTCGGTGAAGATGGTGCCGAGCGTCTGGGCGTAGACGTTGGCCAGCTGTCGGCCGGTGACGTCCCGCCTGTCATAGGCGTAGCCCCGGGTGTCGGCGAACTGGATGCCGCCGCGTCGCAGGTTGTCGAACTCGTTGAACCGGCCGACCGCGGCGAAACCGACGCGGTCATACAGCTCGCTGACCTTCTGCAGCGACCGCGACGGGTTCTCCGCGACGAACAGCACGCCCCCGTCGTAGGCCAGCACGACCACGCTGCGACCCCGCGAAATGCCTTTGCGCGCAAGCTCGGACCGTTCCCGCATCGCCTGTTCGGGCGAGATGAAATACGGAAAGCTCATCAGGCATTACCTTTCGCGCGCGTCCGGTTGGCGATGACTTCCCGGGCCAGCGCGGCGATGCGCTCCTCGGTGACCTCTTCGGCGCCCTCGGCACCGATCAGCACCGCGGTCGGATAGATGCCACGCGTCAAGTCCGGTCCGCCGGTGGCCGAATCGTCGTCGGCCGCGTCGTACAGCGACTCGATGGCGACCTTCAGCGCCGAATCGGCATCGGTCACATGCGAATACAGCTTCTTGATCGACGACTTGGCGAACAGCGAGCCCGAGCCCACCGACTGGTAGCCCTCGTCCTCGATGTTCCAGCCACCCGCGGCGTCGAACGAGACGATGCGACCGGCGTTGCCCGGGTCGGAGTCGTCCAGGTCGTAGCCCACCAACAGCGGCAGCGCGACGAAGCCCTGCAGGGCCGCGCCCAGATTGCCGCGCACCATGATGGCGAGTCGGTTGACCTTGCCACGGAACGTCAGCGGCACGCCTTCGAGCTTCTCGTAGTGCTCGAGCTCGACGGCGTACAGCCGCGCGAACTCCACCGCGATGGCCGCGGTGCCGGCGATACCGGTCGCGGTGTAGTCGTCGGCGATGTGCACCTTCTGCACGTCGCGGCTGGCGATCATGTTGCCCTGGGTGGCGCGGCGGTCACCCGCGATCAGCACGCCGCCGGGGTATTTGATCGCGACGATCGTCGTGCCGTGGGGCAAGTCGGCACCGCTGGTCACAGAATCACCCACCACCGGCAGCAGGTGGGGCGCCTGCCGGCTGAGAAAGTCCGAAAACGAGGACAGGTTCAGGTGGGGTGAGGTGACATCCAGTCGATCAGAGAAAGGCCCGAACGCTGCCGTCACTGGCCGCCCTTTTGGACGTATGCGCGCACGAAGTCCTCAGCGTTCTCTTCCAGCACGTCGTCGATCTCGTCGAGCAGGTCGTCGGTGTCCTCAGCGAGCTTCTCGCGACGTTCCTGACCTGCGGCAGACGTGCCGGAGAGGTCGTCGTCCTCGCCGCCGCCGCCACCGCGCTTGGTCTGTTCCTGAGCCATCGCCGCCTCCTGATTGCTCGATTCTCTGACTTCACACTACCGGTCCGCGCCCGGGTTCCCCGGGAACACAAGCAGTTACGTGGTGAGCTGTTCCACCAACTCGACCGCGCTGTCCACCGAATCGAGCAACGCACCGACGTGGGCCTTGCTTCCACGCAGCGGTTCCAGCGTCGGAATCCGCACCAGCGAC
Organism: Mycobacterium sp. UNC410CL29Cvi84; assembly: GCF_000686745.1. Classification (NCBI taxonomy): domain Bacteria; kingdom Bacillati; phylum Actinomycetota; class Actinomycetes; order Mycobacteriales; family Mycobacteriaceae; genus Mycobacterium; species Mycobacterium sp. UNC410CL29Cvi84. Next base: position 518,494 of record NZ_JMLM01000001.1, read on the forward strand.
TCGCCACCGAGGTCGAAAATCACGGAGTCCCAGCTGGCCGCGGCGATGTCCGCACCGAACCGGCGCAGGCACTCACCACGGAAGTAGGCGCGGGTGTCGGTGGGCGGGTTGTCCACCGCGTCGAGCACCTGCTGCTCGGTGACCAGCCGCTTCATCGAGCCACGCGCCACCAGGCGGTTGTACAGCCCCTTGTCCAGCCGGACGTCGGAGTACTGCAGGTCCACCAGGTGCAGGCGCGGCGCGTTCCAGCCCAGGTTCTCCCGCTGGCGGAAGCCCTCCAGCAGGCGCAGCTTGGCCGGCCAGTCCAGGAGTTCGGCGCATTCCATGGGATCGCGTTCCAGCAGGTCCAGGACGTGCGCCCAGGTCTCGATGACGTGGTCGGCGCGCGGGTCGGGATCGCGGCGTTCCTGCAGCTTGGCCACCCGGTCCAGGTAGATGCGTTGCAGCGCAAGGGCGGTCAGTTCGCGGCCGTCCGCCAGCGCCACGGTCGCGCGCAGCGACGGGTCGCGGCTGATGACGTGCACCGCGTGCACCGGCCGGGCCAGCGCCAAATCGGACAGGTCGATGCCCTCGGCCGGCCCGAACTCGATGAGGTCGAGCACCAGTGACGTGGTGCCCACCTTGAGGTACGTCGACGTCTCGGCCAGGTTGGCGTCACCGATGATGACGTGCAGCCGGCGGTACTTGTCGGCGTCGGCGTGCGGCTCGTCGCGGGTGTTGATGATGCCGCGCTTGAGCGTCGTCTCGAGCCCGACCTCGACCTCGATGTAGTCGGCGCGCTGCGTCAGCTGGAAGCCCGGCTCATCCCCCGACTGCCCGATGCCGACGCGGCCAGACCCCGTCACGACCTGACGGGACACGAAGAACGGCGTCAGCCCGGCGATCACCGAGTTGAACGGCGTCTGCCGGCTCATCAGGTAGTTCTCGTGCGTGCCGTACGACGCGCCCTTGCCGTCGACATTGTTCTTGTACAGCTGCAGCCTGGCCGCGCCCGGGACGCTGGCCACATACCGTGCCGCGGCCTCCATGACCCGTTCGCCGGCCTTGTCCCAGATGACCGCGTCCATCGGGTCGGTGACCTCGGGAGCGGAGTACTCCGGGTGGGCGTGGTCGACATACAGCCGGGCGCCGTTGGTGAGGATCATGTTCGCCGCGCCGATCTCGTCGGCGTCGACGATCGGGGCCGGGCCCGTGGAGCGGCTCAGGTCGAAGCCACGCGCGTCGCGCAGCGGGGACTCGACCTCGTAGTCCCAGCGCGTGCGCTTGGCCCGCTGGATGCCACTGGCCGCCGCGTACGCCAGCACCGCCTGGGTGGACGTGAGGATCGGGTTCGCGGTCGGATCAGACGGCGAGGAAATGCCGTATTCGACCTCTGTTCCGATGATCCGTTGCATGCCGCCAAGACTAGACGGCTGTTGATACGCGACGATTAGCCGCATGACCACATCGGGGCGCGCGGAGCGACCGGAAAAGCCCGCGCGGAGCGACCGCGTCGCCGCCGAGACCTGGTTTCTGCGCCGCGGACTGCCCGCGGTGCTGCGTCCGGGGGCGCTGGTGCGACGACTGTGGCAACGCTCGGCACCGGCGCTGGCCGGGTTCGCGGTGTTCATGGCCAACTCGATCCTCGTCACTGCCGTCACCGGCAAGCACACCATCAACATCGAGGGCCAGCCCACCCGGACCGAATGGTTCATCCTCGCCCTTCTCCTGCTGGTGGCGCCGCTGGCCGCACTGGCGGGCTGGCTGGTGTCGCGCATCGCGTCGTGGCGTAACCGCGCCACGGCGGCCGCGGTGGCGGTGGCGATATGCCTGGCCGGCGCGGTGTTCGGCGGCCCCGGGGCCTATGTCAGCAGCAACGTGATCTACGTCGGCGTGGTCATCGCCGTCATCCTGGCCTGCACCGCAACCGGCATCGGCTCGATCCTGGGCTGGGCCTTGGACACCACAGCGCACAACCTGACCCTCGTGGGCAACCTCTTCGTGCGGGCCCTGCCGATCATGCTGTTGACGGTGCTGGTGTTCTTCAACACCTACGTCTGGCTGATGGCGGCCAACGTCAGCCGGGCCCGGCTGTGGTCCGCGCTGGGCTTCCTGGCGCTGATCGCCGTGGCATTCGTCATCGCGACCACCATCGACCGGGTCCGGCCGATCCTGACGGCCACGACGCCCGACACACCGGATGCCCAGCGCGAAACCCTGGCCGGCACCCCGTTCGAGCAGCTACCCGCGTCCGACCACCGAATCCCGTTGTCCCGCATCGAACGTGTCAACGTGGTGTTCGTCCTGGCCATGTCGCAGGTGTTGCAGCTGCTGATCGTCGCGCTGGTGACCGCATTCATCTTCCTGGTGCTCGGCCTGATCCTGATCAGCCCGAAGCTGCTGGCGGAATGGACGCGCAACAACGGCTCGCCCGAGGGCACCATCTTCGGCATGACGCTGCCCATTCCGGAGTCGCTGATCCAGACGACGCTCTTCCTGGGCGCCCTGACCTTCATGTACATCACGGCCCGCACCACGACCGACGCCGAGTACCGCGCCGAGTTCGTCGACCCGCAGGTCGACAGCCTGCGTCGCCGACTGGACGCGCGCGATCGCTACCTCGCCGACCGCGCGCGCTGAGCCGCGATCGGTCAACAGACACAAAACCGTCCCTCCTCCGGGGAGAAGGGACGGTTCTGTGTGCGGGTCTACAGGTACTGACCCAGGTTGCTCTCGGTGTCGATGGCCCGGCTCGCGGACGAGCTCTTGCCGGTGACCAGCGTGCGGATGTAGACGATCCGCTCGCCCTTCTTGCCCGAAATCCGCGCCCAGTCATCGGGATTGGTGGTGTTGGGCAGGTCTTCGTTCTCGGCGAACTCGTCGACGATCGAGTCCAGCAGATGCTGCACCCGCAGACCGCGCTGCCCGGTTTCCAGCACCGACTTGATCGCGTACTTCTTGGCCCGGTCCACGACGTTTTGGATCATGGCGCCGGAGTTGAAGTCCTTGAAGTACATGACCTCCTTGTCGCCGTTGGCGTAGGTGACCTCGAGGAAGCGGTTGTCGTCGATCTCGGCGTACATCCGGTCCACGATCTTCTCGATCATGGCCTTGATGGTCAGCGCGCGATCGCCGTTGAACTCGGCCAGGTCGTCGGCGTGGACGGGCAGTTCCTCGGTGAGGTACTTGCTGAAGATGTCCTGCGCCGCTTCGGCGTCCGGCCGCTCGATCTTGATCTTCACGTCCAGGCGGCCGGGCCGCAGGATGGCCGGGTCGATCATGTCCTCGCGGTTGGAGGCGCCGATGACGATGACGTTCTCCAGGCCCTCGACACCGTCGATCTCACTGAGAAGCTGTGGCACGACAGTGGTTTCGACGTCGGAGCTGACGCCGGTGCCACGGGTGCGGAAGATCGAGTCCATCTCGTCGAAGAACACGATCACCGGGGTGCCCTCGGAGGCCTTCTCGCGAGCCCGCTGGAAGATCAGGCGGATGTGCCGCTCGGTCTCGCCGACGAACTTGTTGAGCAGCTCGGGGCCCTTGATGTTCAGGAAGTAACTCTTGGCTTCCCGGGCGTCGTCGCCGCGGATCTCGGCCATTTTCTTGGCCAGCGAGTTGGCGACGGCCTTCGCGATGAGCGTCTTGCCGCAACCCGGAGGGCCGTACAGCAGCACGCCCTTCGGCGGCCGCAGTGCGTACTCCCGGTACAGGTCCTTGTGCAGGAACGGCAGCTCGACGGCGTCGCGGATCAGCTCGATCTGCCGCGTCAGGCCACCGATGTCGCTGTAGGCGACGTCCGGCACCTCTTCGAGGACCAGGTCCTCGACCTCGGCCTTGGGGATGCGCTCGAAGGCGTACCCGGCCTTGCTGTCGACCAGCAGCGAGTCGCCCGGCCGCAGTTTGCGCGCGCGCTCGTCCGCCAGGTCATCGACACCTTCGAGCACCTCGGCGACCTCGGGGTCGAGGTATTCGAGCGCGACCAGCGGCTCGGCGAGCCAGACGATGCGCTCCTCGTCGGCATGGCCCACGACAAGGGCGCGCTTGCCGTCGTTCAGGATTTCGCGCAGGGTGCTGATCTCACCGACCGACTCGAACGAGCCGGCCTCGACCACCGTCAGCGCCTCGTTGAGGCGGACGGTCTGGCCCTGCTTGAGTTCGGATACCTCGATGTTCGGCGACACCGACAGCCGCATCTTGCGGCCGGAGGTGAAGACGTCGACGGTGTCGTCGTCGTGCGTGAGCAGCAAGACGCCGTATCCGCTGGGCGGCTGCCCCAGCCGATCGACTTCCTCACGAAGCGCCAGCAACTGCTGCCGCGCCTCTTTGAGGGTGTCCATCAACTTGCCGTTGCGGGTCGTCAGCGAATCGATGCGGGCTTCGAGCTGCTGCACGTCACGCGGTCCGCGATGCGTCGCGGCCGCGTTCGTGAGCTGCTCTCGCAGCGCCGCCGTCTCACTGCGAAGCCGCGCCAACTCGGCGGCATCGGTGCTGGACATGGGGTTCTGACGAGGTATGCCCGGGTTGCCGAAGGCGTCCGGGCGATCCATTTCAGACATCTTGCGCTCCTTTCCCGCACCGGAAGTTGGTGCGGCGGATACCTCAACGCTACCGGCGATCTGCCAATCATGGGCGTCGAAGGAATTGCGACACACGGGTGTCCCTCTGACCGCGCTGTTAATCTCATACGCGAGTCGGGCTCATCGAAAGGACCGCAGTGATCGTCAAATCCCTCGTCACCGGCATCGCAGCCACCGCCCTCGTCGGTGCCGCAGCCGTCGGTACGACCGTGGCTTCGCAGACGGCCATCCCGACCACTGGAACGTCGACGGCCGTCGCGCCGGTCGTCCGCCAGGTACCGCTGCCCCAGGCGCCCGCGCCGGGACTGCAGACGTCACTGGTGTCCACGCTCACCGGGCTGACGGCCGCCGGCAGCTTCGCCGGGTCCAAGGGCAGCTACATCCAGGGCGGCGTCGGCCGGCTCGAGGCGATCACCGCCGACCGGGCCTACAGCAATGCCGTGAAGCAGGGCGTGTTCCCCATGAGCTTCGCCATTGCCGATATCGATGACCTCGGCGATGGCACCGCGACGGCAAACGTCACCGCCACCGCCGCCACGGGTGCCACCGCATCCCAGCCGCTGACCTTCGTCGCCGGCCCCAGCCCCACCGGCTGGCAACTGTCCAAGGGGTCGGCCATGGCCCTGCTGTCGTCGGTGAAGTAGGCGCCAGGACCAGCCCGGTGAATCCGACCCGAGGAACCCTGATCGCCGTCGTCGCGACGGCGATCGGGTTGGCCGGGTGCAGTGAACACGTCGAGCCGCCCGCCGACCCCATGCCCCGTTCACTGCTGACCACCGACGCCAAGACACCCGCGGCCGCACCGCTGCCGTCACCCGACGCGATCACCGCGGTGCTGTACAAGATCGCGGACCCCGCGGTGCCCTCGGCACAAAAGATCGGACTGATCCAATACGGCACCGCCGAGGATCAGGCCGGGCTGGACAACTTCACCAAGGCGCTGCGCGACAACGGCTTCAATCCGATGAATGTGACGGCGACCGACCTGCTGTGGTCGGCCGGGCAGCCGGGCGACATCATCGCCACGATCACCATCAGCTCGGTCGCCGCGCCGGACAACAAGTTCACGTTCCCCATGGAGTTCAGTCCCATCCGGGACGCCTGGCAGCTGAACCGGCAGACCGCCAACCTGCTGCTCAAGCTCGGGCAGCCGGGCGGGCCCGGCGCCTCTGGTGCGGCCCCGACACCTGGTCGCTGAGCTGCCGATGTGGGTCGGTTGGCTGGAGTTCGACCTGTTGCTGGGCGATGTGCACTCGCTGAAAGAGAAGCGCTCCGTGATCCGGCCGATCATCGCCGAACTGCAGCGCAAGTTCTATGTGTCAGCGGCCGAGAGCGGCAATCAGGATCTGCACCGCCGGGCGGCGATCGGGGTGTCGGTCGTCGCGGCTGACCGCCGTCACGTCGTCGAGGTGCTCGATGCCGCCGAACGTCAGGTTGCGGGGCGCCCGGAGATCGAGCTGCTGTCCGCGCGGCGCGGCCTCGTCAGCAGCGAGGACTAGATGTTGCGCTTGCGCCGCAGCGGCTGCGGCGTCACCGCCCCCGGCGCAAGGCGGCGAGCGCTGATGAGGAACGCCGTGTGGCCCCGCATCGAGTGCTGCGGGCGCACCGCGAGGCCGACGACGTCCCAGCCGCGCTGCAGCGACTCCCAGGACCGCGGCTCGGTCCAGCACTGCTGCTCGCGCAGCGCCTCGACCGTCTTCGACAGCTGCGTGACGGTCGCGACGTAGACGATCAGGACGCCGCCGGGGACCAGCGCCTTCGACACCGTCTCCAGCACGTCCCACGGCGCGAGCATGTCGAGCACGACGCGGTCGACCTCGCCCTCCCCCGTCGCTTCGCTCGCCCCTGCGCCGCCGTCGTAGTCGTTGAGATCGGCGATGACGAGGTTCCAGTTCTCCGGCCGCTCACCGAAGAAGGTCTCGACGTTGCGCACCGCGTGCACCGCATGGTCGTCGCGCACCTCGTAGGACGTCACCGAACCGCCCGGGCCGACGGCCCGCAGCAGCGAACACGTCAGCGCGCCGGAGCCGGCACCGGCCTCCAAAACCCTTGCCCCCGGGAAGATGTCGCCCTCGTGCACGATCTGCGCGGCGTCCTTCGGGTAGATCACCTGCGCGCCGCGCGGCATCGAGAGGACGTAGTCGATCAGCAGCGGGCGCAGCACCAGGAACGGGTCGCCGTTGGTGGATTTCACGACGCTGCCCTCGGGCTGGTCGATCACCGAATCGTGGGTGATGATGCCGCGATGGGTGTGGAATTCCCCACCTGTCTCCAGCACCATCGTGTAGTGCCGGCCTTTGGCGTCGGTCAGTTGGACGCGGTCGCCGACGGTGAAGGGTCCGGTGATTCTCACCGGGCCAGCCTGCCAGCCGACCCGTCCCGGCAGACGGCCGGGGTTCGCGAACTTTGTCGTGGCCCCCACCTAAGCTGCAGGCATGAGTACCGCCAACGAGGAGCTGAAGGCGGATCGCCGATGACCGCCACTGCCCCCACCCGGCGGCCGGCGCTGTCGCCGTCGCGGGCCGGCGACTTCAAACAGTGCCCGCTGCTCTACCGGTTCCGGGCCATCGACCGGCTGCCGGAGCCGCCGTCGACCGCGCAGTTGCGCGGCTCGCTGGTGCACGCCGCGCTGGAGCAGCTGTACGCGCTGCCTGCCACCGACCGCGTGCCGGAGACCGCGCTGTCCCTGGTCACGCCCGCCTGGGACGCCGTGGTGGCGGAGAAGCCCGAGCTGGCCGAGGAGATCGCGCCCGAGCTGCGGGAGACGCTGCTCAAAGAAGCGCGGGCCCTGCTGTCGGGGTACTACCGGCTCGAGGACCCGACGCGCTTCGACCCGCAGAGCTGTGAACAACGCGTCGAGGTCGAGCTGTCCGACGGCACGCTGCTGCGCGGCTTCGTCGACCGGATCGACGTCGCGCCGACCGGTGAGCTGCGGGTCGTCGACTACAAGACCGGCAAGGCCCCACCGGAAGCGCGCGCACTGGCCGAGTTCAAGGCCATGTTCCAGATGAAGTTCTATGCGGTGGCCCTGCTCCGGCTGCGCGGGGTGGTGCCGGCGCGGCTGCGGCTGCTGTACCTGGCCGACGGCCAGGTTCTCGACTACAGCCCCGACCTGGCCGAGTTGGAGCGGTTCGAGAAGACCCTGATGGCCATCTGGCACGCCATCCAGAAGTCGGGCGAGACCGGTGACTTCCGGCCCAACCCGTCCAAGCTATGTTCCTGGTGCACGCACCAAGACCTGTGCCCCGCGTTCGGCGGCACTCCCCCGCCCTATCCGGGCTGGCCCGACAGTTTCGGAATCGCATGATCGACTGCTATTACCGTCGGCTCGACGCCGACGGCGATTTTCAACGCTTCGAATCCACCGAAGGCACCGGTAGTAACTGGGATTCGAGCATTCAGCACGGGTCGCCGCCGCTGGCACTGCTGACCAAATCGATCGAAGAGCTCGCCGCCGGTAGCGGCATGCAGGTGGGTCGGCTGACCCTCGACATCCTCGGCGCCATTCCGGTTGCGCCCGTTGCGGTTCGGGCGTGGGTGTCGCGGCCCGGCTCGCGGATCTGCATGATGACCGCGGAGATGACGGCGGCGCAGCGGGACGGTTCCGACCGTGCGGTGGCGCGGATGTCGGCCTGGTTGTTGGCGACGACCGACACGCGGGACGCGGCCCTGGATCGCTACCCGCCGATGAAGCGGTTGCCCGACACCGGTTTCCGGCATCACTGGCAGGGCCGGCCCGGCTATCTCGAGACCGTCACCTGGGAGCCCCAGCCCGACGATGCGGGCGCGGCCGTCGTGTGGATGCAGCCGCTGGTCTCGCTGGTCGACGACGAGAAACTGACCGCCCTGCAACGGCTTGCCATGGTCGTCGACTCCGCGAATGGCGTTGGCGCAGCACTGGATCCGAATGAGTTCATGTTCATGAACACCGACACCACGGTGCACCTGCACCGCGCCCCCGTCGGCTCGGAGTTCTGCCTGCGGGCGCGCGGTTCGATCGGGCCCGACGGCCTCGGGTCGACCACTGCCGAGCTGTTCGACGAACAGGGCTTCATCGGGACGTCAGCGCAAACGCTGCTGGTGCAGCGACGCTGAGTCGGGATCACTTCGCGACGTCGACGGCGGACGTGGGCGCGTCGAAGAAGACGCGCAACGCCGCGAGGTCGCCGGTGATGTCGACGAGCGGGGCGACGTCGTCGAGGGCAAGCAAGCCCGCCGCGAGCCCGAGAACAATCTGCGCCTCGGCCGTCAGCACGGCCTCGAGCTTGCCGCCGTCGGGCCAGCCGACGTCGATGCCGGCCGCGGTCGCGCTCAGTTGAACGGTGACACCGTCCACCACGATTCCCACCGTGGTCGGCCGATCGCCGGGCACACGCGCGGACAACAAGGCCGGCAGCGCCAGCAGCAGCCCGTCGGCGCGGAAGGAATCCCCCTCCGGGCCGCGGATCATCAGCGGCGTCGACCACCGGATCATGGCGTAGATCGGCTCCCGCAGCTGAGCACCCCACTCGGTGAGGGCGTACGTGATCGCGTTGGCCCCGTCGGACAGGCGCCGTTCCACCACGCCGGCGGATTCGAGATCGCGAAGCCGGTCGGTCAGTAGGTTCGTCGCGATCCCCGGCAGCCCCTCCCGGAGCTCACCGAAGCGTGCCGGACCGATCAAGAGCTGGCGGACGATCAGCAGGTTCCACCTGTCACCCACGACATCCAACGCCCTGGCAAGCCCGCAGTACTGGCCGTAGTCTCGACTCATCATCACCTACTTGCTAATTTAAAGTACAAATTATTATATCAACCATCTAGAGAGACGGCGGCCATGACCATCGAACAATCACCAACTCGGCCCGCGCGCCGCAAGGCGGGCATTCTGGCCGCCGTCTACGTCGCCGTGCTCGCCATCAACATCGACGTGACGATCGTCAACGTCGCCCTGCCCAGCATCGCGACCCAACTGCACGCCGATACCCGCGGCCTGCAGTGGGTCGTCGACGGCTACACCCTGACCTTCGCGGCGCTTGTGTTGGCAGCAGGCAGCCTGTCGGACCGCTATGGCCGCCGACCGGCGCTCCTCATCGGACTGCTCGGATTCGCCGTCACCAGCGGTATCGGCGCCGCGTCGACGAGCACGGAAGCCCTCGTCGCGGCGCGGTTCGGCATGGGCGTTTTCGCCGCGCTGATCTTCCCCACCACCCTGTCGATCATCACCAACACGTTCGACGACCGCCGCCAACGCGCCGCGGCACTCGGCGGTTGGGGCGCCGTGGTCGGCGTCGGCGTCGCCGCCGGACCGGTCACCGGAGGCCTTCTGCTCGAACACTTTTCGTGGAGCAGCGTCTTCTGGGCACTCATCCCGTTGGCGCTACTGGCCGCGGTTCTCGGGTTCTTCCTGGTGCCGGAATCACGCGACCCGGGTGTGCCCCCGCTCGACATCCGGGGCCTTGTCACCTCGACCGCGCTCCTCGGAGTGCTCGTCTACACCATCATCGAAGCCCCCGCCCGGGGCTGGCACAGCCCCGCGACGCTGTCCGGATTTGTTGCTGCCGCAGCGCTGACCTTGGCCTTCGTGACGATCGAGCAGGCCGCTGAGCACCCCATGCTCGATGTCAGGTTGTTCACCGACCGCAGATTCAGCGCCGCCAGCGCATCGGTGGCCGTCACCTTCTTCGCGCTGTCCGGCTTCATCTTCCTCATCACGCAGTACTTCCAGGTGCTCCGCGGATTCAGCCCGTTCTCGACCGGCGCCCGCATCCTGCCCGTCGCGGGCTCCATCGCCATCGGCTCCATCGCCGGCGGGTTGCTCGCACCGCGAATCGGTACGCGCGTCGTCGTGGTCAGCGGGCTGGCATCCTTCGGCACCGCCATGGCCTGGATCGCCGGCAGCATCGACACCGCCACCCCCTATTGGGCCACCATCGTTGGGCAGATGGTGCTCATGGGTCTGGGCATCGGCCTGGTCTCCACTCCCGCAACCGAATCCATCATGCTCGTGCTGCCACCAGCCCGAGCCGGTATCGGATCCGCGGTCAACGACGCCACCCGTGAGCTGGGCGCCACGCTTGGCGTGGCCATCGTCGGCTCGCTCTTCTCCTCGATCTTCAGCGACCGTCTCGCCGACAGCGCGTTCGCGGTGACCGGGAAGGCCGAAGAGGCCGGCAACTCCGTGCCGACCGCGTTCGGGATCGCCACTGCGAACCCCGAACTCCTTGCCGCCGTGCAGCATTCGTTCCTCAGCGGCATCACGACGGCGTGCGGCGTCGTCGCGGCGCTGTGCTACATCGCGGCTGCCGCCGGTGTCTTCGCACTACCCGGTCGACGGTTTCAGCCTCCGGTCAGCGCGACGAGCACCTCGGATGAGTCGGAGCCACGCGCATCGGTTGCACAGCAGGCGTGACGTAGGACAACGACCCCGAAAAATCCGGGCGTTCGCGCCGGCGTTGCCGTTTGCTGTGCGCTAGATCACCGCCCCGCGCCATTCGGTTTCGGCGCCGGCTCCCGACTACACCTGCAGAACGTGTCCGACATTGGCGACGGATATCAGAACTCGTGTTTTCAGGGGGAATCGTCGTGACGAACTTCATGTCGGGTGACCGGTCATGGTGGAGTCGCAGTCGTTGGTGGCGGGTGCCGGTGGCTTTGATGGTCACCATCGTCCTGTCGATCTGCGGGATACTCTGGTTGGCCGGCATGGATCGTCCGAGCTCGGAGGAACACGCCGGCGCGCCGCGGGTCTCGGACGCACCGGCCACGCCCCTAGAGGCGCCAACAAGCCCACTGACACAGCGGGTTCCGTGCGCGGGTCAATCATTCAGCCCGGACACGCTGGTACTGATGGCCGATGGCAGCAAGCGCCCCATCGCGGAGCTCAAGGCCGGCGATCGCATGTGGTCGGTCGACCCGGAAACCGGACACCGCAGCAGTGAGCTGGTGGAAGCGGTCCTGGTCGACCACGACACCGACCTGCTCGACCTCACGATCACCAACCCCGCCGATGTCGCTTCGGTGGTGCACACCACCGCCAAGCACCCCTTCTACAGCACGGGGCGGGCGTCTTCTGAGGTCTCCGGGTTGGCAGCCACCACCGGCGCACCGAGTCGGCCGGCGGCCGAATGGGTCGATGCGAAAGACCTGCGTTCCGGCGATCGGTTGACCACCCCGTTCCATGACAGCGTTGCGCACGTCGCAGGCAGCACGCCGGTGTTCGGCTCGGCCGACATGTGGGATCTGACGATCGCGAACACCCACGCCTTCTTCGTCGCCACCCTCACCGCAGCGGTCCTGGTCCACAACTGCCCGGCGCGGTAATCCGGCTGCCGCCGCGGACATCAACTGAGCTGGAGGTCCTCGACGTCGCCTATGGTGGCTTTGGTGGTGGTCGTGTCGCGGCATTCACCCAAGAGCTCGACCGATGCCAGGGCAACGCTGGCATCCGGCGGCGACAGCAGAGCGTTCACTGCACCCTTTTTCAACGCCGTTGAGTGGCTGATGAAGTCGCCGTCCGGAGACCATCCACCGCGCCGGAGGCGCTGGGTCATGTCGTCGAACTCCGCCACCGCAGCCTGCGGGTCAGCGGGCGGGCGATAGGAGATTCTGACGTCGCCGCGAAACGGCCCCTGGTTACCGTCGCTGCACGATGAATGCCAAAAGTGTGCCGATTCAATGGGTTTGGCGATGAGTCGGCTGACTTCTGTTGCAGCGTCGATGACTTGGCTCCTGGACTGCTGCGGTGTCATCGGATGGAGCACACCATTGGCGAGTGCATTCAGCGTGTCGCATCCCGCCAGTACCGTTGCCGCCGCGATTGGGATCACTACACACAGGGCACGGTTCACGGTGTCGAACTCCGTCCGCGGTGCTCCTGACCACTGGTCGGCGGCTGACGCAGGTCGATCAGTCCACCGTCGGCGCGGTAGCCCTCGACGGGTCTCAGCACGCAGCCTTCGCCGATCATGTCGGTCCGGTAGAACCGCTCGAACATCTCGGCCGCCTCGTGTGCGGTGAATACTTCGTGGCGGCTGATCGTCTCGACGCTGCGCGGCAGCACGATGTCGACGTCCTGCCCGCCGGGGCTCGCGTGCTGGTGGCCAACTACCGAACGCACTGACACCGCGCCGATCTCGGCTCCGCCAGGTTCGCAGTACTCGATCGTCATCGCGTCGGCACTGCCCGCGGCTTGCAGGTAGTGCGACGTGGAGAAGTCTGCCGGCGCCCCAGCCGATGGGCGGGCACTGAGGACGATGGCCCACGGATCGGAGCCGTCCATGTCATGCACGTGATGGGCCATCATGCCGCGGTGGTGTTCCCGGCTCAGGTCGACGGACACGTTGCTGCGTTTGGTCTCGTACATCGCCGAGTAATCATGCGTGGGTTTCAGACTGACCCTGAATTCGTAATACGCCTGCGGGCCTTTCGCCCACGCGGACAGGTACTTGAGCACGTCCACCGTCGAGGACATTCCGCCGCTCTCCCCGGCGACGATGGCTTGGTCCGCCATCTGTGCAGCCTCTTCGGCGCGGCCCGCGGCGATCAGCGCGGTGACCGTCCGTGTCAACGCCCGGTTCGGGGCAATGCCGTCACCGCGCTGCTCGAGCGCCGACACATAGTCGGCGACGGTCGGGTACGCGGTGATGAACTGGGTTCTGGCACGGTCGAATGCGTCGAGCACCGGGCTCCAGTTCGGCTCGTCGGTGGCCGGCACATCTAGTGAGCCCTCGTCGATGCGCAGCGGCTGAACCCTGAATGCCCCGTTGACCCGGCGGTTGATCCGCATCTGCGGACCCATTGACACATCGGGCAGGAAAGCGTCCCAGAGGATTTCGTCGACGGCCAGCGGCTTGACATCGACAGTCCAGATGACGCGTAGCCTGTCTGGGTCTTTGTCCGGATGAAAAACCCGCGGATAACACAGTTCGGTGAGATAGATGTCGTCGACCACGAACCCGGAACCACCGACGAACCTCATCCCCCGAGCGCGGCACGCCGGTCGCAGCGCGTCATTCCACGCCTGCTCCACCGATGAGCGTTTCGTCATGCGCCCCCCATGCCGCAGTACTTGTTGGCGCAACGCGCCGGATATTTTCAGGCTACGAGCAACCAAAGGCCGCACCCGACACCAATTTCCGCCGAGATGGCCAGCGAAGACGACAGGACTCGATGTCACGCGCGTCCTTTCTCAAATTTTGTCACTTTTCGGATCCGCCCCGGCGGGATAGCCCCTGGAAAACCGTTCTGCTGCGGTGGCCTGAACGGGACGCTGGGCGTCGATGTAGACCAGCGCGCCGCCCCGGCGCTGCCTAATGGTGGTCAGCCCCGCGTCGGTGAACCAACCGCCGGCGTCGGAAAACGTCGCGGGCGGGCCGAACACTCCGAATCGTCGACCAAACGCCATGAAGGCATCACAGCGCCGCAGCTCACCGTGAAGCGCAACGTCGGCGGTCACGCGGCCACCGGGCCGCACGCACCGCGCCATTTCCCGTACCGCTGCCGCCGGATCGGGAAGGCAATGCAGCCCGCTGAAGCACGCGACAAGATCGAACTCGCCGTCACCGAACGGCATGCTGGTGATATCGCACTCAACGAACTCCACCGTCGAATTGCCGCCGGCACCGGCAAAGCGTCGCGCTCGCGCAAGCATCGCCGGCGAGATGTCCGCCGCGACATAGCGCGCCCGCTGACCCGGACGCAGCCTGCGCAAGGTGATGCCACCGCCGCACGGCACATCCAGGATCGACGATCCGTCAGGCATGACGCTCACGGCATCCATGGCGCCAAGCAACCCCCGCGCATCGTCTCCGACGACCAGACGCAGGTACGCGTTGGCCACCGGTTGCCGTTGCATTGCCCAGTCATAGAACGAGCCCACCGTCGCGACAAACCACCGACTTCCCCAGGCACCAGTCAACATTCGCTCCCTTCAGGCCGCCGATCGATCGCCACGGCTTTCTCGTCATTACGATGCGGGCATGGTCGTCGGTGCGCTTCCAGAAACGTTCGCTCTCGATGACCGGCCCGTGTGTTGGCTGTCGTTGGGCAGCACCATCTATCTCGGTCCGCCGCTGGACCTCGGCGGGCACGCCAAGATGGTGGGCGCCCTCATCCTTGGCGTATCGGGACCGCTGACGATGACGAACGGCGGCCAGTCGGCGTGTGCCCGTTCCGTGTTCATCCCAGCGCAACTGGTCACGGAGATGGTGGAAGTGCCGGAGCGGGTAGCTGTGTGCACGTTCGATCCCACGGCCACACGAGTGGCGAGCTGCACCGACGGGATGTGCGAGAGCGACGAAGGTCTGTACACCGGTCACCGCAATGAACGCAGCCTCATCGAGATGTTCACCGAGGATGCCTTCAATCCTTACGGGATTCTTCACCGACTCGGGGTCTCCACGCCCAGTACCAGCCGACCGGTCGACCCACGGATCGCTCTGGTTGGCGAACAGATCCGTGGCGATCCGCAGACTACGGTCAGTGCATCGGAAGCCGCTGCAACAGTGGGACTTTCACCCTCCTACTTCCTTACACTGTTCGCAGCCGAGACCGGAACTACGTTCCGCAGGTACCGGTTGTGGGTCCGGCTGATTCACGCAGCAACGGCAATTGCCAACGGAAAATCCTTGACGCAGGCATCGGCTGACGCGGGATTCGCCTCTCCCTCACATCTCAGCGATACCGCCCGCGCGCTTCTGGGCGTCTCCACGACGGCCGCACTCGCCACCGGAGCACGGCTACTGGTTGACTGACCGCTTCACGTCCAGTTGCTGTACAGCCCTGGACACGACAGGTCGTGTCTCACGGATGGCGATTGGTCCTGTCTTAATCGTTGGTGTCGCGGGCCCGCGTGGTGGCGAAGCGTTTGTCGATCAGCTCCAGCCAGGCGTCTTGATGGTCTGCCAACGACTGACTTAAGGGTAGGGGCACGAACCGGCAGATGACAATGAGCCCGTCGTCGGCGTCATCTCCGCGAACGACATGCTCCCACTCGTCAGGGGTTGCGGAGTCGACATCAATCGTGAAGTAGGTGGTGCGGCGTGGTTGCCCGGTAAGGGGGTGTGGCCGATCCTCGGTCACCAGCTGCTCACGGAGGCGAAGACCCGGAAGGCCAGCCTCCTCGTGGACTTCCCGCAACACGGCTTCTTCGGTGGTTTCGTCGAAATGGACACCGCCAGCGGGGATCTGCCTGCCGGCTTGCGCGCATGCAGCTTGCTCGAAGACGAGCAGCTCCCATGAGTGGCGCCGCCGCAGAACATAGGCAGCAACTCGTATCCGGGGAGAACTCTCAGATTCATTCTGTAGTGGTCACGGTCCTAGTGCGGTGGGTTCGAGATGGCGGGTGTCCGCGAGCGCGGCCACTTGGCGATTGTGGAAGTAATCATCCTGGCGAAGGGTCGTGATGCTGCCGGGAGTTGATCGAAAGTTCGCGTAGCCCAACGACTCCGGGGGCATTCGTATCCAGGCGGCGATAACGAAGGTAAGTGCGAACCCATGTGTCACGATCACTTGATGTTCGGCGGGGCTCGCCACAATGGGTTCCATCGCTGAATAGACCCGAGCTGCGAAATCCGCCTTCGTTTCGGCCCCGGGGATGCCCTCGTCATGGTTCAACCGATCACCGGCAGCCGGCGGGGGGATGAACCGCTCTCCGAGCCAGCGTTGGGGACGTCCCTCAGCTGTCCCGTAGGACTTTTCGCGTAGGCGCCGGTCAAGGATCACAGCCGAGTTGATTGCATTGCTAATCTGCTCAGCGGTACGTCGGGCACGCAGTGAGTCCGACGAGAAGATGTCCGCAGTGACCCCGCCTGGGATCTGTTCACGCATCCACCGTGCGATCGACATCGCATCGGCCAAGCCCTTCGCCGTCAAATCTGAGTCATACCAGCCGCCGACCAAATCCTCGCAGTGGTGCGTGGATTCCGGATGGGTCACTACGTAGATCGTCTTACCCACGCCCTACCGTAACGAGCCGAACCGCCCAGACCCAGTCTCGTCTCGGATCTAGAGAATGTGGACGACTCAGAACTTGTCTCAGCTAAACAGGCTTGCTCGCCTCAAAAACCTGCTGCCAGGTACTGGAGCTTGTGAGGCGCGGTCGGGCGTGGCGGTAGGTGCGGCGCATCCTTGGAAATGCGGTGCTGACACGGATGCCGAGCCCGACTGATTCGCGCAGCAGGGCGAACATTTTGGCCCGGTCGCGCTGACGGTAGACCACGCCGCGCCCGTCGGCGGTTGTCACGGTCACCCCGTCGACTTTGCAGAGCGAGAACCACCGCGCGTCCTGCGTCGCGACGTTGATCTGCGGACGCTGATGATGGATGGGGTCGTGCGGCTTGAGCTGGTGCACGACACCGCGGCTCAGCCGAGTGACGATCGCCAGCGGGTTGGTCGGGATGTTGACCTTCCTGCGCCACTTCTTGTCCGACGGCGCGGGCAGCGCCGTCGCGCTCTCCAGCACCACCGTGTCCGGGTACTGTGCGCGCAACTTGCGGACGTCGGGTAACGCGGACTCCAGGATCGAGAAGATGCGGTCGGGCCCGGCCAGGAAGTCGTTCATCGCCCTGTTCTGGATGGCGACGGTCGAATACTCAAGGCAGATAAGGTGTTTGATCGTCGCCTTGAAGTGACTGGCCACCAGGCCGCGAATGTTGCCGTCCCAGTGCATGGCCGCGACGACGAGTCGGTTGCGCAGGTGGAAATACGCCTGCCAGTCGATGGCGTCGTCCTTGTCACTCCAGGCCATGTGCCAGATCGCCGCACCCGGCAGCGTCACCGTCGGATAGCCGTGTTCCCCGGCGCGCAGCCCGTATTCGACGTCGTCCCACTTGATGAACAGCGGCAGCGGCTGACCCAACTCCTCGGCGACCTGGCGCGGGATCATGCACATCCACCAGCCGTTGAAGTCGACGTCGATACGACGGTGCAAGAGCCTGCTGCGGTACTCCTCCTCGTCGCTGAGCCGGTACTTGGCGAAGTTGTGGTCGTATTCGGTGTTGACCGCTCCCGACCACATGAAGTTCTCGGAGTCGACCATCTCACCCATCACGTGCAGGTGCGAGGGCTCCTGCAGGTTGAGCATTTGGCCGCCGACGAGCGTGGGCACCTTCGCGAACCGGTTGAATGCCAGCGCCCGCAGGATCGAGTCGGGTTCAACGCGGACGTCGTCGTCCATGAACAGAATCTGTTCGCAGTCGGTGTGTTTCAGCGCCTCGTACATGACCCGGCTGTAGCCGCCGGACCCGCCGAGGTTGGGCTGATTGTGAATGGACAGCCGATTGCCGAGCGCGGCCGCAGCAGCGTCAAACCCGGGATGATCCTTGGCCTTCTTGGTGCCCTGATCCGAGACGATGACGGCGCTGATCATCTCGTCGACCGCGGGGTCCGAGGTCAGTGCGGCGAGTGCGTTGACGGCGTCCGACGGCCGGTTGAACGTCGGGATGCCGACGGCGATGTTCGCCCTCCCGGGCGCGGCGATCGGCGCGTACCAGCCTGCGTGGTGCAGCGTGGACTTCGCGTCGGTGGTGATGTCGAACCAGATCCAGCCGCCGTCCTCGAACGGGGTCAGCTCGATCTCGACCTCGAGCACCGCGGGCTCACCCTCGGTCGCGCTGTGGATCGGGGCGCCGCCGACGGTGATCCGGGCGCCGGTGGACTTGGAGCGGTAGACGTCGACGCGAGCACTGCCGGTCAACTCGACGCGCAGCACGACCGATTCCAGGATCGACCAGCGCCGCCAGTAGCTGGCAGGGAACGCGTTGAAGTACGTCGCGAACGAGACCTCGGACTCGGCGCCGATCTCCAACGTCGTCCGGGTGGGCGCGTGGGCCCGCCGTGCGTTGGTCTCCGATTCCTCTATGTAGAGCTTGCGAACGTCGAGCGGCTCACCGGGGCGCGGCAGGATGATGCGGGCCAGTGGGCTGACCGCCCGTGACTGCCCGGCCTCCAACGCGCCCGACGAGACATCTGCGAAAACCAGCTCAGACATACCCGCGATTAGACCACCACCAAACAACTCTCGTTCCTAGCGAAACGAGCATGGTCAGAATCTGCCTCGGCCCTGCATCTCAATTTTGGTGTCACCACCATCGATCGCGGTGAACAACGGCGTCGGCGAACAATGCCACTCCAGCTACCAGGAATAAGAGGCGCACCCCGATCGGCCCGTATCGGGTGAGACTTCGCACCAACCAGCGCTGCGCCTGGTCGGCCCGTTTACTTCGGCTGGTGGATAGGCCGAGGAGCACCATGCACGGCAACATGGTGAGGACTGAGTACACGATCACGATTACTGGCCAGGTCGGCGGCCGCGGATGCAGGGCTGAAATCATTGCCAGGCCCGCCAAGTAGGGAACAGCAGTAGGAGCCTGGCCGAGACCGATTGCGGCGCCAAGGAATCCGAGCAACCACGGGCGCTGGCGCATCGCCGCCAGGGCCCAGCCTGGCGCAGTCGTTTGGGCAACCAGCGGGAAGAACGCCAGCAAGATCAGCACCAGCCCCAGCACCATCTCGCCCCAGTACCTCACTGGAGGAGTCAGATGGAAGCTGGTCAGATCGGTGAGTAATCCCAAGCCGAGCACGACGCACAGGCCGAAAGTGGTAGTTACCGCGAGGACCCCGGCAATGAAGCTCACTCCACCCGGGAGCGCAGACTGACGATTCAATCGACTGCCGTAGATCACTGCCGAGACGACGCCGATGTTCAGGACGTTGAGCGAGTCGAGGAACGCCAAACCCGCCAATGTCAGCAGCAGCGCCGTCATCGTCGCGTTTCCCCCGACACCCTTAGAGTGTCGGCAAGGGTGCACCGAAACGTTCGCGATGAACGTCTCATTCACCATACGGCGCCTGGCCGAAAAGTAAGCAAACGATAAGACCGTGTCGGTCGCCGAGGGTTGCTTAGTGCGTCACCCGCGATGTCGGATCGATTGCACGAGGACGGGTTATCTCTTATCTAGAGACACGAGACGCCTCAGATCCTGTCTTGTGAGGACCCGGCTGAAGCTAAAGGCGGCACGCCGCAAGCTCAGTGGCCAGAATCGCGACTGCGCCGAGGGCCTTGAGCTTGTCCATGGTGAGGTTGAGGCCAGTGCGTGCCACCAGAGCTCGCACCGCCACCCAGCCGTCATCGGCCAGCGGTGAAACCGTTGGTGATTCAATGCCAGGAGTGAGCGCACATGCCTGCACCAGTGCCGTTCGGGGGCAGTCGTAGTCGACCATGACGTATCGGCGCGCGGTCAGAACTCCTTGGAGGCGCTCGACCATCACCCGGATTGCCTCAGTCGCGTCATCGTTGAAAGATTTGGTGCTGCTCTTAATCAGGACGGCTTCCGAAAGCAGCAAGGGTTGCCCGAAGGCGATCAGACCCGCATTGTCTAGTGAGGTCCCTGTCTCCACCACATCAGCGATTGCGTCGGCCAAGCCTAGGGCTACTGCGTTTTCGACCGCGCCCTGCAACTCGACTATTGTCGCCGAGACACCTACTTGCGCTAGATGTTTGGCAACCAATTTCGGATAGGAAGTGGCAACTGAAAGCCCGTGCAGCTCCGCTGGCGTGGTAGGGCCGCCGGGACGGGCGGCGAAGAAAAATCGCGATCGCGCGAACCCGAGGTCCATGACGGTGTCGGCCGCGACGTCGGCATCCTCGAGCAGATCACGGCCGGTGATGCCCAGATCTAGAGTGCCCGAACTGACATAGACCGCGATGTCGCGCGGACGTTGGAAGAAGAACTCGATGCCGTTGTCGGGGTCGAAGCAGTTCAATTCCCGATCCCCAGCGCGAGGCAAGGCATAGCCGGCGTCGGCTAACAGCCCAAGGGCGGACTCGCTCAAAGAGCCCTTGTTCGGCACGGCTACACGCAGGAGGGACATCCAGTAGATGTTGGATACTCGCAGCCCGTCGGTCCAGCGAATTTCCGAAGAGCTTCCGCGCCGCGAGCGCCTTCGGGGGAGCCAATCACGCCGATGAACTTCACCTCGTTTCACTTCTAGAGAATCGAGACAGCCAGATCGCAACAGCTTGGGCAGCCCACGCGGTTGTGACATTGCTTGATATCTGGGGCAATTGGTGACATCGGTGGGACATCGATTTTGAGAATGTGACGTCACGTTTGAGAACGGACAGACAACCGAACCTCGCCGTTCAAGCCTCCGCCTATATCTACTTGCATCTATATAGACGTCTAGGCATACTGACTTCATGGACGTGTTCGAAGCGGTTGCCGAACCGAACCGGCGCGCACTGCTCGACGTACTCGCCGAGGGCGAACGCACCGCGGGCGAGCTGGTCGCCACCCTCCCCGGACTGACCCAGCCGACGGTCTCCCGTCACCTCCGGGTGCTCCGGGAAGTCGGACTGGTCGAGGTGCGGCCCGATGCCCAACGACGCATCTACGCGCTACGCGCCGACGGTCTGGTCGAGATGGACCAGTGGATCGATCGCTACCGCCGCTACTGGACCAACCATCTGGACGCCCTTGAGCGCCATCTGGATTCGACATTCGAGGAGGAACATGACAACCGATGAACTCGAGGGCGTCGTCACGGTCGACGGTGACCGCGCAACGCTCACATTCGAGCGGCGCCTGAAGCACCCCGTCGAGCGGGTGTGGGCCGCGATCACCGAGCCCGCGCATCGCGACATCTGGATGGGCAAGACCGTCATCGACGGACGTGAGGGCGGCTCGATCGAGACGGTCGCCTCCGGCCCGCCCGTGCCACCGGACATGAAGCGCATGACGGGCCGCATCCTGGTCTGGGATCCGCCACACGTGTTCGAACATGAATGGCACCAACAGATCGTCGAACCCGGCGTGGTCCGCTACGAACTCACCGCCGACGGCACCGGCACCCTGCTCCGCATGACCCATCGCGGCCTCGGTGTGCCCAACGCCAACGGATTCCGGCCTGGCACACAGGCTTTCCTCGACCGGCTGCAGGCGCTGCTCGACGGCACTCCCCTGCCCGGCTGGCTGGAGCGATACGCCGAGATCGCCGGGCACAGCCCGCTCGACGCCCCACCCGCAGGTCCCAACACCTAGGAGCACACGATGTCGGACAACACCTTTCACGACGCCCCATCGGTGGCTGTCGCCTACCAGTCCGGGTTCGGCCACACCGCGTTCCTCGCCGAGGCAGTCGCCGCCGGAGCCAGGTCGGCCGGCGCGGCCGTCACCCCGATCCGGTTGGGTGATCTCACCGAAGAGGATTGGCAAACACTGGACACCGCGGACGCGATCATCTTCGGCACTGCCACCTACATGGGCAACGTGTCGGCGGCATTCCAGACGTTCGCCGAGCAGACCGGCCGCCGGTGCCAGCAGGGCACATGGCGCGACAAGGTCGCCGCCGGATTCACCAACTCCGGGAGCAAGAGCGGCGACAAGCTCAATTCGCTTGTCTCGCTGGCGGTGTTCGCCGCCCAGCATCACATGCACTGGGTGAACCTGGGCCTGGGTCCGGGCTGGAATCACTCCACCGCAAGCGCGGACGAACTGAACCGGCTGGGCTTCTGGCTCGGCGCCGCAGCGGCAACCGACGTCGATGCGAACCCCGACCAGGTGCACCCGTCCGATGTCGCGACGTGCGAGCACCTGGGCCGGCGGGTCGCCGAGGTCACCCGGCAACTGGTCGCCGGACGTGTTGCGGCACAGGCTGTTACGGAGCCCGTTACTGCAGGGGCCTGAGCCCCTCGAGCATCGTGGGCACCAACTCGGCGACGGTCGGGTGGATGTGCACGGTGTGCGTCATGGTGGTGTACGGGGCTTTGGCGGCCATCAGATCGAGGATGCAGTGCACCACCTCATCACCGCCGACGCCGAGAATGGACGCGCCGAGAATCTGGTTGGTCTCGGCGTCGACCACGACCTTCATGAAACCCTGTGTCTCCCCTTTTTCGACCGCGCGGCCGACGCGGGTCATCGGCCTCTTGCCCACCAACGCTTTTCGGCCCGACTCCCGAACCTGGGCCTCGGTCAGGCCGGCCCGCCCGAGCGGCGGATCGATGTACAGGGCGTAGGTGGGGATGCGGTCGCTGACGCGGCGGGGTTCGTTGTCGAGCAGGTTGGCGGCGACGATCTCGAAGTCGTTGTACGACGTGTGGGTGAACGCGCCCTTACCGTTACAGTCGCCCATGGCCCAGATGTGGTCGACGGTGGTCCGCAACTGATCGTCGACGGTGATGTATCCCCGCGAATCCGTCGCCACCCCGGCCTTTTCGAGACCGAGGTCGTCGGTGTTGGGCACCCGGCCGACCGCGACCAGCAGGTGCGAGCCCGATACGACGGCGCTGCCGGTGCTGACCGCCACCCCGTCACCGTCTTTGGCCACCCGAATGTCACTGGCGCCCAGATGGACTGTGATGCCCTCATGTTCGAGGATGTCCTTGATGGCGGCGCAGACGTCGTCGTCTTCGCGTGAGGCGAGCCGTGGTCCCCGCTCGACCACCGTGACCTCGGCGCCGAAGCGGCGGAACATCTGCGCGAACTCCAGACCGATGTAGCTACCGCCGATGATCACCAGATGCTCTGGCACCGTGTCGAGTTCGAGGATGCCGACGTTCGTGAGGTAGTCGACGTCGGACAGACCGGGGATGTCCGGCGCCGTCGCGCGGCCGCCGGTGTTGAGGAAGATCTGTTTGCCGGTGATCTGTTGGTCGCCGACCTGGAGGGTGTGCGGGTCGAGAAAGCGTGCGTGGCCGCGCAGCAGCGTGCAGCCGTCCATGCCCTCCAGCCAGCTTTCGACGCCCTCACGGTCTGCGGTGACGATCCCGTCCTTGCGGCCCTTGACTTTCGCCATGTCGACGGTGACATCGCCGGTGCCGATGCCGTATGCGGCACCGCGGCGGGCCAGGTGTGCGGCGTAGGCGCTGGCGACCAACGTCTTCGTCGGGATACAGCCGTAGTTCACGCACGTGCCGCCGACGAGCTTGCGTTCGATGACGGCGACAGTCCGGCCGGCCTCGGTGAGTCGGCCGGCCAGAGGCGGTCCCGCTTGTCCCGCGCCGACGATGATGGCGTCGAACGCGGTGGCCTCAGACGACGACATACGGACCGATGGCACTCAGTACGACGGCCGCGATCGCGAAGCCACCACCGACCGCAAGCACATCCTCGGCGAGCGCCACCGGCAGGTCGTGTCCGCCGTTGCGCGCCACCAGGATTCGGCGCGCATGAAAGCCTGCCAGCGTCCCGATGACCGCACCGATCATGCCGCCGCCCATCCCGATGAACGTGTGGTGCCACCCGGCGCCGATGACCGCACCGGCGAACGCACCGGTGAACAACCGGGCCCCGAACTGCGACGGCACCGTTCGCGCCGGCGTCTTGGGCAGCTGATCGGTGATCAACTCGACCACCAACAGGATCGTCAGCACCGTCACCGTGATCCAGTTGCCGACCCATTCGGCCCAGGTACCCACCAGCGGCAACCAGCCGAGCTTGGCACCCCAGGCCACCACGGCGGGTGGAGTCAGCGCCCGCAGGCCCGCGACCACACCAATGAGTAAGGCGAACAGCAGAACCAGCGCTTGCGTCACGTGACCCTCCGTCAGATTGCGGACCTCACGGCGACGCTAACACCGGCACGGGTCAGAAGCGACAGAACCGGATATCGGACGCCAAGATCGCCTTCGCCCCGATGGCCGCCAGCTCATCCATGATGGCGTTGACCTGGCGCCGCGGCACCAGCGCGCGCACCGCGACCCAGTCTGCGTCGGCCAGCGGCGCGATGGTCGGCGATTCTAGACCCGGCGTGATGGCCGTTGCCTGCTCCAAAACGCTGCGCGGGCAGTCATAGTCGAGCATCAGGTACTGCTGCCCGAACACGACGCCCTGGATGCGGGCCGCGAGCTGGTCGCGAGCCGGGTCCGGCGCGACGTCGGCGCGCTCGATGAGAACTGCTTCCGAATCGCACAGCGATTCACCGAAAGCCACCAGGTTGTGCAGCGCCAGGGTCCGTCCGGATCCGACGACGTCCGCGATGGCGTCAGCGACACCGAGCTGGATCGAGATTTCCACCGCGCCGTCGAGGCGGATCACCGTGGCGTCAATCCCCTTGTCGGCCAGGTCTTTCCGCACCAGGTTCGGGTAGGCGCTGGCAACGCGCTTGCCGGCCAGGTCGGCGACGGTCCAGTCCCGACCCTTGGGTGCGGCATAACGGAATGTCGAGGATCCGAACCCCAGGGCCAACCGCTCGTTGACGGGTGCCATCGACTCGGCGGCCAGGTCGCGACCGGTGATGCCGAAGTCCAACTGCCCGGAGCCCACGTAGATAGCAATGTCCTTGGGGCGCAGGAAGAAGAACTCGACCTTGTTCACCGGGTCGACGACCGTCAGGTCCTTGGGATCGGTACGGCGGCGGTATCCGGCTTCGGACAGGATGTGGGCGGCGGACTCGCTGAGCGCGCCCTTGTTCGGGACGGCGACGCGGAGCAGGCCGTTGGTCGGTGCGGCGGTCACAGCTTGCCGTACACGTCGTCGAGGGTCAGGCCGCGCTTGATCATCAATACCTGCGTCCAGTACAGGAGCTGGCTGATCTCGCCGGCCAGCTCGTCGTCGCTCTCGTGCTCGGCGGCGATCCACACTTCGCCGGCCTCTTCGATGATCTTCTTGCCCAGATGATGCACGCCGGCGTCCAACGCCGCGACGGTGCCGCTGCCGGCCGGTCGGGTCTGCGCGCGCTCACTGAGCTCGGCGAATAGCGCATCGAAGGTCTTCACGGGCTGCAATTGTTTCACGCTGCGGGCGCGGGCCGTGCACGTGGCCACCTGGGGGCAGGCTGCGGGACTACAACCGCTCTCGAAAAAACTTTGGTCACTTTGATTGCGCTGGTCACAGTGGGTAACTAACGACCCATTCGTCACAGCGAAATGTCGGCACCTCGAACTAATGTTCGAAGTATGGTTAGTGACCGGGACACCATCTTCGCCGCCTACGCGGCCGTAGAAGATGCGGTCACCGAACTCAACGCCTTCGACTACAGCGGCCTGTCGGTCGCGGACCAGTTCGAACTGCTATCCCGGCGGGAAACACTGATGCGGCGGTTCCCGGTCGCCGGCCACGCCCTGCTGGCCGGTCTGCGGGCCCAGACCACCCCGCGCGAGATCGGCGGGAAAAACTGGGCTGATGTCCTGCGGATCCGGCTGCACATCAGCAGCGACGAGGCGCGACGCCGGGTCCGCCACGGCGAACACCTCGGCCCGCGCACCGGACTCACCGGCGAGGCATTACCGCCGCTGTGGGAAGACGTGGCCGCCGCCCAGGCCGCCGGTGACCTCAACACCGAGCACATCGAAGTGATCGCCAACTTCCTCGGCGCGTTGCCGATGTGGGTGGACCTGGCCACCACCACCCAATGCCAACAGACTCTGGTGGCCGGGGCGCGGCACCAAAACCCCGAAGAACTACGCGCCGCGGCGAAGAAGTTGATGGATGAACTCGACCCGGACGGCCCCGAACCCGACGACGCCGAGCCCAACCCGAAACGCGCCATCAACCATGGCAAGCAGCGCTCCGACGGCACCAGCGAGGTCAGCGGCACCATCGATGCCGAGACCCGCGCCTACTGGGATGCGATCAACGAAAAGTGGGCCGCCCCCGGCATGTGCAACCCGGCTGATCCGGTGCCCTGCATTTCCGGGACGCCGACGCAGGAGCAGATCGACAACGACACCCGCACCCCGGCCCAACGCCGACACGACGCCTACAAGATGGTCGGCCGGATGATCCTGTCCTCCGGGATGCTCGGCGCGCTCAACGGCCTGCCCGTCACGGTGGTCGCCCGGTGCACGGTGACCGACCTCGAACGCCGGGCCGGGGTAGCGGTCACCCACACCGGCACGAAACTGCCCATCGGCGACCTCATCCGCATGGCCGGCCAAGGTGCCCGCCACTATCTGGCCGTGTTCGACCACCACACCCACATCCCGCTCTACCTCGGTCGAGCCCGGCGCACCGCCACACCCGGCCAGCGACTGGCCCTGTTCGCCGCGCACCTGGGCTGCACCCGCCCCAACTGCACCGCCCCCGCCTCCCGCAGCCAAGCCCACCACCTGATCCCGTGGAAACACGGCGGAACCACCGACATCACCAACCTCACCCTGGCCTGCGGCCCCGACAACCGCGCCGCCGACACCGGAGGCTGGACCACCACCATGGGCCCCGACGGCAGAACCCACTGGACCCCACCACCACTACTCGATGTCGGCCAACCAAGGACGAACCACTACCACCACCCCACCCTGTATCCGACCGAGGGGGAAGAAGCCGATGGTGAAACAGACAGTCCTACAGACTGATACGGCGCGATGAGCTGGTCGCGCCGGGGCGGCGACCGCTCTGGCGCGGCAGATCGAGCGTCAATACCGTGGGCATCGGCCATCTGGTGGAGATTCACGGTGTTCGAGGCCGGATTCAGCCCGTCAGGTCAGCCGAGTCAGCCACATCAGCTACACGGCACACCCAGCGGGCTCACTTCGCCAGCAACTCGGCGTGCATATCTTCCAGCGCAACACCTTTGGTCTCGCGAACCCACTTGGCGACGAACACCAGCGACAGGAACGCGCACAGCGCGTAGAAGCCGTACGCGACGCCGAGCATGCTGCGCAGTTCGGGGAAGGTGACGGTGATCGCCCAGTTGGCGACCCACTGGCCGGCCGCAGCGAGACCCAGCGCCGCGGCCCGGATGCGGTTGGGGAACATCTCCCCCAGCAGCACCCAGACCACCGGTCCCCAGGACATGCCGAACGCGACCACGAACAGATTGGCGGCGACGAGGGCGACTGGTCCCTCGACGCCACTGAGCTGCGGCACCCCGTTCACCTGTGGTGCGGTGCCGAAGATGACCGCCATGGTGGCGAGCGTCAGCGTCATGCCGGCGGAGCCGATGAGCAGCAGCGGTTTGCGACCGATCTTGTCGATCAGCATGATCGCGATGACCGTCGTCAGGATGTTCACCACCGACGTGATGACAGTGATCAGGAACGACGAGCTCTCGTCGAAACCGACGGCCTCCCACAGCACATTCGAGTAGTAGAAGATCACGTTGATCCCGACAAACTGCTGGAACACCGACAGCGCCAGACCGACCCAGACGATGCCGTAGAGGCTCAGCGGTCCCCCGCCGGGCTTGCACATGTCGCGCCACGTGGGCTTCTCTTCGGACTCGAGCGTCTGCTGGATGCGACCGATGGTGATCTCGAGGTTCTTCTCCCCCAGCAACGTGGTGAGCACCTTGCGTGCTTCCGGAATGCGATGGGTGGCAACCAGATAACGCGGGGACTCGGGAATGGTGAAGGCCAGCAGGCCGTACACGGCGGCGGGGATGGCCATCAGGATGAACATCCAGCGCCAGGCCTCCTGGCCCAGCCACAGCATGTTGCTCGCGCCACCGGCCAGATGTGCCAGCAGTGCGTCGACCGCCAGCGACAGGAAGATGCCGCTGACGATGGCCAGCTGCTGTAGGGACCCGAGCCGGCCGCGGATGCTCGCCGGGGAGGTTTCAGCGATGTAGGCCGGCGCGATCACCGACGCGATACCGACGCCGAGACCCCCGACGACCCGGAACGCCACCAGCACCCAGATGTTCCACGCCAGCCCGGCCCCGATCGCGCTGATCAGAAACAGCAGCGCGGCCAGCTTCATCACCGAGAGCCGGCCGATCCGGTCGGCGAGCCGGCCGGCCGTCATGGCGCCGACGGCCGCACCGAGCAGCGCCGAGGCCACCGCGATCCCCAGAGACTGGTCGTCGATCGCAAAGTGCAACTGGATCGACTTCACCGCACCGTTGATGACGGCGCTGTCATAGCCGAACAGCAGACCACCGAGCGCGGCTACCGACGCTATGCGCACCGCACTGCGACCGGAGTCGAACTCCTCGCCATCGAAGATCGCTGTTGTGTCGTCACCGATCGGGCCATGGGACATCGGACGTCCTTTCGCAACGCTGCGTGGGGTGCGTCAACAATCGCACAGCAGGCCGCGCCGCAGGACCAGAACCAGCGGCTACGAACACATTTCGGTGTAGATGTCGCGGAGGTCGGAGACCCCGAGGCCGGCCAGCGACTCGATGTGCCGGCGGCGTGGTCCGTCGGGCACCTCGACATCGTTGGGCACGACGAGCACGACGCAGCCCGCGGCATCGGCGGACGTCGCACCGGTCACCGAATCCTCGATGGCCAGGCAGTCCTCCGCCGCAACCCCCAGCAGTTCGGCGGCCCGCAGGTACGGCGCCGGGTGCGGCTTACCGTCGGGCACCTCGTCGCCGCAGACCGTGACCGTGAAGTAGTGGCTACCAATGGTTTTCAGCGCCTGCTCGGTCAGTGTCCGCCGGGTGTTGGTCACCAGCGCGAGCGGAATGTCGCTGGCGGCCAACGTCTCCAGCAACTCCTGTGCACCCGGCCGCCAGGGCAGCCCCTGCTCGAACAGCTCACCGGTGTAGTCGTGCAGCCAGTCCGCGGACTCGGCCATGGACTCCGGCGTCGGGTCCAGGCCGAGGTCGTCGTAGACGATCCGCATGACGTTCTCGGCCGAGCCGCCGACCGTCGTCTCCCGCACGGCGTCGGTCAGCACCCCGCCCTTTTCGGCGTAAAAGGCGTGCATCGCGACATCCCACAGCTTTTCGGAGTCGACGAGCGTGCCGTCCATGTCGAACAGGACAGCTTTGAACATCTACCTCAGTCCTCCGGGTTGTAGCCGAGGTTGGGCGCGAGCCAGCGCTCGGCTTCCTTCAAGGTCCAGCCCTTGCGCCGCGCGTAGTCGGCGACCTGGTCCTGGGCCAAGCGGCCGACCACGAAGTACTGCGACTGCGGGTGCGAGAAGTACCAGCCGCTGACGGCGGCACCGGGCCACATCGCCATCGACTCGGTCAGCTCGATACCGGTCCGCTCGGTGACGTCCATCATGGAGAACAGCGTCGTCTTCTCGGTGTGCTCGGGGCAGGCCGGGTAGCCCGGCGCCGGGCGGATGCCGACGTACTTCTCCCCGATGAGCGCCTCGTTGTCGAGCTGCTCGTCGGGCCGGTATCCCCAGAACTCCTCGCGCACGCGCTGGTGCATCCGCTCGGCGAACGCCTCGGCAAGCCGGTCGGCGACCGATTCCAGCAGGATGGCGCTGTAGTCATCGAGCGCCGCTTTGAATTCGGAGATCTTGTCGGCGCTACCCAGCCCGGCAGTGACCGCGAAGGCGCCGACGTAGTCGGCCAGACCCGTGTCCTTGGGCGCGATGAAGTCACCCAGCGACTTGTTCGGGATGCCGTCGCGGTGCTCGCCCTGCTGACGCAGGTTGTGCAGCGTGGTGAGCACCTCGGTACGGGTCTCGTCGGTGTAGACCTCGATGTCGTCGCCGACGGCGTTGGCCGGGAAGAAACCGATCACGCCGTTGGCGCGCAGCCACTTCTCCTTGATCAGGGTGTCGAGCATCTCCTGGGCATCGTCGTACAGCTTGCGGGCGGCCTCACCCGATGCCGGGTTGTTGAGGATGTCGGGGAACTTGCCCTTCATCTCCCAGGCGTTGAAGAACGGCTGCCAGTCGATGTACTCACGGAGCTCGGCCAGGTCGTAGTCGAGGAACTCGCGAACGCCGACGCCCTGGGCCGGCACCGGCGGTGTGTAGCCGTCCCACTCGATCGGCGTGCGGTTGGCGCGCGCCTTCTCCAGCGTCAGCATCGGCCGCTCGTTCTTCTGCGAGTGCCGTTCGCGAAGGGCCGCGTAGTCCTTCTCGGTGGCCTCCATCAAGGCGGGACGCTGCTTGTCGTCGAGCAGCGCGGCCGCCACCGGCACCGAGCGCGACGCGTCCTTGACCCAGACCACCGGACCGCTGCGGCGCGGCGAGATCTTCACGGCCGTATGCGCGCGCGAGGTCGTCGCACCGCCGATCAGCAGCGGAATCTCGAGGCCCTCGCGCTCCATCTCGACGGCGAAGTTCACCATCTCGTCGAGTGACGGCGTGATCAGGCCAGACAGCCCGATGATGTCGGCGTTGTGCTCCTTGGCGGCGTCCAGGATCTTCTGGGCCGGCACCATCACACCGAGGTCGATAACCTCGAAGTTGTTGCACTGCAGGACGACCCCGACGATGTTCTTGCCGATGTCGTGGACGTCGCCCTTCACGGTCGCCATCACGATGGTGCCGTTGGTGTCCTTGCTGTCAGCCGTCCCGTTCTCGGCCTTCTCCGCCTCGATGAACGGCAGCAGGTACGCCACGGCCTTCTTCATCACGCGGGCCGATTTCACGACCTGGGGCAGGAACATCTTGCCCGCACCGAACAGGTCACCGACGACGTTCATGCCGTCCATCAGCGGGCCCTCGATCACCTCGATGGGCCGGCCGCCGGCGGCGGCGATCTCGGCGCGCAGTTCCTCGGTGTCGTCATCGACGTGGGCGTCGATGCCCTTGACCAGGGCGTGCGTGATGCGCTCACGGACCGGCAGGCTGCGCCACTGCGCCGCGACCGGGTCCTCTTCCTTGCCCTTGGTGTTGAACCGCTCGGCGATCTCCAGCAGCCGCTCGGCCGCGTCCTCGCGCCGGTTCAGCACGACGTCCTCGATGCGGTCCCGCAGTTCGGGGTCGATCTCGTCGTACGGCACCAGCGCACCGGCGTTGACGATGCCCATGTCCAGGCCCGCCTTGATGGCGTGGAACAGGAACACGGCATGGATCGCCTCACGCACCGGGTTGTTGCCGCGGAACGAGAACGACACGTTCGAGATACCGCCCGAGATGTGGACGCCGGGCAGGTTCTCCTTGATCCAGGCGCACGCCTCGATGAAGTCGATGCCGTAGGTCGCGTGCTCCTCGATGCCGGTCGCCAGCGCGAAGCAGTTCGGGTCGAAGATGATGTCCTCGGCCGGGAAGCCGACCTCCTCGGTCAGAATCCGGTACGCGCGTCCACAAATCTCCTTGCGGCGCTCCAGGTTGTCGGCCTGCCCCTGCTCGTCGAAGGCCATCACGACGACGGCGGCGCCGTACTTACGGCACAGCCGCGCCTCCCGGATGAACTTCTCCTCGCCCTCCTTCAGGGAGATCGAGTTGACGATCGGCTTGCCCTGCACGTTCTTCAGGCCGGCTTCGATGACCTCGAACTTGGAGGAGTCGATCATCACCGGCACGCGGCTGATGTCGGGCTCGGCCGCGATCAACTTGGTGAAGCGGTCCATCGCGGCGACGCCATCGATCATGCCCTCGTCCATGTTGATGTCGATGACCTGCGCACCGACCTCGACCTGCTGCAGCGCGACCGACAGCGCGGTGTCGTAGTCCTCGGCCTTGATCAGGTTGCGGAACCTGGCCGAACCGGTGATGTTGGTGCGCTCACCGATGTTGACGAACAGCGAGTCTTCGGTGATGTTGAGCGGCTCCAGCCCCGACAGTCGGGTGGCCACCGGGATCTCCGGCAACTCGCGAGGCGCCTTGCCCTCGACGACCTTGGCGATCTCGGCGATGTGCGGCGGCGCGGTGCCGCAGCAGCCGCCGACCAGGTTCACCAGACCGGCCTCGGCGAACTCCTCGATGTAGCCGGCCTGACGCTCCGGGGACTCGTCGTACTCGCCAAAGGCGTTGGGCAGACCCGCATTCGGGTAGCAGGAGACGAAGGTGTCCGCGATACGCGCCACCTCGGCGATGTACGGGCGCATCTCGGGCGCGCCGAGGGCGCAGTTCAGGCCGACCGCCAACGGCTTGGCATGCCGGATCGCATTCCAGAACGCCTCGGTGACCTGACCGGACAGGGTGCGGCCGGACGCGTCGGTGATGGTGCCCGAGATGATCAACGGCCAGCGGCGGCCGCGCTCCTCGAACAGCGTCTCGATGGCGAACACCGCGGCCTTGGCGTTCAGCGAGTCGAAGATCGTCTCGATGATGAGAATGTCGGCGCCACCGTCGACGAGGCCGTTCGCCGCTTCGAGGTAGGCCGCGACCAGCTGGTCATAGGAGACATTGCGGGCGCCGGGATCGTTGACGTCGGGCGAGATCGACGCGGTCCGCGTCGTCGGGCCCAGGGCGCCGGCGACGTAGCGCGGCTTCTCCGGGGTGCTGAACTCGTCGGCGGCCTGACGGGCCAGGGCGGCGCCGGCGTAGTTCAGCTCGTAGGCGAACTCCTCCATGCCGTAGTCGGCGAGCGAGACCGCGTTCGCGTTGAACGTGTTGGTCTCGAGGATGTCGGCGCCCGCCTCGAGGTACTCGCGGTGGATGCCCTCGATGATCTGCGGCTGCGTCAGGGTGAGCAGGTCGTTGTTGCCGACCAGATCGCTCGGCCAGTCCTTGAACCGTTCGCCGCGGTAGCCGGCCTCATCGGGGCGGTCACGCTGGATCGCCGTGCCCATCGCGCCGTCGATGACCATGATCCGCTGACCCAGCGCAGCCGTGAGTTCGGCGGTGCAGTCCGGGCGGATGTTCGGCACGAAGGTTTTCACCGGGGCGGCAGTCACATGCGTTCCTTCCATTGCGGAAGGCGTCCTTAACTCTGCCGAGCGTGGCGGACACCGGAAAACCCGGATCCGTTGCAACGCCTCTCGACGCCAAAGAGTCTACGTCGTCAGCTGACAGACGTTCGGACGCCCACGTTGGACAGTCGTTTGTCCAGTGCAGTCACATCACCATGGTAGGTGGAGCCGCCAAACCGGTTTGCCGGCCCGACCCGCCCGGGGGTAGCACTCGCGGGTGCCGATAAGGGCTTACGCTGGCGTTGTGAGCCCGTCCGACCGGCCCTTGCCACAGGGACTTGACCTGCCCGAACTGCACGACGCCGTCGTCGTCGCGGCGTTCGAGGGGTGGAACGACGCCGGAGACGCCGCCAGTGACGCCCTCGAACACCTCGATGCCATGTGGGAGGCGCGGACCATCGTCGACATCGACGATGAGAGCTACTACGACTACCAGGTGAATCGCCCCGTGATCCGCCAGGTCGACGGCGTCACGCGCGAGCTGGTGTGGCCGTCGATGAGCATCTCCCACTGCCGCCCACCGGGTTCGGATCGCGATGTGGTGCTGATGCACGGCGTCGAACCGAACATGCGCTGGCGCACCTTCTGTGCCGAACTGCTGGCGATCCTGGACAAGCTGAACGTGCAGACCGTCGTCATCCTCGGTGCGCTGCTCGCCGACACCCCGCACACCCGCCCGGTGCCGGTGTCCGGCGCGGCCTACTCGGCTGATTCGGCCAAGTTCTTCGGGCTCGAAGAGACCCGCTACGAGGGACCGACCGGCATCGCCGGGGTCTTCCAGGACGCCTGCGTGCAGGCCGGTATCCCGGCCGTCACGTTCTGGGCGGCGGTTCCCCACTACGTGTCGCAGCCGCCCTGTCCCAAGGCCACCGTCGCCCTGCTGCGTCGGGTCGAGGACGCCTTGGACGTCGAGGTGCCCCTCGGCGACCTGCCGGCGCAGGCCGAGGAGTGGGAGCAGTCGGTCACCGAGATGACGGCCGACGACGAGGAGATCGCCGAGTACGTGCAGTCCCTCGAGGAACGCGGCGACGCCGAAGTCGACATGAACGAGGCGCTCGGCAAGATCGACGGCGACGCGCTGGCGGCGGAGTTCGAGCGGTACTTGAAGCGCCGCGGCCGGTAGCGCTCAGCAGCTCCGACCACGATTTACGACGCAGTTTGCTGATTACGAACGCTCACAGGTAACCCGCAATATATTTGCAGGGTTGACCACCGTCGATCCAGCCCCGCACACTGCGCCACCTGCTACTCGACAACGGATCGACCCGGTGGTTGAGCGACCGGACACAACAGGGAGGGCAGCTATGGGGGCAACCGATGCGGAAGTGGCCAGTGGCATGGCTACCAACGCAAATATCATTGTTTCCCAACGAATTTCGACAGCCGACACACAGCCGGCTTGAGCCGCGTCTGTCCCGACCTCGAGCTCGAACTCGGCATGCCGACCCAGCGGTCACGCGTGATGGAGATGAGGAACGCACACGCGCTCGATTGTGTACGAGAGCTCCTCGACCTCGATGAGAGCTCGTCGCAGTGGCTGACCGGCCGGCTGGTATTGTGCCGGTTTGGCGCCGACCTGGCCGAGGCAAATGCGGCCGGGCACATCCGCTTTCAACGCGACGATGCTGTCGCCAACTGGTGTGTATGGCAGCGCGACTCACCTGCTCGACCCACCCTCGAACGCCAGCAGGAACAGCCACTGCCCGACGGAAAAGATTGGTGGACCGTCAGCGCAACCAGGCGACATGTTTATGACGCGTTGGGCGTTGGACATCTGGCTGAGTTGCCGTTGCGCACCGCGCCGTCCTCGCCGAGTCTCATGGTCTTGCGGCGCACACAACAGTTCGACACCATCGACAGCGATGTGCTCGTGGCATCTCGGGCGACGTTGCTTCTCATCGAAACGCTGATCGACCGGCTGTTTCCGCCACTCACGACCGCTGCAGGGCTGAACGCGGACTACGCGATGGTGCTCACCGCCCGTGAACGCGAGGTTCTCGAGATGCTCAGCTACGGGCTCCTGGCACGGTCGATCGCAGCGCGGCTGCAGGTCTCCGAGCGAACTGTTCACAAACACCTTGGCAGTCTCTACCGCAAGCTCGATGCGCACGACCGGCTGCTTGCTGTGAAACGAGCGCAGTCGCTCGGCTTGTTGACGCCAACGGCGCCGCCTGCCAAACCCGTTCCGGCGAGGTAGTACTTCTACGCATATGCAGGCCTACAGCGCCGACGCACACTCAGTCCGTGAAGCACCACCTGGTGGTGAAGATGCGACGGCTCATCCCTGAGCCGCCCCGCATACCTGACTGGATTTCCTTCATCACGGACAAGTCGAGCGTGGTGACCTCGGTCAACGCCGAAGTGGATGCGGCCCTGAAGACACGAGGCTTCGTATTCTGGGTGACCCACGAGTACGCCCCCGCGCTGGATGGTTGGGCCGCACTCGAGGTGCACCACGGTCTGGATCGCACCTATCGCCTGGTGATGCAACAGACCGAGACTCGACTGCCGGACGAACTGGTGCTTGCGGTTGCTTCGCTGCCATCTGTCGAAAGCGCTCACCAACTCGAAGTCGGCGGTGCGGTGATCCCCGAACCGCAACCGATGCCGGTCGCGGCAGGACAGAGTCTGGACGACGGCCGCAGCATGATCGGACTGGACTTCGCGCGCGCACTAACCCGCGGACGCCGTGACGTTCGCGTAGCCGTACTCGACACGGGGATTAATCTCGACCATCCCGAATTGCGCGGAAAGGTAGTCGCCAAAGCCGATTTCGTGGATCTCCAAGGTCTGGACACGTCGTCGTTCGTCGGCGACTTCCTCGGCGCCGACGACGACCCCGAAGACGAGCTCGGCCACGGCACCCACGTCGCCGGCATCATCGCCGCCGAGGGTGTCCGGATGGAACCCGGCATCGCACCCGACTGCGGACTGATGGCCGTACGCGTCCTCGCCACCCTCGAAACCGGTGGGCGCAAGCAGGGTGCCGGAGTCGTCGACAACATCAACCCCGCCATCAAGTGGGCTGTCGACAACCGTGCCGATGTCATCAACATGAGCCTGGGGATCCGCCACACCGGTGGCGGGCTGCCGCACGAAGACGTGATCCGTTATGCGCTCGCGCATGGGGTGAGCGTCATCGCCGCGAGCGGAAACGACGGCACCGACACCAAGTACTACCCCGGTGCGCTGCCCGGGGTGATCGCCGTCGGGGCCGTCGGCAGCGACCGCGAGGTGACGTCGTTCACGTCGTACGGTGCCCGCATCACAGTCGTCGCGCCCGGCGTGAACATCCTGTCCAGCTTCGCCAAGGGCCACTACGCAGTCGCGTCGGGCACCTCACAGGCGGCGCCGTGCGTGGCAGGCGCCGTCGCGCTGTTGAAGTCCTTCGCCCGGGACAACGGGTCCGGGCTCGGCGTCGAGGACGTTGCCCGGATCCTCCGCGAAACGTCCGACCGGCCCGACCGCCGGCTGCGGACACTGCACGCCGGCTACGGCGTGATCAACATGACCGACGCCTTCAAATGGCTTATGGCGTCACTGAATTGAAGTCCCCCAGGGCCGAGGCCCGAAGTGACACGGCACGCAGGAGATTCCCATGACGACACCGACCGGTTCCGAATTCGAGCCGCGCGTCATCGCACCCCAGGGGTTCAGGCTCCGGCGGGCCAACGCCACGATGACCGGCTTCACGCCGGCCGTGGATTCCTTCGTGGAAGACAGGTTGGACGAGCTCGACGCCTTGCTCAAGAAACGGATCATCCCCAAGGGGCCCAGAACGAGGGACGTCCTCGTCGAGTTGCTCAAATCCCCGCTGACGGCGCGCCGCGCATCGAGCGGCGTGGGCAAGTGGGCTGACGGCAGCCTCGCCGACCGGCTCCGTGACCAGCAGCCGAACCCCGCCGAACAGACGATGCACGAGGTGATCGACGAGGACCCCGCGTTGGCACGTATGCGCTACCGCTTCGACGAAAGCCTCGACGCGCGGCGAACCGGTCTGGACATCAACGCGCGAACAGTCCTGGACCGCGCCAGCGTCCGGGACCTGCTCGTGCTGCAGGCCTCGCTGATCCTCGGCATCACATCGCAGTCCGCACTGCTGAACTTCGTCTTCACCAATCCGACCGGAGTGCCACAGATCATCCGGTACGCCGTGGTGAGCGCGGCGCGTGATCACATCCAGGACAAGCGACTTCGGGTCAGGGGCATCGACGAGGACAACAGCGAAGTCGTCGCCGCGCTGGCGAAGCTGAGCCTGTCGGAGGAATCACTGGGTACCGCGTCGATCGCAACCGCCACGTCCTTCATCGAGAGCTCGAAGTACGACGAGCTGATCGAAGAGGGCACGAAACTAAAGATCACCGATATCCCCGCGGAAATCCGGCCGCGCCTGGTGCAGTACATCAAGGAATCGACGGTCGAGGTCACCAAACAGAACGCGCCGTTCATCCTGCCGATGTATCTGGCCAAGGCCGCGACGACCAGCACCACCTCCAGCGGTGGAACGACCGACGACCCGTTCGCAGTCAGTTTCTTCGTTGAAGACAGTGCTTCCCTACAGGTTTCGACCGCGGCCGTGAAATGCGCCGCACAGCTGTACTACGTCATGGTGCTGGGCGAGGAACTCGGGGTGTTCGACGCGGTCCGCTACTTCACCCACCGCTACCTGTTCCGCGAAGGCTTCGCGGTAGAAGACCCGCGACTCCGGCGCGACCTTGAAAACTACGTCTTCTCCGAGCAATTCCCGGGCCTCGATCGCGAGACCGGGCAGGACCGGAACATGCGCTGCACGCGCGACGGTGAACGGCGTTCGTTCTACCGGCAGGTCTTCAACCACGGCACGGAACCTGTTCCGGGAGAAGGGCTTCCGAACACCGAATTCGGCAGGCTCTGGAAGATCCTCATGCTCGAATCCGCGCGCTACCTGGAGCGCGCACAGGCGAGCCCGAATCCCGACAATTACGTGTCACGGCAGAACGTCATGCAGGCGGTCGAGGACCTGCAGTACAACCTGTCGGTCACGTGCGTCGGCATGGCGACGGTGATGACGCCGCTGATGTACGCCGAACTCGACTTCGTGGTCAACCGCATCCTCGGGCACGAGGAGGTGCGCAAGCACCTGGTGCCTTCGGGTGGTTCGTGGTGGAAGGTCGTCGAGAAGCTTCAGGCCGGCCAGGGCCGCAGAGGCCGAGCTTCGGTGTTGCACAACAAAGCTCGACTTGGCTACTCGCTGCTTCGGGAGATCGCCGAATACACCCCCTCCCGGTTCGAGGAAGATGGGCCGTTCTCGGCGTTCATCAGCAACATCGATGCGTTCATCACCACGCAGTCGATCCTG
Organism: Mycobacterium sp. UNC410CL29Cvi84; assembly: GCF_000686745.1. NCBI lineage: Bacteria > Bacillati > Actinomycetota > Actinomycetes > Mycobacteriales > Mycobacteriaceae > Mycobacterium > Mycobacterium sp. UNC410CL29Cvi84. The sequence goes on from NZ_JMLM01000001.1 coordinate 556,805, forward strand.
CAGGAAGAGGCCGAAAGCAGCCCCGGCACAGCCGAAAACGGCGACAGCTCTTCGTATGACGATGGCTACGGGGACGACAGCAACGGGAACGGCCACGCGAACGGCAACGGCCGGCCGCCAGGTATGCCGGATGTGACGAAACTTCCTGGCATGCCAAACATTCCGGGCGTCAACGCACCATGGCCAGGATCATCGAACGGCAGTTCCCACGCGGGCATGAACGGCACACCGGTGCCGGCACGTGCGTCCGACGGGGCCGGCGACGAGTGGGACTTCTAGGGCGATTCGGCGACGGAGGCATGGCGCAAATGACCGACATCATTTCCCCCGACGGCGAGATCCTCGGGCAGGCTCGCAGCATCGCACAGAGCTGGTTGGCGACCAGCCCGGCATTCGCGAATCTCGCGTGGGAAGACCAGCAACAGGTCTACTTCGACACCGTGCGGCGAGAGGCCGACAACCTGCTCCGGCAACAGGGCCGGCCACCGCAGTATGCGGTGCCCACGGCCACTGATTCGGGAAAGGAGATGGGGTTCAAGGGTTACGACCCCGGCTTCCAAGGGTCCACCCAGGCATTCAACGAACTCGTCGATTCCGTCGACTTCCCACAGTTTGTGGCCGACCTGCTCAAGGCCGTCTTCAACGCCAACTTGAAGGTGATGAAGGAGCAGACCGACTCCTACATCAAGCTGATGAAGGAGTGCACGAAGTCCACTGCCGACTTCATCAAGAAGATCAATGATGACGACACCTTCGCCAAACTCGCTGAGAGCAAGAGCGACCAGTACAACGTGACGACCGAGCAGCAGCCCAACGGCAGCATGAAGCTCGCGCTCACCAACCCTCAGGGCGACAAGCTGGATCCCGAGGACTCCGTGGTCAAGAAGGCGATCCTCGAGACCAAACTCAACATGGCCAAGGAGCACCGCGCGGCGCTGCGCGAGGTGCTGCTGATGGGTGTGACCCGGCTGGTGGTCGACAAGGGCACCGTCGAGGCAGGTGTGGAATTCATGATCACCGCCAACCGCAAGAGCACCGCGATGCATCAGGATCAGAACATCAACACCACCACGCTGACGATGGACTACGACCCGCCACTGTTCGGTTTGTTCGGTGGGCCCAGCGGCTCGATGTCGATGACCAACACCAACATTCAGGTCAACACCTCGCAAAAGGAGGCCACCGATACCCTCTCCGCCAAGCTGACGGGCAAGGTCAACATCCAGTTCAAGACCGACTACTTCAAGCTCGACAACTTCGCGAACATGTATGCCGACGGCGGCGTCGCGGCGATCAAACCGCCGGCCGCAGGCGCCGCGGGTACCGGCGCGCTGCCCGCCGGCCGTTAGCCCATGAACTGCCATGGCGCTCGCCATCCTGCGCTTGGACGACAGCGACGAGACCGGGCTCGCGTTCAGCGCCGACACGGGAACGAGCGGCTACTACCGAATCCATCTTGGCAAGGAGGTTCGACGTGACGATGGAATCGACGTCATCGACGGGCCGTACTGGTCGTCGCCGCTACAGCTCAACCCTCGCGCCGGCAGGCACCTGGACACGCGCACCACGATTCGGCTGCCCGCCGGCGTCGTCACCGAACGCGGCACCCTGGCACAACTCGAGACCTGCCGCGGACCCGACGGCCGTGGGCCGGCGTTTTCCCGGCCAGTGCGGGTGGCCGTGCCCGTTGGCGCCCCAGCGCGCATCGGCGCTCCGCGCCTTTCCGCTGAGCGGGTACTGACCATGTCCGCGACGTCCGCGATGTCGGCGCGCACCGCGGTCCTGAGCCGCCCGCGGATGGTCTCCGTGTGCAGTGCCGAGGAGCGCTTCAGCCGGCCGGCCAGCGTCGCCGACCTGATCGGCGCCGTCACCAAAGCTGCCACCCCGGTCGTACTCGATGTCATCAACCGCGCGGCGCAGCCGGACAGCTCAGGCACACCCGGGTCCAACGACGTTGCGGGCCTTGCCATCCCGGCACTCCTGTCGGATGTGCTGCGGTCCATCCTCGGTGCACTCGCCGTCCCGCCCGGTGCCGCGCCACCCACGACTCCGGGCCCGGCGCCCGTCACCCAGCCGCCCACCCCGCCGGCACCACCGCCCGCGGCGGCGGGTGTCGCGCGACCGGCCTCGACGCACATCCGCGCCGCAAACCGCTTCTTCCCGGATGCCTACACCCGGCCGATGATCTTCGGTGTCGACGACGCCCTACTCGCCGCCGTCGCGGGTCCCGCTCTCTCCGGCATTGTCGGTCCGCTGGTACAGGCGCTCCCCCAGCTGCTGAACGCGGCCAACAAGCAGAAGCTCGACCGCCAGGCGGCCACCGACAAACACGTCACCGACCTGCTGTCCGAGGTGAACCGCGGCATGCTGATGCAGCAGCTCATCTCGGCACAGAACCAGCCGGTGAATCCGGGTATCGCATCATCCGATCTCGCGGCTATCGGGTCGCTGCTCCAGCAGCTGACGACGGCCCCGGCACCGGCCGGCACGCCCGCGACCGCCGTATCCCGTCCCGCCAGCACGACCGACCCGACCGCGTCGCTGATAGCCAGCCGGGCGGTCCTGAGTGCCGTGACGGGACCCGCGGTGACGCTGTTGGGCAGTCCTCGGGTGGCGTTCGCTCACGACCAGGCCATCACGCTGCGCTACCGGCTCGACGTCGGTGCCGGTGGCCCAGCGAGGGCGATCCCACGCGCGATCCTGACCTGGTGTGCGCGCGAGCCGGGCGGGGCCACTGATTTGTGTTGGCACACAGAAAAATTGTCGAACGTCGCGCCCGGGACCGAGCTCAAGATCGCCCTCACCCCCGAGGAAAGCAAGGCGCTGCCCGCCGACACGGACCTCGAGGTCCTGGCGTCGCTGCGGTGGAAGGGCGCCAAAGGCACGTACCAGGCCACCTGCGTGCACAAGCTGGTACTGGCCTCCCGGGTTCAGGTCCGTGATCGCGGAGACATCATCGGCAACCCTGTCGAGCTCACCGACATGAACCGGTTCCGATCGTTCTGGAACAAGGTGTGGGACTCGCCGACGAACGGCGCAGGCACCGAGGCCCTCCCGCTGTGGGGACTGGACGCCGCGCTGCGCTACTCGGTGGTGGCGGTGGGCACCGCCCAGGGCAATGGGCTCATGCAGACCCGCGTGCAACAACAGCCGACCGACCAGGGCCTGCGCGCACAGACCAAGGGGCGCATCAAGAGTGGGCTCGAAGTCAGTGTCACCGAGCTCAACAAACTGTTGCCGCTGTGGGCCGGCGAGCAACCGCTTCCGGACGCGGACCTGGCGGCGTTCACGGCACGGAACTGGTTGGCCGGACAAGGCGGCGACACAGTCACCCAGGTCCGAATGGCAGGCAAGCGCGGCACCCGCGGCGTGTTGTGGGTGGTTCCCGTCCTGAAACTGCGCGCTTTCACCCTCGCGACCGCAGCCGATACCGATCCCTATGGCCAGCTCATCGGCACACAGGACCGCACCGTGCATTTCCCTGTCATCGAGAGCGTCCGCCTCGTCGGGCTGGCCTCGTTGCGCGAAGGCAGCGAACCGGGCGAAGCGGCCGAGGTCGACGGTGCGGTGTACCGATTCGACGGATACGACGTGGTGCTGCAATCCCTGGTCGGACTCGAACCCGCACAACCCATTTCGCGGGCGAAGGGATGAGCGCGATGGACGAGGCGTTTCTTCCGCTGTCCGAGTTGTTGCCGGGGCTGCTGCCGGCACTGCCGGATCTCTACGACCCCGACGCCGGTGTGCGTACCCGGGTCACCGGGCTGGATGTCGAGACGCCGGTCGAGCTGGACATCGTCGTGGACGCCTACGGCGTCGTCCGCCTCGGCGGCACGCCACCGATCTACCACATCGCGACCAGCACGCTACCGGTGTTCCACGCGATTCGGTTGGTCGCGGTACGCGGCGAGGAAGAGCCGGGCTGATGGCCGTCCAAGCCCGGCCCGACGAGGTCCACACCCGCGGCTCCGCCAATTCCGCTTGGCGGCTGGAGGATTTCGTGGATTCGCTCGTCGTGGAGCTCGACAAGACGCGAGAAACGCTCGCAGTCAAGTCGATCAACAAACCGCTGAGCTACTCGGTGAAGGAGGTGGCACTCGATGTGAACGCCTTCCCTACTTATGACGGTGACACGGTGCGTTTCACCACCGCGCAACCGGGTCAAGAAGGAGCTTCCAAGCTGACGATCCAGCTCGGCTCGATCACCGACCAGCAAGTGCGCGCCACCACCAAACATCGTGCGGGCGTACCGGATCAGAATCTCACCGAGCTCGACGTCGATGACGCCACCCGATCCAAGCTACGCAAGATCGGGGTGAACTCCGTGGACGATCTGAAGGATCTCGAGGCCCGCAACGTCGACCTCAAGTCGGCGACCGGCACCGATATCGACTACAGCAGTTTGGCGCGCAAGATCAACCAGTCCCGCAGGGCCAAGGCCGCGCCGGCGATTGAAGGGGTCAGCCTGTCGCAGTCCGATGGCGAACCGTGCCTGCTCATCGAGGGCCGCAACCTCGGCCTCGATCCGACGTTTCCTCCTGTCGCGGTGGTCAATGACCGACTGGCCGAGGTGTTGTCCAGTGGCCCAGGTCATTTGACCATCCGACTGGGATCGCATAACTCCCTCCGCGAGGAGAACGAGGTCGTGCTGACCTTGGACCCCTATGCGGTCGTCAAGGTGAACGTGAGGGTGTGAGGTTCATGGAAAGCCGACCAGTAACCCGTGACCTGGAATTCGACCGGCTGCTGCGAACGAGATACGGCTACGCGCCGGCGGAGTCGAATCAGCATCGCGACGGCCGCACGCGCCGCTCCGTGACGATGACGGCTGACGCAGGCATCGAGGTGCTCCCTCAACCAGGTATCGGCGCGGCCGACGAGTTACCTGAATACGTCGTGGACCGGGTTCCCGCGGCCATCCCCCGGCCAGCGGTCCCCGCGCCCGCGACCCCGCCGCTCCAGCCGCCCCCCGAAACTCCCTCGGCGCCAATCGAACCCACGCCCCCGTCGTTCGAGCCGCCACCGCCGTCGCTGCCACCGACGCCGGCTCCGGCACAACCCATGCCCGCGCCGACGCCGGCTCCGGCACAACCCATGCCCGCACCGACGCCAACGCCCGCCGCCGAGCCCGCGCTGCCCGCGTCGATCGCGGGCTCGCCGTTGACCGATGCGGACCTGGCGAACGACATCCGCGCCATCCTGTCCGGTGGCGCCGCGCAGCCCGCGGCCGCCGCGCCGATGTCCGACCCTGGCCGCCCGATCGACAGCCCGAACACCCAGGAGATCTTCGACAAGATCCGTGCCAGCATGGCGTACGCGAACAGTTACGACCTCGGCACCCGCGACCTGCGACGCTTCGAGCAGTTCGAGCGCAATGCCGCTGCGGCGGCGCGGGTCCCGGCTCCGCCACCGGCGCCGCCGATGACAGAGTCCATGTCGCAGCCGATCATCGCGCCCGAAGTGCTTTCCGGCGTGGCGCTCGTCCCCGGCTGTGCCGGTGCCGCACTCACCATGGCGCTGGCGCCTGAACGTAGCGTGGCGATGTACGACACCGGCGAGCATGTGCTGTCCGCGGGTGACCTCTACCCCGACCAGTTGACGGTCGGCAGCGGTGCGGGCGTGGCGTTCTCGTACGGGCAGCTGGTGTCGATGGGCGACTTCTACGCCACGGTCGACGATCTGAAGAATGCCGCTCCGGCCGAGCTGAGCGCGCTCAAGGCATTGATCACCCGCAACACGGCCTTCTATCGCAAGCCCGTGGGCGGCCGGCCCAAGGACGATCCTGACGACATCTCCCACAAACAGTGGAACGACGCGACGAGCAAGCGCTACCTCAAGCTCGCCGACGACAACTACGCGCACTTCTCTCCGCCCGACGTGCTCGGACTCACCGACCACATCACCACACCCACCAACAGGTCAGAATGGGAGAAGTACCACAACCGCGCCATCGAAGAGATGAAGGCTCTGGTGGCGGCCCACCCGAATGCGTCGGTGGCCCCGTTCGGACCGCTGGCGACAAATGCGTTCGGCGACCATTTCCTCACCGACGCCTTCGCATCGGGGCATCTCGTCAACAAGGAAGTGGTGATCAACCGCTTCCGCCGCGGATTCTACAAAGGCACAAGCACTTTGACGTCCGGCGCCGAGAAGTTCCTCGAAAAGCTCGCCGCCGCCGCGTGGGCGTACCCCACCATCCGCGAGACCTTCTCACCGCTGGAACTACCCACCAGGGACGCCAGCAAGCTGTTCATCCAGTGGAACATCGACACCGAGAATGCCTTCCGCAAGCTGCTGATCCAGATCGCAGAGCGCGAACCCACCAAGGTCCAGAACCTGGTGGCGAAGACACTCCACGACCACCTGAACCAGGTTGGCGTCGAGGTCGTCAACGACAACGGCGACGGACCATGGAAGCTCAAGGGCGACTACTACCTCGGCGAGCCCACGCTGACGATCATGCGCAAAGCCGTCCAGCAGTCCGTCGACAACATACTCAGCCCGGAAATCCTGGTCAGCGAGGCCGACCGAGGACCCCTATCGCTCGCCCACCACGGCGCGCAGATCGCCAAGGTCTGGAAATTCGTGCCGAAACCCACCGCTGCGGGCCGCGCTCAGGTGCTCAAGGCGATCGACTCGTTCACCGACCTCAACTCACCGACGCTGCTCACTGCCGCGGCCGAGCTGCTCGAAAGGCAGCGCAAGCTCATCGCCGATGAGCTCATCGAACGCAAGTTCCTTGCACACGAGTGAAATTCAGGAGAACCGCGATGAGTGCCACGACCGACAATCGGTTCCTTGACCGCCGCTACTACGGCACCGGCAACGGCATCCTCGATCGCCCACGCCGCGCCCGGTCCTTCGCGGGAGTCGCCACCGCCGCAGACCGGACCCTGGTCATCCTCATCGAGAACGGCGGCGTCGACCTCGGCCTGCCTGACCTCGTCGACAAGTTGATCAGCGAATTACCCGGCGCGTCGATCATAAGCACGAGCATGAAGGCGCAGATCGTGACATCGCTCCGCGATTGGCTGCGCACCACAACCGACAACCTGATCGAGACCGCCGAACTGACACTCAACCGCTACTCGGCAACAAAGCCCGACAAGTACGGCGATGTCGTGATTCTGCGCGACTCGTCGGCCACTTTCGCAGAACTCAAGTCCACCCTGTTCGCTGCGTCACGCGCCGGCAAGGTCATCGATCTGATGATCCTCACACATGGACGGAGCAACTACATCTCGGCCGACAACGGTATCGATGGCGACCGAATCCGTTCCCTGGCAAAGGAATACGGGGGACCCCTGAACATTCGCTCGGTGTACATGATGAATTGCGTCGGTTCCAGCCTGAACCAGGCGTGGCTCGACATCGGCGCCCGCACCAGCGCGGGCAGCCATCAAAACAACTACCTGCCTGAACCGACGACATACTTCTTCTTTTCCGCGTGGAAGGCGGGCCAGTCGTTCGAGTCGGCAGTGACGGGGGCGTACCGGAAGACCATCGATGAGATCAACGCAGCGCTGCGTGCCATCGTCACCGCTATCGTCCCGTTCGCCGGAGCATCACTGGCATCCAAGATCGATGTCAGCGGGCTGTCGTTCATCGTGGCGAGCCGACCCGAGGTGGTGGGTGCGGGCGGCATGACGATTTCGACCGACGCCCTGCCGCCCGCGTCGAGCGGGACGTCGACCGGCCAGAGCCTGATCATCACAGTGGTGCCGCCTGGCTCGCGGGCGCTGGTCAGGGGGATGTCGGTGCCTCGCGCCGTCTCGCCCAGCGGACGCACGTTTATCCTCCGGTGGGAGCTGCCCGGGCCGGATCTCGATCGCCGGATCGCAGCTGTGGAGGCATTCCTCACCGACCGGATCGTGACCCCGTTAACGCAACCACAGGTCGACGCGATGGCGTGCTTCGGTGTCGGCATCGGCGCCGTGCCGCTGCTACGGTCCACCCTGCTCAAATTGCTCGATGCCGGCGATCTGGCCGCTGTGCCAGGTGAGATGCGCAAGTGGATACGGCTGCGTCAGGACGGCCGTATCGCCGAGGACGAGCGGCTGATCGAGCGCAGGCGCGCCGAGGCAGAGCTCTTCGGCGGCGGCGCGACCGCCCTGGCGGTTCCGGCGTCGCGCGAGGTGCGCGAGTACTCGTACCAGCAGAACCCCGCAGCCGCCGCCATCGGCCTGGCGGAAGTGGTCGAGTGGGGGCTGGCAGCCGGCGCAATCGTGCAGGCGGGGGTTCAGGATGCGTCCGGCTCGTTCAGCCTGACCTACGACGACGCGCACCGGTTGCTCACCCCGCAAGGCAGGCTCGGCATGCCGGGCGTCACGGCAGCCACCCAGAACTACCGCCGGCGGTTCCTCTTCGTGCCGCAGTTCCGCGCGGGCACCGCGCACGCCACCATCGACGTGGTGTGGAGCGGCAATGCCTACGGCGAGATCACTTCGGTGGTGTTCGAACGCGTGCTAAGCGAATCAAGCAACTGGTCGAAGTCCGACCTGCACATCACGGTCAATGCCATGAGCCGCATCCCGGTAAGCCGCGACCCGCGCGAATGGCCGCTGACGTTCCGATATCAAGGCAATTACGACCCTCTGGGCAACGGGCTCTTCGAGTTCCAGGGCGAGATCGAGGTCAACGCGTTCGGCGGCATCCGCTGGATCAGCAAGCACCAGGTGGTCTCGCGGTCGACTTCGGACTTCTTCATCAGCGGCGAGCCCGAAGATCAGGTTCGGCGTGGACCCGATGTCTGGCCGGCGACGCCAGCGATCCCGGCCGACCAGGCGAAGTTCCTGCGCGAGAACGTGCCAACTTAGGCGGTCAGCCCTTGACCGGCTTGGGCGCCTTCCACGTACCGTCGAGCGCTTCGGGTTTGGGCCAGTACAGCCGCATCGCGATGACGAACGGGCCGGTCGGGGCGGGCAGCCAGTTGGCTTCGCGCGCCGGTCCGGGCGACTTGTTCTGCACGTTCAGCGTGATGCCACCGTCGGGGTCCTTGATCAGGGTGGGCAGCATCGCCGAGTTGATCAGGTAGCGGTTGATGGGGTTGGCCACCAGCAGGCTCTGCGGCATCTCGTACATGGTCACCGACCAGAAGGCGTTGACCGGCGGCAGCTGCCCGGGGGCGAACCGCAGCGTGTAGTTGTTGGCGCCGGTCAGCGGCGCTCCGGCGCTGTCGTTCGACGCGCCCGGGTAGATCGCCTCGGCCGCGGTGTTGCCGTAGATGCCGAGCACCGCGCCGGCCATGCGGTACAGGTAGTTGCCCCTGAGATCAGTTGCGGTGCCGAACAATTGGGCCGACGTCACCTCGCCGGTGTCGAACTTGTCCTTCTTGAAGGTGTCGAACGCCGCCCAGGCATCCGCCATTCCGTCCGTCACGGCCTTGCGGTTCTCGGGCGTCAGCTGGTCCGCGCGGAACGAGCCGTCAGGACCGATCCCGATGGCCGCGAAGCGCTGACGCATGACCTCCTCGGCGGGCTGCGCCGGCGCGAACTTCATTGCGAAGTTGAGGATTTCGAAGAACTTCGGTGAGGTGCGCTCGTCCTGCGCCGACAGCGGGGCGACGAAGTCGACGGGCGGCGCCGGCGGTGCGGGCGGCTGCTTCAGGAACGCCGACAGCGGCGTCACCTGATACCCGGCCTGAATCTTCTTGACGTTCTCGATGTCCGTCGGTCCGAACAGCTGGGTGCGGTACAGGACGAAGGCCAGGTCGGTCGAGCTGCGGATGACCCGTTCGACACCCGGCGGTGTCGCGCCGTGCCAATTCGGCCCGGCCAGAAGGTAATTGCCCGCGCCATTGCCGGTCGCGCGGCTGCCCACGTACGCGATGTTGTAGGTGTAGCCGTCGACGAACTGCAGCGAGTAGTAACGGCCCGGCTCGACCTCCGGCACGCTGAGCACCAGGGGCTCGGCCCGCAGATCGGCACCCAGGAACGAGTACGGGGTGTCCGAGTTGGGCGTCTGGATCGCCTTGTCCTCGGGGGTGAAGACGCGTGCGACGTTGTGGATCTGGTTCCAGGCACCCTTGTACTCGGGACCGGCCTTGTCGGCGAAGTACGAGTACTGGACCCGGTAGTTGTCGACCATCGGAAACCCGTACGTGTACGCGGATTTCGCGATGGCCCGCACCTGCTCCGGAGTGGGTGGCTGCGGGGTGGAGGGGCTCGACGAATCGTGGCCGGAACACCCGGTCGCCGCCAGCAGCAGTGCGACGAGACCCAAGCGCGCCAGGCCGACCCGCACCGTCATCCCTTGTCGAGCTGCTCGGTGTGCGCGCTGGACGAGCGGCCCAGGGCGACCACCTCGGCGTCCATGCGGGGCAGCAGATCCGGCACGAACTTGGCCACCGGCACCTCACCGATGCGCGTCGCCAGCAGCGGCCGCAGCCAGCGCAGCGCGCCGACCCAGCCGGGGCAGTTCACGCGCGTCTTGCGCCCCTCGATACCGGCGACGAAGGCCTCGCCGCACTTGTCGACCGACGTGGTCTTGCTGATGGGCCACGGCAGCTTCGTCAGCATCTCGGCGAACGTCGACAGGTCGGACTTGGTGTCGCGGACCATGGCGGTGTCGATCCAGGACATGTGCGCCGAGCCGACGTCGACACCGCGGTAGCCGACCTCCAGGCGCAGCGCGTTGGCGAAATGCTCGACGGCGGCCTTGGAGGCGTTGTAGGGCGCCAGGCCCGGTGCCGCGGTGTAGGCGGCCAGCGACGACACGATCAGGACGTAGCCGCGGCGGTCGATGACCGACGGCAGCGTGGCGCGCACGGTGTGGAACACCCCGAGGACGTTGATGTCGAGCAGCCGCTTGAAGGCCTCGGGATCGACCTGCAGCACCGAGCCGTAGGTCGCGATACCGGCGTTCGCCGTCACCACGTCGATGCCGCCGAAGCGTTCGACGGCCGCATCGGCGGCGGCCTGCATCGACGACAGGTCGCGGACGTCGGCGACCACGGTCAGGACATCGTCACCGAGCGTGGCGGCGGTGGCGTCCAGCGCCGCCGCGTCGACGTCGGTCAGCACCAGCTTGGCGCCCTTGCGGTGCAACCGGCGGGCCACCTCGGCCCCGACCCCCGCAGCACCACCGGTGATGAAGACGACTTTTCCGTACACAGAACCCATGGTGGCAAAAAGTACTCTCACGCCGAAGTGACTAGAGGGTCACCCCGAGCAGCGCGTCGACGGCCGAGGCCACCAACCGCGGCGACGCGGGGTCGTGGCCCCCGTACTCGAGCGCGTCGGTCGACCAGCCATCAAGGGCGGCAAGGACTTTCGGGGTGTCGAGATCGTCGGCCAGGTACCGGCGGACCCGGGCGAGGAGATCGGTGGCATCGGGTCCGGCGGGCAGCGCGGTGGCCGCGCGCCAGCGCTGCAACCGCACCTGCGCGGTGCTGAGAACCTCGGGGCTCCAGAAGCGGTCGGCGCGGTAGTGCCCGGCCATCAGACCCAGTCGAATGGCGCCCGGGTCGACACCGTCGGCCCGCAGCTGCGACACCAGCACCAGGTTGCCGCGACTCTTGCTCATCTTGTGGCCGTCCCAGCCGATCATCCCGCCGTGCACGTAGTGGCGGGCGAAACGCCGCTCCCCCGTTACCGATTCGGCGTGTGCGGCCGAGAACTCATGGTGCGGGAAAGTGAGGTCGCTGCCGCCGCCCTGGATGTCGAGACCGGGGCCGATGCGGTTCAGCGCGATGGCGGCGCACTCGATGTGCCAGCCCGGGCGGCCCGCGCCGAACGGCGACGGCCAGCTCGGCTCGCCCGGCCGCTGCACCCGCCACAGCAGGGCGTCCAACGGACTGGCCTTGCCGGCACGGTCGGGATCGCCGCCGCGCTCGCCGAACAACGTCAGCATGGTGTCGCGGTCGTAACCGGACTCGTAGCCGAACTGGGCGGTGGCGTCGGCCCGGAAGTAGACGTCGGGGTATTCGGAGTCGTCGATCACGTACGCCGCGCCCGAGGCCAGCAGCTTCTCGACGAGCTCGACGACCTCGGCGATCGACTCGACAGCGCCGACGTAGTCGTGCGGCGGCAGCACCCGCAGCGCCGTCATGTCCTGGCGGAAGAGCTCGGTCTCGCGGTCGCCGAGAGCGCGCCAGTCGATCCCGTCGCGCGCGGCCCGCTCGAACAGCGGATCGTCGACGTCGGTGACGTTCTCCACGAACTGGACGTCGTGGCCCGCGTCGAGCCAGTACCGGTGCACCAGGTCGAAGGTCAGGTAGGTGGCGGCGTGACCGAGGTGCGTGGCGTCGTACGGCGTGATGCCACAGACGTACATGGTGGCCTTGGGACCGGCCGAGACCGGCCGGACCTGACGGTCAGCGGTGTCATAGAGCCGGAGTTCGGGGCCGTGGCCCGGCAGGTTCGGGACACTGGGCGCCAGCCACGATCGCATGACGTCGACTTTAGCCGTCGTCAACTCAGTGGAATGCCGCTGCCCGGCTTCGACTCCTGATACTGCTCCGAGAGTTCTTGATACCGCCGCGCAATCCGCGCGATGCGATCGTGCAGGTCGCCGCGGCGCGGTTCCGGCTCTTCATCGGCAAGATCGCGAATCCCGTGAGCGGTCCAGAACGCGTTGGTTCGTCGATAGCCGCCCGGATCCAGACCGAACAGCTCTTTCAGGATTCGCAGATCATGCGGAATCGCGAAGCTGTCGCGCGAATCCTCGTGGCTGAACAGGTAGTAGTAGTTGTCGAAACCGGCCCAGGTGATCGCCGACATGCACAGGGTGCAAGGCTCGTGCGTGCTCAGGAACAGCAGGTCACGCGTCGCCGGGCGGTCTGCGATCTCGTAGAACTGGTTGAGCGTGCTGATCTCGCCGTGAAAAAGCGGATTGCGCGTTTCCGCGTTGGTCCCCGCCAGCACCAACGACAGATCCGATTTGCGCAGCAGCGCAGCCCCGAAGACCTTGTTGCCCGCGGCAACGCCCTGCGCGGTCAACGGAAGGATGTCGGACTCGATCACGTCGAGCAGTCTCGGGACGAGCTCCATGTGAATACTCCTCATCGGTGGTTTTCGGAGCGGATGGTTACGCCTGGGCCGGTATCGTCCGCACGGTGAGGCCGCCTGATCAACCCCGAGTCGCCGGGCTGTTGTTGGCCGCGGGCGCGGGCCGCCGGTTCGGCATGCCGAAAGCCTTGGTACCCGGGGCAATTGAGCGCGCCGTCGACGTGTTGTTCTCGGGTGGCTGCGCCTCTGTTGCCGTCGTTCTCGGCGCCGAACACGAACGCGCCGCGGCGCTCGTGCCCGACACGGCGACGACCATCGTGGCGACGGATTGGGAGGAAGGCATCGCGGCATCGCTGCGCGCGGGACTCGCGGCGATCGATGGTGAGGCCGCGCTGATTCATCTCGTTGATCTGCCGGATGTCGGGCCGGGCGTCGTCGCGCGCTTGTGTGCTCTGGCGGATCGCGACCGGCTCGCCAGGGCGACCTACTCCGGCACGCCCGGGCATCCCGTCGTGATCGGCCGCAGTCACTGGGACCGGGTCAGTGCGAGTGCTCGCGGCGACCGCGGCGCACAGGAATACCTGAACAGCGTTGGCGTGCTTCATGTTCCCTGCGAGGATCTGGCGACGGGTGCAGACACGGACACACCGGCACGCTGATGAACATCGCCGTCGCGGTCACGCAGAGGAAGGCCTGTGCCGCCTTCCCGCCGGCTGATGATCTCCGCCATGATCGCGATCGCGATCTCCTCGGGAGTTCGGCCGCCCAGATCCAGTCCGATCGGAGAGGACAGCCGGGCCAGTTGACTGTCGTCGATCCCCCGCTCGCGCAGCCGTGCCACCCGGTCGTCATGGGTTCTGCGCGAGCCCATCGCGCCGACGAAACCGATCTCGGGCACCGCCAGGGCCACCTCGAGTAGCGGCACGTCGAAGCGGTCGTCGTGCGTCAGAACACAGATCGCGGTGCGGGCATCGATCAGCCCGGCATCGACCTGTTGCCTGAGGTAGCGATCGGGCCAGTCCACGACAACGTCGTCGGCCATCGGGAACCGGTCTTTCGTGGCGAACACCGCTCGCGCATCGCACACCGTCACGCGGTAGCCGGTGAATGCCGCCGCGTGCGCGACGGCGGCGACGAAGTCGGTCGCGCCGAAGACGATGAGCCGCGGTTTGGGTGTCAGTACGCGCGCGAAGATGACGTCGCCGTAGGGGCCGCTCAGCGTCTGACTGCTGGTCAACGAGTCCGCGGCGCGCACCACGGCGTCGTCCAGCGAGCCGACGCCGAGGCTGCCCTTCACCGACCGGTCGGCGATCACGAGGTGACCACCGGGAGCCGGCCCAGTAGAGCTGACGAGCGTGGCCAGGACAGCAGTCTGGCCCCGATCGGCGACCTTTACCGCGAACTCGAGTTCCGCGACGTTCGACGGGCCGACGCGCTCGACGAAGACATCGATGGTGCCGCCGCACAACAGACCGACAGCGAACACCGACTCGTCACCGGCGCCGTAGCTGACGAGCCTCGGTTCGCCCGAGGCCAGCACCTCCAGCGCCAGCTCGTACACCGCGCTCTCCACACAACCACCGCTGATGGAGCCGACGACGCAGCCGTCGCCCGTCACGAGCATCGACGTACCCGGGCCGCGCGGCGTGGATCCACCGGCCGCGACCACCGTGCACAGCGCCACCGACTCACCGAGCCGGGTGCGGGCCAACAGATCCTCGATGACGTCCATGGTCAGTACTGAACCCGGTTGCTGTTGCCGATCCACGTCTCGAACGGCAGGAATGACCGGTCCAGGCGGTGCTGCTGGACGGGGACATCCCAGTGCGCCCGCGGCTTGTCGAACAGTTCGTAGAAGGCCCGGTCGTCGAATCCGCCGACGGCCGCGTCATGGCGGTCCGCCGCGAACACGATGCGATCGACCCGGGCCCACAAGGCCGCGGACAGGCACAGCGGGCAGGGTTCGCACGACGAGTAGAGCGTGTGCCCCGCAAGGCTGAAGTTCCCGACCCGCTCGCAAGCGGCCCGGATCGCCATGACCTCGGCGTGTGCGGTCGGATCGAGGTTCTGCGTCACCCGGTTCTGGCCGGTGGAGACCAGCTCGCCGGCGCCGACGACCACCGCACCGAACGGCCCGCCGCCGGCTTCGACATTGGCCGTTGCCAGGTCGATCGCGACGCCGAGCCACTTCGGATCGGTACCCGTGAAAGCGTTCATTGTGGTGTTCCTTCCTGCGCCAGCCGCCAGACCCGGTCCCTCGACATGGGGAGTTCGTATGGACGCACACCGAGGGCGCGACGAATCGCGTTGGCCAGGGCGGGCGCCACGGGGTTGTACGGGGATTCGCTCATCGATTTCGCGCCGTACGGACCGAGGTCGTCGGCGGTCTCGGCGAACAGCACGGTTGTCTCCGGAATGTCGGCCATCTGGGGCACCCGGTACAGGCGGAATGTGGGCGTCGATACCCGGCCCGATTCGTCGATCATGATCTCTTCGTAGAGCGCCGATCCGATGCCCTGGGCGACGCCGCCTTCGACCTGCCCCCGGCATTGCGCCGGATTGACGACGGTGCCCGCGTCGGCGGCGTGCACCGACTGCAGAATCTTGACCGTCCCGGTCTCGGTATCGACCGCGACCCGAAATCCCTGCACGTTGAACGCGATCGAACGCAGTTCACCCGTTTCGGCACCCGTCGTCTGGATACCGTCGCCCACCCGATACTGCGCCGGCGCGGCCGCGATGATGTCGCCGAATCGCACCAACCCGGTCGAGGTCTGCACCCCGTGTTCGCCCAGCGCGCCGACTTCGCCGGTCAGCTGAAAGACCGTGTCCAGGATCACCTCTCGCATGCTCGACGCCGCGGCGTACAACGCCTTGCCCGCGACCGTGGTCCCCGCCGAGGCGAAGGCCCCCGTGTCGTAGTCGGCGGCATCGGTATCGCCGTTGCGCAGCGTGATCCGCTCCGGTGTGGTGGCCAGCGCGGTGGCGGCGATCTGCGTGTGGACCGTCGAGGTTCCGTTGCCGAATTCCACGGTCCCGATGCCGACCTCGTAGCCGCCGCTCGGGGTGAGCCGAACGTTGACCGAGGAGAAATGGCCCCGCGGAGCCATGGTGGCGATCGCCGACAATGCGATGCCCTCCCCTGTCCGCCACTGAGCTCCCGCCGGGGCACTCTCGCCGTCGACACCGGCCAGGGCCCGCTCGACGAGGTCGAGGCACTGGTCGAGCCCGTAGCTGCCGTAGACCAGGTCTGGTTCGGGTTCGGGATGCGCGATCAACAAGTCGTCGCCTTCGCGCACCATGTTCGTGCGACGAATGGTGAACGGGTCGATGCCCAGCTGCAGTGCCAGCTCATCGAGTGCGCTCTCGATGGCGAAGATCACCTGACCGAGCCCATACCCGCGGAACGCGCCCGACGGCGGGTTGTTGGTGTAGACGGCCTCGGCGTCGACCCGCTTGACGGGGCATCGATAGACCGAAATCGACTCCGCGCAGCCGTGGAACATGACGCCCGGCGAGTGGTTTCCATAGGCGCCGCCGTCGCTCAGCACGGCCAGCTTCATCGCCGTCAACGTGCCGTCGGAGCGGGCGCCGAGGGTCACGTCGACACGCATGGGATGGCGATAGGCGGTCGCGATGAGCTCATCGGTCCGCGACATCTCATACGCGACCGGCCGCCCGGTGCGCAACACGGCGACCGCGACGAGGTCTTCGGTGAACATCTCCTGCTTGCCGCCGAAACCGCCTCCGACACGCGCGGTGTACACGCGCAGCCGGTCCTCGGGCAGGCCGAGCAGGTAAGAGAGTTCCTTGCGAACCAGAAACGGAACCTGTGAGCTGGTGCGCAGGGTGAGCCGGCCGTCGTCGTCCAACCAGCCGATGGTGCCATGGGCCTCCAGCTGCGCGTGCGTAACCCGCGCGGTCCGCCACGTACCGCCGACCGTGACATCCGCGTTCGCCAGGGCCTCGTCGATGTCGCCGCCGAAACCGTCGTGCATCGCCGCGATCACGTTGCGCGACGCGTCGGCGACGCCATCCTCGAGCGTCCGGTCCGGATGCAACAGCGGCGCGCCCGCCGACCTCGCGGCCTCCGGATCGAACACCGCGGGCAGCAGCTCGTACTCGACCACGATGCGCCGTGCCGCGTCCTGCGCGGCCGCAGGCGTGTCGGCGACCACCGCCGCAACCCGTTGACCGATGAAACGGACAACCGGGTCGAACACGAGGGTGTCGTCCGGGTCGTCGGTCCGGATCTCGTGGCGCGCAGTGGAAAAGCGCGGCGTCTCGACGTTGCGGTGCGTGAGGATCACTTCGACACCGGGCACCTGCTCGGCGGCCGCGGTATCGATCGCCAGGATGCGGGCGTGCGCATGAGGTGACCGCAGCACCGCGAGATGCAGCAGCCCGGGCACGTCGATGTCGAAGGTGAAGGGCTCGCACCCTGTGACGATGCGTCGGCCGGCGGGCGGCCGCAATGACTGTCCGATGGCCGGACCCGCAACGGCCACGCCGTCGCCACTGCCCGTGACGGCCGCATGGATCGCTTCGCGAATCGGACGGTAACCCGTGCAACGACACAGGTTGCCCTTCATCCGGCGGTCGAGATCACCGAGGTCGTCCGGCTTCAGGGTGGACGCGGTGACGATCATTCCGGCGGTGCAGAAGCCGCACTGAAAGGCGAAGTTGTCGCAGAACGCGCGCTGCACCGGATGCAGCTCGTCGCCGTCGGCGAGCCCGGCAACCGTGGTGACGGCGCGGCCGCTCACCCGGGCGGCGGGGTAAATGCAGGAGTGCACCGGCACGCCGTCGAGGATGACCGCACACGCTCCGCAGTCGCCGGCGTCGCATCCCCGCTTGACGTCGAGGTGCCCGGTTTCCCGGAGCAGGGTGCGCAAGCACTGCCCCGGGCGAGCATCGGCTTCGACGGTCGTGCCGTTGACATCAAATCTCATACGCACGCCATCACGCGGTGCCGCCGGCCGGTCGTCATCGCGCGATTCGCAGGCGTCGGGCAGAGGCAATGGGATTCGCGTCGGCAACCAGGTCGTCGAATCGCCACGCCGCGATTCGCGAGATCTCACTGAGCGCCGCCATGTGCTCAACCTGCGGGGAATTGTCCAGGCGCCGCCAGCCGAGGGTCAGGATGTGCTCGCGCCTTTCCAGATCCCGAAGGCAGATGATGAGGGGGAAGCCGAATTTGGCTTCGTAGGCCGCAGACAGCTCGCTGAATTCCTCGGCTTCCTCCTCGGTGAGACCGTCGAGACCCAGGTAGGCCAGATCGACTTTCGACACGTTGTGTTCCTGGGTCTGGGCGAGGTCCGGATACGCCTGCATCAACTCCATCTGCTCGGCGGGGGTGGCCGCGAGCAGCGCGGTCTGGACGGCGCCACGCAGTGCGCGGGTGTCGGCGAACGGCCGTTGCGCGAACGCGCGCTCGACCGGCCAAGAGAGGCCCTGATAGAGGACCGAGAACGTCTTGACGAACTCCTCCTGCGTCATCTTGTTGACGGCATCGAGTCCGACTTCGCCGGTCCGTGGCGTGCCCGCAACCATCGGGCCGCGGTTCGGCCCGATGTGGAAGAACACGATGTTCAGGACGATCGCGGCAAGGGCGCCCAGCGTGATCCCTGAGCCACAGATGATCTGGGCCCACGCGGGAAAACTGAATTTCAACAGCGGTTGGGCGGTGACGAGCATGCCGAGGCCGAGTGCGGTGCCGACGATCACCGCGTTGCGGTGGTCGTTGAAGTCGACCTTCGACAGGGTCTGGATGCCCACCACAGCCACGGTGGCGAACAGCGCCAGCGACGCCCCGCCGAGCACCGAATGCGGGATCGCGGCCACGACGGCCGCGGCCTTGGGGAGATAGCCCAGCACGATCATGATGACCCCCGCGGTGGCGACCACCCAGCGGCTCTTGACCTGCGTCAAGCGAACGAGCCCGACGTTCTCCGCGAAGCACGTGTACGGGAACGAGTTGAGGACGCCGCCGATCGTGGTCGCCATGCCGTCGGCGCGCAGTGCTCTGGCAATGTCGCCCGCGCCCACGCGCTTACCCACGATCTCGGCGGTCGCGAAGACATCACCCGTGGTTTCCACCGCGGTGATGATCATGACGACGATCATCGAGATGATCGCGGTGGCGCTGAATGTGGGCCAGCCGAAGTAGAACGGCGTGGTCACGCCGAGCCAGTGGGACGTACCTACCGCACTGAAATCGACATCCCCGAGCACTGCGGCAACCGCGGTGCCGAGGACCAGCCCGGCCAGCACGGCGATCGTCGCGAGGAAACCGCGGAAGAGGCGCTGCATCACGATGATGATCAGCAGCGTGCCCGCGGCATACGCGAGATCCTTCAGCGCCACATCCGTTTTCATCGCCTCGGTGGTCGTGCCGCCGACGATGTCGTTGGCCGCGACGGGCAGGAGCGCGATCCCGATGATCGTGATGACCGATCCGGTGACGACCGGTGGGAAGAAGCGCAGCAGCTTCGAGAAGTACGGCGCCATGAAGAAGGTGAAGAGCCCGGCGACGATCACCGACCCGTACACCGACAGCAGACCGGGAACCCCTGACAGGCCGCCGGCTGTGCCGATCGCGATCATCGGGCTGACCGCCGCGAAGGTCACCCCCTGGATCAACGGGAGTTTGACGCCCACTTTCCAGAAGCCGACGGACTGGATGATCGTCGCGATGCCACACGTGAACAGGTCGGCATTGATGAGGTGGATCGTCTGCTCGGGCGACAGCTTCAGGGCGCCGGCGACGATGATCGGAACCAGCACCGCGCCGGCATAGAACGCCAGCACGTGCTGCATCCCGTAAACCGCGAGCTTGGGAATCGGCAACACCTCGTCGACGGGATGCACGGCCTTGCGCGCGACGTCGGCTCGGTCCGTCTCAATCGGCATGGCCCACCTCCAGGCGAGAAGAAATTTCTGAGCGAATGTCCACAGCGAGCACCGCGCTGACGGCCCGGCGCCAATCCGCGGACCCGAGTGGGTCGGTGTAGTAACCGGATGCGGCCAGGACGTCGGACCGGAGAGCTTCGGCGTCGGGCAGCTCCGGATAGCGAAAGACGGTGGGCGCGAGCGTCGCAGCCGTGACGGTGAAGACCGCCGATCCGTCGTCGTCGCGGCGGCCGCTGACGACGGCACCGGAGCGTCCGTACTCTGCCAGCGCGATGGTGCGCAGTGCCGCCGTGGACCGCAGCGCCCGCTCAGGCAGGTGCAAGGCCCGCAGCACCTCGCCGTGCGCCAGCGAGTTGGTCCCGTTGCCGGTGACCAGATCCGCGACCGGCTCCCATCGGGTCTGGCCGTCAGGAGTCCAGATCTCGGCCACGCCGTCGAGCGCGACGGCAAGCGACACCATCGATGCGGCCGCGAACGACCGGCAGATGTTGCCTCCGACAGTGGCGATGTTCCAGATCTTGAACGAGGCGAGTAGCGCGTTGGCGCAGTCGCCGAAGAGCTGCTGGGCCGGCCACTCGGCGCGGCGCGGATAGTGCACGAGTTCGGCGATGGTGCAGGTGGCGGCGATGCGCAGTCCCTCGCCGGTGCGCTCGATGGCGGCCCAGTCCATGGTCGTGAGGTCGACGACACCGGTGAGCTCGGCCTGCGGTTCAGAGAACGTCCACGTCCCCCCGGCGACGAAGGACTCGCCATCGGCCAGGCGCAGGTCGTCGCGTGTTCGCGCGAATCGGTATCGGCTGACGGTGTGCAGGTCCATGGCTCAACAGAAACCTGGAATCGTGGCCCACGCCTCCAGCGCCTGCTCCGCGCCTTCGCGGGTGATGGTGGCCTGGATCAAGCCGTACGGCCGGTCGGCGGCGTAGAAGACCTCGTTCGGGTTCTCCAGACCGAACGGGCTGAGGTCGACGACGAAGTGGTGCTTGTTGGGGCACGACAACTTCACTTCGGCAACCACGTCGAACTTCTCGAGGATCGCCTTGCCGATCTCGAACAGCGTCTGTTGCAACGCGAGCGAGTGGACGCCGGCGAACGTGGCGAGCACGACCTCGGTGATGGCCTCGTGCAGCGCGTTGAAGTCGAGGTCGGTGTCAGTGCTCAGGTAGCGCCACCATGCCGTGATGGACGTGGCCATGATGCGGTCGTCGGTCTCGACGAGCGTGGTGTATTTGTCGCGGGGGAAGCCGTGGAACTCCGATCCGGTCGACTTGAGCACGACGCAGTCCTTGATGCCGGACACCACCCACGTCGTGTCGCCGGCCATCTGGACGACCGTCGTCCGGACGAACTTGCCGGCCCGCACAAACGAGTGGTCGTGCGGCTTGCCGTCGACGACGATTCGCTCCCACGCGTATTCCTCTGCCTCCCAACGGCCTCCGGTGACCCACTCGAAATCACCGACGAAGTGCCGGCCCAGGGCGATCAGGAAATCCTCGGGCGACTTGACGCCCACTTCTTTCGCGTAGGCGTAGACGGTGTTCTTCTGCGTGTCGGTCGCGACGACGTGCGAGTTGTCACCCGCGTAGTGGCATGCGCTGAAATCGCCCCGCAACTGCGAGGTGACGTTCAGATCGATGATGCGATGTACGGGGGTGTCCCGGACGATGCGCACGAGGCGGTTCTCCGCCTTGCCGTACTGATTCGACCCGAGGACGATGTCACCCACTGCCACGATTTCCCCTGACGCACGTTGAAACGGCTTACCGCTGCAACGTACGTTTCAGTTTTTGTTGTGGCGTCACCATTTCGTTTCAACCGTGTGACGGTGTTTCCGCCCCACAGATGGCCGGAATGGCCTGGACCTGGACGTAAACGGATCGTAACAATCTCGTCAGGGCGAATCTTTGCTGCAACGCTAGATTCAGTCCATGGATCTTCAGACCTTCAACGCTGCGTTGCCTGAGGAAGCCGAAGAGGTGCTGCGTCCCTGCGCCGATATTGCGTCCTGGCTCAGCGCGGTTGTCGCCGCGCGGCCTTTTGCGACCATCGGTGAACTCGAGTCGACGGCCGCGCGCGCCGCCGCCGACTGGAGCGTCGACAACCTGGACCAGGCACTGGCACAACACCCGCGCATCGGTGAACGAGCCGACGGAACATCGGTCGAGTCCGGCCTCTCGCGCGGCGAACAGCCGGCCATGCCCGACGCGCTTGCGACAACGATGGCCAGGGCCAACGCGGACTATGAAGCGAAGTTCGGGCGCATCTTCCTCATCCGCGCGAAGGGCCGCAGCGCTGCCGACATCTATGACGCCCTGCGGTATCGGCTGTCACTCGACCGCGAGGAGGAAGCCGCCATCGCCATCGGCCAGCTTCGTGAGATCGCACTGCTCCGCCTGGCAGAAAGGGTGACGCCATGACATCGCCGGCCACGGAGACATCCCTGTCCACTCATGTGCTCGACGCCGCCCGCGGGAAACCCGCCGCGGATCTCGAGGTCGTCCTGAGCCGAATGAACGAGCAGGTGGCGACCGCACACACTGACGATGACGGCCGAATTCGTTGGGACGTCCCACTGAATCCCGGTGAC
This sequence comes from Mycobacterium sp. UNC410CL29Cvi84, assembly GCF_000686745.1. NCBI lineage: Bacteria > Bacillati > Actinomycetota > Actinomycetes > Mycobacteriales > Mycobacteriaceae > Mycobacterium > Mycobacterium sp. UNC410CL29Cvi84. The sequence goes on from NZ_JMLM01000001.1 coordinate 579,248, forward strand.
TACCTACTGCATTTCGCGACGGGCGCCTGGTTCGCGAGTGCAGGTCGGGAGACGTTCTACCCCGCCGTCGACGTGCACGTCACGGTCGGAGCGGGCCATACGCACGTCGCGCTGTTGCTCAGCCCGTTCGCGTACACCACGTACAGGGGCAGCTAATGCGCGCGGACGAGCCGGACTCGCTGGAGGCGAGAATCGCGAATTGCTATGCGTCCCTTAGCCCGCAGGAACGCCGCGCTGCCGATGTGCTGCTCGCGCATGCGGGCGATGCCGGTACCTATCGCGCCAGCGAACTCGCCACCATGGCCGACGTCTCGAAGGCGACGTTCTCCCGGCTGGTGCGCGCCCTGGAATTCAGCAACTTCGACGCCATGCGTGAGCACCTGCGTGCCCTGCGGCGATCAGGTGTGCCCGTCGCCATCGAGCGCGCGCCCGACGTCAGCGCCATCATCTCGCAGGACATCGCGAACCTGCACGCCATGCATGCGCTGCTGGATGAGGCGGTGGTCGAGGCTGTCGCAGAGAAGATCGCCACTTCCCGTCGCGTCGCCGTCTGCGGCTACCGGAGCAGCCTGGCCGCGGCAACCGTGCTGAGGCTGAACCTCGCACAAATCCGGCCCGACACCTGGCTGGCGCCCAGTTCGGGTCAGTCCGTCGCCGAGGACATCGCGGACTTCGATGAGCGGGACCTCGTCATCGCGATGTCGTTCCGGCGCCACGGCCGGTGGGCCAGAGAACTCGTCGACTGGGCTCGCGAGTCGCGAATTCCGTTGGCGCTCTTCGCCGATGACCAACTGCGTGCGCTCGCGCCACGCTCCACGTGGTGGCTCGAATGCCCCAACGTCTCCCCCGGCGCGTTCGACAGCCACGCTGCGGTGATGAGCCTCGTTGCCGTTCTCTCCGATCGCGTCCTTGCCCTCACGCCTGACGGCGCACAGCGCATCGACCGCGTCAACTCGGTCCACGAGTCACTTGGCGCACCGCCTCGAGCAACGAGTCGGCGAACTCCGGGCGGCACATGACGAAGTCCGGCAGGTAGGGGTCGGGCCGGTTGTACCGCAGCGGCGAGCCGTCCAGGCGCGACGCGAACAGCCCCGCCGCCTGCACCACGCCGGCCGGTGCCGCCGAATCCCATTCCCACTGCCCGCCGGCGTGCACGTAGGCGTCGACGTCGCCGCGCACCACGGCCATGGCCTTGGCGCCGGCCGAGCCGATGCCGACGAGCTCCATGTCGAGCACATCGCGCAGCCACCAGACGATGGCCGGCGGCCGGTAGGTACTGGTGGCGACGCGAATGGGGCCGGGACGACGCGGCGGCGGTCCGGTCACCGTGTCGGTGCGGTGCACCTCGCCGTGCGCGGGTAGCGCGACAGCCGCGTCGGTAATGGACCCGTGCGGGGTGCCGTTGCGCTGCCACAGCGCGATGTGGACGGCCCAGTCCGGCCGGCCCCGCCCGAACTCGCGGGTGCCGTCGACCGGGTCGACGATCCACACCCGGTCCGAGCGGAGCCGGACGAGGTCGTCGGCGGCCTCCTCCGACAGGATGGCGTCGTCGGGGCGCGCCGTGCGCAGCCGGTCGAGAATCAGCGTGTTGGCGTGCCGGTCGCCTGCCGCGCCGAGGGTGTACGGATCGTGGGAGCCGAGCCGGTCGCGGACCGACAGCAGGAACTCCCCTGCCTCCTGCGCGACCTCGGCGGCCAGCGTGACATCACTGCGCTCGCTGTCCGCCATGCCCATGAGTATCGCCGAGGGCAAGGTCACAGCCGAAATCGCCTATTCACAGGCACGTTGCAGGCTGCTGGCAGGTCCTGCCGAAATAGGCCTCATAACATTTCGAACAACTATTTACCGAGTAGTCATTAAGGAGGACGTCATGAAGGTGGCGAAGACATTCGGATTCGTGGGCATCGCCGCAGCAGTGACGATGGGCGTACTCGGCGTGACCAACGCACCTGCGCCGGACAACACGCCCGTCGCCTCGTCGGGTCACGGCTCGAGTTCCGGCGAATACACCCAGCCGACGGTCGCCGATATCAACATGGGCGCGACCGCCACTCCGACGACACCCAGCAGCGTCGAGCCCGTCACCGTCGCTTCCCCGCCGGTGAAGGCCAAGCCGTACTCCGGCTGAGCCGCCCACAGGCACGAAAAGGGCTCCGGGAGATTCCCGGAGCCCTTTTCCGTTGCGGCACAGCCTAACTCGGGGTGGCTCCCGGAGCGCGGACGACCATGGGCACGGCCGGGAAGTACGATGCCATCTCCGACCGCGACCGGCGCAGCGCCGCGGTGCCGTAGCCACGGTGGCGGTATTCCGGGTGGACCCAGATCCGGACGTTGACCTCGCCGCCGACCAGTTCACCGAACACCATGCCGACCTTGGCGCCGTCTTCCTCGGCGACGAACCACACCGCTTCCTCGGCGTTGACGCGGCCGAGAGCGGCCTTGATCTCGTCGTCCAGGTCGCCGGCGGCACGGCCCGAGCCGTCACCGGAAGCACCGACATCGGCGGTGCGGGTGGCGAAGATGTCGCGGTCGTCGGCACCGGAGAACGGGCGCAGCGACAGGTTGTCCCCGAAGCTGGCGGGGCGGTCTTTCACCGTGAAAGACAGCTGGCTGTTCAGATCTTCGAGCTCGTCGGCGATGCGCTTGCGGGCGTCCTTGGTCAGCAGATCGAAGGACATCGCCATGACCTGCTCGCCGCCGGCATGCGAGGTGCCGAGCAGCGTGGCGATGGCGTCAACGGCGGCGGCCTTGTTGTCGGCTTCGACGATGACGTCCAGCACCTCGTGCCGGCGGTCCAGTGCTTTCTGGAGGGCATCGGTGATCTCGCGGCGGGCTGCGGCCTTGTCGTGGTCGGTCATGCCGACGAGCCTAGAGCACTACTGAGCGGTAGGGCGGCGTAAATCGGTTACCTGTGTGCAAACTGCGATCAAAAGGCCGGCCACGGGATCGGCCGGTGCCGATCCGGGCTGGGCATGATCGGATTGTCAAGCAGCTCAACAACTCTCGCTTGCAACGCGGCGATCTCGTGCCGGGTGAGGTGCGGTGCCAGCGTCGCGGCGAGGCCGTCGCGCAGGGTGTCCCGCAATGCGGCGACCGCACCGAGCATGTCGTCGTCGATCGGTTTTCCGGCCCAGCCCCACAGCACGGTCCGCAGCTTGTCCTCGGCGTGCAGGCTCACGCCGTGGTCGACGCCGTACACCTGGCCGTCGGCGCCGGCCAGCACGTGCCCACCCTTGCGGTCGGCGTTGTTGATCAGCACGTCGAAAACCGCCAGCCGGTGCAACCGGGCGTCGTCGGCGTGCACCAGCACCACTTCGTCACCCTTGTGGTCGTAGGCCCGCAGGATCGGCAGGTATCCCGCCGGCACCCGGCCGGCGGGAACGAGGTCGACGAGGTCCGGGCCGGGCGGGGGCTCGGTCTCACTGAGCGCGTCACCGGGCTGGTCGACCCAGCGCTGCACCATGCCCGGGCCCGCCGGTCCGTCACGAATGATGGTGTGCGGCACCAGGTCCCAGCCCAGGGCGGCAGACACCAGGTAGGCCGCCAGCTCCCGTCCGGCCAAAGTGCCATCGGGGAAGTCCCACAGCGGCGCCTCCCCGGAGATCGGCTTGTACACGCAATGCAGCAGGGCGCCGTCGAGCTCGGCCTCGCACAGGAACGTCGCGTTGCTGGCCGACCTGATGCGCCCGAGCGCCGTCAGCGCACCGCGCTGCAGAACCTGCTGCGCGTCAGGAGGCGTCATCCGGCTCATCACCGTCGGCATCCAGCATGCCGCGCCGATATCCGTTGGTGCGCACGCAGATATGGCCCTCGGGGTCGAGCGGCTCCTCGCACAGCGGGCACGGCGGCCGGCCGGCGGAGATCACCCGGTTCGAGCGGTTCGCGAAGTCCCGCGCCGACTGCGGACTCAGGAACACCCGCACGGCGTCGGGGCCTTCCTCGGCATCGTCGAGCACGACGGAGGCGTCGAACTCCGAGTCGGTGACGGCCAGCAGTTCCACCACGACGGTCTGCGCTTCGGAGTCCCAGCCGAGACCCATGGTGCCGACCCGGAATTCGGCGTCCACGGGCATGACGAGCGGGTTGAGGTCGGTCACCTCGCCGGTGTCGGGCGGGATCGGCGTACCGAACCGGCGGTTGATCTCGACCAGCAGCGCGGAGATGCGTTCGGCCAGGACCGCGACTTGCTGCTTCTCCAGCATGACCGAGACGACCCGCTGCTCGTGCACGGCCTGCAGGTAGAACGTCCGGTTACCAGGCTGCCCAACGGTCCCGGCCACGAAGCGGTCGGGAGATCGGAAGACGTGAATTGCGCGAGCCATGGCACCTTTCAAAATACCGGTTCACCGGTCTAATCGGTCGAGCCGCCGACGGTTGCGTCGTGTGTCGGGACGGCATCGTCGGGCTTGCCGGCTTCGTCGGATTTGGGCTGCTCGGGCTGCGGGCGCAGCGACGAGCTGAGATCCGTGCCGGTGTGGTTGACGTGCAGGACGAACGGCCGGTGCGGCGTGTAGCGGATGACGCTCATCGAGGCCGGGTCGGCGACGATCCGCTGGAACCCGTCGAGGTGGACGCCGAGAGCGTCGGCCAGGACCGCCTTGATGACGTCGCCGTGGGTGCAGGCGATCCACAGCGTGTCGCCGTCGTGTTCCTGCGCCAGCGCACGGTCGATCTCGCGGACCGCCGCGACGGCGCGGGACTGCACCTGTGCCAGCCCCTCACCGTCCGGGAACACCGCTGCGCTGGGCTGCTGCTGGATGACGGGCCACAGCGGTTCTTTGACCAGTTCGGCGATCTTGCGGCCGGTCCAGCCGCCGTAGTCGACCTCGGTCAGCCGGTCGTCGACGCGCGGTTCGATACCGAGCGCCGCGGCCAGTGGGGCGACGGTGTTCTGGCAGCGCAGCAGCGGCGACCGGACGATGGCCTTGACCGGCAGTTCGCCGATTCGGGCGACGACCCCCTCGGCCTGGGCGCGGCCCTTGTCGTCGAGGTCGACGCCCTCGGACCGGCCGGCCAGGGTGTGCGCGGTGTTGGACGTCGAGCGCCCGTGCCGCAGCAGGATGACGGTCATCTGGTCCCCTCGAGTGTCACTGTGCGGCCACCACCCCGGTACCGAGCAGCGCCAGCACCGTCACGCCGAGCACGACGCGGTAGCCGACGAACCAGTACATGCTGTGCCGCACCAGGAATTTCAGGAACCAGGACACCGCGGCGTAGCCGACCACGAACGCGATCGCGATGGCGACGGCCAGCTGCGCGCCGGTGGCGCTCATGCCTTCGGTGACGGGCTTGAAGGCGTCGGGCAGCGAGAACAGCCCGGAGGCCAGCACCGCCGGGATGGCGAGCAGGAAGCCGAAGCGCGCCGCCAGCTCACGGTTCATGCCGAGGAACAGGCCGGCGCTGATCGTCGCGCCGGAGCGCGACACTCCCGGCACCAGCGCCAGGCACTGCGCCAGGCCGACGATGACGCTGTCCTTCCACGTCAGCTGCTCGACGTCGCGGGTCTGCTTGCCGACGTACTCGGCGAGGGCGATGACTGCGGAGAAGACGATCATCGCGGTGGCGATGACCCAGAGATTGCGGGCGCCGGAACGGATCTGGTCTTTGAAGAGCAGTCCCAGCACGCAGATCGGAATGGTGCCGATGATGACCCACCAACCCAGCCAGTAGTCGGCGGTGCGGCGGGCGGCGTCGGTCAGCCCGCCGAACCAGGCGGTGAGGATGCGCCAGATGTCCTTGGCGAAATAGATCAGCACGGCGGCTTCGGTCCCCAGCTGGGTGACCGCGGTGAACGAAGCGCCGGCGTCACCGGCGAAGAAGAGGCGGGAGGCGATGGCGAGATGGCCCGACGACGACACCGGCAGAAATTCGGTGAGCCCCTGCAGGACAGCCAGCACGATCGTCTGCCACCAGCTCATGGCTGCCACGTCAGTCACGCCGACGACCGTACCGTGAGCGGCGGACGCAGGCGTTAGTGGTTGCGCTGCACCGGTTGTGCGTCGGCGACGGCGTCACGGACGGCGGCGGCCAGACTGCGCTCGTCGTGCACGTCGACGTGCGCCAGGCTTCGCGAGGACACCGCGACGACGTCCTCTTCCTGCGGCACCGGCCCGGACAGACGCGGGCGGTAAATCTCCACAATCAGCACACGCTTGTCGTCCAGGCGAAACGAAAAACTCCGGCCGTCGCCAACTTGGCCAAACCCGCTGGCCCGCAGACCTGTGGAAAGGTCTTCGATAGCAAAATTACCGTTGGCCAGATCGCCGTCGGTGGCAATGCTCATGCCTCCGACCATACCCCTCCGGTACGTGACGTACCCGCCGGAAGCAGATAATTGACGCCAATATATTTGCCTAAGCTTGTAATTACGGATCCCCCGCCGTTCGCCGAACCGAAAGACAGCCTGTGTCAATGGATCACCATCCCATTAATTGTCGGCTGCGTGAATATGGGGCGAACATAACAAGATTCGCGACGGCCGCGCTGGCCATCGGCGCGTTGGCGGCCTGCTCGTCGCATCCGGCCGAGACGCCGCCGCCCACCATCTCCCCCGCACGTGCCGCGGTATCGCCTGCGGTCACCGCCGCCCCCGACGGCGTCGTCCACCTCCTTCCCGGCCCTGGCACGGGCGCCAGCTTCGACGCGGCGACATCGTCGCTCGTGGTGCTCGGCACCGACGGCACCGGGCGTCCGGTGGTGACGGTCCCCGGCACCCCGCCGGTGGTGCTGCCGACGGCCGCGACGGGTGTGACGGGCGACGGCGCGGGCACGGCGTTCCTATCCACCCGTGGCGGCTACCTGCGGTTCGACATCGGCAAGCGCGCGGTGCAAGCCGTCGCGGTGGACGGCCAGTCGAATACCGACTTCACCTCGATCGCCCGGCGGGCCGACGGGAAACTGGCGCTGGGGACTGCCGACGGCGCGGTCCTGATCGTCGACGGCAGCGCCGTGCGGTCCCGGATGAAGGCCTTCGCCCGCGTGGACGGGCTTGCCGCGCAAGGCAATACCGTCGTGGTCCTGGACCGCGGGCAGACGTCCGTGACCGAGGTGAACGCCGACGGCACCGACGTCGCCCAGGCGCTGCGCGCCGGTGAGGGCGCCACCACGCTGGCCGCCGACCCCGCCGGTCGCGTGCTGGTGGCCGACACCCGCGGCGACGGCCTGCTGGTCTTCGGGACGACGCCGCTCATGCTTCGCCAGCAGGCGCCGGTGCGGGGCGCGCCGTACGGCATCGTCGGATCGTCGAAACTCGCCTGGGTTTCACAGACCGCGACAAACAGCGTGGTTGGTTACGATCTTTCGACTGGTATCCCTGTCGAGAAAGTCCGATATCGCACCGTGCAGCAGCCCGACGTCCTGTCCTTCGACGATCGCACCGGCACCTTGTTCGTGGTGTCGGGGTCGGGCGCCGGGGTCCAGGTGATCGCGAACGCCGCCGCGGGGCCGGGGTCGGGCGGCCACTGATGCAGCGGGGGCGGATGCCGGCAGCGTGGGCGGAGGACTTGTCCGACGACTACGAATGGATTCCGCTCCGGTTGCCCCCGGAGGTGACCAGGCTGACGGCATCCACCCGATTGTCGATCGAGGCCGAATATCGCGGGTGGGAACTGACCCGGGTGCGCCTCTATACCGACGGTTCGCGCCGCGTGCTGCTGCGCCGCCGCAAGATCAGGGCGAGCGAAGCGACGGGAAATGGTTCCAGGGCGGGCGAAGCTCCGGAACGGCTGCCCGATAGGTTGGCGCCCGAACAGCCGTCGATGTGAGGAGCCGTTGATGTATCGCGCCCTGCGCTGGGTGTTCTTCCTGGTGTCTCCGGAACGGATCCATACCTGGGTGTTCGCGCTACTGCGTGTCGCGACCGGGTTGGCCGTCAGCCGCCGCTTGCTGGCGAAGTGGCTCGCCCCGTCGGACCCGGTGCTGGAGACGACGGTGTTCGGCGTGACGTTCCCGGGCCCGGTGGGCCTGGCGGCCGGCTTCGACAAGAACGGCAGCGGCATCAACGCTTGGGGCCCACTGGGTTTCGGCTACGCCGAGGTGGGCACCGTGACGGCGCAGGCGCAGCCGGGTAATCCGGCGCCGCGGCTGTTCCGGCTGCCCGAGGACCGCGCCCTGCTGAACCGCATGGGCTTCAACAACCATGGGGCCGGCGAGCTCGCCATCCGGCTGACCCGCAGCCAGTCCACCGTGCCGATCGGCGTGAACATCGGCAAGACCAAGGTCACCCCGCCCGAGCGTGCCGTCGACGACTACGCCGAGAGCGCCCGGCTGTGCGGGCCGCTCGCCGATTTCGTGGTGGTGAATGTCAGCTCGCCGAACACGCCCGGGCTGCGTGACCTGCAGGCCGTGGCGTCGCTGCGGCCCATCCTGGCCGCCGTGCGCGCCGAGACCACCAAGCCCGTGCTGGTGAAGATCGCGCCCGACCTGTCCGATGACGACGTCGACGAAATCGCCGACCTGGCCGTCGAATTGGGGCTGGCGGGCATCGTCGCGACCAACACCACGATTTCCCGCGAAGGGCTGCGGACCCCCGGCGTGGCCGAGCTCGGTGCCGGTGGCGTGTCCGGCGCCCCGGTGGCCGCGCGGTCGCTCGAGATCCTGCGGCGGCTGCACAAGCGCGTCGGCGATCAGCTGGTGCTGATCAGCGTCGGCGGCATCGAGACCGCCGACGACGCCTGGGAGCGCATCCTCGCCGGTGCCTCGCTGGTGCAGGGCTACACCGGCTTCATCTACGGCGGTGGCCTGTGGGCCAAGCACATTCACGACGGCGTGGCGGCGAAGCTCAAGGCCGGCGGGTTCGCGTCGCTGGCCGACGCGGTTGGTTCGGGAGCCTGATCGCGCACGGCTGAGCGCCGATGCGCTGACGCCGAGGTGCCGAACCAGCGTTGGCTCGATCGCGACAGCACGCTCTGCTCGCTGTAGCCGAGCAACCCCGCCAGCTGTCCCAACGGGATGTCGGTGCTGCGGAGATAGCGGTCGGCCTCCTCGCGGCGCACCTGGTCGACGAGTGCGGCAAACGACGTGGCCTGCGTCTCCAGTTGCCGCTGCAGGGTGCGCGGATGCACCGCAAGATGCTGCGCGACCAGGTCGAGGGTCAGGCCCCCGGTGGGCAGCATCCGGCGGATCAGCAGCCGCACCGGTTCGGCGATCTGCGAATCGGCCGGTACCGCGATCGTGTTCAGGTAGTCCCGCACGACGTCGTGCACCGCGGCGTCGGCCGCCAGCGGCCGGGCAAGCACCGACCTCGGGAAGCGAAAACCGTTGTCGGGCTGAGCAAAACGCACCGGGCACCCGAAATACTCGGCGTAGTTCTGCGGGCTGGTCAGCGGTTCGTGTCGGAAGTGCACCGCCGCCGGCGTGAAGTCGGGACCTGTCAGCAGCCGGAACACCCGCAGCGAGACGCCGAGGGCTAGCTCGGCCGCCTGCCGGTGCGCGATGGAGCGGGGTACCGCGAGGCGCCAGTCGAACCGGGCATGGCGTGCCGCCGGCTGCGCGTCGATGGTCGCCGTCAGAGCCGGGCTGTAAACGGACATGTACTGGTCGATGGCCTCGAACGCGGCACCGACGGTCGCCGCGGTCCGGGCGGCGATCCCAACCGGGCCGAGGATATCCAGGCCCTGGCGCAGCGCCAGCTGCCTGCCGAAGTCGGGCGTCGCCGTCATCGTGGCCGCAGTCTCCAGCGTGGTGACGACGCTGCGGTAGTTGATGAAGCTGTCCTGGTCACCGACCGCCTCGATCGGAATGTGGCTCAGGGCGAGCAGGGGCGCGGGGTCTTTTCCGAGTTCCCGGACGAGTTCCAGGAAGCCCTGCAACGACGTGCCGCGCACAAATGGCATGTCGTCTACTGTCAAGAAATTGTCATTTGATGTCAAGTATTGGACTCCGGCGCACCGCAGAATCGATGCATACCAACCGAAGCCACCCGACATCGAAAGGCCCGAAAATGACCGCCATCGCCTCCCCCGAAATGGTCACCACCCGCAGCGGCGCTCCTCTTCCGCTGGTCGCGCTGCCGCAGGGTGAACTGCTGAGCGTCAACCTCGCCGAGACCTCGCTGCTGAAGGACGCCCTCGGCCCGGGCATGAGCTTCCACCCCCTGCGACTGGACACCGAACGTGGCGAGTACGTCATCCTCGCCAGGATGGCCCCGGGCGTCGGCCTGCAAATCCACTACCACACCGGACCCGCGCAGGTGTACACCATGCAGGGCTGCTGGCTTTACCGCGAATACCCCGACCAGCCCCAGACGGCCGGCTCCTACCTCTACGAACCCGGCGGCTCCGTCCACACCTTCTACACGCCTGAGGACAACACCGAGGACACCGTCGCGCTCATCTGGGTCGACGGCGCGAATGTCAACTTCAACGAGGACGGCACGTTCCACTCGATCCTCGACGCGGTGTCCCTGCACTACCTGACCGAGACAGTGTCCGCAGCTCAAGGCACCAAACCCGTCTTCGTCCACGGTGGCGCCGCCGGCGTCGCCAAATCCTGATCCACAAGCCGAGACCCTGAAAGGACCGGCCATGACCTTCCGGAAATTGACCAGCCTCGATGCCCAGTTCCTGGCGATGGAGGACGGGCGCGCACACGGCCACGTCAGCGTGCTGAGCACCTACGCGCCGTACACCGCAGACGGCCGCCGGCTGACCGCCGAGGTGATCCGGGACCTCGTGGCCGAGCGGTTGCCGCTCCTGCCGCCGTTCCGCTGGCGACTCGTCAGGGTGCCATTCGACCTCGACCACCCGTACTGGGTCGACGCAGACGACGTCGATGTCACCTATCACGTACAGGAATCCGCGCTGTGGGCACCGGGTGACGATCGCCGGCTCGCCGACCACGTCGCCGAGATCATCGCGAGGCCCCTGGATCGGTCACGGCCGTTGTGGGAGATCCACGTGATCAGCGGACTGGCCGACGACTCCGTGGCACTGCTGATCAAGATGCACCACGCCGCGGTCGACGGCGTCTCGGGCGCCGAGGTGCTGCGGGTGCTGCTCGATGACACCGTGGAAGGACAGCCAGTGGTGGCTCCCCACAGCGTGGAACCGCAGCACCGGCCGTCCCAGGCCGAACTTCTCGGCCGCGGGTTGACCAACATGTGCCGATACCCCGCACGGTCCATTCGCGCCGCGGTGCGTGCGCTGCCTCACCTCGACGAGGTGCCCACGCTGCGAGGTGTGCCCGGCGTCAGCACGGTGGCGCGGCACAGCCGGTCCGCCAAGGCGATCCTGGAGCGCACGAACACAGCCGAAGGCACCGAACTCGTCGCACCGCGCACGCGGTTCCAGACCGCGATCTCGCCGCGCCGAAGTGTGGCGTTCGGTTCGGTGTCACTGGCTGAGGTGAAAGCCGTCAAGGATCACTTCGGATGCAGCATCAACGACGTCGTGATGGCGATGTGCGCGTCGGGGTTGCGGTCGTGGTTGGCCGACGAAGGCGAACTGCCGGACGGACCACTGCTGTCGTTCGTGCCCGTGTCCGTCCGCACCCCTGAGCAAACCGGCACGTTCGGTAACCGGGTCACGGTCATGATGGCCGAACTGCCGACCGATGAGGCCGATCCCGTCGAGCGGCTACACCGGGCGCAGGCCACCATGACCGCAGCGAAACTGCGTCACCAGGCACTGCCGGCGTCCCTGTTGGAAGACGCCAACGACCTCATCCCGCCGGCGCTGTTCGCCCGCGCCACCGGCACGGCGTTGCGCCACGGGGCAGCGTTCCTGCAGCCGGCCGTGAACGCCGCGATCTCCAACGTGCCCGGTTCCCCCACGACGCTGTACTGCGCAGGCGCCGAACAGCTTTCGCAGTTTCCGATCTCCGGCGTACTGCACGGAGTCGGGCTGAACATCACGGTGTTCAGCTACCGCCAAGAGCTGTCGATCGGCATCGTCGTCGACCGCGATCAACTCGACGACCCGTGGCCGTTGCTCGACGCGGTGCGCGCCTCCCTGTCAGACCTGACTGCGGCGATCAGTAGACGACCGTCGGCGTGACGCCGAGTTCGTCCAGGGTCTGCTGCACGTGGTCGCGCAGGACGGCCTTGGTGTTCTCGGCACCGACCTGGTACCCGACGATGCCCAGGGTGACCTTGCCGTTGTGACGTAGGGCCGTCACCACGAGTAGACCACCGGGCTGCTCGATGTCCGCCTTCTTCACGTTCTGCTCGACGCCCCAGCAGTTCACGAAATCGGCCTGGTGCGTCCCGTCGATGCGGCCGACCAGCTCCGGTACGTCACCCACGTTGGAGCAGGTGACCGGTAGCTCGCCGAGCACCATGGCCGCGGTGTGACGGACCGCGCGCCGTGGGATGAACGGCGTCAGCGGCAGCAGCTGGAAGGACTCGTCCGGCTCCTCCCGGGCCCGGCGCAGGGCGGCGCGGATCTCGCCGCGGAGTTCGGTCAGGTCCGTCGTCGCCAGTGCGGGGTCGACGGTGAACGTCGTGAACGTCATCGCGTTGGCCCGGGTGTCTTCGAAGGACGTGCGGTCGTTGATGGCGACCATCAACGAGATGGCGCCGTCCCGCGCACGCTGGCGACCCATCCGCACACCGAGGCGCGTGGCGAACGCCGAGACCAGCGAATAACTGTTGCCGCCGAGCTCGGCGGCGCGCGCGTCGAAATGGCCGATGTCGATGTTGGCGGAGGCGAACGGCACGTGCACGATCTCGTCGCCGCCCGTCGCATCCACTGTCGCCGGCGCTGCCGTCATCTCACCGCGTCGCTGGTAGGCGAGCTTGGCGGCCACGGCGATCGTGCGGCGCACTTCGGGCAGGTCCCGCAGCGTCTGGCGCAGGTCGGAACGGATCGCCTGCCACCGGCTGCGCGAGTGCGGCTGCCCGTAACCGAGATCGCGTTCGTTGCCGAGGACCGCGTCCATGAACGCGACGACCGATCCGGTGCCGTCGATGAGGCAGTGCGACAACACCATCGCGACCGCCGTCGAGCCGTCGGTGAAGGGCTGCACGCCGAGATGCCAGCCCGGCCCATGCTCCGGATCAATCGGGATGCGTGACCGCGCCTCCAGCCAGTCGCTCAGTTCGGAACGCGGACAAGCTGTTTCGGCAATGTCGATCGGGCGTGGGGCGCCCGTTGCGGCCACCCAGCGATGCCGGCCGAACGGGACCGGCGACCGCTCGATATACCGCGCCACCAAGCCCTTGCCGAAGTTCTCGTTGAAGCGGCGCAACCCGTCGAGATCCACCGGGCCCTCGTAGAACCACAGCGCCATGCCGACCTGGACCCGCCCGCTGGCCCGGTACGACAGGAAGGTCGCCTGGTCGATGTAGTCGAGGCGGTCCTGATCCGTCGGTGCCGCGCGCTTACTCACCGGCGCAGATGTGGACAAAGCGGATGGCCCCCTCGCTTCAGGCTCGGTGAGCGTCGCTGCCACCGACCTCGGTCTGATGGTAGGTCGGGCCGCGAGCAGTCGCGACCCGACCGGCCGGGCTACTTCTGCTCGTACGTGCCGTGGACGACGGCCCGCGCGATCGCCTGCATGAACAGGTTGAAGCCCAGGAACGCCGGGGTGGCGTCCTCGGGGATGTCGAGCTTCTCGACGGGCAGCGCGTGCACCGCGATGTAGTACCGGTGCGGGCCGTGGCCGGCCGGCGGGGCGGCGCCCAAGAAGCGCTTGAGGCTCGCGTCGTTGGCCAGGGTGATAGCGCCGCCGGGCAGCGCGTCGCCGTTGCCCGCGTCCTCGGGCAGCTCGGTGACGTCGGCGGGCAGGTTGGCGACGGCCCAGTGCCAGAAGCCCGACGCGGTCGGGGCGTCGGGGTCGTAGACGGTGACGGCGAAGCTGCGCGTCTCGGCCGGGAAGCCCGACCAGCTCAGCTGCGGCGAGACGTCTTCTCCCCCGGCGCCGAAGATGCCACTGACCTGGGCGTTGGCCAGCGGGCCGCCGTCGGTCAGCGACGTCGAGGTCAGGGTGAAGGTCGGCAGCTGCGGCAGGTTGTCATACGGCGAAGCGGTCATGATGTCCTTTCGATGGCGGGCAGAGCTGTCAGCAGTGCGTCAGGAAGTGTTCGAGGACCTTGGCGCCGAACTGTAGTGCGTCCACAGGGACGCGCTCGTCGACCCCGTGGAACAGCGCGGCGAAATCCAGCTCGGGCGGCAGCCGCAGCGGGGCGAAGCCGAAGCACCGGATGCCCAGGCGGACAAACGCTTTCGCGTCGGTGCCGCCCGACATCATGTAGGGCACCGTGCGGGCGTCGGGGTCGACGGCCAGGATCGCGGCGTTCATCGCGTCGACGAGGTCGCCGTCGAAGGTGGTCTCCACGCTCGGCAGGTCCCGCTCCCAGGTGCGGGTGATGTTGGGGCCGAGCAGCGCGTCGAGTTCACGCTCGAAGGCCTCCTTGCGCCCCGGCAGGACACGGCAGTCGACCATGGCCTCGGCGGTGGCCGGAATGACGTTGGCCTTGTAGCCGGCCTTGAGCATCGTGGGGTTCGCGGTGTCACGCAGAGTGGCGCCGACGATGCGCGCGATGCCACCCAGCTTGGCGATGCTGCCTTCCAGGTCCGGCGAGGTCGGGTCGAGGTCGTAGCCGGTCTCTTCCGACACCGCGGCCAGGAACTGCTCGACCGACTCGGACAGGACCAGGGGGAACTGGTGCCGGCCCAGTTTGGCGACGGCTTCGGCGATCTCGGTGACGGCGTTGTCGTCGTGCACCATCGAGCCGTGCCCGGCCCGGCCGCGGGCCGTCAGCCGCATCCAGGACAGGCCCTTCTCGGCCGTCTCGATGAGGTACAGGCGGCGTTCGCCGCCCGCCTTGGTCGGGACCGTCAGCGAGAAGCCGCCGACCTCGCCGATGGCCTCGGTGATGCCGTCGAACAGGTCGGGCCGGTGGTCGACGAGCCACTGGCAGCCGTAGGTGCCGCCGTGCTCCTCGTCGGAGACGAAAGCGAACACCAGCTCTCTCGGCGGCACGATGTTGTTGCGTTTCAGATGCCGCGCGACGGCGATCATCATGCCGCACATGTCCTTCATGTCGACCGCGCCGCGGCCCCACACGTAGCCGTCCTTCACCGCGCCGGAGAACGGGTGCACGCTCCAGTCGGCGGGCTCGGCGGGGACGACGTCGAGGTGGCCGTGGATCAGCAGCGCGCCGCGGTTGGGGTCGGCGCCGGGCAGCCGCGTGAAGACGTTGCCGCGGCCGGGCGCCGTTTCGACATACTCCGTTTCGTACCCCACCTCTTCGAGCTGAGTGGCCACCCAGCGGGCACATTCGGCCTCGCCATTTGTGGTCTCCGGCTCCCCGGTATTGGACGTATCGAACCGGATGAGCGAGCTGACGAGCTCAACGACTTCGTCTTCGGGCGCAGTCACAGTCACATTCGTACCACCTCGGTTTTGGACTGAGCACCTCGATCCGTTAGCCTAAGCTGCCCGGCCAGACGGCAGGGCAGGTCCGAGTGGCGGAATGGCAGACGCGCTAGCTTGAGGTGCTAGTGCCCTATTAACGGGCGTGGGGGTTCAAGTCCCCCCTCGGACACACTGAGCGGCTCAGCCGCGATCACACACCAGCGACAGAAACCCCGGCCTTTGGGCCGGGGTTTCTTCGTCTCGGCTGACCACTCAGCGGCCGCGCGCCGGTTGCGCCGCGGTCGATCCCGACGACGACGGCAGCGTGGACGGGCGATCGATGACCGTCGATGACGGCCCACCGACCCGGTATCGCGCGCCACGGTGCTCCTGCGGCAGCCGGTCGCCATTGCCGAGCAGCTTGTGCCGCAACGACCCCGGCTGGTAATCCGCCTGGTAGGCACCCCGTTCGGTCAGCACCGGAACCACATGCTCGATCACGTCGGCGAACGAACCGGGGGTGATGGCATACGCGAGGTTGAAACCGTCGACGTCGGTCTCGGCGACCCACTCCTGCAAGGTGTCGGCCACCGTCGCACCCGACCCGACGATCCGCGGACCCATGCCGCCGATCTCGCCCCACTCGGCGATGTCCCGGACCGTCCACTCCCGGCCATCGGGGTCGGCCGACTGAAACGCCTTGACGGCGGACAGGATGGCATTCGAGTCGACGTTGCCGATCGGCTCGTCCAACCCGTAGCGGGCCAGGTCCACGCCCATCCACCCGGACATGAACACCAGCGCGCCTTCCGGGTCGCCGTAGGAGAGCAACTCGCGGTGCTTGGCGTGCGCCTCGGCGTCGGTGGCCGCGGTGATCACCGTCGACAGATTGAAAATCTTGGCCGAGTACGGATCCCGGCCGGCCAGTTCCAGCTCCCGGCGAATCGTCGAAACCGTCTCGGCCAGAATGGCTTTGGTCGGCGCTGCGGTGAAGATCGCCTCGGCGTTCTCGGCGGCGAACCGTACCCCGCGCGGCGACGAGCCGGCCTGGTAGATCACCGGCGTCCGCTGCGGCGACGGCTCGGCGAGGTGCACACCCGGCACACTGAAATGCGTTCCGGAGTGCCCGATGTGGTGCACCTTGTCCGGGTCGGTGAACACCCCGCGCTCGCGGTCGCGGACCACCGCGTCGTCCTCCCAGGAGCCCTCCCACAGCTTGTACAGCACCTCGAGATATTCGTCAGCGTGGTCGTACCGGGCGTCGTGGGCGGGCTGGTCGGTCTGGCCCATGTTGCGCGCCGCCGCGGGCAGATAGCCGGTGACCACATTCCAGCCGATCCGCCCCTTGGTCAGGTGATCCAGGGTCGATATCCGGCGAGCGAAGGGATACGGGTGCTCGAACCCGGTGCCGGTGGTGATGCCGAAGCCCAGATGCTCGGTGACCAACGCCATCGCCGATACCAACAACAGCGGGTCGCCCACCGGAATCTGCGCGGCCTGCCGGATGGCGGCCTCGTCGCTGGCTCCGTAGACGTCGTAGGTACCGAGCACATCGGCGATGAACAGGCCGTCAAACCTGCCGCGCTCCAACAACTTCGCCAGTTCGGTCCAGTACTCCAGGTCCTTGTAACGCCAGGACTGATCCTCCGGATGCCGCCACAGTCCGGGCGACTGATGAGCGACACAGTTCATGTCGAAGGCGTTGAAGCGAATTTGTCGGGTCACTACTCCACCGTGCACACATCTCGCGTATCAGACACCGATTGCACTCAGCACGAACATTTTTCGCGGCGTCAGCCGGGGTGGCGAGCCGCGTCAACGCAAGCTGTACCCGCCGTCGGGATAGATCGTGGAACCCGTCGTCGCGCCGTTGAGGAACAGATGAACGACGGCGGCCGCGACCTCGTCCTCCCGCGCCAGTTTCCCGGTGGTCGAGGCGTCGACAAAATGGGCGAACGCCGCTTCCCGCACGACCTGGGGCCGCTGATTCCACAAGTTGCCGTCCACGGTGCCTGGCGATATCGCGTTCACCCTTACCGGCGCGAGTTCAACGGCCAAGCCGCGGGCCAATCCCTCGATGGCGGCGTTGGCTGCGACGTAGGCGGGCGCCGCCCCGGCAGGCCGCACACTGGCTGCCCCGGCCATCAGGACGACGGACGCATCGGCGGTCAGCACCGGCAGCGCGGCCTTGACGACGCGGTACTGACCCCAGAACTTCGAGTCGAAGGGCGACGCGGCGTCGGTCAGCGAGAGTTCGCGCATCGCTCCGGTGACGTAGGTGGCCGCGGTGGTGAAGAGGGCATCGACGGCGTCGAGCCGGGCGAACAGAGCGTCTATAGTGCGCTCGTCGGCGGTATCGACGACCTGCCATGTCGCCGCCGGGCCCAGATCGGCGGCGGCCTTCTCGAGCACCCCGGCGCGGCGCCCGCCCAGCACCACCGCACCCCCACCGGACACCACCAATCTGGCCACCGCGAAACCGATTCCGGACCCGCCGCCGATGAGGACGACCGTGCGATCCGCGAATGCGTCGCCGGCAAGGAAACTCTTCATGGCGCCGACACAATCGTCTGCACCCGGCACCGTCAATCGATTCGATCAGTTTGACGCGCTTGGCATGGTTTCGCGATGTGACGGAACCCGTTGCGACTCAGGGCTGTACGTCAGATGCCGTCGACGTAATCGCCCGTGCAGATGTTGTAGTGCCCCGCCGGGTTGAACGACTCTCCGTAACCGGGGAAGTACCACTTCGCCGCCTGGTACATCAGCTGGCCGTCGCAGTAACCGAGGTTGTAGGCCACGATCGTCGCCGATTCCTTGACCGACTGCGAGACACTGACGACGCCCGGCGGCATGCCGTACGACGTGCCCGTCCCGGTGGCCCGTTCCCCACCCCAGGACGACCACGTGATGCCCCAGATATCGCCTGTCGGGTCGCCGCCGTTGAAGACCCGCGCGGGTTGCACCGTGCCGTAGCCGCGCGCACTCGGGTTCCAGGCACGGCCGAGCGTCGGTTGCGGGTCGGCCCGCACGGCGGGCGTGCCGGACGTCGAGCACGCGGCCACGGCCATGGTGGTCGCGATGGCCGCGGCGATCTGCGCCGCGAACTTCTTCGTTGTCATCGGCTTCATGGATCAGCCCAGCTCATAGGAATCGCGTGACACTCGGAAAAAGTGTCCGGTGGTGGAATCGCTACACGTCACTCCCGTGGGTTCGCTGTCGCAGGTGATGGAGCCCACCACCCGCTTCTGGCCATAGCCGAGAGTCGGTGCGCCGTCGGGAAATTCGTGATCCGAATGCCAGTCGCCCCCGATGGGCGCGCGGCCCACGTCAAGAATGAACCGGTTCCCCTTCCCGCCCATCGTGTAACCCGCGGGACGCGCGATGAACCACGTGTAGTCCTTGATCTCGCACATGGCACCGCCCGCGCTCATCTTGCAACCGACGTTCCCCGATGGGGAGCGAAAGTCATAGGTGTCGTCGGCATGCGCGGTTGCCGCCAGGCCGATCGTCGCCGCGACCGCCGTGGTCGCGATCAGCGCCAGCTTCATCATCGTCGTGGACTGTCCCTTCTCGGAATGGCGCATGACGGGCGCCGTTCGCCGTCGACGGCCGTCGTGGCCGGTCACTCACCAAGGGTGCGACTGACGCCTTGGCGGTTTCTTGGTGCGCGAGCGCCACCCTCCGAACAGGTGCTGTGATCGGCATCTCCATCGCCGACGTAGGCCTTGCGGTACCCACGTACCAATTTAGGCTTGCCTTACCTAATTGATTGAGGTGCTGAGTGCGTGACATCCGCGTGGCGGTGATCGGGGCAGGTCCGGCCGGAATCTATGCGTCCGACATCCTGGTCGACGAATACCCGCAGGCCAGGGTCGATCTGTTCGATCGCCTGCCGGCCCCGTACGGGCTGGTCCGGTACGGCGTGGCACCTGATCATCCCCGGATCAAGGAGATCATCAAGGCGCTCCGGCGAGTGCTCTCACGCGACGAGATCCGCTTCATCGGCAACGTGCACTACGGCACCGATGTGAAACTGTCCGATCTGCGTCGCCACTACGACGCCGTCGTCTTCGCCACCGGGGCACGCGCGGACCGCCCGCTGGACATCCCCGGCATCGAACTGCCCGGCAGCTACGGCGCCGCCGATTTCGTGTCCTGGTATGACGGCCACCCCGACGTGCCACGAACCTGGCCGCTGGAGGCCAAGAGTGTTGCGGTGCTCGGCGCAGGCAATGTGGCGCTCGACATCGCCCGGATGCTGGCCAAGCCCGCCGATGAACAGCTGAGCACCGAGATCGCCGGCAATGTGTACCAAGGCCTTTCACTGAATCAGGCCACCGATGTGCACGTCTTCGCCCGGCGCGGCCCGGCCCAGATCAAGTTCTCGCCGATGGAATTCCGCGAGCTGTCCCACTCCCCCAGCGTCGACGTGATCGTGCACCCGGAGGGCTTCGAGATCGACGAGGCCAGCCAGCAGGCCATCAACACCAACAAGTCCACCAAGCTCGTCGTCAACACCATGATGCGATACTTCGACGTCGAACCCACCGGCGCGCCGCACCGCATCCACATTCATCTGTGCCAATCCCCCGTCGCGGTGCTCGGCACCGACCGCGTCGAAGGACTGCGGACCGAACGCACCGAGCTGATCGGCGACGGAACCGCCCGGGGCACCGGCGAATTCACCGATTGGCCGGTGCAGGCCGTCTACCGCGCGGTCGGTTACCTGTCCTCACATCTGGCCGATCTGCCGTTCGACCACCACGCCGGCGTGGTCCCCCACGACGCCGGCCGGGTCCTGGACCTCGATGGCGAGCTGATCGAGGGCACCTACGTCACCGGCTGGATCAAACGCGGGCCGATCGGACTCATCGGACACACCAAATCCGATGCGTCCGAGACGATCACCAGCCTGCTGGCCGATCTGCCGGGACTGCGCGCACCGGAGATCGGCGAACCCGATGCCATCCTGGAGCATCTGGCCGGCAACAGCATCGACTACACCACGTGGGCGGAATGGGAACGCCTCGACGCCCACGAGATGGCCCTCGGCGCACAGCAGGGCCGCGAGCGGGTCAAGGTGGTGCCCCGCGCCGACATGATCAGCGCCGGCCGGCGGTAGGGAGCCGACTCCGGACACTTCCAGCCGCGGTTGTCGCTAGCCTCACGTCATGCCAACTGTGGGGCGGTATGCCAAGGGCGAGGCCAAGCGCGCGGAGATCAAGGCCGTCGCACTCGCGGTACTGGAACGCGACGGCGAGGCCGCTGCGTCGATGCGCGTGATCGCCAATGAGGCGAACATCAGCCTGGCGGGCCTGATGCACTACTTCCCCACGCGTGACGTCCTCCTGACCGAGTTGCATCGCGACGCCGATGCGAAATTCGAAGAGCGGTACCGCAATTCGGACGTCGACATCGACCCGGGCGAGGCCATGGCACAGGCGATGGTGGACAAGGCCGCCAAACCCGGATCGGGGACGGTCTATCTGTCCCTGGCCGCGGCCGCCGCCGTCGATCCGTCCCATCCGGCCGCGGATTACCTGCGCCAGCGATACGAGAGCATGCGCGCGACCATCAGCGACTACGTCCGCCGCCGGCAGGCGTCCGGCGCGGTCCCCGCGCACGTCGACGCCGATTTCGCCGCCACCGCGCTGATCGCCGCGGCGGACGGGATTCAGATCCAGTGGATGTCCGATCGATCGATCGACATGGGCGCTCACGTGCGCGCGGTGTGGGGCGCATTACTGTCCTGACCAAAACAGTGCAGTGTATGGTTTTTGGTATGAAGTGGAACCGGGTTGTCGTGGCGTCGGCCGTTGCCCTCTCGCTGGGCCTCTCCGCCTGCGGCGCGAAGCAGGACGCAAAGCAAGAGCGGACGGACAGCAGTTCGTCGTGGAATCGCAACTTCTACTGGGGTACCGCAACGGCCGGTTACCAGGTGGAAGGCGACGCTCCCGACAGCAACTGGCGCCGGTACGTCGACCGGACGGCCGGCAAGCCCGTCCCACCCGGCGCCGACGTCCTGAGCGCAGCTCCGGTGGAGCCCTACAAGCAGGCCGACGACTTCCGGCACCGCTACAAGGAGGACATTGCCAACGCGCATGCCATGGGCGTCAACACTTTTCGCTTCGGGGTCGAATGGGCGCGGGTGATGCCGCAGCCCGGCAAGTGGGACGAAAAAGAACTGGCCTACTACGACGACGTGGTCGCGACGCTGCTCGCCAACGGCATGACGCCGATGATCACGCTGATGCACTGGGTCTACCCCGGCTGGATCGCCGACCGCGGCGGCTTCCTCAACAATGTCGCCGCGTTCGAGGACTTCGCCAAGGCGATCACCAAACGCTATGCGGGGCAGGGCGTGCTGTGGGTGAGCATCAACGAGCCACTGGCCTTCGGCGCGATGGAACTGCGCACCGGCGCCATCAAACCTGACCAGTTCGGCACGTTCCTCGACCGCGCCGCCGACGCCCACCGCGCCGTCTACCGCGCCGCCCACGACGCCGACCCCAAGGCCAAGGTCACCACCAACGAGGCCTACATTCCGCCGGAAGTGTTGGCGCAGTTCAGCGGATTCGGCGTCAAGGGAATCGAGGGCTCGTTCTTCGACCGGGTCCGGGACAGCCTCGACTACCTCGGCTTCGACTACTACACCGGTACGGCCGCGGACAATCCCGCGTCGGCGCAGAGCATGGCGGCGCGGTGGAACATCAAGCTGCAGCCCGAGGACATCTACTACGTGGCGCGTCATTACGCCCAGCGGTATCCCGGCCTGCCCATCTATGTCGTCGAGAACGGCATGGTCACCGACAACGCGAAACCGCGCACCGACGGCGTGACGCGATCGCAGTACCTCAGCGACACCGTGTTCTGGCTGCAGCGAGCAAAGGCCGACGGCATCCCGATCATCGGCTACAACTACTGGTCCCTCATCGACAATTACGAGTGGGGCAGCTACCAGCCACGCTTCGGCCTGTATTCGGTTGACGCGCTGGGTGATCCAGCACTGCGTCGCGTGCCGACCGACGCCGTCCAGACCTACACGCAGATCACCCGCGACGGCGGGACGCCGCCGGCATATCGGCCCGTGATCCCCGCAGCGAAGTGCTCCACGACCGTCGGCAAGGACAGCTGCGCGCCGCTGGATGCAAACGGGCCGACGGTCGCGCTGCGCTGAGCCCGGCCTGCCAACACGCGGACCGAATTCGGCGCAATGCACCCGAGATCGCCGGGTTTCCAGCAGGATCACAGATATGAAACTGACTGCCATGCTCGCGCTCGCCGGGTTCGCCTCGCTCACGATCGCCATCCCCAACGCGACCGCAGCGCCGTGTACCGCCAGCGGACTGGCCAGCACCGCGGGCTCGGTCCTGGCCCAGGCCGGGGCCTACCTCGACGCCCACCCGGGCGCCAACGAAGCCCTGACCAACGCGAGCTCGTCAGGCGACGCGGAAGGCGCCGTCCGGGCGTACTTCACCGCTCATCCCGGCGAGTTCTTCGACCTGAAGAACATCGCGCGGCCCCTGACGACGCTGCGCGGTCAGTGCGGCGGCATGTCGGTCTCACCCGCACAGATGTCTGCGCTGTTCGACGCGCTGTCGTCGTGAGGCGCCGCGGCCAGGGACGTCAGCGCCAGTAGCCCTGATGTGCTTGTGCCGCTTCGTCTTCCAATAACAGCTACGCAGATGCAGCTGCCTAGTGGCCGTGTCGGCTGAAGTGGTCCGATACTCGATCGAGAGCCCACAGCGCACGAACGGCCGGGGCACTGTAGGGCAGGTTCGGCGGAAACGCAGTTCGATCCGTCCAAACCGATTTCAGGTTCGCGTGCGGCTCGTCGCCCATCAAGCGGTCGGCGAGGAGTGAACCCAGGTACGGCGCTTGCGTCAGACCGTAGCCGTTACACCCGAGCGCGAACAGAACGCGGGGGTCGGACTGGCCGGCGACGGGCAGGAATGACGGCGTCATCGCCACCCAACCACCCCAGGTACGGCGTGGCGCGACATCACGCAGCGAAGGAAACCGGTCCCGGAAGCCGCGCAGCAGGTCTTTCACGATCACCGGTTCCGGCGAGCGCACCCCCAGCGGCCCCTGCGCGGACTGGACCTGTCGGGTGCCGCACACGATGGTGTTGTGCGGCGTCGGCCGGAAGTTCGACACCACCATGTTGTTGGTGGTGAAGCCCGCACCGCTCGTCCAGCCTGTGTCCGCGATACGTTCAGGATCGATGGGTTC
Source organism: Mycobacterium sp. UNC410CL29Cvi84 (assembly GCF_000686745.1). Classification (NCBI taxonomy): domain Bacteria; kingdom Bacillati; phylum Actinomycetota; class Actinomycetes; order Mycobacteriales; family Mycobacteriaceae; genus Mycobacterium; species Mycobacterium sp. UNC410CL29Cvi84. The sequence goes on from NZ_JMLM01000001.1 coordinate 602,780, forward strand.
GGTTTCGAAAACCGTCACCCACAAGGGCGTGGCGAGACGAGGCGGGGCGAAGGCCAGGTCCGTGGAGTAGGCGTTCGTGGTCAACAGGGCCCGCTCTGCCCTGATTTTGCCGTCGGGCACGCTGATGACGAGGCCATTGCCACTGGAATCAACCGAGAGTACCGGTGTGTGCTCGAATACTCTGGCCCCAGATGCCAGCAGCGCGTCACGAACACCGAGCGTGTACTTGCCGGGATTCACCAAACCTCCGCCCGGCTCGAAAATGCCGCCCAGGAACCCGTGCGGCAAACCGAACTCGCGGGCATCGACGTACTCAGCCTTGGACCCCGCGGATCGGAGAACTTTGGCGGCTTGCTTGGCACTGCGAACCTCGCGCGCCGACGAACTCACCATGGCGACGTTGCCGGTGCGCTGGTAGTCGCACTCGATCCCCAACCGCTCGATCAGCTCGTCGGCATACTCCATGGCCGATTCGGCGAAGCGGACAATCCCGGGAAGGCGACGCGGATACAGCGCGCCCAACATGCGTGGATCGCCGGAGAGAGCATCCGAGAGGTGCCCGCCGTTACGAGTGCTGGCACCCCACCCGCAGATTCCGGCCTCCAGCACCACGACGTCGGCGCCCCTCTCGGCCAGCCGGAGCCCAGCCGCCATGCCGCCCAAACCACCACCGATAATGGCGATGTCGCAACGGATTTCACCCTCCAACGAAGGCGCGGTCACCTCGGGTCGAGCGACCCACCCGGTGTCGAACAAATACTCCATGCCTGTCTCCTCGATTGACGCCCGTACCGGAAGGCGGATGACAAAACAAGAAATCGATTCGTGTTCGATTCCCTAGGGCCGCAGGCGCGGCCCCTTCTACGGGCGAGTCTACGCCTTTAATTACGCGGTGTCACTGACATGATGTAAGTATTTGAGTTGGCATCTGTGATCTGCGTGGCACTGCCCGCCAACAGGTTCCACCAAGTTGCGTGCGCGGACTGCAGTCAGTTCGCCGCGCCCACAGTCCGGCGCCGTTGTGTGCGTTGTTCGACGCGCTGTCGTCGTGAGGCGCCGCGGCCAGGGACGTCAGCGCCAGTAGCCCTGATGTGCTTGTGCCGCTTCGTCTTCCAATAATGGCCCGATGACGGCGATCGGGCGGTAGCCGTGCAGCAGGATGTCGCGGCACGGCAGTGCGTAGCCCGCGTTCCTCGGGTCGCCGCCGGTGAATTGGAGCAGCCGGGTGTTGGACATGCCGTACACCACCCGGCCGATGCCGCTCCAGAAGGCGCCGCCCGCACACATCGTGCACGGCTCGGTGCTGGCGTACAGCGTCGCCGGCTTCATGCCGTCGTCGCCGAGCGCGCGCCACGCGCTGCGGACGGTGACCATCTCGGCGTGGTCGGTCGGATCACCGCCGTCGACCGACGACGTGTTGCCGTGCGCGGCCACCACGTTGCCGGCGGCATCGGCAACCAGGGCGCCGTAGGGGGCGCCGCCGGCCTCGCGCGCCTGCTCGGCCAGCACGAACGTGCGCCGGAGCAGGGCCAGGTCTTGCGGGCCGGGATCGGGTTGGGCGTGGGCCGGGCCCACGGCGCCGGCCGCCGCCGACGCGCCGAGGACGATCCCGGCGCCGCGTAGCACGGTCCGCCTGTTCGGGTTGTGCATGGCTACTTGGTGCCGAAGATGCGGTCGCCGGCGTCGCCGAGGCCCGGCACGATGTAGCCGTGCTCGTCGAGCTGCCGGTCCAGCGCCGCCGTGTAGATCGGGACCTCGGGGTGGGCCGCCTGCATGGCCGCGACGCCCTCGGGACAGGTCAGCAGACAGACGAACTTGATGGAGCGCGGCCGGTACTCCTTGAGCCGGTCGATCGCGGCCACGGCCGAGTTTCCGGTGGCGAGCATCGGATCGCACACCACGATGTCGCGCTCGTGCAAATCGCTCGGCATCTTGAAGTAATACTCCACGGCGACATGGGTTTTCGGGTCCCGGTACAGCCCGATGTGGCCGATGCGCGCGCCGGGAACGACGCTGAGCATGCCGTCCAGGATGCCGCTGCCCGCCCGCAGGATCGAGGCGAAGACGAGCTTCTTGCCGTCGATCACCATGCCGGTGGTGGACTCCAGCGGTGTGTCGATCTCGATCTCGTGCATGGGGATGTCGCGCAGCACCTCGTAGGTCATCAGCGCGGAAATCTCGTTCAGCAGCGCACGAAAGCCCTTGGTGGACACGTCTTTCTGTCGCATCAGCGTCAGCTTGTGCTGAACCAGCGGATGGTCGACGAGATGCAGGTTACCCATGGCGCCCTCCTAGAAAACCGTGCCGTCACTGCTGATGGACAGCGGCGGGTTGCCGGCCCGCAGCTGCTGCGCCAGGGTGCGCCCGGCTGCCCAGGTACCACCCTCCAGAACACAGGCCAGCGGCAGCGCCGCGGAATCGAGGCCGAGCGCGGTGCGCACCAGCGGCGCAAGCTCGTCCAGCAGTGCGACGGTCAGTGCTCGCCATTCGACGACCAATTCGTCGGCCACCGACCAGGTTCGGTCCGCGGCCGACGGATCCCGCAGGCGCAGAACACCGGTATCGAGCAGCAGGCCGCCGTTGCGGTATTCGGGCAGGCCGGTGAGCGCGTCCAGCCCGGTGACCGGCACGCCGGCCCATTCGAACGGCTCCAGTAGTGAGTAGGTCAGCCACTGCGACAGCTTGTGGAACGGCATCCACCCACGCGACAGCCCCGGTCCCGGCACTGCCGGGTGCGGCCAGCAGTCACCGAGCGGGATGCCGCCAATGTCGTTGTCGGCCAGCCAGACTCCGGAAAGGGTGCCCAACAGCCGCACCAGGATGTCGTGCGCGTGGACTTCCGGGCCGGCCAGCACGTCGAACAGGCCGCCGGGACGCCCCTGCGGGCCGAAGACCTCAGGACGATCGTCGAGCGCGGCACCGAGCCGCCGCAGCAGCTGCACCCGGCCGCTGAGCCCGACCAGTGGATTGTCCGGCGCGGCCTGAAATGCCCGGCCGAGGGCGGCGTCGTCGATGGCGCGCAGTGCCGCGGCGTCGACCTGCCAGGGCTGGGCCGGGTCACTGGAGAACAGCCCGTCGGCGAAGGCATGCCAACTGGCCACCCCGAGGCCTTCGGACCGCGTGAAGCGTTGACCGGTAATCGGTTCCGTGTAGCCCCAGTCGGGACCCGCACCGGCGTCGAGCAGCACACTGACCACGGCCAGGTCGATCATGGCGCGGGCCTGAGCGGCGGCATCCAACCCGGCCAGCCGGGCGCGCAGGTCGGCGGTGCGGTCGACGCCGCCGGCCTCGAAATGGCGCCAGCGGCTGTGGTACGGGATCGCCAAATCCGGGTAGCGCGTGCGGGTGACGTCGGCGACGAGGTCAGCGGCCTGCGCCAGTGCGTCGTCATCGACCACGAACCAGCGGGACTCCCCCGCGCGTGCCCGGCACAGCAGGAACTCGGCGCGTTCGCGGACGGCGCCTGTGCTGCGCAGGATGCCGACCGCGACGGCGCTGTCGGTGCCAGTGCCGGTGCTGATCGTCATGACGTGAGTCCGCGGCCCTTGGCGATCTTGAGTTCGTCGGCGTCGGGCACCGGTCCGGGGGTGAAGTAACCCGCGGCTGTCTTGGCGTCGATCTCGACGCGGGCATCGGCCGGGATCAGGTCGTCGGGGATGTTCACGCGTTCGACGACCTCGATACCCGACCCGGTGATGGCGTCGTACTTCATGTTGCTCATCGACACCAGGCGATGAATCTTGCGGATACCCAGCCAGTGCAGCACGTCGGGCATGAGCTCCTGGAATCGCATATCCTGCACTCCGGCAACGCATTCCGTGCGGGCGAAGTACTGGTCGGCGGTGTCGCCGCCGACCTGACGCTTGCGCGCGTTGTACACCAGGAACTTGGTGACCTCACCGAGCGCGCGACCTTCCTTGCGTGAATAGGCCACCAGCCCTACCCCGCCGCGCTGCGCACCCTGGATGCACTCCTCGATGGCATGCGTGAGATACGGCCGGCACGTACAGATGTCGGAGCCGAAAACGTCGGATCCGTTGCACTCGTCGTGCACGCGGGCGGTCAACTCCACGCTGGGGTCGGCGAGATCGCGGGCCTCGCCGAAGATGTAGACGGTCTGCCCGCCGATGGGTGGCAGGAAGACCTCGAGGTCGCCGCGCGTGACGAGTTCGGGGTACATGCCGCCGGTCTCCTCGAACAGCACGCGGCGCAGTTCCGTTTCGCTGCAACCGAATCGCGCGGCGATCCCGGGGAGGAACCAGACGGGCTCGACGGCCGCCTTGGTCACCAGCGCGGCGCCATTGTCCAGCAGTACCCGGCCGTCGGGGCGGAGCCGGCCCTTGACGATCGCCTCGGCGACCTCCGGCAGCATCACGTGGGCCTTGGTGATGGCGATGGTCGGCCGGATGTCGTAGCCGGCGGCCAGTTCGGCGGGGAACGCCTCCGCGACCATGGCGCCCCACGGGTCCAGACTCACGATCGCCCCGGGGTCGGCCCACTGTGGGTACGGGCCGACCACATCGGTGGGCGCGGTGTTGGTCAGGTCGGCGCGGTGCTCGGGCGACAGCGCCCCCGCCGCCACCGCCAATGCCCGGTAGACGCTGTAGGAGCCGCTGTGGGTGCCGATCACGTTGCGGTGCGCGCGCGTGGTCGTGGTACCGATCAGCGGGCCGCGCTCAGCGGCGGTCGCTGCACCCCAGTGGATCGCCAGGGCGTCGGCCGCGCCGCTGTGCGACGTCAGCCGGATGTGGCGGGCAGGGCCGCGCGGCGGCACCGCGGCAGAAGGACCTGACGCTGCGTCCGAATCCAAGACCATCGACATCGCTCCTTCCCGGCAAGCTCCAGTCAACCCCGAAACCGCCGGGTGTGCAGCGGTACCGCCGGACCGCCTGGCCCGGCACGCCGATCAGTAGACGTCGCGGACGTAGCGCTTGTCGGCGATCAGCTCACGCTTGTAGTCGTGCGCCGCCGATTCGGACATGCCGCCGTGGGTCCTGATGATGTTGGTGAGCGCCGCGTCGACGTCCTTGGCCATCCGCGTCGCGTCGCCGCAGACGTAGAAGTGCGCGCCGTCCTCGAGCCAGCGCCACAGAATCTCGCCGCGCTCGCGCATCCGGTGCTGCACGTACACGCGGCGCGCCTGGTCCCGGGAGAACGCGGTGTCCAGCCGGGTCAGCAGACCGTCGGCAGCGAAGGCCTCCAATTCGTCTTGGTAGTAATAGTTTTCGGCCCGGTGCTGGTCGCCGAAGAACAGCCAGTTGCGGCCGGTGTGCCCCAGTGCCCGACGCTCGTGCAGGAAGCCGCGGAACGGTGCGATGCCCGTGCCGGGACCGACCATGATCATCGGGGTCAGCGCATCCTCGGGCGGCCGGAAATGCGGTGCCGGCTGCAGGAACACCGGCACCGTCTGCGCTCGGTCGGCTAGATAGGTGGATGCGACGCCGTGCCGGGTGCCGCCGCGGGCGCCCGCGTAACGGACGACCGACACAGTCAGTTGGACCTCGTCGGGACTCACCAGCGGGCTGGACGAGATCGAGTACGAGCGTGGCGCCAGGCGCACCAACGCATCTCGCCACTCCTCGGGTTCCGCGCGGACCGTGAACTCTTCGACGAGGTCCAGGCCGGTGCGGCCGTCCAGCCAGCGGTCGCGTTCCCCCCGGGGCGCCCGCAGAATCTTGGCGCGGCTGCGTTCGGCCACGAAGTCGATCAGGTTCGGCGACACCTTGCAGATGTCATATGACGTGGTCAGGGCATCGCGAAGCGCGGTTTCGCCGCCGTCGATCTCGATGACCTCGTCACCGGAGAGGCCGGTTGCCGTCAGCCACGCCGAGACGGTCTCCGGGCAGTTGGCCACCACCACTCCGAGCGCGTCGCCGACGCCATAGCTGACGTCGTGCCCGGACAGGTCGAAGCCGATCTGCCGCACTTCCTTCATGCCACCCTTGGTCAGCACAGTGTTGCGGCACAACGGGACCGGCAGCGGGTTGTTGCGGGTGAACGGCTTGGCAGGTGCGGCAGGTTTGGCGGGTGCGGCGGGCCTGGCGGGTTTGGCCGGCGCGGTCGGCACCTGCGGTGCTGCCGCGGCCAACTCGACGACCGCATCGGACCAGTGCGCAAGCGGCTCGTCGTCGTACGCCTCGCAGTCCGCGCGGTCCAGCAGCGCCGTGGCCCCGAGTTCGGCGAAGCGGCCGTCCAGGGATTTGGCGTAGCCGCAGAAGTTCTCGTACGCCCGGTCGCCGATTCCGAGTACGGAGTACCGCACCCCGGAGAGATCCGGCGCATCGGCGGCGCTCAAGCGAGCCCAGAAATCGGCGCCGTTGTCGGGCGGCCCGCCGTCCCCGAAAGTGCTTGTCACGACCAGGACTTCGCCCGCGGCGGCGAGCTCGTCCAGCGCAGTGTCGTCGAGAACCTGCAGCCGGGCCCCGGCGATCTTCGCGGCCAGTCCGGCGGCGAACTCCTCCGCGGTGCCGGTCTGCGAGGCCCACAGCACCAACGGTCCCGCGGGCTCCGGTGGGACATCGAGGGCGGGCACCGGACCCGCGACGCTGTGTGCTCCGGCCAGCGCCCCGTCGACCCACAGCCGCACCATGGAGCTGACGGGCGCCGACGCGGGCAGCACCGGGACCCCGGTGGATTGCTCGACGCCACTGAAAAAGCCGGACAGGTAGACCTTTTCGGTGTCGCTGAGCGCTGGAGGTTCGGCCAGGCCGAGCGCGGTGGCCAGCGGGTGGGTGCCGGCACCGGTGAGTGCGGCGAGGGGCTCGACAACGGCCTCGGTCACGACCGGCGCCAATCGCACCGCGCACACCTTGAATTCGGGCTGCAGCGAATCAGGGTCCACCGCATCGTTGGTGACGGCGTTGATCGTGACCTGGTCACCCTGCTGGTCGTTCCAGTGGAACGGCGCGAAGCAGTTCCCCGGCCGCACCCGGTCGGTCAGGACGGCCGGCAGGACCGCCGTGCCGCGGCGCGACGAAACCTCGACGGACGCACCGTCGGCAATCCCGAGGTCAGTCGCGTCGGTGGGATGAATCTCGATGAACGGCTTCCCGGTCAGCTTGTTGAGCTTCTCGACCTTGCCCGTCTTGGTCATGGTGTGCCACTGGTGCTGCAGCCGACCGGTGTTCAGTACCAACGGGAATTCGTCGTCGGGCAGTTCCCTGGCGTCCAGGTGCGGGCGTGCGTGAAACACCGCCCGGCGTGAGGGAGTCGGGAACACCAGCCGCGGCCGGTGCCCGTCCGCACCGACGAACAGGTCCTGGCTCACGCCGTCGTTGAGATAACGGATCGGGTTCCGGTCGCCACTGTCCGGCGGGCACGGCCACTGCAGTGGGGTCTCCCGCAGTCGCTCGTACGTCACGCCGCTGAGGTCGTAGCCCGTCCGGCGGTTGGTGAACTGACGGATTTCGGCGAACACGTCCTCGCTGGACTTGTACTCGAAATCGTCGCCGAAGCCCATGTGCCGGGCGACATTGCAGATCAGTTCCCAGTCGGGCCGCGCTTCTCCGGCGGCGGGGATGCTCTGCTGCAACAGGGTCAGGTTGCGCTCGGAGTTGATCATGACGCCGTCGGCCTCGGCCCACAGCGTCGCGGGCAGCACGATGTCGGCGTAGGCGTTGGTCGCGGTGTCCTGGTAGGTGTCCTGGGTGATGACCAGCTCGGCGGCCCGCAGGCCGTCGATCACGGTCTGCCGATTGGCCACGGAGGCAACGGGATTGGTGCAGATGATCCAGACGGCCTTGATGTCACCGGTGCCCAGCTGCCGGAACATCTCGATGGTGCCGGGGCCGACGTCGGTGCGGATGGTGCCCGGTTCCAGCTCCCACTGCTCTTCGACGAAGGCCCGGTCGTCGGCCGACGTCACCGCACGCTGCCCGGGCAGACCCGGTCCCATGTAACCCATTTCGCGGCCGCCCATGGCGTTGGGCTGGCCGGTCAGGGACATCGGGCCGCTGCCGGTGCGGCAGATGGCGCCGGTGGCCAGGTGCAGGTTGCAGATGGCGTTGGTGTTCCAGGTGCCGTGCGTGCTCTGGTTCAAACCCATGGTCCAGCACGACATCCACTCCCCTGCCTCCGCGATCATCGCGGCGGCGCGGCGGATGTCGGCTTCGGGGATGCCGGTGCTCTCGGCGACCTTCGCCGGCGCATAGTCGGCGAGGAACGCGGGCATGGTCTCCCAGCCCTCGGTGTGCTCGGCGATGAATTCGTGGTCGATCGCACCACTTTCGACCAGGAGGTGCAGCAGGCCGTTGAGCAGCGCCAGGTCGGTGCCGGGTTTGATCTGCAGGAACAGATCGGCCTTGTCGGCGGTCGCGGTGCGGCGCGGGTCGACGACGATCAGCTTGGCGCCCTTGGCGATCCGGTCCGCCATGCGCAGGAACAGGATCGGGTGGCAGTCGGCCATGTTGGCGCCGATCACGAAAAACAGGTCGGCCGAATCGAAATCGGTGTATGACCCGGGCGGGCCGTCGGCACCGAGCGACTGCTTGAATCCGGTCCCGGCGCTCGCCATGCACAGCCGGGAGTTGGACTCGATGTGCACGGTGCGGATGAAGCCCTTGGCCAGCTTGTTGGCCAGGTACTGGGCCTCGATGGTCATCTGCCCCGAAACGTACAGCGCCACAGCGTCGGGACCGTGTTCGTCGATGATGGCCCGCAGCCGGCACCCGGCTTCGGCGGTGGCGTCGTCGGTGGCGACGCTGACCATCTCGCCATTGCGCCGCACCAACGCGGTGGTGAGCCGGCCGTCGTCGGCATGCATCAAGTCGGCGTGCGTGGCGCCCTTGGTGCACAGCCGTCCGAAGTTGGTGGGGTGCAAGCGGTCCCCGGATACGCGTGCGATCACAGGCAGCCCGGTACCGGCGTCGGTGCGGGTTTCGACCGAAATACCGCAACCGACACCGCAGTATGAGCACGCAGTACGTGTCGTGTGCGGTCCTGCAGTGGTCACGAATCCCCTTGGCTCGTAGCTGTTCGAAACAGTTCTACGGGCCGCCGATGCCGCATCCGTTGCGCGACTATGTACTGCGCGTCAACCCGAGCTCACCTGGCCGTCAGGGCCTGGTGCGCAACATGTTTCATGCCGGAATCATGATGGAAACCTGCCGGAAATCTGTGAGCTGCGTTACGCACTGTCGGGCGACCAGCCCGGTCCGCGGAACGTGTGGCCGAAGCGCTGCTTCCACGTCTTCGCCGTTCGCACATCCTGCCAGATGGCGGTGTATTCGTGCGTGGCAACCCGTAGCGGATTGAAGGTCTTGATGTTCTTGGTCAGACCGTAGACCACGCGCTCGCCCTCCGGCCGGAAACTGCCGAACAGCCGGTCCCAGATGATCAGGATGCCACCGTAGTTGGTGTCCAGGTACTGGTCGTTGGAGCCGTGGTGCACCCGATGGTGCGACGGCGTGTTCATCACGAATTCGATGGGCCGCCAAAGCTTGCCGACCCGTTCGGTGTGGATGAAGAACTGGTAGAGGAGGCTGACCGACTGCTGCAGCAGGATCATCCACGGCGAGAAGCCGAGGAACGCCAAGGGCAGCCAGAACGGCAGCGCCGTGAACGGCGTCCAGGTCTGCCGCAGTGCCGTCGACAGGTTGTAGTGCTCGCTGGAGTGGTGCACGACGTGGCTGGCCCAGAACACCCGGATCGTGTGGTGGGTGCGGTGATACCAGTAGTAGACGAAGTCGTCGGCGACGAAGAGCGCGATCCAGGTCAGCGGATTGTCGGCGGGAAGATGCACCGGCGCGACCAGATAGGCCGCGCTGAGCGCCGCCAGGACCACCAGTTTCCACCCGATGTTGACGATGACGTTGCCGATGCCCATCGTGAGACTCGTTCGGGAATCCCGGAATTCGTAGCCGACCTCGTCGTCGTCCGGCAGGAAGCGGAAGGACAGCGCCTCGAGCACCAGACAGAGCACGAACACCGGCACGGCGTGCAGGATCAGATCGAACATGGGCAATGACTCCTACTGCTGAGCGGAAAGGATTTCGACGACCCGGCCCAGCAGGTCGTCGGCCACGCGGTGAGCAGCGTCGGCGTCGCGCGCGACGAGGTGCTCGGCCAGCGTGATGTGGGCGTCGCGGTCGGCCAGTTCGGCGGACGTACCGAGGTCGGCGATCGAGCCGAAGCCGATGTCGGCGAATGCCGCGACCAGCGTGTTCAGCGCCAGCCGGTAGGCCAGGTTGCCGCTGCCGTCGACGATCACGGTCCAGAACGTCAGGTCAGCGGCGATCGATTCGTCGGTGTGCTGCGCCGGGTAGGCCGCAGCGGCATCTGCGATGGTCGTCAGCTGTTCGCCGGAGGCGTTCCTCGCGCACAGCCGGGCCGCATCGGCCCCGACAGAGCGGCGCATCACCATGATGTCGCGGGCGATCTGCAGCGCCGGCACGGCGCCGGTGGCGGCGAGGGCGCTGAGGACGTCCAGGCCGGCCGTCTGCCGCCAGTCCTGGACCCGGGTCTTGCCGCCGTGGCTGATGCGTACCAGCCGGGCCTGCTGCAGCCGCTTGAGCGCTTCCCTGATGGCGTGCCGGTTCACCGCGAAAGCGAGGGCCAGCTCGCGCTCGGACGGCAATGCGTCGTCGACCGCGGCACGGCCGGACAGGATCTCGTCGACGAGGTGCGCGAAGACCGAGTCACTGACCGCGGACCGCGTGACGGGTGCGATGTCCATGGGGTCAATGATCGGGGCCACCGCGACAAGTGGTCAACTGGTTGGACCAGTTATCTGGATCACAAACGCGCTGGACCCGAACAGAGAGATGCCCCGCGGGAAACTCCCGCGGGGCATTTCGGCGAACTTCCGGCTACGTTGCCGGAACGAAATCCCGGCCGACGTGCTCGCCCGTCGCCGCGCGCAGATGCGGCTGGCGCAGGAACACGAACCAGGTGACGACACCGCACACCACGTAGAAGGCGAGGAACACCCAGAACGCGGTGGTCGCCGAGTGGGCCGGCCCGGCGTAGGACGCCCGGAGCACGACGTTGACGAGCACGCCACCGAACGCGCCGACCGCACCGGCGAAGCCGATCAGTGCGCCGGACATGCTGCGCGACCACAGGGTCTTCTCCGCGGCACTCAGCTCGTCCTTGCTCTGCGCCTTGGCTTCGAAGATCGACGGGATCATCTTGTAGGTCGACCCATTGCCGAGGCCGGTCAGGATGAACAACACCATGAACGCCGTGATGTAGACGGCCATCTGGGCGCCGGTCGCCGCGCCCTTGGTGGCGTCGTCCCACATGCCGGTGCTCACCAGGACAGCGGTGACGATCGTCATCGCGGTGAATGTGTACAGCGTGATCTTGCCGCCACCGATCTTGTCTGCCAGCTTGCCGCCGAACGGACGCGAGATCGAGCCAAGCAGCGGGCCCAGGAAGGCGATCCACGCGGTGTGGATGGAGGCGTCGAAGTTGGCCTTGGCCAGCTCCTTGGCGGCTTCCTTCGGCAGCTTGGCCACCGACGCGACGTGGTACTTCTCCAGCAGCGGCGCGACGTCCTGTGCGGTGAAGTTGATGTTCAGAATCTGGGTGAACGCGAAGCTGAACCCGATGAACGAACCGAAGGTGCCGATGTAGAGGAAGCACATCACCCACGAATTGCGGAACTTCATGGCCTCGACCATCGCCGAGAGGTTCGACTTCTGCCCCTGGATGTTGTCCATGAACAGCGCGGCACCGAGCGCAGCGGCGGCCAGCAACACCAGATAGATGGCGCAGACGACCTCGGGACGACGGTTGCCGAGCGTCGCGATGACGACCAAACCGATGATCTGGATGACCGGCACACCGATATTGCCGCCGCCGGCGTTCAGGCCCAGCGCCCAGCCCTTGAGTCGCTGCGGGTAGAAGGCGTTGATGTTCGTCATCGACGACGCGAAGTTGCCGCCACCGAAACCGGCGACCGCGGCGACGATCAGGAACGTCGTGTACGACGTCCCCGGATGCATCATGAAGTACATGGTCAGCGCACACGGGATGGCCAGCATCAGGGCGCTGAAGATCGTGAAGTTACGGCCACCGAACTTGGCCGGTCCGATGGTGTACGGAATGCGCATGAACGCGCCCACCGCGATCGGGACGGCGCCGAGGACGAACTTGCCCAGCGCATCGATGCCGTAGACGGCCTGCGGCATGAACAAGACCATCACCGACCAGATGCTCCACACCGAGAAGCCGACGTGCTCGGCGAAGATCGACCAGATCAGGTTCCGCTTGGCGATGTTCTTGTTGCCCGCGTCCCACGCAGCAACATCCTCAGCATCCCAGTGCTCGATGTCGCGGTTTCGACTCAACAGACTCACAGTGCCTCCAGGCCTCCCAGGTAGGAAATTGGTTGGCTACATATGTACGGGGGCGCGATGCCGCAGCTGTTGCCCTTCGGTGTCAGCAAAGTCAATAGGGGCTCATTCGCCCACGCGGGCTCGAGTGACCCGCGTGATTCACAGCCGTCGTCTCACCGCAACAAGCACGAAATGTGGGCGCGAACGCCCGGGTGGACGCCTGGCTGCCGACGGCGGTGCCGATCAGGCGGCCGATCCTGGCGGAGGAGGCCGAGGAGTACGTGAATTCACTCGTGGCGGCGATTCGCGGCGGTTATTGAAGTCAGGGACGTCTGACGGCCAGGACTAGTACATGGCCTCGATCACGACAGCTCACCGTGCCTGGCGATTGAAGCCAAGTACTTCTCCGGCTCGGTCAACGAAAAAAGGCACCGCCGCGACGGGAATCCGTCGCGGCGGTGGCCTCAGTATGAAATTGGGAGCGCCGGGCTCAGGCCTTCTTGGCCTCGTCCTCGTCCGCCTTGGCTTCTTCGGTACCTTCGGCTTCCTCGGATTCGGTCTCGCCGGCGGTCTCAGGCTCGTCGGTTTCCTCGGCAGCGTCGTCGGCCTCGGACTCCTCCGAAACCGCGTCGGCCTCGGAGGTCGCCGCTTCGGCCTCGGGCTCGTCGTGCTCGTCGGCCTCGGAGCTTTCGGCCTCGGCCGCTTCGGGCTCGTCAGACGCCTCGGCTTCGGGCTCGTCTTCCGAAACCTTCTCGGCCACAACCGTTTCGGGCTCGTCAGCCGGGTAGTCCTCGACAGGCTCCGCGGCCGCTTCTTCTTCCGCCGCGTCTTCTTCGCCGGCCTCGGTGGCCAGCGCGTCGTCGACATCGGGGACGGAGTCGGCCGCCGCACCGCCGCGCGAGCGCTCCCGCAGCGCGTCGACGATGAGCAGCAGCACCCCGATGACGCTGGCGCCGATACACACCCAGGCGATCAGCTCATTGCTCGTGACAATCGCGGTCACCAGTGCGGTCAGCCCGATGAGGGCAAGGACCAGGGCAATGATCAGCATTGGTCAGCCGTCAGCTGTTGCCCCGGTTGAACTGGCCGAAGCCAGCACCCTCGCCACCGGCCGCCGAATCCGCCGGTGCGGCAGAACCACGCTGGCCGAGCTCTTCGAGCTGCGACTCCAGGTAGGTCTTGAGGCGGGTGCGGTACTCGCGCTCGAACGTGCGCAGCTGCTCGAGGCGGCCTTCCAGCACCGTGCGCTGCTGGTTGATGTTGCCCATGATCTCGGTGTGCTTGCGCTCGGCGTCGGCCTGCAGGGCGTCGGCCTTGTCCTGGGCCTGACGCAGCTGGGCCTCCGAACGGGTCTGCGCGTCGGCCAGCATGGCCTCGGCGCGCGCCTTGGCATCGGCGACCGTGGTCTCGGCGGTGCGCTTGGCATCACTGACCAGAGCGTCGGCCTGGGCGCGGGCGTCGGCGAGGGTCTTGTCGGCCTCGGCCTTGGCCGAACCGGTGAGACGGTCGGCGGTGTCCTGGGCCAGGCTCAGCACCTTGGCCGCGCGGACGTGGTGGTCCTCGCCGACCGGCGCGGCGACGGGAGCGGCCACCGGCGCGGGCGCCGCGACGGGCTCGGGCTCCGGTGCGGGCGCAGGCGGGGTGTAGACCGGAGCCGCGACCGGCTGGCCGGTGCGGGCGGACTGGAGCTCGGCGTCGAGTTCGGCGACCCGCTGCCGCAGATCACTGTTCTCTTCGATCAGCCGGGTCAGCTCGGTCTCGACGAGATCGAGGAACGCATCGACCTCATCCTCGTTATAACCGCGCTTGCCAATCGGCGGCTTGCTGAATGCGACGTTGTGGACGTCAGCCGGAGTTAGCGGCATCTTCTGCCCCCTTGCAGTCTGGACCGTCAATCGGTGTCAAAGTGTAGAGCGATCAAAGTGTAGAGCGATCGTGGAGTAACTGGCGTCCATCCTGTCACAGCAGACCCGTCGGTTGCAGGCGAGGTCCGGAATTAAGAACGAATTTCAATGTTTCATTGGAATTCGGCAACGCAGCCCGACGTTCGGCGCGAATTGACCAAAACGAAAGAAGCGCATTAATTACATAAATGTAATTAATGCGCTTCTGCAGGTCAGAGGAACGTCGCGCTCAGGCCCCGACCTGATCGAACGACAGCCGCATGCCGATGAACACCACCATGAGCAGCACCACGATGGACAGGTCGACCCGGACCGGCCCGATGGTCAGCGGAGGGATCAAGCGCCGCAACAGCTTCACCGGAGGATCGGTCACCGTCATGATCGCCTCGAGGATCACCACGGTCAGTCCCCTCGGCTGCCAGTCCCGGCTGAATCCGCGGATGAACTCCACCACCACGCGGGCGATCAACAGCAGCCAGAAGACGAACAGCGCAAAACCCAGAATGTCGAAGAACAGGGTCAATGCAACAGACCTCACTAGCGCGGGAAAAGCGCCGACTGCTGTCGGCGCTTGAGAGCGAGCCTACCTAACGCAGACCCCTCCGGCCGGGGGCCGAAGGGGTCTTGCGTGGAGCTGCGTAGGTATTACTGGTAGCTGTAGAAGCCCGCCTCGGCGATCCGGCGACGCTCTTCGGCGCTGACGTCGACGTCGGCCGGCGACAGCAGGAACACCTTGGTGGCGACCTTGTCGAACGAGCCGCGCAGCGCGAAGGCCAGGCCGGCGGCGAAGTCGACGAGGCGCTTGGCGTCGGCGTTGTCCATCGACACCAGGTCCATGATCACCGGGGTGCCGTCGCGGAAGCGCTCACCGATGGTGCGGGCCTCGCTGTAGTCCTTGGGGCGCAGGGTCGTGATCTTGGCCAGGGCGCTGCCGGCCTCGAACAGCTCGGCCATGCGGCGGGGCTCCATGGCGACGGCGCCACGGGTGGCACCACGCAGGGTGTTGAAGCGCGGGCGCTCGAACTCGCGCGGGCCGCGAGCCGGCATCTCGTCGTAGCCACCGCGGTAACCCATGGGGGCGCTTTCGTATTCGCGGTCGTAGCCGCGCGGCTCACCACGGCCGTAGTCCTCGTCCTCGAAACGCTCGTCACGGGGGCGGCGCGGCGCCTGGTAGGCGCGCGATGGACGGTCTTCGTCGTCGTAGTACTCGTCGTCATAGTCGTCCATCGGCGCCATACCGAAGTAGGCCTTGACCTTGTGCAGTGTGCTCATCGGATGCCCCTAGCTAAGAATGTGGTGTCTGGTGACTGTGATGTAAGTGTGACTGGAGTGACTACTCATGGTGACGTTAGAGGACGCGGTCCCATTAGCGCGGTACCGACACGCACACACGTTGACCCGTGTCGCACCGCAATTTCCAGGTCGTTCGACATGCCCGCGGACAGCCCCAGCCGGTGGGGGTATTGCGTTTGGACCCTGAGCAATTCAGCCTCCAGCCGCGCAAACTCCGCTTCGGCCTCGCTGGCCAGCGGCGGGATGGCCATCAAGCCAGCCAGACCCAGCCCCGGAGCGGTGTGCGCGGCCGCGCACAACTCGTCGACCAGATCAGGCCGGTCCACCGGCACGCCGCCGCGGGCCGGATCCCCGTCGAGGCTGACCTGGATATATACCTGCAACGGCTCGGACCTGCGGCCCTGGTCCAGCGCCTCGATGGCGCCGCGGGACAGCGCCGCGATCAACGGCGCGGTGTCGACCGAATGCGCCACCGCAGCCCAGCGCGCCACGGCTCGCGCTTTGTTGCGTTGAATTCGGCCGATCATGTGCCATCGAATTGCATTGTTCGACTCTATGTTCGATGACGCATCCAACAATTCGCCCGGCGCTGTGATCAATTTCTTGTCCGACAAGGCGCCCGACACCTCGGCGACTTTGCCCGCCGCTTCCTGCTCCCGCGATTCACCGAATGCCCGACAGCCCAATCCGAACAGCGCAACAACATCACTCGCCGGAAAGAATTTGGTCACCGGAAGAAATTCGATGTCGGCCCGATCCCGGCCGGCGGCTGCCGCGGCAGCGTCGATTCGCGCCTGAATCCGGGCCAGCGACGCGGCCAGTTCGGCCTCGCGCGGCGCGCTGGTCATTCCATCCACACCACCGACGCCAGCCGCCCGGTCGGGGCGCCACGTCGGTGGCTGAACAGATTCGGATCGTCGACCGTACAGCGCGGGTCGATGTCGATGGCCTTGATGCCCAAGCCGGCCAACTGCTTGGCGATGCCGGCCCGCAGGTCCAGACCCACCGTGCCGCGGGCGGTCGTGGTGATGCTGCCCGGCAGCACCGCCTCGACGTCGTCGGCCATCTCGTAGGGCACCTCATAATTGCGCCCGCTGACCGCCGGGCCGAGCAGGACCGAAAGGTCCTGTACCTGCGCGCCGAGTTTCTGCATCGCCTCGACCGTGCGCAGCACCACGCCCTTCTGCGCGCCGACTCGTCCGGCATGCACGGCGCCCACCACACCGGCGCGGGCATCGCCCAACAGGACCGGCACGCAGTCGGCCGTGATCACCGCGAGCGGAAGCCGCGGCGTCGCGGTGACCAGGGCGTCGGTGTTGTCGTAGGCTCCCCCGGCTCCAGTTCCAGGGCCCTCGACAACTTCGACATGGTCACCGTGCACCTGGTTCATCCATACCAACGGGCCGTGCCCGATGGCCTCGGCCAGCCGAGTCCGGTTGGCCGCCACGGCCTTTGGATCGTCGCCGACGTGGTCACCCAAGTTGAACGTGTCGAACGGGGCCTTCGAGACCCCGCCCGCACGCGTCGTAGTCACTCTGCGGATACGGAACGTCACGATGACAAATTTATCCGGCGTATCCGCAACACTCGGTCACTGTCAGTGCTTCATGAACGGCGGCACGTCGACGTCGTCATCGTCGTCGCCACGGCCGCCGACGCTCACCGTCACACCGTTGGTCGCCGCCGGGACGCTGCCCGGGTCGGCGTTGAAGGCGCCGAGCTTGCCCGCGCTCGCCGCCCCGAAGGTCTGCGCCCGGTGCGCGCCACCGGCAGCAGCCGGCGTCGCCGTCGCACCCGGCACTGCCGAGGTGACGGGCTTGCGGCTCTGACCGGCGGTGTCGAACCCCGCCGCGATGACCGTGACCCGGACCTCGTCGCCCAGCGAATCGTCGATGACGGTTCCGAAGATGATGTTGGCCTCGGGGTGTGCGGCATCCTGCACCAGCGACGCGGCCTCGTTGATCTCGAACAGACCCAGGTCGCTACCGCCGGCCACCGACATCAGCACGCCCTGCGCGCCGTCCATCGAGGCCTCCAGCAGCGGCGAGTTGATGGCGATCTCGGCGGCCTTGAGCGCACGACCGTCGCCGCGGGCCGAGCCGATACCCATCAACGCCGTGCCGGCGCTGCTCATGACGCCCTTGACGTCGGCGAAGTCGACGTTGATCAGGCCGGGCGTGGTGATCAGGTCGGTGATGCCCTGCACACCGTTGAGCAGCACCTCGTCGGCGCTGCGGAACGCGTCCATCAGCGAGACGGCTGCGTCGCCCATCTGCAGCAGGCGGTCGTTGGGGATGACGATCAGGGTGTCGCAGCTCTCGCGCAGCGCCTGGATGCCCAACTCGGCCTGGTTCGAGCGCCGCTTACCCTCGAACGAGAACGGGCGGGTGACCACACCGACGGTCAGCGCGCCGAGCTTGCGGGCGATGCCGGCGACGACGGGCGCGCCACCGGTACCGGTGCCACCACCCTCACCGGCGGTGACGAACACCATGTCGGCGCCGCGCAGCAGCTCTTCGATCTCGTCCTTGGCGTCCTCGGCGGCCTTGCGCCCCACCTCGGGGTCGGCGCCGGCACCCAGGCCGCGGGTCGAGTCGCGGCCGACGTCGAGCTTGACGTCTGCCTCACTGAGCAGCAGCGCCTGCGCGTCGGTGTTGATCGCGATGAACTCGACGCCGCGAAGGCCCTGTTCGATCATGCGGTTGACGGCGTTGACGCCGCCGCCGCCGACACCGATCACCTTGATGACGGCTAGGTAGTTATGCGGGGGTGTCATCTGACGTCTTCCTCCCTGGCTCGGTTTGTCCTGAGCAAAACTTCTCGAATCAAAACCCTAAACCTCAACCATAGGGTTAGAGTTATGTCAAGTTGTTCCGCGCAAACAGAACGGTAGGGTGCGGCCGCGCCGCAGCCGTGCAGGCGCGCCGAGAGTTCACGCGATTTTTCTGCCCGGGCGAGCGAAGCGACGGGGAAATAGGTGGCCTGGCGAGCGAAACAGCGGCGACAGGCTGGAAGTCGATGAGCTACTTCACAGTGGGCAGGTCGGGACTGGACACGTCATAGGTGTGCCCCGGCTGCGTGAGCAGCGCGCCCAGCTTGAGCGCCTTCTCCTCCGTGCGGTCGGTGGTCCCCCAGATGACCTCACGACCGTCGTTGAGCGTCAGCGTGACAGCGGCGACCGACGGCGCCCCCACCCGCGCGACCTGGCTGAAGACCTCAGGACGCAGCGACAGCAGAACCTCGAGGGCCGCCAGGGTCGCCGGATCCTTCGGGCCGGGATTGTCGGCGTCGAGGTACGGCAGTCCCTGTGGCGGCGGCTCGGTCGCGAAATCCACGCCGTCGCGGTCGAACAGGTGCGGACCGTCCGGGTACTCCTTGGCCGCCACCGGGACCCGCTCGGCCACCGTGATCCGCAGCGTCGACGGGTATTCCCGCTGCACCCGGGCACTGGCCACCCGCCGGATCGTGGCGACCCGCTCGGCCACCGCGTCGGTGTTGACCTGCAGCAGCGGCGTGTCCGGTTTGACCGCGGCCGCCGCCGTCACTTCGTCCTCGGTGAGGGTCGCCAGGCCGGTGACCACCGTGTGCCGGACCGCCATGATCGGCGTGAAGTACAGCACCAGGCCCAGCGTGACGGCGACGACGGCCGTCACCGCCGACCACAACAACATCTTCAGGCCGCGGATGACGCCGCGCGTGGGCGCCTTGGGCTGGTCGGACAGGCCCGCCGCCCGGCGCCGGGCCTCCTGGCGCGCCTGTTCCAGTGCCCTGGCCCGCTCCAGCGCGATGCGGCGTTCCTCCCGCTCGCGCCGGGCGCGGCGACGGGGCCCTTCGTAGTCGGGTGACGCGGGATCGGCCGATGCGGCGTCCGGCGCCGCCTCGTCCGCGGGCGCTTCTGCCGCCGCGTCCGGCGCCACATCCGCCGCCACCTCGCCCTGCACCGTATCGTCCTGCGCCGCAACAGGTTCGGTAGCCGGCTCCCCCGAGCCGTCCTCCACGGTCACGGCGTGGGCCGTCCCGGGGCGGCACGGTTGGCCTTGACCTCGAGTGCGGTCAGAATCTCGCGACCCAGCAGCGTGACGTCGCCGGCACCCATGGTGACGATGACGTCACCGGGACCGGCCTTGGCCGCCACCTGGTCGGCCACCGCGGAGAAGTCCGGCACGTAATGCACCGGGGCCGAGACGTGTTCGACGATGCTCGCGCCGCTGACGCCTGCCAGCGGGGCCTCCCGTGCGGCATACACGTCGAGGACGAACACTTCGTCGGCACGATCCAGGGCCTGACCGAATTCCTTCGCGAAAGTCTGTGTCCGCGAATACAAATGGGGCTGGAACACCACGATGGACCGCGACGTGCCGGCCACGGCCCGCAACGCCTCGAGCGTCGCCCGGACCTCGGTGGGATGGTGCGCGTAGTCGTCGAAAACCCGGACGCCGTAAGCGGTTCCGACCGCCTCGAAGCGGCGCCGCACACCTTCGAACCCGGTGAGACCGTCGAGCACGGCCTCCGGATCGGCGCCGACCTCCCGGGCCGCCAGCAGCGCGGCCAGCGCGTTGAGCGCCATGTGCTTGCCCGGCACCGACAGCCGCATGCCCCGGCGGTGCGGCTCGCCCGCCAGTTGGATGGCCGCCACGCCGCCGGTGCCCTGCTGCTGCCAGGTCAGCAGCGTCGCTTCCAGATCCGCGCGCTGTGCACTGCCCATGCCGTACCGCAGCACGCGCACGCCGCGCTCGGCCGACCGCTGTGCCAGCGCCTCGGCACCCGGATCGTCGGCACACACCACCAGCGCACCACCGGGACGCAGCCGGGCCACGAAGTCGTCGAACACCGCGGTGTAGGCCTCGACGCTGCCGAAGTGGTCCAGGTGATCGGCCTCGATGTTGGTCACCACCGCCACATCAGGGGTGTATTCGAGCAGCGAACCGTCGCTCTCGTCGGCCTCGGCGACGAAACAGTCACCGCTGCCGTGGTGCGCGTTGGTGCCGGCCTCGCCCAGGTCGCCGCCGACGGCGAACGACGGGTCAAAACCACTGTGCTGCAACGCCACAATGACCATCGACGTCGTCGTGGTCTTGCCGTGCGTGCCGGTCACCAGCACCGAGCGGTAGCCGGCCATCAGCTTGGCGAGCACGACGGGGCGCATGATCACCGGGATGCCGCGTCGGTGGGCCTCCACCAGCTCGGGGTTGTCCTTCGGGATGGCGGCGTGCGTGCTGACCACGACGGTCGGACCGCCCGGCAGCATGTCCAGCGACGACGCGTCGTGCCCGATCCGGATCTCGGCACCGCGGGCCCGCAGCGCCGCGACACCACGGGACTCCTTGGCGTCCGAGCCGGACACCTGGCCGCCGCGGTCCAGCAGAATCCGGGCGATACCGGACATCCCGGCACCGCCGATACCGACCATGTGCACCCGAGCCAGCTCGGGTGGCAGCTCCCGCGCCGTCACCGGATACCCAATGCGGTGTCCAGGGCGATCTGCGCCACCCGCCGGGCCGCGTCGCGGTGGCCGGCCAGCGCGGCCGCCGTCGTCATCTGATCCAGTGCGGCGGTGTCGCGCATCAAGTTTCCGATCCGTTCGGTGACGAAGTCCGGGGTCAGCTCGGCGTCGTCGACCAGGAGGCCGCCGCCGGCGTCGACCACCGGGAGTGCGTTGAGTCGTTGCTCGCCGTTGCCGATCGGCAGCGGCACGTAGACCGCGGGCAGACCGACGGCGCTGACCTCGGCGACGGTCATGGCGCCGGACCGGCAGATCGCCAGATCGGCCGCGGCATAAGCCAAATCCATGCGGTCGAGGTACGGCACCCCGACATACGGCGGGGCACCCGGCGCCGGTTCCGGCAGCTCGAGGGTGTTCTTGCGGCCGTAGGCGTGCAGCACCGAAACACCTTGTGCGGCGAGGTTTTCCGCCGCGCCGGACACGGCACGGTTGAGCGACTGCGCGCCCTGGGATCCGCCGAACACCAGGAGCACGCGGGCGTCGTCGGCGAAACCGAAGAACTCGCGGGCCTCGGCGCGCAGCGCAGCCCGGTCCAGTGAGGTGATCGACTCGCGCACCGGAATCCCGACGACCTCGCTGCCCTTGAGACCCGAATCCGGTACCGCGGCCAGCACCCGGCGCGCCGAGCGGGCACCGACCTTGTTGGCCCAGCCCGCACTGGCGTTGGCCTCGTGCACCACGACCGGGACGGTGCGGCGGCGGCGCAGTCCCCCGCCGCGGGCGGCGAGGTAGGCGGGCAGCGAGACGTAGCCGCCGAATCCCACGACGACGTCGGCGTGGACGGCGTCGAGCACGTCGCGGGTCTCGCGGACCGCGGCCCGGACCCGCAGCGGCAGCCGCGCCAGGTCAGCAGAAGGCTTGCGCGGCAACGGAACCGGCGTGATCAGCTCGAGGTCGTAGCCACGTTCGGGGACCAGCCGGGTCTCCAGCCCGCGGGCCGTGCCGAGGGCGGTGATCCGGACGTCGGGCCGCAGCGCCACGAGTGCGTCGGCGACCGCCATCGCGGGTTCGATGTGACCTGCGGTGCCACCTCCGGCCAGAACCACCGAGATGCGGGGGCCTGCCCCGTCGCTCCGCTCGCCCCGGTGGCTTCCCCCGTCGCTCCGGCCCGAACTCACACTCACCCGTACCGCTGACCTTCCAATGTGCGGACCCGCGGGTCCGACCGGCGCGGGTCACGTCTTTGTTGACCCTTGAGGTCACCATTTTGCCTTGCACGCCGTCCGGCACCGTCGGCCGGTACGGGGTTTCGGCGGGCGCGGTCCGACCGCCGGTCCGGTTCCTCGGTGCGTCGCGTGCGCCGCGGGGCGTCGGTCCGGCGCTGCCGGGGCGGGGGCTCCTGCCTGGTGGCCTGCCGAGTGGGTCGCGCAGACTTCGTGGGCTTTGCCGGCTTGGCGGGTTTGGCCTGCCGGGCGGGGGGCTTGCGGACCGGCTTGTCGCCGCGGCCACGCAGCCGGTCCCGGGCCGAGTCCAGGGTGGTCGGCGAATACGGCACCGGCGGCGGCAGCCGCAGGATCCGGTTCATCCGGTCGTCGCGGCCGGCCCGCAGCGCGGCCACCGCCTCGGGTTCGTGGCGCGCCGCATTGGCAATCAGACCGATCAACAGAAGTGTTGTGGCCGTTGCGGTTCCACCGGCGGAGATGAGCGGCAGCTGGATGCCCGTGACCGGCAACAGACCCAGCACGTAGCCGACGTTGATGAACACCTGGCCGACCACCCACAGCGTCGTGGTGGCCGTCAGCAGCCGCAGGAACGGGTCGACCGACCGGCGCGCGATGCGCATGCCGGTGTAGGCGAACAGGCCGAACAGCGCCAACAGTCCCGCTGCGCCGATGAAGCCGAGCTCCTCGCCGATGATGGCGAAGATGAAGTCGTTGTGCGCGTTGGGCAGGTAGTTGAACTTCGCGGTGCCCTGCCCCAACCCGTCACCGAACATGCCGCCGTTGGCCAGCGCGTACTTGGCCTGCCGCGACTGGTAGCCGATGCCCTGCAGGTCCGAGTCGGGGTCCAGCCAGGCCCGCACACGGTCGGAGCGGTAGCCGGCGGAGACCGCCATGATGGCCGCCGCACCGATGCACAGGACCAGGGAGCTCAGGAAGATCCGCAGCGACAGACCGGCGTACCAGAGCAGGCCGAGCAGGACGATGCTGACCGACACCGTCTGCCCGAGGTCGGGCTCGGCGACGATCAGGCCCAGCGCCAGCACCGCCGCCGGGACCAGCGGAAACAGCAGCTCTTTCCAGCCGGCGTGCTGCATGCGGCGGGTCGCCAGCAGGTGCGAGCCCCAGATCGCGAAGGCGATCTTGGTCAGCTCGGACGGCTGCATGGAGAAGCCGGCGACGACGAACCAGCCGCGGGCGCCGTTGGACAGGTGGCCGATGCCCGGGATCAGCACCAGGGCGATCAGCACGAGGCTGACGATGAACGCCGGCAGCGCCATCCGGCGCATGAACGCGATGGGCAGCCGCAGCGCGACGTAGAACGCGATGAGGCCGATGACGGTCCAGAGCACCTGCTTGGCGAAGATGGTCCAGGGCGAGCCGTCCTCGTCGTACGAGTGCACGCCCGAGGCCGACAGCACCATGGTCAGGCCCAGTGTGATCAGCAGTGCCGCGCAGGCGATGACCAGGTGGAACGACGTCATCGGCCGGCTCAGCCAGGCCCCGAACCGGGCCCGGGGGCCCTGCCGCTTGGGTGCGGCGGGCTTGGCGGTCGACTCTGCGGCCGCGTCTTTGCCCGACTCTTTGCCGCCGTCGGTGGAGTCGCTCGGGTTCTTCTCGTCCGGAGCCTGCGGTTCTTCGGGGCCGGCTTTGCCCCGGCGGAGCTTTGCAAGGATGTCCGGCATGTGACTACCCGACCTCGTCGTTCACATTGGTCACAAAAACCACAACTGTCCCTTGCATCCCAAAATCCTCCCCTGTCGCACCCGCAGGGCGCGGCACATCCGGCGCGTGTCGCCGGAATGGGGCGATTTGCCAGGAGGCCGTCGTCACATGGCGCGCGAGGCCGCCGCCCCGCGTTGACAGTGCGCCGAGGGCGCACGTTCCTCGGCTGTGCGTCGCGAATGCAACGTCACGGCGAGATTCGGGGCGTTTTGCCGTCACCCGGTTACGTTCGCGGCGTGGCCCGGCGGACGATCAGCTCTTGATCGCCGCGACCGCCTTGGCGAGCAGGTCCTTGGCGACCTGCGGGTCGACGTCGGCCTGGACGACGGCGACGGTCTTGTCCCCCAGGACGGCGGTGTAGGTGGTTTCCTCGATGGCCTTGCCATTGGCGGTGATGTGCGCCTGCACGCCCATGGTCTTCGCGCCCGCGATGTCGGGGCCGGGGACGCGCTCGACCGTCGCGGTGACGCCGTCGGTCGAGTCGACGGTGAACTGATCACAGCCCGCATGGCCGAGTTCGCCTGCGGTGCCGACCGCTTCCGCCGCCACCACGATGACGGTGTGGCCCTCCTGGTTGCTGCCGATGAAGCCCGCGGTCTTGGCGCCGACGCCGGCCGGCGCGAGCGGCTTGAGCAGCGGCGCGCACTCGGTGGGAGTGACGACCGATGGCGGCGTGGTGGTGAGCGCGCCGACACCGGGCGCGTCCAGCTTCTCCTGGGTGACGGTGTCCGCCTCCAGATCCATCGGGTCGTAACCCGGCGGCAGGCTGCTCTTGGCGCCGCCGACCTTCGAGATGTCGTACTTCGCCGCGGCCTGGCCGCCGCTCCCGGACTTACCGTCCGAACCGCCGCAACCGGCGATCAGCGCCGCGCCCGTCAGCACGACAACAGGCCCGACCAGGTACTTCTCGACAGTCATGGCGCGAACCCTAACAGCGGGCTCCGGCACCACCGCGCAAATGCTGAATGTCGGCTGGGAGCCGCGTGTCTAGCGGCCACCCGCCGACAGCCACTCGCTGTAGAACAGCGCCACCCCGAGCCCGCAGGCGATGGCGGTGAGCAACCAGAACCTGATGATCACCGTGGTCTCGGCCCAGCCGGCCAGTTCGAAATGATGATGGAACGGCGCCATCCGGAACACCCGGCGCCCGGTGGTGCGGAAGGCCAGAATCTGGACCACCACCGAGGTCACCTCGGCGACGAACAGGGCGCCGAGCACGATGGCCAGCGTCTCGGTCCGGCTGGTCACCGACAGGCCGGCGATGATGCCGCCGAGCGCCAGCGAGCCGGTGTCGCCCATGAAGATCTTCGCCGGCGCGGCGTTCCACCACAGGAACCCGATGCAGGCACCTGCCGTCGCGGCCGCGACGAGCGCCAGGTCCAGCGGGTCGCGGACGTTGTAGCAGCCCGGTCCCGGGCTGGTGGCGCACGCGTTGCGGTACTGCCAGAACGTGATCAGCACGTACGCCGCACTGACCATCGCCATGGCACCGGCCGCCAGGCCGTCCAGACCGTCGGTGAAGTTGACGGCGTTGGACCACGCGCTGACCAGCACCACGATGAACAGCACGAACAACAGCGGGCCCAGGGTGACGGTCGCGATCTCGCGCACGTAGGACAGGCCCGCGCTGCCCGGCGTCAGTCCGTAGCCGTTGCGGAACTGCAGCACCAGCACACCGAACAGGACGGCCGAGACCAGCTGACCGACCGTCTTGGCGGTCTTGTTCAAACCCAGGTTGCGGGCCCGGCGGAGCTTGATCAGATCGTCGATGAAGCCGACGGCCCCCAGCGACGTGGCCAGGCCGAGCACCAGCAGACCCGAGGCCGACGGCCCTTCGCCGTCGACCAGCAGCCCCACGAGATGGGTACCGAGATAACCGCACCAGATGCCGGTGACGATCGCGACGCCACCCATCGACGGCGTGCCGCGCTTCTTCTGATGGCTGGCCGGACCGTCCTCGCGGATCTCGTGCCCGAAGCCCCGGCGGGTGAACAGCCGGATCAGCACCGGCGTCAGCACGATCGACACCGCGAGCGCGATACCGACGGCGAACAGGATCTGAATCATGCGTGTCCCTCCCGCGCCAGCTCCTCGGCAAGCGCGCCGAGCCCCGCGGAGTTCGAGGCCTTGACCAGCACGACATCGCCGGGCTCCAGCTCGGCGCGCAGCAAATCAAGCGCGGCTTCGGCATCGGGGACGGGCGATACCTCGCTGCCCCACGAACCTTCCATCACCGCGCCGTGTTGCATGGCGCCCATAGTCCTCCCGGTTCCGACGACGACCAGTCGTGACACATCTAAACGCACGGCCAGTCGACCGATGCTGTCATGTTCGGCAATCGCGTCGTCACCCAGTTCGGCCATCTCGCCGAGCACCGCCCAGCTACGCACCGGCGCGCCGGTTTCGGCACGCGCCGACTTGGCCATCCAGGCCAGCGCTTTGAGGCCCGCGCGCATCGAGTCGGGGTTGGCGTTGTAGGCGTCGTTCACCACGACCACCCCGTCGGCGCGGGTGGTGACCTGCATGCGGTGCTTCGAGACGGGGCCGGCGCCGGCGAGCGCGTCAGCCACCTGCTGCAGGGTCGCGCCGCACTCCAGGGCGACCGCGGCGGCGCTGAGCGCGTTGGACACCTGATGGTCGCCGTGTACAGCGAGTGCAACGTCGACGTGCTGCTCCCCCGCGTGCAGGGTGAAGCGCGGGCGGGCCAGCTCGTCGAGGGTGACGTCACCGGCCCACAGGTCTGCGCCGGGCGACCGGGACACCCGCACCACGCGGGCCCCGGTGACGTCGGCCATCGCGGCGACGGCACCGTCGTCGGCGTTGAGGATGACGATGCCGGTGGCCGGAACGGCTTGCGGCAGTTCGGACTTCGTCGCGGCGATGACGTCGCGCGAGCCGAACTCGCCGAGATGCGCAGTGCCGACGTTGAGCACCACACCGATCGACGGCGGTGCGATCGCGGCGAGCGCGGCGATGTTGCCGGGGTGCCGCGCCGACATCTCGAGCACCAGGAAGTCGGTATCGCCGGTGGCGCGCAGCACCGTCCACGGATGACCGAGCTCGTTGTTGAACGATCCGGGCGGCGCGATCACCTCGCCGAGCGGCGCGAGCACCGCGGCCAGCAGGTCCTTGGTCGACGTCTTGCCCGACGAGCCGGTGACGCCGATGATCCGCAGGCCCCCGGCGGCCAACCGGTCGGCCACGGCGCGGGCCAGCTTCCCCAGTGCGGCCAGCACTGCGGCGCCCGAACCGTCGGTGTCGTGCTCGAGTGCACCCGAGGCCGAATCGACCTGTCCGGCAACCGGTTTGACGACGATGGCCGGCACCCCGACCGGCCGCGCCGCCAGCACCGCGACGGCACCGGCCGCCACCGCACCCGCGGCGAAGTCATGTCCGTCGGTGTGGGCGCCCGGCAACGCCAGGAACAACCCGCCTTCCGTGACGGCCCGCGAGTCGAATTCGACGGTTCCGGTCACGCGTGTCGAGGCGGCAGCCTCGGGCGTGATGTCGGACAGCTCGCCGCCGACGATGTCGGCGATCTCTGCCAGGGTCAGGTCGATCATGCGGGTGACTCCCCAGCTTTCCCGGCCGCTGCATCGAGCGAGGCGGCCAATTCATCACGATCATCGAAGGGCCGGGTCTGGCCGGCGCGGGTCTGGCCCGACTCGTGGCCCTTGCCCGCAACCAGGACGGTGTCCCCCGCGCGCGCCCAGGCGACGGCGTGGTCGATGGCGGTCCGGCGGTCACCGATCACCACCACCTCGGCCGAGCCGTCGGCGGCACCCGCGGCGATCGTGGCCCGGATGAGGTCCGGATCCTCGTCGCGCGGATTGTCGTCGGTGATCACGACCAGGTCCGCGAGTTGCGCGGCGATGCGTCCCATCGGCTCACGTTTCCCGGCATCCCGGTTGCCGCCGGCGCCGAAGACCACGGCCAGCCGGCCCCGGGTCTGCGGGCGCAGCGTCTGCAGCACCGCTTCCAGGGCGCCGGGCTTGTGCGCGTAGTCGACGAGGGCCAGGAAGTCCTGCCCGCGGTCGATGGGCTGCAACCGGCCGGGCACGGTGGCGGTCGCCAGTCCGGGTGCCGCCTGCTCCGGCGTGACGCCGACGGCGTCGAGCAGTGCCACCGCGAGCAGCGCGTTGGCGACGTTGTAGCCGCCGGGCAGGCCGATCCGCAGCGCGTGCCGAGCGCCTTCGGGCCCGACGGCGGTGAACTGCTGGCCACCGCGATCGGCGGCGATGTCGGTGACGGTCCAGTCGGCGTCACCGCTGGTGCTGACGGTCACCGGATCGGCGGCGCGGGCCGCCATCTTCCGGCCCCAGTCGTCGTCCACGCAGACGACCGACACCTCGGCGTGGTTGGGCGAATCAGGTTGGAACAGCCGGGCTTTGGCGTCCAGGTAGTCGTCCATGGTGGGGTGGAAATCGAGGTGGTCGCGCGACAGGTTGGTGAAGCCGCCGGCGGCGAAGCGCAGCGCGTCCACCCGGCCCAGCGACAGCGCGTGGCTGGACACCTCCATGACGACGGTGTCGACGCCGCGTTCGACCATGGTGGCCAGCAGCGCCTGCAGCGCCGGCGCTTCGGGGGTGGTCAGGGAACTCGGCAGGTCGCGGCCGTCGATCCGGATGCCGACGGTGCCGATGAGCCCGGCCACCCGCCCCGCGGCGCGCAGCCCCGCCTCGACCAGATAGGTGGTCGTGGTCTTGCCGGAAGTCCCGGTGATGCCGATGACGCGCAGCCGTTCGGAGGGCCGGCCGTAGATTTCGGCGGCGACCTCGCCCAGGACCGCCCGCGGGTCGGGGTGCACGAGGACGGGCACACCCACGTCGAGGAGTTCCCGGCCCGCCGGGTCGGTCAGCACCGCGGCGGCGCCGGCCGCGACGGCGTCGGCGGCGAACCGCGCGCCGTGTGCGGCTGATCCCGGCAGTGCCGCGAACAGGTCACCGGCGACGACGTCGCGGCTGCTCAGCGTGACACCGGTGACGCGCAGCTCCCTGGCCTGGGGCTCGGATGGCAGCGCGGCGCCGACGTGGTCGGCCAACGAGCCCAGCGCGGCCCCGACAGGGTCAGCGGGGCGCAAGGTAGGCGAAGACATGGCCATGACACAGTACCGGGCCGGAGACGGGCGCCCGGCCCGTCAGGTGGCCTGCAGGACCAGCGGCGGACCGGGGTCCGGTGACAGCGGCACGTTCTCCCGCTGCATCAGCCATGCCGCGATGTTGTGGAACAGCTGTGCCATGGAGTGGCCCGGCGTGCCGTCGGCATTGCGCTGCGGGTTGTTGGCCATGATCCCGACGACGTAACGCGGGTCGTCCGACGGCGCCATGCCGGCGAAGGTGATCCAGTAGTGGTCGTCGTCGTAGTAGCAGCCGCAGGCCGGGTTGATCTGCTGGGCGGTGCCGGTCTTGCCGGCCATCTGGTAGCCCTCGACAGCGCCCGGCCAGCCGGTGCCCTGCTGGGTGCCGCGCGGGTCGCGCTGGAGGGTCGCGCGGAACATGTTGCGCAGCGTCGCCGCGGTCTGCGGCGACACGACCTGCACGCCCTCGGGCGCCGCCTGGTCCTGATGCGTGCCGTCGGCCGAGACGATCGACTTGACGATGCGCGGCGGGATGCGCAGGCCGTCGTTCGCGATGGCCTGGTACATGCCGGTCATCTGGAGCAGGGTCATCGAAAGGCCCTGTCCGATGGGCAGGTTCGCGAACGAGCTGCCCGACCACTGGTCGATCGGCGGGACCAGCCCCGCGCTCTCGCCGGGCAGGCCCGAACCCGTGCGCTGGCCGAGGCCGAACTTCGTCAGCATGTCGGCGAAGCGCTCCGGGCCGACCCGCTGGGCCAGCATCAGGGTGCCGATGTTGGACGACTTCCCGAAGACACCGGTGGTGGTGTACGGGTCGGTGCCGTGGCCCCACGCGTCGCGGATGGTGACGCCACCCATGTTGTAACTGCCCGGAACCTGAAGCACCTCATCGGGATTCGAGAGCCCGAACTCGATGACCGACGCCGCGGTGACGATCTTGTTCACCGAGCCCGGCTCGAACGGCGACGTCGCAGGCAGGTTGCCCATCTGCTTGTCGTCCTGCCGGTTCAGTTCCTGGGCCGGATCGAAGGTGTTGTCGTTCGTCATGGCGAGAATCTCGCCGGTCTTCGAATCCAGGACGACCGCCGAGACGTCGTGCGCGCCCGACATGTCCTTGGCCTGCTGCACCTGCTGCTGGACGTAGTACTGGATGTCGTTGTCGAGCGTGAGCTGGATGGTGGCGCCGTTGATGGCGTCGTGCCGGTCCCGGTAGCTGCCGGGGATCACCACGCCGTCCGAGCCGCGGTCGTAGGTGACCGAGCCGTCGGTGCCGGAAAGCTTTGCGTCGAAGGAATCTTCGAGGCCGAGCAGGCCGTGGCCGTCCCAGCCGATGTCGCCGACGACGTTCGCGGCCAGCGAGCCACCGGGGTACTGCCGGATGTCCTGGCGCTCCGCGCCGACCTCGGGGTACTTCTTGGTGATGGCGTCCGAGATCGCCGGGTCGACGGCCCGCGCGAGGTAGACGAACGAGTCCCGGCCGGTGATCTTCTTGGCCAGGGTCGCGGCGTCGGGCTTGTTGTTCAGCAGGCCGGCCACACCGACGGCGATCTCGTTGAGCCGCTTGTCGGGGTCCGGCGCCGCCGGGGTCTTGGCCTTCGCCTCGGTCAGCTGCTGGCGGATCCGGTTCGGTTGGAAGGTCAGTGCGCGGGCCTCGATGGTGAACGCCAACTTGGCACTGTTGCGGTCGACGATGCTGCCGCGCACCGCCTTCTGCACGTCGGTGACCTTGAGCTGGCTGGCGGCCTCGGCGCGCAGACCGGCCGCCCGCGGGCCCTGCAGGAAGAACAACTGGACGGCCGCGGCGAGCAGCACCACCGCGATGACGATGTTGCCGGCCTTGTGCCGGAACCCGAACGAACCGGTCCGGCCCTCGGGCACGACGGCCTCGCGGGTGCGCCGGTCGTGCGCCGAATGCGGTTGCGCGGGACGCGGTTTGGCGGCCGAACGCTTGCGTGGCGTGCCCGGCGCAGCACCCGTCTTGCGCGGTCGCGTGCCGCTCATGCGGGAAGGCCGGGGGCAGGCTGCGCCGGCAACGGGGCCGGGACCGGAGCCGGGGCGACGGGGGCCTGTGCGACTGGGGCCGGGGCGACCGGGGCCTGTGCGACGGGCGCAGGCAGCGCGGCCTCAGGCTGCAACGCGGGGCCGGGCAGCGTGCCCTGCCCAGGCACCGGGAGCGCCGGAGCCGCAGGCACGGGCGCCGCGAGGGCTGGCGCCGGGACCGCCGGAGCCGCGGGCGCCGGTGCGTGCACGACCTGCTCGCGCGGGTCGACCACGACGGGCGCCGGAGCGGCGGCGGGGGCCGGAACGGCCCCCGGGACCGCAGCTGCGGGAGCCGGAACGGCACCCGGGACCGGTATAGCTGCGGGAGCCGGAACGCCCGCCGGAGCGGGGACGGGAGCGGCAACAGGTGCCGGCACCGGGGCGGGTGCAGCGGCCGGGGCCGGGCGCGGGGCCGCGGCCGGGGCCGCCTCGGGCAGTGGCGTGTTCAGCGGTGGCGGCGGCACCCCCTGCGCCGGCTTCGGGCTGCCGACCAGCAGCCAGTTGCCGGTGGGGTCCTGCACCAGGTGCGCGGTGTCGCGCGACGGGATCATGCCGAGGTTGCGCGCCGCATCGGCGAGGGCCGGCGCGGCCTGCGCGACCAGCACGTCGCGCTCGAGCGCCTCTTTCTGCTGCTGCAGAGCCTGATTGATCTCTTTGGCGCGGCCCAGCTCGTACGACCGTTCGGCCGCGGAGGTCGACAGCCACAACGTGACGCCCAGGCCCATGCCCAGCGCCCCGATGATCAGCACGACGAACGGCACCCGCGCGATCAGATGCCGCGGGTTGAGGTCCATCTCGGCGATGCGGATGAGCAGCCGCTCCCGCAGCGGGGTGCGAACAACCTTGGGCGCCTTGGCCTTCCGAGCCTTGGCGCGGGCCTTGGCCTGCGAGGCGCTCTTGGGGCGCGACGGCGCCGCCGTCGGCCGCGCGAACGGCGTGGTCTGCGGTCCGGCGCCGGTCGGCTTGGACCGCTGCGGCCGGACGTCGCGCTTGCCGCGCTTGACGCGGGCGTCAGTCTTGTTGTCGCGCTTGGCTTCCCCCTTGCTGCCCTCGCGACGCGATGCCGGGTCGCCGCCGCGGCGTGTGGCGCGGCGGCGCGGATCGGGGTCGGAGTCCCGTCGAGCATTGCCGCCGCGTACCGGTGCTGGCCGCTTTGCCATCACAGACCTCCCCTTGTGACAACTTTTTCCAGTGCGCGCAGGCGGACGGACGCGCTGCGCGGGTTCAATTCGAGTTCGTGTTCGTCGGCCCGCTCGGCGCCCCGGGTCAACGAGGTGAAGAGCGGCTCGTAGCCGGGCAGCTCCATGGGCAGGCCCTCCGGGGTACGCGATGCGATGGCATCGGTGAAGTACCCCTTGACGATTCGGTCTTCCAGCGACTGATACGCCTCGACCGCGATCCGGCCGCCGGGACGCAGCGCGTTCAGCGCGGCGGGGATCGCCGCCCGCAGGCAGTCGAGCTCGCCGTTGACCTCGGTGCGCAGCGCCTGGAACGTCCGCTTGGCCGGATGCCCGCCGGTGCGACGCGCCGGGGCCGGGATCACCGCGTAGAGCAGCTCGACCAGCTCGGTCGTCGTGGTGAACGGGCGGCGGGCGCGCTCCCGGACGATCGCGCCGGCGATGCGCGAGGCGAACTTCTCCTCGCCGTACTCGCGCAGCACGCGGGTGAGCGCCTTGGCGTCGTAGCTGTTCAGGATGTCGGCCGCGGTCAAGCCCGAGGTCTGGTCCATCCGCATGTCCAGCGGTGCGTCCTGCGCATACGCGAAACCGCGCTCCGCCTGGTCGAGCTGCATCGAGGACACCCCGAGGTCGAACAGGATGGCGTCCAATTCGCCTGGCCGGTAACCGGATTGGGTCAGCGCCTCGTCGATGCCGTCGTACGGGGTGTGGACCAGGTGCACGCGGTCACCGAACGGCGCGAGGCGCTCCCCCGCGAGCCGCAGCGCGGTCTGGTCGCGGTCCAGGCCGATGAGCGTCACAGCGGGGAACCGCGTGAGGAAGGCTTCGGAGTGGCCACCGGCGCCCAGCGTCGCGTCGATCATGACTGCGCCGGCACCGTCGGCGCTGCCCCGGGTGAGTGCCGGGGCCAGCAGCTCGACACAGCGGTCCAGCAGCACCGGAATGTGCGGCCGACGATCGGTCAACGCAACACCCCCAAAAGGCTTCAGCTGGTGGATTTGTGCGGCCCCTGCAGCGAGGTCTCTGTCCGAGTTCGCGAACCTGACGTTGGGGAAGTACGCCAGGGCCGGTTCGGGCAGAGGCCACGCTGCACGGGCCTGCAGGTCAAAGGGTGCTGCCGAGCGCTTCATCGCTTGCCGCGGAGAAGTTCTCTTCGTGAGTTTCTTGGTAGGTCTGCCAGGCCGCGGCATCCCAGATTTCGAGGTAGTCCACCGCACCGATCACGACGCATTCCTTGGTCAGGCTCGCGTAGCGACGGTGATCGGCCGACAGGGTGATGCGGCCCTGAGCGTCGGGGTGCTGCTCGTCGGCGCCCGCGGCGAAAACGCGCAGGTCGGCACGAGCAGCGGGGTCGTTCCGGGGAGTGCTCGCCACGCGGCGGGCGATCTCGGCTTCGAACTCGGCCCTCGGGTACACGGCGAGGCTGTGATCTGGACTTTTGGCGACCATCAACCCTCCTGCCAGTGCATCGCGGAACTTGGCGGGCAACGTCAGTCGCCCCTTGTCGTCGAGCTTCGGCGTGTAGGTACCCAGGAACATCAGGCACCTCCCACCACTCCGGAGTCCGTCTCTCCGATGTCCGCCACATTACCCCACAATCCCCCACTTCTCTCCATCTCAAGTCTAAAAATCGCCTTATCTGCCCCACCTGACGCAGCAATCACGAGAAATCAGGGGTGGAGTTCGGCATCAAACAGCCTGGATGAGCGATGAAATCCCAGCTGGAGACCCATGTGGGAGATTGGTGGGGCGTTGTGGGGAGTCGCGGAGCGCAGCCCCTGAAAAATCGTGGCGCACGGCGCCGCCGGCAAATTTCGCTACCAACCCGGCGTGTCGCGCGTCACACCGCCACGAACAGGCAAGAGCGCGTCGAAAACAAACCAGGCCGAGCGAAAAACAAAACAGGGGCAGCCGAATCGGCTACCCCTGCGTCACGCGTCAGCGTCTATTCGTCGAACCGGCGACGGAAGCGGTCTTCCATACGGTTGGTGAACGAGTTGCCGGCACGGGACCGCTTGGACTTGCCACCCCCCGGAGGCGACTTCTCCTTGGACAACACCCGGGGACCGGTCACCGCGAAGACAGCACCGGCAAACATCACCACGAAACCGATGACGCTCAGGATCGGCAGCTGGTTGATCCACAGAATCCGAAAGGCCACACCCAGCACCAGCAACGCCAGACCCAGGACGAACAGCCCCGCGCCCTGCAGTCGCCGCCGCGCCGACGGCGCGCGCAGCGTGCCGCCCCGGACACTCGAAGCGAACTTCGGGTCCTCGGCGTACAGCGCACTCTCGATCTGGTCGAGCATGCGCTGCTCATGATCGGAGAGTGGCATCCGCGCCTCCCAACTCACACCGCTGCCCGCAGCGGCTCCTGACGTCTGCACCCGTGGTCACGGATACCTAACAGTCATGATACGAGGTCACACAGACACGTACCACATACTTCAGACTCCCGAATTGTAAGACTGGGACGTCGGCCGGGCGACAGCGCCTGTTCAGAAACCCGACACCCGACTTCCCTGCCGCACCGAAAGGCTCACACCGTGGCGACGCTCCTGACCGATCTGTCGCCGGCTGACATGCAGCACCGCCTCGACGACGCGCTGTCCGTCTACGTCGACGCGATGCGCTACCCACGCGGCACCGAACGCCAGCGGGCCTCGATGTGGCTGGAGCACACCCGCCGCGACGGCTGGACCGGAGTGGCGGCGTTCGACGTCCCCACCACCGACGAGGCACCGGAGGCCGCACTTCGATCCGCCCCCATGCTCGGGGTCGCCTACGGGTACCGCGGCGCGCCCGATCAGTGGTGGTACCAACAGGTCGCGACCGGTCTGCGCCACGTCGGCACCCCCAGCGAACGCATCGACCAATTGATGAACGGGTATTTCGAGCTCACCGAACTGCACATCCACCCGCGGGCGCAGGGGCAGGGACTCGGCGAGGCGCTCACCCGGCGGCTGCTCGCGGGCGCCACGGAATCCCACGTCCTGCTGTCCACGCCGGAGATCCACGGCGAGGACAACCGGGCCTGGAAGCTGTACCGCCGGCTCGACTTCCACGACGTCATGCGCAGCTACTTCTTCCCCGGTGATCCCCGGCCGTTCGCCATTCTCGGCCGGGCCCTGCCACTGTGATCCATCCGGCGTGCCGCTGTCCCTACCGCGATCTGGCACGATAACGGCGTGAACCGCCGCCGCCACCTGCGCGCCTTGCTGCTGTTTCTGATGCTGCTCCCCCTCGCGGTCGGCTGCGTGCGCGTCCACACCTCGCTCACCATCTCGCCCGACGACCGGGTGTCCGGTCAGATCGTGGCCGCCGCGAAGGCCAAGAACGCGGACGACAAGGGTCCGCAGCTGACCAACAGCCTGCCGTTCGCGCAGAAGGTGGTGGTCTCGGACTACCGCAAGGACGACTACGTCGGCTCCGAGGCGGTGTTCTCGGACCTGAACTTCTCCGAGGTGCCGCAGCTGGCCAACCTGAGCCGGGACTCGGCCGGCGCCGACATATCCCTGCGCCGCGCCGGTGACCTGGTGATCCTCGAAGGCCGCGTCGACCTGACGACGCTGAGCGATCCGGATTCCGACGTGACGCTGTCGGTGGCGTTTCCGGGCGACGTCACGTCGACCAACGGCGAGCGCGTGGCCAGCGACATCGTCCAGTGGAAGCTCAAGCCCGGCGTCGTGACCACCATGAAGGCCCAGGCCCGCTACACCGACCCGAGCGCGCGCTCGTTCACCACGGCCGCCATCTGGATGGCCGTCCTGGCCTTCGCTGTCGCCGGCGTCATCGGCGGCCTGGCCTACTGGAGCCGCGACCGCTCGCCCAAGCTCGCCGCCGTGTCCGATGAGTGAGTTCGCCGCAGTGCCGACAAGCGACTTCGCCGCAGTGCCGACAAGCGACTTCGCCGCAGTGCCGACAAGCGACTTCGCCGCAGTGCCGACAAGCGACTTCGCCGCAGTGTCCGACCGCCGGCCCGGCACCCTCTAATCTGAATGCACGATTTCGGGGTCAGGAGAGGGGACGCGCGCTGAGCGTCGATGCCGCAGGTCCGTCGGCTGGCGAGCTGGCGAATGCCATCACAGATCAACTGCGCGACTATCTCGCCGAGCGCCGGCGGGACAGCGCCTACATCGGCGACGCCTATGCCGATGTGACGGGAGCACTCGAAGAGTTCGTCCTGCGCGGCGGCAAGCGGGTCCGCCCGGCCTTCGCCTACTGGGGCTGGCGCGCCGTCGCCCCCGATCCGGGCCACCCGGCCGACCCGGCGGTGCTGCGCCTGTTCTCCGCACTGGAACTGCTGCAGGCCTGCGCCCTGGTCCACGACGACGTCATCGACTGTTCTGCGACCCGACGCGGCCTGCCGACAGTGCACCGGCTGTTCGCCGACCGGCACCGCCGGCAGGGCTGGCGTGGGTCGTCCGAGCAGTTCGGGCTGTCCGCGGCCATCCTGCTCGGTGACCTCGCCCTGTCCTGGGCCGACGACATCGTCGCGAACGCCGAGCTGTCCGCCGACGGGCGCCGGCGCGTCAACGAGGTGTGGGCGCACATCCGCACCGAGGTCCTCGGCGGGCAGTATCTCGATATCGTCGCCGAATCCAGTGGCGCCGACACCGTGGCCTCGGCCATGAACGTGAACCTCTACAAGACCGCGTCCTACACCGTCACCCGGCCGCTGCAGCTGGGCGCCGCGGCCGCCGCCGACCGCCCTGACGTGCAGAAGATCTTCCACTCGGTCGGCAACGACCTCGGTATCGCGTTCCAGCTGCGCGACGACGTGCTCGGCGTGTTCGGCGACCCGGCCGTCACCGGCAAGCCGTCGGGTGACGACCTGCGCTCGGGCAAGCGCACCGTGCTGCTGGCCGAGGCCGTGGAACTGGCCGAGGCCTCCGACCCGGCCGCGGCGGCCCTGCTCCGCGACTTGATCGGCACCGACCTGACGGACGGCCAGGTCGGCGAACTCTGCGGCGTGATCGAGGCCGTGGGCGCCTTGGGCGCCGTCGAACAGCGCATCGCGCTGCTCACCCAACGTGGACTGGACGCCCTCGCGGCCGCCCCCATCGACGAGGGCGCCAAGGCCGGCCTCACCGAACTCGCCCGGCGGGCGTCCAACCGGTCCGCGTAGGCCACGATGTCGACCTCGACCACGGCCCCCGGGGCGCTGGCCCGGCTCACCGCCTTCGGACGATCCGACGAGGGCCGCCCCGCGCTGCTCGGCTTCGCCGGCGCCATCCTGATCGCCCTCGGCGGCCTCGGCGCCGGCAGCACCCGGCAGCACGATCCCCTGCTGGAGTCGATGCACCTGTCGTGGTTCCGGTTCGGCCACGGGCTGGTGGTGTCGTCGATCCTGCTGTGGACCGGCGTGGCCCTGATGCTGGTCGCCTGGCTGGCGCTGGGCCGGCGCGTCGTCGACCGCACCGCGACCGACTACACCATGATCGCGACGACCGGCTTCTGGCTGGCGCCGCTGCTGCTGAGCGTGCCGGTGTTCAGCCGCGACACCTACTCATACCTGGCGCAGGGCGCGCTGCTGCGCGACGGGCTGGACCCCTACCTCGTCGGGCCGGTGGACAACCCGAACTCGTTGCTGGACAACGTCAGTCCCATCTGGACCACCACCACCGCGCCCTATGGCCCGGCATTCATCCTGGTGGCCAAGTTCGTCACCATGATCGTCGGCGACCACGTCGTCGAGGGCACCATGCTGCTGCGGCTGT
The DNA here is from genome assembly GCF_000686745.1 of Mycobacterium sp. UNC410CL29Cvi84. Taxonomy (NCBI): domain Bacteria; kingdom Bacillati; phylum Actinomycetota; class Actinomycetes; order Mycobacteriales; family Mycobacteriaceae; genus Mycobacterium; species Mycobacterium sp. UNC410CL29Cvi84. The sequence goes on from NZ_JMLM01000001.1 coordinate 640,660, forward strand.
GCATGCTGCCCGGCCTGGTCATGCTGATCTGGGCGGCGCCCCGCGTGGCCCGCCATGTCGGCGCCAACAGCGCTGCCGCCCTGTGGATTTGCGTCCTCAACCCGCTGGTGATCATCCACCTGATGGGTGGCGTCCACAACGAGATGCTGATGGTCGGCCTGATGATGGCCGCCATCGCGCTGACCTTCGAACGGCATCCCATCGCCGGCGTCAGCCTGATCGCCCTCGCGGTGGCCGTGAAAGCGACCGCGGGACTGGCACTTCCGTTCATGGTGTGGGTCTGGATGCGCCAGTTGCGCGAACGGCACCCGTGGGGTCAGGTCCGCGCCTGGCTGGCGGCCACCGCGGCGTCCGGAGTGATCTTCACCGTGGTGTTCGCCGTGGTGACGGTGGCGGCGGGCGTCGGGCTCGGCTGGCTGACGGCACTTGCCGGTTCGGTGAAGATCGTCAACTGGCTGACCGTCCCGACCGCGGTGGCCAATCTGATCCACGCCATCGGCGGACTGTTCACCACCGTCAGCTTCTACGCGGTGCTGGACGTCACCCGCATCATCGGCATCGCGATCATCGCGATCTCACTTCCCTTGCTGTGGTGGCGATTCCGGCACACCGACCGGGAAGCGCTGATCGGCATCGCGCTGGTGATGGCGGTCGTGGTGCTGTTCGTGCCTGCCGCGCTGCCCTGGTACTACACCTGGCCGCTGGCGATCGTCTCGGCACTGGCGCAGAGCCGGTCGGCCGTCGCCGCGATCGCCGGGTTCTCGACCTGGATCATGGTCATCTTCAAACCCGACGGCTCGCACGGCATGTACTCGTGGCTGCACGTCATCCTGGCGACGGGATGCGCGGTAGCCGCCTGGTATTCGCTGGCGCACGCGCCGGAGCCGAAGACGACGGCGGCCGAGCCGGCTAGTACGCCATAGCCTGAGCGCGCCGCAGCACTTCCCTGGCCTGGTGCGAATGCAGCGCGTCGACCGGACGCGCATTGGCGACGCGCTCGGTGGTGCCGTCGCGGGTCAGGGTCAGCGACTCGTCGGCGGTGAACAACCACCGCACGATGTCCGTCTCGTGGTAGCCACCGTCGCGCAGCAAGACGAGCAGGCCCGGCAGCTGCTTGACCACATGTCCCTTCGCGTCGAAGAAGAGCTTGGGCACCACGATGGCACCGTTCCGGCGCACTCCGAGGAGATGTCCGTCCCGCAGCTGCTGGTGCACCTTGGTCACCGGGATACCCAGCATGGATGCCACTGCGGGAAGGTCGTAGACCGCTTCATCGGGATCGATAACGTCCTCGGCGGCCGGAATGCTGCTCACGCAGGAGATTCTAGAGCCGTACCATTGCCGGGTGCAGCCATCCCGACAACCGGACCCACTTATCGGTGCGGTACTGGACGGGCGCTACCGCGTGGATGCACCGATTGCCAGTGGCGGCATGTCGACGGTGTACCGCGGCCTGGACACCCGGCTCGACCGCCTGGTGGCACTCAAGGTCATGGATTCGCGGTACTCCGGCGATCAGCAGTTCCTGACGCGCTTCCAGCGCGAGGCCCGCGCCGCCGCCGGCCTGAAAAGTCCTGGGCTGGTGGCGGTTTACGACCAGGGGTTCGACGGTCGGCACCCGTTCCTGGTGATGGAGCTCGTCGAGGGCGGGACGCTGCGCGAGTTGCTGCGCGAGCGCGGCCCGATGCCGCCGCACGCGGTGGCGGCCGTGCTGGCCCCCATGCTCGACGGCCTGGCGGTGGCCCACGAGGCGGGCCTGGTGCACCGCGACATCAAGCCCGAGAACGTCCTGATCTCCGACAGCGGTGAGGTCAAGATCGCCGACTTCGGGCTCGTGCGCGCCGTCGCTGAGGCCAAGATCACGTCGACGAGCGTCATCCTCGGCACTGCGGCGTACCTCTCCCCCGAACAGGTCAGTACCGGCGACGCCGACCCGCGCAGCGACGTCTACTCCGTCGGCATCCTGGCCTACGAGCTGTTGACCGGCACCACACCGTTCACCGGCGACAATCCCCTCAGCGTCGCGTATCAGCGGCTGGATCAGGACGTACCGCCGCCGAGTTCGGCAATCGCCGGTGTGCCAAAGCAATTCGACGACCTGGTGGCCTGCGCGACGGCCCGCGTGGCCGACGACCGCTACCTCGACGCCGGCGACATGGGGGCCGAGCTCGCCGCGATCGTCACCGACCTGGGACTGCCCGAATTCCGGGTCCCGGCGCCGACGAACTCGGCGCAGCACACCGCGGCGGCGGCCCAGCGTGGCCGTGCCGAGCGCACCACGGTCGCGACGGGCCGGGCAACCGCCCCGAAGCCGGCACCGCAGCACACCCTGCAGTTCACCATGGACCCGGCGATGGACCCCGCATTGCTCGAATCACCCGTGGTGACAAAGCAATTCGCCGGCATCGACCTGGACGACTTTGCCTGGGCGCGGCAGCGGTCGCGACGCGCGGTGCTGTTCTGGCTCATCGCGATCCTGACGCTGACCGCGTTGGTCGCCGCCGGCGCCTGGACCCTCGGCACCAACATCGACGGGCTGTTCTAGAAACGCCGAATGGCCACCTGCCGCACGGGTTTCGCGTGAAAACCATGCGCCGGGTGGCCACTCGGCGGGGTGAGGCTAGTCGCGCAGCATCTCCGCGACGAGGAACGCCAACTCCAGGCTCTGCTGGGTGTTCAGGCGCGGGTCGCAGGCCGTCTCGTAGCGGCCGGCCAGGTCGTCGTCGGAGATATCCTGCGCGCCACCAAGACATTCGGTGACGTTCTCGCCGGTGATCTCGACGTGGATGCCGCCCGGGTGCGTGCCCAGCGCGCGGTGCACCTCGAAGAAGCCCTGCACCTCGTCGACGATGCGGTCGAAGTGCCGGGTCTTGTAGCCCGTCGAGCTCTCGTGGGTGTTGCCGTGCATCGGGTCGCACTGCCAGATGACCTGGTGGCCGGAGGCCTCCACCTTCTGGATGATGCCCGGCAGCACGTCGCGCACCTTGCCGTTGCCCATCCGGCTGACCAGCGTGAGCCGGCCCGGAATGTTGTGCGGGTCAAGGCGTTCCACGTACTCGACGGCCATCTCGGGCGTCGTCGTCGGGCCGATCTTGATGCCGATCGGGTTGGCGATGGTCTCGACGAACGCGATGTGCGCGTGGTCCAGCTGACGGGTGCGCTCGCCGATCCAGACGTAGTGCGCCGACAGGTCGTACAGGCGCGGTTCGTCGAACTCGGTGGACAGGCGCAGCATGGCGCGCTCGTAGTCGAGCACCAGGGCCTCGTGGCTGGCGTAGATCTCGGCGGTCTGCAGGTTGCGGTCGTTGACGCCGCAGGCCGTCATGAAGTTCAGGCCACGGTCGATCTCGGCCGCCAGCGCCTCGTACCGGGCACCCGCCGGCGACGTGCGGACGAACTCGCGGTTCCATTCGTGCACCTGCTGCAGCGACGCCAGACCCGACGAGGTCAGCGCCCGCACCAGGTTCATCGCGGCGCTCGCGTTGGCGTAGGCCCGCACCAGGCGCGACGCGTCGTGCACGCGCACCGCGGGGTCCGGGTCGAAACCGTTGACCATGTCACCGCGGTAGGACGTCAGGCCCAGCGAGTCGGTGTCCGACGAGCGCGGCTTGGCGTACTGCCCGGCGATGCGGGCCACCTTGACCACCGGCATGCTGGCGCCGTACGTCAGCACGACGGCCATCTGCAGCAGGGTCCGGATGTTGGCCCGGATGTGCGGCTCGGTGTTGTCGACGAACGTCTCGGCGCAGTCGCCGCCCTGCAGCAGGAACGCCTTGCCCTGCGCCACGTCGGCCAGCTGCAGCTTGAGCTTCTCGATCTCGGACGGCACGGTGATGGGCGGCACGCTCTCGAGCACCTTGCGCATCGCAGCAGCCTGGTCCGCAGGCCAGCTGGGCTGCTGCGCGGCCGGACGGGACAGCGCGTCGGCAAGGCGCGTGCGCAGGTCCTCGGGCAGCGGGGGCAGCTCGGGCAGCTGGTCGATGGGTACGTCGACGGTCCAGTTCACGTGTCTATGGTACCGGCGCCGACCAGCGACTATTTACCCGCCAAAACGGCGCCGATCGACGGATTCGGGACCACCGGGAGAAAACCTCGCCCGGTGCGCGACTATTGACGATGTGGAGTGCGAGATTGCCCGGGAGGCGCTGTCCGCGCGCATGGACGGCGAGCACGAACCCGTCCCCGCGCGCCGCGTCGACGAGCACCTGGCGTCCTGCCCCGAGTGCCGGCAGTGGCACGACGAGCTGGACAGCCAGATGCAGCTGCTGCGCGGACTGATCGCCGCCGACCGCACCCGGATCACCACGGTGGCCGACACGGTCTCGCCACCCGCCCTTCCCGAGACCCGCACCGGCCTCGACTGGCTGCGCATCGGCCTCGCGGTGGTGGGCACCATCCAGATCGTCCTGGCCGTGCTGCAGGCGGCCGGCGTCAGCATCGGCGTGCACGTCGGGCACACCATGGGCGGGCACGTGGTCAACGAGTCGACGGCCTGGTCCGTCGCCCTCGGCGTCGGCATGCTGGTCGCCGCCGCCCGGCCTGCCGCGGCGATGGGCCTGGCGATCGTCGGCGGGGTCTTCACCCTCGTACTCACCGGCTACGTCGTCGTCGACGGGCTGACCGGCGCGGTCGGTGCGGTCCGCATGCTGAGCCATCTGCCGGCGCTGGCCGGCGTGGTGCTGACCGTGCTGGTGTGGCGCCGCCATGCCGGCGAGCCCCCGCGGCCGGACCGCGACGCGGCACCCACGCTCGACGACATCACGCTGCCGGACAACGCCTCCCGCGGCCGCCGCCGGGGCCACTTGTGGCCGACCGACGGCAACGCGGCCTAGATCATCACGCCGAACATGATCGCCATGCCGGCCGCCGCCATGGCCTGACACGCCACGGCGAACCACAAGCGAGCCGGGGCCTCGGGGCGCTCGTGCCGCAGCGCGAAGTAACGGATGCCCCACCACAGTGCGGCGATCCCGAACAACGCTGTGACCGCCCAGTTCACGGCGTCGACCCACGCCGACGGGTGCCCACAGCCACCCATCGGACCCGCATGCGCCGTCGTCCCGGACATGTCCATGCCCGGCATGGACGACATCGAGGACGCCGGCTGCGATGCCTCGGCAGCGGTTCCGGCGCACTGCCCGGGCAGCACCCGCCCGTCCATCACGGCGTACATCCACGCCATCGCCAGCATCATCACGGCGTGATAGCCGTCGGCCACCCGATGGCCGGAGCGCACCACCAGGAGGACGGCGAACCAGCCGGCCGCCAGCAGGAAGAACACCAGCGGCGGCCGGTTGGGCACGCCCATCCCGGCCGGCCACGCCATGACCAGCATCGCCACGGCCATCACCAGGTGCAGCACCCGGCTGGTCTGGTCGGCCCACGTCCGGTTCTCATGGGCCGTGACCAGCGCGTACACGCACTGCGCCGCGCTCAGCAGGAACAGCCCGGTGACGAGCAACCGGAGCCAGATGTCGGCGATCACCGCGTCGCCTGCCGCCGCCGGCGCCAGCCCAGCGCCACGTCGACCGCGACGAACAGGGCCAGCGTGAGGCCGAACAACGGAGCGAAGCACCCGACGCCGCCGAGAACCAGCACCAGCAGCGCCGCCTCGTAGGGCCGCAGCGCCGACAGCGCACCGCGCCGCTGCCCGGTCGGCAGAGTGAAACCGGCGCCGCGGGTCGGCCGCCGTCGCCACCACATCCGGTACCCCAGCACGATCGCGACGATCATCGCGAGGGCGACCGCGATCAGCACCAGCTGGTTGACGAGGCCGAACAGGACGCCCATGTGCAGGTCGATGACCCAGTCGGTCATCTTGGCCATCAACGGCCACTCGGCGAAGTCGAGGCGCGCCGTCACCGTGCTCGTGGCGGGGTCGACGACGATCGCGTCGTACTGCGTCGGCCAGTCGCGCTTGCGTTCGGCGACCTGCCAGCCCTGGCCGGCCGTCGTCGGCGGATACATCCACATCGGTGTCCGCAGGTGGGCATCATGGGCGACCTGAAGCGCCGTGTCGGCGCCGCGCAGCGCGGTGGCCTCGTCGAGCGTCGCGCCGGCGGCCTGCCCCGGCAACGCGGTGTCGACGGACGGACTGGTCCAGCTCAGCTGCGTCCGCAACTGGGCGACGTTCTCCCCCGCGAACCGCGACCACGTCATGCCCGAGACCGCCAGCAGCGCCACCGCCGTGAGAATCCAGACCCCGAGCGTGCCGTGCCACGACAGCAGCCGGCGCCGCCCGGTCGCCCGCACATCGGGGACGACGAGCCGGCGCGGCTCGCCCCTCGTGTGCCCGATCCACAGCAACAGGCCCACGCCGGCGATCACCCACGACCAGCTGGCCGCCAGCTCGCTGTAGTTCCGGCCGAAGGCCCCGAGGTGCAGGTTGCGGTGCAGTTCGTCGAACCAGGCCCGCACCGGCAGCCACTGGCCGTAGGTGGTCAGGGCGCCGCGGACCGCGCCCGTATACGGGTCGACGAACACCGTGCGCGCGTAGTCGGCGGGGACGTCGTCCACCGCGAGCGTCACCTGCGTCGTCTCGTCCGGCGCGGCCGGCGGCCGGATGCTGGTGACGGTGCCCTCCGGGTGCGCGGCACGGACGGCCGACAGCTGGGCAGCCAGCGGCAGCTGCCGGTCGCCGACGTGGTCGACGGTGAGTTCGTGCCGGTACACCGCGCTGTCGATCTGCGGGATCACCGCGTACAGCAGCCCGGTGACGGCGGCGATCAGGATGAACGGCGCGACGAACAGGCCGGCGTAGAAGTGCAGCCGCAGCAGTGCCGGGCGGAAACGCTTCCACGCCGACGGATCGGACGCGACGGCGACGTCCGATTCGGGCAGGTGGGTATGACTCACAACTTGTATTGGTCGGCCCGCGGCGCCAGGAGTTCCTGCGCCCGGAAAATTTCTACGACACCTGGTCGTAGACTGGGCGTGATCAGTTCTTCAGGTGGAAGGCCGGTATTTCGATGGGCTCGGACCGGGCCGGCAGACTAGCGCTGCCACTGTTGGGTTATCTGGCCGCGGTCGCCGCCTTGGTCACCTACGCGCTCATCTCGGGCGACCAACGCTTCGTCGCCACGGGCGACAGCTACCCCGGCACGTTCACCTCTGTGGCCGAACCGGTCGGCTACTTCACGGCCACCATCGCCGCCGCAATCTGCCTCGGTGGCCTGCTATACGTCGTCACCACCGCGCGACCCGACTCCAAGGGCGTCATCGACCCGCCGTCGTTCCGTATTCACCTTGTGCTGGAACGGGTTTCACTGGTCTGGCTGGTGGCCTCTGCGTTCATGGTCGTGGTGCAGGCGGCGACCGATGCCGGCGCCCCGGCACTGCGACTGCTGGAAAGTGGCCGCCTCGGTGAGGCCATCGGCGCGTCCGAGATGGCCCGCGGCTGGATCGTCGCCACCCTGTGCGCCGCGGTCGTGGCGCTGACGCTGCGGTTCAGCGTGCGGTGGATCGCCATGGTCGTGCTGTTGCTGCCGAGCGTGATCGGCGTCCTGGCGCTGCCGGTGACCGGCAACGCCAGCGAAGGGCCTGACCACGACTACACGACCAGTGCGGTCATCGTGTTCGCGGTGGCGCTGGCGGTGCTGGCCGGCACCAAGATCGCAGCCGTCATCAGCCCGCCGGCCGCCGACCTCTACCGCCGCGTACTCATCATCCAGGTGGCCTGCGGCACCGCGGCCCTGATCTACGGCGTGCTGCTGCTCGCCGAACAACTCGGCCCCACCGGGCTGACCGGCAGCGTCTACGGGCGGTGGGCCATCGTCGCCGCGATCGCGCTGGCCGCGTCGTGGATCACCGATGCCGCGGCACTGCGCCGCGCCAAGCCGTCCCGGCTGGCCACCTGCCTGCCCGCGATCACCGCGCTCGCCGCGGTGTCCGCCATGGCGGTGCAGACCGCGCCGCGCCTGTTGCACCACAAGTACACGACCTGGGACGTCTTCCTCGGGTACGAGCTGCCCGACCCGCCGAATGTGGTTCGGCTGCTGACGGTCTGGCGGTTCGACACGTTCATCGGCATCGGCGCGATCGCGCTCGCCGGACTGTATGTCTACGCCTACCTGAAGCTGCGTCGCCGCGGCGACGAGTGGCCCGTGGGCCGGTTGCTCGCGTGGCTGATCGGCTGTGCGGCACTGCTTTTCACCAGCAGCTCGGGCGTGCGGGCCTACGGCTCGGCGATGTTCAGCGTGCACATGGGCGAGCACATGACGCTCAACATGTTCGTCCCGGTGCTGCTGGTGCTGGGCGGCCCCGTGACCCTGGCGCTGCGCGCCCTGCCCCCGGCCGGCGAGGGCGCCCCGCCCGGGCCCCGCGAATGGATCCTGTGGCTGGTGCACTCGAAAGTGACGGCCGCCCTGTCGAATCCGATCGTGGCGTTCGTGCTGTTCGTCGCGTCGCTGTACGCGGTGTACTTCACCCCGATCTTCAACACGCTCGTCCGCTACCACTGGGGCCACGAGTTGATGAGCGTGCACTTCCTGCTGGTCGGCTACCTCTTCTACTGGGGCATCATCGGCATCGACCCGGGCCCGAAGCGCCTGCCGTTCCTGGGCCGGCTCGGATTGTTGTTCGCGGTCATGCCTTTTCACGCGTTCTTCGGTATAGCGACCATGACCATGACCGACACCATCGGCGGGCCGTTCTACAAGTTCGTCGGCCTGCCGTGGCTGTCCAGCATCGGCGCCGACCAGCACCTCGGTGGCGCCATCGCGTGGGGTTCGAGCGAACTGCCGGTGATCCTGGTGGTCATCGCCCTGGTGGCGCAGTGGGCGCGGCAGGATCGCCGCGCGGCCTCCCGCGCGGATCGGCACGCCGACGCGGACTACGGCGACGGCGACGACGACCTGGATGCCTACAACGCCATGCTGCGTGAGCTGGCCCGCCAGCGCGGCCAGCAGTAACCGCAGTCCCGACGTCAACCAGTGATTAGTGCACGATTTTCCGCGTCACGCGCGGAAAATCGTGCACAAATCACTTGAAGTTGCGCAGCCGCAGGCTGTTCGACACCACGAAGAACGACGAGAAGGCCATCGCCGCGCCCGCGATAAGCGGGTTGAGCAGCCCGGCCGCCGCCACCGGGATGGCGGCGATGTTGTAGCCGAAGGCCCACACCAGGTTCATCTGGATGGTGCGCATGGTCGCCTTGGCCAGGTCGAGGGCCTGCGGCACCGAATCCAGGCTGTCGCGGACCAGGATGATGTCGGCGGCGCCGATCGCGACGTCCGTGCCACGGCCGATGGCCAGACCCAGATCCGCACAGGCCAGCGCCGGGCCGTCGTTGATGCCGTCACCGACCATCGCGACCATGCGACCGCGGTCGCGCAGCTGCTGGATGACGTCGACCTTGCCGTCCGGGAGCACATCGGCGATGACGTCGTCGATCCCCACGGCGGCACCCACCGCGGCAGCGGCCGCCGGGTTGTCGCCGGTCAGCAGGATGGTCTTCAGACCACGCTCGTGCAGTGCCGCGATGGCGCCCGCCGCCGATTCGCGTACCGCGTCGGCGACCGCGATGGCACCGCACAGCTCGTCGTCGACGGCCACGAAAACCACTGTCTCGCCGCGGGATTCGGCGCCGCGCCGGGCTTCGGAAAGTACTGCGGGCACCGCCGCACGGCCGGCCGCCCACGACGGCTTGCCGATGCGCACCTCGCGCTCCCCCACGGTGCCGACGACGCCGCGGCCGGGAACAGCCTGGAAATCAACGACTTCCGCATGCTCGGGCGCCGACGTGGTGATGGCCACCGCGACCGCGTGCTCGGAAGCCGACTCCACCGCCGCGGCGAGGGCCAGCACGTCGTCGGACTTCCAACCGTCGGCAGCAGTGACCGCGGTGACGGCCAGGTGCCCGGTGGTCAGGGTGCCCGTCTTGTCGAAGACGACGGTGTCGACGGCCCGGATCGCCTCGAGCGACCGGTGTCCCTTGAGGAAGATGCCGAGTTGTGCGCCGCGTCCGGACGCCACCATCATCGCCGTCGGCGTGGCCAGACCCAGCGCACACGGGCACGCGATCACCAGGACCGCCAAGGCGGAGGCGAAAACCTTGTCGGGACCGGCGCCGGCCAGGGTCCAGCCCAGCGCGGTCAGTGCGGCGATGGCGAAGACGCACGGTACGAACACCGAGGCGATGCGGTCGGCCAGGCGCTGCGACTCGGCCTTCTGCGCCTGCGCTTCCTCGACCAGCCGCACCATGCCGGCGAACTGGGTGTCGGCGCCGACGGCCGCGGCCTCCACGATCAGGCGTCCGTCGAGCACGATCGTGCCGCCGATGACGCTGCTGCCGGGCGTCGCCCGGACCGGCTTGGCCTCGCCCGTCATCACGCTGGTGTCGACGGCGGCCGAGCCCTCGACCACGAGTCCGTCGGCCGCGATCGTCTGACCGGGCCGCACCACGAACTTCTGCTGTTCGGCGAGCTCCTCGGCCGGGATGACCATCTCGGTGCCGTCGGCGAGCAGGATCGTGACGTTCTTCGCGCTCAGTGCCGCGAGCGCCCGCAGCGCACTGCCCGCCTTGGACTTGGCGCGGGCCTCGAAATAGCGGCCCGCCAGCACGAACACCGTGACGCCGGCCGCGACCTCGAAGTAGATCGCGTCACTGCCGACCAGGGCCTGCCAGATGCCGGTGGCCTCGGTGGCGTGGTGTCCGAAGAAAACCGTGTAGAGCGACCAGACCGTGGCCGCGGACACGCCGACCGAGATCAGGGTCTCCATGGAGACCGCGCGATTGCGGGCATTGCGCAGCGCGACGCGGTGGAACGGCCAGGCGGCCCACGTGACGACCGGCAGCGCCAGCGCGGTGAGCACCCACTGCCAGCCGGTGAAACGGGTGCTGGGGACGACGGCGAACATCACCGACAGATCGGCGAGCGGGACGAACAGCACCGCGGCCACCAGCAGGCGGCGCAGCAGATAGTTGGCGTGCGAGAGGTCCTCGTCGTCGCGGTCGCCGGCGATCACCCCGGAGCGGGGCTCGGCTTCGTAGCCGGCCTTGCGGATCGCGTCGCACAGATCGGAATCGGCAACCTCGGGAAGGGCGTCGACCGTGGCGACGCGGGTGCCGAAGTTCACCGAGGCGCGGACACCCGGCATCTTGTTGAGCGTCCGCTCGACCCGCGCGGAGCAGGCGCCACACGTCATACCGGTCACATCGAGCTGCACCCGGCGCGCGGCCGCACTGTCATCGGTGGTTGCGGCAGCGTCGACCGCGCTGCCAACCACTGTGCTGGCCGTCATCATCCTCCTATTGTCCCCGGCGGAGCCGAGGTACCCAAAAACATTGGTCGGACGTGCCCGGCTGTGAGTTCCCGGCACTCGTCACATATGGTCGGGCCGTGAACAGCCGCGGCGACGACGACGAGGTGACCCGCCTGGCACTGGCGGCCGGCCGGGGCGATCGCGCCGCATTGGAGCAGTTCATCAAGGCTACCCAGCGCGATGTCTGGCGCACCGTCGCCTATCTCGACGAGCCCGGCAGCGCCGACGACCTGACGCAGGAGACCTACCTGCGCGCCCTCGGCTCACTGCCCCGGTTCCGCGGCCGGTCGACGGCCCGCACCTGGCTGTTGTCGATCGCCCGCCGCGTCGTCGTCGACCACATCCGGCGCAAGCAGTGCCGGCCGCGCAGCAGCGCCGCCATCGAGCCCGAGACCGTCATCGACATGCACCAGCCGACCGCCCGGTTCGAGGACATCGTCGAAATCCGCATGCTGCTCGACGGTGTCGACGCCGACCGCCGGGAAGCGCTGCTGCTGACCCAGGTGCTGGGCCTGTCGTACGCCGAGGCCGCCGAAATCTGCGGCTGCCCCGTCGGCACCATCCGCTCCCGGGTCGCCCGGGCCCGCGACGACCTGCTGCGGGCGGGGAACCAGGACCAGAGCGCGGGCTGACCGCGGAACCCGGGCCGCCACTTGTCCGACCAACTCTGCGAAACTGGTCTACAGACTGAACGGAGTTCGGCTTGTCCACCCGCCACGCGATCGACCTCGAGCACACCCTGAGCGCCATCGGGCGCCGGGTGTTCGACGAGGTCTGGATCGGTCCTGCCCGCCGCTACCCCACCGCCGTCGCGGTCGTCGTGTTGGCGGTGTCGGCCGGGGTCAGCTGGTCGGAATCGCATCGGTGGGTACTGAAGGTCGTCGCCATCCTGTTCACCCTGGCCGCGATTGCATCGGCAACAGCGCTGTGGCGCAAGCGGTTTCGCGTGTGTTGCGCGGCGCTGTACCTGTCGGGCGTGGCCACGGCCGCCGGGTTCGGCGCGGTCTGGTGGTGCCAGACGTCACCCGCGAGGGTCGCGGTGTGGTGGCCGCTGGCCGGTTTCGTCGCTGCCGCGGTGCTGGCCGTCTGCTGGCTGGGCGTGGTGCTGACACCGTTGGAGCGGTCCCAGCCCGACATGCGGTTCAAGCCCGCCGGGAACTGAATCCCCTTTCCGTACGACTAATGACAGCGTGATCGCCGATTCCGCCCTGCGCTGGGCGCTGACTGCCGTGTTCGCGGTGGCCGCGCTGCTGTTCGCGGGCGCCGGGCGGCGCGTACCCGGACAACGCGGCGTCGCGGTGCTGCATGCGCTGGCTTCGGTGGGCATGATCGCGATGCTGTGGCCGGCCGGTATGCAGGTGTCGCCACTGCTGTACGTGCTGGTGTTCACCGCCGGCGCGCTGTACTTCGCCTACCTCGCCTTGTTCGGCTTCGAGCTACCGCACCCCGTCTACCACTGCACCATGATGGCCGCGATGGCACTGATGGGCCTGCTGATGGCGCCGAACGCCGGCGTCCCCGTGGCGACAGCTCAAACCTCCGGTCACCACAGCGCCCACCTCGGTCACGGCGCCATCGCCGTGACTCCCCCAGGCTGGTTCACCGTGGTCTGCATCGTGCTCGCGATCGGATTCTGCGCCGCCGCGCTGTGGTGGTTCTACCTGCTGGTGCGCGGGCCGAAGCGCCCGTACGCCGACCTGCTCATGGCGCTCGGCATGAGCGTCGCCTTCGCTGTCATGGCCGTCTGACCCCTCTCGAAAGGACAACATGCCCAAGCTGATCCAGACCCTCGCCGCCGTCACCGCGACGACGGCCTGCGCCGTCGCTCTGGCCGCACCGGCCGCCGCCCACGTCAAGGTGACCGGCGACGCCACCCAGGGCGGCTGGGGCGTGCTGAACTTCCGCGTGCCGACCGAGTCGGACACGGCGTCCACCACCGGCCTGTTGGTCGTGCTGCCCGACGACCAGCCGATCATCTCGGTCAGCACGCAGCAGAAAGCCGGCTGGACGGCCACCATCACCAAGAAGAAGCTGCCCGCCCCGCAGAAGGACGACGACGGCGCCGAGGTCACCGAGTACGTCTCGTCGGTCGAGTGGAAGGCCACCGCGCCGGACGCGCCCATCCCGCCGCACCAGTTCAACGTCTTCGCCATCTCGGCCGGCCCGCTGCCCAAGGTCAACACACTGACGCTGCCCGCGGTCCAGACCTACAGTGACGGCAAGACCGTCAACTGGAACGAGAAGGCCAACCCGGGCCAGCCCGAGCCCGAGCACCCGGCGCCGGCCCTGCACCTGAAGCCCGCCGGCGGCGGCGACCACGACCGGCCCGCGGCCGCGGCTCCGGCTGCCGCGGCGCCGACGTGGCCGGGCCTGACGGCGCTGGCCGTGTCGGTGGTCGCGTTGCTGGTGGCGATCGCTAGCCTGGCAGCCTCCCGACGAAAGACGAGTCACGACTAGAAAACCCAGACCGGTCGCAGCGCTGCTCGCGGCTCTGCTCGCGCTCCTGCTGCCGGCTCCCCTCGCACACGCGCACGCCGTCCTGGTCTCCAGCGATCCGGTGGACGGCGCCACCCTGCCGGCCGCGCCGAGCCGGGTCACCTTGAGCTTCGATGAGCCGGTTCGCCTGATTCCCGGTGCGGTCCAGGTGATTTCGGGCTCCGGCACGCGGGTCGATCGGGAGGTCCGGCAGCGGTCGGGCAACACCGCCATCGAACTGGACCTGCCGCCGGACCTGCCGCGCGGCAGCTACACCGCGACGTGGCGGCTGATGTCGGCCGACGGGCACGAGGTGTCCGGGTCGGTGAGTTTCGGTGTGCAGCAGGCGCCGGACGCGCCGCCGGAGGCTCATCCGGTCGCCTCGTCGTCGACAGCGTCGGACATCGCCCGCAGTCTCACGTACGCCGGCCTGGTGCTGTGCGTCGGCGTGCTCGCGGCGGCCCGGCTGGTGTGGGGGTGGGCGCTCGCGTTGCGCCGCACCCGCGTGCTGGCCGGCATCGGCTGGCTGCTGCTGGCCGCCGCGACCGTCATCAACGCCATCACCACCGGACCCGACGTCCAGCTCTACGTGCAGGCGGTTCTGCTCGTGCTGCTCGCCGCGACGGTGCGCGCCGGTACCGCGCTGTTCGTCGTCATCGCGACGGCGCTCGCGGCCGGTGTGGCCGCGTCCGGGCACGCCTCGGCCGGCCCCGACCCGTGGCTCGCCACTTCCGCCACCACCGTCCACCTGCTGGCGATGGCACTGTGGCTGGGCGGGCTGGCTGTGCTGACGCTGGTGGTCCTGCCTGCCCGTCGCAGCGACGAGCTGCAACGGTGGTCCCGGGTGGCCTTCGGCTGTGTCGCGGCGGTCCTGCTCACCGGCGAGTACCAGGCCTGGCGGCAGGTGTCGCCGATCGAGTCACTGTGGTCGACCGGCTACGGAATGGCCTTGTGCGCCAAGGTTTTCCTGGTGACGCTCATGGCCGCCCTGGCCTACCTCGGGCGGCGCCGGCTCACCCCGGAGCGGCTGCGTCGGACCGTACCGTGGGAAACCGCGCTCGCGGTGCTGGTCTTGCTCATGACCACGGTGCTCACCGGCGAGCCGCCCGCCCGCACCACCTACGGCCCCGCGTTCACCGCCACCGCCGCGCTCGATGAGGGCCGGCAGGCGCAGGTGCATCTCGACACCACGCGGCACGGCGCCATCCCGATCGACGTCGCGGTGCCCGGTGCCACCGGGCTGCGGGGCACCCTCTCGAGCGCCGAGATCGCTTCCCTGCCGGTGCGTTTCACGGCGGGTCCCGACGGTCGCTGGCACAGCACCTACGCCACCGCGCCGCGGCCGGGACTGTGGACGCTGCAGCTGACGGTCCAGTTCGGCCCGAACGACGCCACCGTCACCAGCGTGCCGTTCCGCGCCTGGTGAGCCGGCCCCGCTGAGTTACCGGGGCGCCGTCATCATCTCGGCGATCAGCCGGTAGCGGTGCAGGTTGTGGCGCGCGTCGACCAGCGCGTCGTGGGAATCGCGCGGCCGCGGTGGCATCCGCGGGCTGCCGCAGTCCTCCCAGAACTGCCGCAGTTCGCGGGTGAAGCGCGGCATCGCCGGCGGCAGGTCGGCCATCGGCCCCCACAGCTGGCACAGCACCACGTGGTCGTACGCCCCGACCCAGGCCCACAGCTCGATCGGCTCATCACCGTCGATGTTGAAGAAGTCCTCCAGCTCGGACCGGATCTGCCGCCGCGAGCGCCACACCTTCGATGACGGCGACGGCAGCTTCGGCAGCACGTTCTTGCGCACCCAGGAACCCGCCCGGTCCGGGTCGAACTCCGAGGAGACGGCGTAATACTCGCGCCCGTCCTCGGCGGCCACACCGATCGAGATCAGGTCGATGGTGCGACCGTCGTCGATGAACTCGGTGTCGTAAAAAAACTTCATTCAGGCAACCTCGGTCGGCGTTCGGTCCGGCGGCGCGGGTGCCGCGTGGATCTCGCGGTCGAGCTGTTGGTCCACGGCCGCGTCGTCGGGAAACTTTGGCATACCGGCGATCGCATCCTGTAACCACAGCTTCGCCCGCACCACCGGCCGGCGTAGCCACCGCTCGCGTTCCAGCGCTTTGTGCATCTTGCGCGGCCGGCTCGTATACCGCCACCGGGCCCACGGCGCGTGCGGTCGCGAGAGCCGGATTGCACCGATGACCAGCAGCGGTGTGATGAACATCCCAATCAGACCGGTCCACACCTTGCCCTTGAGCAGCACGATGACGGCCATCGCCAGCGTGATGAGGGCCAGCGCCACGACCATGACCCGGGCCGCCACGTCCTGATCGTCACGCCACACGGTGATGTCGAAGAACGACAGCGGGTTGAACCCCAGGATCAGCAGCCCGGCGACCGCGATCGCGACGAACACCGCGTCGACCGAGGTACGGCCATCCTCGGCCCAATACACGTCCGACAGATGCAGGATCAACGCGAACTCGTCCAGGACCAGGGCCGCGCCGATGCCGAAGAAGATTGCCGCCACGGTGAATTCGGTGACGCCGCCGTCGACCGCCAGCGTCACCATCGTCACGCCCGACACCATCACCAGCACCACGCCGATCACCGCGTGATGGATGTGCAGGCCGCCGTGACCGATGTTGCGCGGCTGCCACCACTTGCGCGGCGCCGGATTGTCGGCGTGGGCCCGGATGTAGCGCACCACGGTCCGGGTCACGAAAAACGTCAGGATGAACGCAATCAGGCACCACAACAACGGCAGCCGCCCACTGGACACGAACTCCGTAGGCAAGGGCGACCGCACGGTGAAAAAACTTACGCCCGGGTATGCGTGTCACTGCCCCGCAGGGCGCCGACGCGCCGGGCCCCCCGATAGGCTGTCCGGCGAGATGCGTATGGGAACTTGGTCGTGGCCCGCCTCCGGTCAACGGCTGGCCTGGCGGCTGTTGCAGTTGCTGGCCACGTTGACGTTGGTATGGGGCGCCTGGCGACTGCTGGGTCATACGCCGTACCGGATCGACATCGACGTGTACCGGATGGGCGGCCGCGCCTGGCTGAACAACACGCCGCTGTACAGCGAGAGCACGATCTTCCGTACCGAGGCCGGCATCGACCTGCCGTTCACGTACCCGCCGCTGGCCGCGATCATGTTCGCGCCGTTCGCCTGGCTCCCCCTGCCCGCGGCGAGCGTGGCCATCACGGTGACGACGTTCGTGTTGTTGCTGGTGTCCATCGTGATCGTGCTGACCCGGCTGGACGTCTGGCCGCAGTCCCGGCTGCGCGGCTCGGCCCTGGCCCGCCGCTGCTGGCTGGCCGTCGCGATCGTGGGACCGGCCGTGCTGTTCCTCGAACCGGTGCGGTCCAACTTCAACTTCGGTCAGATCAACGTCGTCCTCATGACGCTGGTGATCGCCGACTGCGTCCCCCGCCGCACCCCGTGGCCGCGCGGCGTCCTGCTCGGCGTGGCGATCGCCCTCAAGCTGACCCCGGCCGTGTTCCTGCTGTACTTCCTGCTGCGCCGCGATTTCCGCGCGCTGCTCACCACGGTGGCATCGTCGATCGTGGTCACGCTCATCGCCTTCGCGCTGGCGTGGGGCGACTCGTGGGAGTACTGGACCAAGACCGTGCGCAACACCGACCGCATCGGCACCGCGACGCTGAACACCAACCAGAACATCTCCGGCACGCTGGCGCGGTTCGGGCTGTCGGCGACGCCGCGGTTCGTGCTCTGGGTTCTGCTGTGCTTCGCGGTGCTGGCGCTGACGGTGTGGGCGGCCCATCGGGTGCTCCGCGCGGGCCAGCCGGTGCTGGCCCTGATGTGCGTGGCGATGTTCGGCCTGGTGGTGTCACCGGTGTCGTGGTCGCACCACTGGGTGTGGGCCCTGCCGACCATGGTGACCATCACCGTGATCGCCTACCGGGAACGCAGCGCCGCCCTGGCCGCGGTGAGCGCACTCGGCGCGTTCCTGCTGGTCTTCACGCCGATCCGACTGCTTCCCGAGCACCACGAGGTCGACGCGACGCTGTGGCGTCAGGTGATCGGCAGCTCGTACGTGTGGTGGGGGCTGGCCGTCATCGCCGCGGCGGGCACCGTCACCGGCCGCGGCACGCCGTCAGCCGACGCGGCTGAGCACGTCGCGCCGGTCTCGGCGACGAACTGACCGTGGCAGGGACCCGGCCGGCGCGGCCGTAACCCCACGGCGGTCCGAGAGCCGATTTTCCGCCACCGCGTTACGTTGGCGCAGCCGCGCCCTGGCTGTGGGAAATCACGAAAGCCGAGAACTGCCGCCTGGTGACGGCAATCCTCGGCTTTAGCGTTCTGTTCAGCCGGCTTTGATCGCGGGCGGCGGCGTCTTGCCCTCTTTGACGTCGGCCGCGTACAGGTCGACGTACTCCTGGCCGGACAGCCGCATCAGCTCGTACATGACCTCGTCGATCACGGCGCGCTCGATGAAGCGGTTACCGGCCAGCCCCTCGAAGCGGCGGAAGTCCATCGGCTTGCCGAACTTCACCTCGACGCGCGCGAAGTGCCACATCTTGCTTCCCGGCGGGTTCACGACGTCGGTATTGATCATGGCGACGGGAATGACGGGGATGCCGGTCTCCAGCGCGATGCGGGCCAGGCCGGTCTTGCCCTTGTAGAGCTTGCCGTCGGGCGAGCGCGTGCCCTCGGGGTACATGCCGAGCAGCTTGCCCTGGTCGAGGATCTTGGCGGCGGCGGCCAGCGCGTCGGCGGCGGAATCGGCGTTGGTGCGGTCGATCGGCACCTGGCCGGTCGACGAGTAGAAGAACTTGATCAGCTTGCCCTTGATGCCGGTACCGGTGAAGTACTCGGCCTTGGCCAGGAAGAAGATCCGGCGGCGCAGCACCAGCGGCAGATAGAAGCTGTCGACGACGGCCAGGTGGTTACTGGCCAGCAGAACAGGCCCCTCGTCGGGAACGTATTCCAGCCCCGTCACTTTCGGACGGCCCAGCAGGCGCAGCAACGGGCCCATCAAGATGTACTTGTAGAACCAGAAGAACATCGAACCTCCCGCTGAGGGCCCCCGGACGGTGCCCCCGACAACTTTACCCACCGACTGTCGGCCCGACCACAGCCCGCAGCGGACTGGTCATTCCTCCACAGATACCGGAATGGACTGGTATCGACCCGGCCCTGGTGGGCCGTCCGGATCGTCGGGCTGGCGGTGCTTGCCACCGGGACCGGACGGGTCCGTCGGCGGCTCGGGGTGCGGGCCGACGGGTCCCTGGTCGGCGAGCGCGGCACGCACCGCGTCGAGAAAAGTCGTGCTGTGTTCGGCGATGGCCGTCAGCATCGGATGCTGTTCGTCGTTGGCCAGGGCGACCAGTGCGCACACGGGGCACCACACCTGGTTGCAGTCGCTCGGGTTCTCGCCGTCGGCGAGCATGGCCACGGACAGCCGGACGACGGGATCGATCTTGTCGAGGAGCGCCTGGGCCAGCAGCCGCAGGTCCACTGGTAGGTCGCCCAGAGCGTCCGCCCCGAAATTGGTGTGCGTCACTTGGGCCACACCTCCGGGTCAGGGCGAAAACGGACGGTCAGTTCACAGCCGCGCAACGACGCGCCGATCACGATGCACCGGCGCAGGACTGATGCCAACGGGACCCGGCGCCTAGTGCCACCCGAGCCGATGATCAGGTCGTCGTCGACGCGGCCCAGCGTCAGAGACCCCGGGTCGATTTGCGGCAATTCTATCCGCAGCCGGTAGACGGCATCCAATCCTGAGCCCGATTCGCGGTCGACGATGGGGCGCGGGGGCGCGGGCGGCGGGGCGCCGTGCCGCAGCCGTGACGCATCCAGCAGCTCCCCCAGCGCCTTCGGCCCGATGGGCTCGCCGGCCAGGTGCGGCACCAGCACCAGACGTACGTCGCCGACGGCGGCATCCAGGTCGCTGAGCATGCTGCGCTGCTCGGCGATGCGCTCGGCGTACCAGTCGAAGGCCGGGTGCGCGGGCAGGTTCACGTACTCGTACGAATCATCTTGGACCAGAACCTGATTCACGATCAGCTCCGACACGTGCACGCCCATCAACGTGAGCGACGCCAGCGTCCGCACCGCCTCGGCCACCACCACCCGTTCCGGGGTGAGCACCAGGTGCGCGGTGACGTCCGGCTGGTCGAGCAACTCCCCCAGCGCCTCGGTGGCGGCGGCGAGGCGCTCGACGAGGGTGACCATGGCGGCCGTCTTCGCATCGGCCAGGCCGACCGACAGGCGCCGGTGCCGCGGCCAGGCCTTCTCCAGATACAGGGCGAACGCGGCGGGCAGCGTCAGCATCCGCATCGCATCGGCGGTCGAGGCGCAGTCGACGATCACGTGGTCCCAGTTGCCCGACGCCGCCAGCTCGGCGACCTCGTGCAGACCCAGCACCTCCTGGATCCCGGGCAACGCCGAAAGTTCCTCGGGTGCAACGTCTCCCACATCGGAGTCCGGGAACCGGGCGACCAGCACCGCAGCCACCTCACGCCACCGCGCCTCCAGCAGCGCCAGGGTGTCGAGCGCCAGGGCATCGAGCACGACGCCGGCGCCGTCGTCGACGGGGACCTGCGTGGGCGTCCGCAGCCCGGTCGGCGGGACGTCCGCCCCGAGCACGTCACCGGTGGAGTGGGCCTGGTCGGTCGACACGATGAGGACCCGCTGCCCGGCACGGGCATCACGCACCGCGGTGGCCGTGGCCACCGTCGATTTGCCTACTCCACCCTTACCGACGAACAGACTGATCCTGGCACGCCCAGCAGGGTCCGTGTCACTCAGACTCGACTCGCTTCTTGAGGTCCTTGAGCGCCGTGTCGGTCAGCCGGCGCTCTGCCTTGCGTTTGAGCAATCCGATCATCGGAATCATCAGATCAACCGACAGTTCGTACGTCACCTCGGTGCCAGAACCCTTGGGCGACAAGCGGTATGTGCCTTCGAGCGCCTTCAGCAGGGTGCTGGACACCAGGGACCAGCTCACCGACTTGCGGTCGGCGGGCCACTGGTACGTGAACACCATGGTGTCCTTGAGCACCGTGGCGTCGAGGACCATCCGCGCGGTCTTCGGGTAACCGTCGGCGTAGACGTCCAGGACCTCGGTCTCCGGGTACTCGGCGACCCAGTCGGGATATGAGCCGATGTCGGCGATGACGTCCATCACGGTCGCCGGGTCGGCGTCGATGTAGATGGTCTGCGCAGTCTTGTCAGCCACGTGTCCACTTCCCGAGTTGACGATGCCGGCGCGGGCGTCAGACGCCCGTCTGCCGAGTTCTCAATGTACCGCCAGCGCCCGGCCCTGGCCGGGCGATACCGGGCCTCAGGCCAACCGGGACACGCCCACCGGGCGCGTCCGCTCGAGATCGGTCTTGATCTCGAAAGCCATGTTCTTGCCGGCCACCCGGCGACGGTGGTTGAGGTCCGCCAGGTTCAGCTCGGCCAGCGCGGCACCGGACACGCCCGTCGGCTCGGCGTGCAGGAAATAATGCAGCACGACGCCGTCCATGACGGTCTCCAGCCAGACCTCCATGGTCCCGGTCAGTGCACCGGTGACGGTCCACCGCTGCCCCGCCGGACCGCGGTCTTCGACGACCGTCAGCTTGAGGTCCGGCCACCAGCGCCGCCAGCTGCTCTGGTTCGCCACGGCGGCACCGACGGCGGCGGGGTCGGCACACACGAAGGTCTCGTCGGCGATCTGGATGCTGTTCATCAGGACCAGCTTCACATACGCCTCCACAGTGTGATGAAGCACCCGACTACGCTGAGCACGGCATTGCTGTCACGGCACTGCTGCCAGTACTGCTTTGCTCTGACCCGAAAGGCCACACCGTGCGTGAGTTCAGCGTTCCCGCATCGTTCACCATCGGCGAATACGACAACGTCGTCGCCCCGGTGTACTCCCTCGAGCGCGATGACCCCAAACACGTAGCCATCCAGCGCCTGGTCGGAGACACCTGGACCGACGTCACCAGCGCCGACGTTGCCGCCCAGGTCCGGGCCACCGCCCTCGGCCTGATCGCCAAGGGCGTCAAGCCCGGTGACCGCGTGGTGCTGCTGTCGGCGACCCGCTACGAGTGGCCGATCATCGACTTCGCGATCCTGTCGATCGGCGCGGTGACGGTGCCCATCTACGAGACCTCCGCCGCCGATCAGATCCGGCACGTGCTGGCCGACTCCGGCGCCGTCCTGGCGTTCGCCGAGGCCGACTCCCACGCCGCCAAGATCGAGTCAATCCGGTCCGAGGTGCCCGCGCTCGGTGAGGTGCTGGTCATCGACGGCGGCGCCCTCGATCAGCTGGCCGACGCCGGCGCCGGCGTCGACCGCGCCGAACTGGACGCTCGCCTGGCCGCCATCAAGTCGAGCGACCCGGCCACCCTGATCTACACCTCCGGCACCACCGGCCGCCCCAAGGGCTGCCAGCTGACCCACGCCAACCTGCTGTCGGAGCTGCGCGGAGTCAAGGCCTGCTTCCCCGACCTGCTGGCCAAGGGCCAGAAGCTGCTGGTGTTCCTGCCGCTGGCGCACGTGCTGGCCCGCGCGGTCGCGGTGGCCGGCTTCAGCAACCAGGTGACCCTCGGCTTCACCAGCGACATCAAGAACCTGGTGCCGATCCTCGGGGTGTTCAAGCCGACGCTGGTGGTGTCGGTGCCACGCGTGTTCGAGAAGGTCTACAACACCGCTGAGCAGAACGCCCGCAACGACGGCAAGGGCAAGATCTTCCAGATCGCCGCGGACACCGCCATCGAGTGGAGCAAGGCGCAGGACACCGGCGGTGCCGGCCTGCTGCTCAACCTCAAGCACACGGTGTTCGACAAGCTGATCTACGGCAAGCTCAAGGCCGCCCTCGGTGGCAACTGCGTCGGCGCCATCTCCGGCGGCGCCCCGCTGGGCGCGCGGCTCGGCCACTTCTACCGCGGCGTCGGCGTCACCATCTACGAGGGCTACGGCCTGACCGAGACCAGCGCCGCCATCACCGTGAACCGGATCGGCGAGCTGAAGGTCGGCACCGTCGGAAAGCTGGTGCCCGGCAACAGCATGCGCATCGCCGAGGACGGCGAACTGCTGCTGTCCGGCGGTGTGGTGTTCGGCGGCTACTGGGGCAACCCGACCGCCACCGACGAGGCCTTCACCGACGAGTGGTTCCACACCGGTGACCTCGGCGCCATCGACGACGACGGCTACCTCTCGATCGTCGGGCGCAAGAAGGAGATCATCGTGACCGCGGGCGGCAAGAACGTCGCCCCGGCCCCGCTGGAAGACGTCATGCGGGCACACCCGCTGATCAGCCAGGCCATGTGCGTGGGTGACCAGGAGCCGTTCATCGCCGCGCTCGTCACCATCGATCCCGAGGCGTTCGAGGGCTGGAAGCAGCGCAACGGCAAGGACGCCGGCGCGTCGGTGGGCGACCTGGCCGAGGACGCCGCGCTTGTCGCCGAGATCCAGAAGGCCGTCGACGACGCCAACCAGACGGTGTCCAAGGCCGAGGCCATCCGGAAGTTCCGAATCCTGCCGGTCGACTTCACCGAGGACACCGGCGAGCTGACGCCGACGCTGAAGGTCAAGCGCAAGGTCGTCGCCGAGAAGTTCGCGGCCGAGATCGCGGCGCTCTACAGCTAGACGATTCCTCGCGAGCAGACGTAAAACTGTCGTTTTACCAAGCGAAAACGACAGTTTTATGTCTGTTCGGCGGAGGAACTAGAGCAGCTCCGAAAGCCGCTCGCCCTTGAGCTTCCACTGCCAGTTGTCGACGACGAACTGACGGCCGGCGGCGCCCATCGCAGCAGCCAGGTCGGGGTTGGCCAGGACGTCGATGATGGCGGCGGCGATGTCTTCGACGTCGCGACCGTCGACCACATGGCCGGTCTTGCCTTCCACGACGGTTTCCGGTGCGCCGCCAGAGTCACCGGCGACCACCGGCACGCCGCACGCCGAGGCCTCGAGGAAGACGATCCCCAGGCCTTCGACATCGAGCCCGTTGCCCCGGGTCCGGCATGGCATGGCGAAGACGTCGGCCATGGCATGGTGGGCCGGCAACTCATCGCCGGGCACCCCTCCGGTGAACACCACGTGGTCGGTGACGTCGTAGCGCCGTGCCAGCTTCTGCAGATCGTCGCGGTACGGCCCGTTGCCGACGATCACCAGCGCGGCACCGTCGATCCGTTGCCGGATGACGGGCAGCGCCCGGATCAGCATGTCCTGTCCCTTGCGTGGCACCAGTCGTGACAGGCAGACGATCACGGGCCGCTGCCCCAGCCCGTACCGGGCGCGCAACTCGGCCCGGGCCACCTCGTCGGGGACGAAGCGGTCGACGTCGACCCCGGGCGACAGGTATTCCAGCGCGGCGTCCGGCCCGAACGCCGCGGCGAACCGGTTACGGGTGTAGTGACTGACGAAGGTCACCACGTCGGTGTTGTTTCCGATGTGCCGCAACGCGTTTCGCGCGACGGGCAGCATCGACCAACCCACCTCGTGCCCGTGCGTGCTGGCGACCACGCGGGTCGCCCCGGCATCGCGGGCCAGCGGGGCCAGCAGCGCCAGCGGCGCGGCGGCGCCGAACCACACGGTGTCGATGTCGTGCTCGGCGATGAGGCGGCGCATCCGCAGCGCGACGGTCGGTTCGGGCACCATCAACGTCGTCGGGTGGCGGACCACCTCGTACCCGGCGGCCCCGGCGGCCTTGTCGTATTCCGGGGCGCCCTTCCACTTCGGGGCGTACACCGTCAGCTCGTGCGAACCGCGGACGAGCAGCTCACCGACCAGACTCTCCAGATACGACTGGATGCCGCCGCGGCGCGGCGGAAAATCGTTGGTCAACAGCAGCACCCGAGACATCGCGGTCAGGCTATCGCGTCAGCCGCCGGCCGCGAGCCACCGCTGCCACGCGGCGGTCAACGCGTCGCGATCCGTGCCGAGGGTGGCGGTCAGCGCGGTGTCGAGGTCGGGATGTCCGGCGCCGCACGCCGCCAGGTACAGCCGGCGCAGGACTGGATCGCCGAACTGCGCGCCCACGAACCGGGCGAACCACCAGGCGCGGTCATACGCCAGCGACAGCGCCGGCCCGGTGACCTGGAAGTCGGCGTTGGTGGGCAGCACCGCCATGGCGGCCGGCGCCGGCCGCGGGGTGCGCGGGCGGCTGACGTAGTCGGCGACGCCCTCGGTGAGGCACCACGGCGCGTCGGCCGCCGTCACGGGCCGGGAGGCGTAGTGGAAAAGCTCGTGGCGCAACACGATTCGCAGTGCGCCGGGACCCATCGCGGCGGCGCCGGGCGCGAATACGATGCGGTCGACGGTGGTGGCCGCGGCGAACTCTTCCTTCCCGCCGGCCAGCGCCCGGAACTCCTCGTCGGTGCCGGTGGTCACGATGGTGATCTGACGGCGCCAGTCGTCGCCCCAGAATGCGGTGACCGCGGCGACCGCGCCGTCGAGTTCCGCGGTGATGCGTCCCGGCAGCGTCGAGCCGGGGTCGAGGACCAGGAGTTCAGCGGTCCGGCCGTCGGCCAGCCGGATGTCGGTCGGCGCCGTCGGTGCGGCGAGCGGCGGTGCCGTGGCCCGCGACGGGGCGGCCTCGTTGTCGGGACCGCGGTTCAGTACGACGGCCGCGGCGGCCGCTTCCGCGGCGAGAAGGCCGAGGACGGCCCGTCGGGAGAGGCTCAGTAGCGACGCACGTTGTAGATCGGCGCGTTGTCGACCGGCGCCACCCGCACGGGCACACCGAACGTCGATGCGTGGACCATCATGCCGTCGCCGATGTAGATGCCCACGTGCGAGGCGTCGGAGTAGTAGCTCACGACGTCGCCGGGCTGCATCTGGTCGCGCGACACCGCTTGGCCACCGGCGGCCTGCGCGTAGCTCGAGTGCGGCAGCGAGATGCCGGCCTGCTGGAACGCCCACATCACCAGGCCCGAGCAGTCGAACTGGCCGGGACCGGCGGCACCCCAGACATACGGGTCGCCGATGCGGGTCAGAGCGGCCTGCACCGCGATGGCGCCGGCAGCGGTGCCGCCACCGTTGTCCGACGGTGCGGGCAGCCCCTCGACAGGCGGGTTCGGGCCGGCCGCGTTGATGGACGGGTCCTGGCCGGGGGCCGGCGGAACCGCGTCGGGGTTCTGCGGGAGACCGTCGGGGGCGGGGGCGGGCGGCGCGGCAGCCGGGGCCGGCGGCAGGGCCGCCAGCGCCTGCCGCTGGCTCGGCGTCAGCGCGGTGTAACGGGACTTGACGATGGCGATCTGCACCTGCAGCTTGCTTTGCTTGGACTGCAGATCGGCACGAACGGCGGCGGCCTGCTCGGCCGCGGTCTTGGCTTCGGATGCCGACTTGGCCGAGTCGGCCTCGGCCTTCGTGGCGGAGTCGGAGGCGCTGTGGAAGTTGGCCATCTGCGCGGCCATCTCACCGGCCATCACACGCTGGACCGAGAGCTGGTCGATCAGGCCCTGCGGGGAATCGGCGGTAAGGATGGCGTCGATGCCGTCGGTACGGCCGCCCATGTACTGCGCTGCAGCAATCTTGTCGACCGAGTCCTGGTAGGTAGCCAGGTCGTTCTTGGCGACTTCCGCGGCGGCAGCGGCGGCCTCGTGCTTGGAGTCGGCGGCCTTCGCGGCAGCCAGCTTCTTGTCCAGATCGAGCTGCGCGGCGTGCATGGCCTCGGTGGTCTGTTCCGCCTGGCGCGAGAGCTCGTTCAGCTTTGCTACGGCGTCGTCGGCCGGATCGGCCATGACGTTGCCCGCAAACGCACTACCAAGTATGGTGAGCCCCGCGATCGCACCGGCTACTGGTCGTTTAAGACTGCATATGGTGCGGTGTGTGCGGTGGAGACTCAAGATTTCGCGTCCTTCAACTGCGGGTTCGAGCCGCTTCGAACTCAGTGAGGTCTCGAATAGGTTACGAAACGGCATCGGCGTTGTCCAACGGGAATGGCCAATCTATCAGCCCGTCCCCCGATCCCGTTAACCAGCATCACAATGTGAGGGTCGTCACGCTACGCCCGCAGCGCTTGACTCGCCACCGATGTCGTCTTTCGGCCTGCCGATGGGAACCAACCGCAACCGCGGCGCCATGCCGGCATCGGCGAGCACCTCCAGCGCGCGGCGCTCGTCGTCCATCAATGTCTCGGGCACGCCCAGCAAAACACTGACCACGCAGTCACCGCAGCCGGGACCGCGTACCGCGCAGTCGTCGCAGTCGATCTTGACCGGCCCGTTGTCGAACTTCATCTCTGACTCCTTCATCGGTTGAGGCGCACGCTAGCGACGTCCACCGACAAAAAAGTGCGGGTGATCAGCAACCGGATAACGGAATGACATCGATGGGATTTCTTGTCGGTGCCGGCCCCTACTGTCACGTCATGGGCTCCGGCAGCGCCACCGACCAGTTGGCTTTCGATCTCGATGAGGCGTTGCTGCGCGACACCACATTCGTGGTCGTCGACCTGGAGACCACCGGCGGCCGGGCCCGGGCGGACGAGACCGGAGGCGGCTGGGACGCCATCACGGAGATCGGCGCGGTCAAGGTGCGCGGCGGCGAGATCATCGGCGAACTGGCCACCCTGATCGACCCGGGCCGCGCCATCCCGCCACAGATCGTGCAGCTGACCGGGATCACCACGGCCATGGTCTGCGACGCCCCGCGCATCGAATCCGTGCTGCCCGCATTCCTGGAGTTCTGCCGCGGCGCCGTCCTGGTCGCCCACAATGCGGGCTTCGACATCGGCTTCCTGCGGGCCGCGGCCGAGCGGGCACAGCTGCCCTGGCCCAACCCACCGGTGCTGTGCACCGTCAAGCTGGCCCGCCGCGTACTGACGCGCGACGAGGCGCCGAGCGTGCGGCTCTCGGAGCTGGCCCGGCTGTTCCGCGCCACCACCACACCCACACACCGCGCCCTCGACGACGCCCGCGCCACCGTCGACGTCCTGCACGGACTGCTCGAGCGCATCGGCAACCAGGGCGTGCACACGCTGGCCGAGCTGCGCGGCTATCTCCCGGACGTCACCAAGGCGCAACGCCGCAACCGCAAGCTCGCCGACGCCCTGCCCAGCTCCCCCGGCGTCTATCTGTTCCGCGGGCCGTCCGAGGAGGTGCTGTACGTGGGCACCGCGGTCGATCTGCGCCGCCGGGTCCGGCAGTACTTCACCGGCGCCGACCCCCGGGCCCGCATGAAAGAGATGGCGTCCCTTGCCATCCGCGTCGACCACGTCGAGTGCGCCCACGAGCTCGAGGCCGGGGTGCGCGAACTGCGGCTCCTCGCCGCGCACGCGCCGCCCTACAACCGGCGCTCGAAGGCCCCGCACAAGTGGTGGTGGGTGGTGCTCACCGACGAGGCCTTCCCCCGGTTCAGCGTGGTGCGCGCACCACGACACGACCGGGCGGTCGGCCCGTTCCGGGCGCATGCCGACGCCGTCGACGCGGCGCTGCTGCTGGCCCGCTTCACGGGCGTGCGGACCTGTACGACGCGGCTGGCGCGGGCCGCCCACCACGGGCCGCAGTGCCCGGAGCGGGAACTGTCGCCATGTCCGGCGCCGCGCGGCATCACCGCAGGCGCCTACGCCGAATTCGCCGACCGGGCGGCGGAAAACATTGCCGGCGTTGATGATTCCGCACTCTGCACGGCACTGAAACACATCGACGACCTGGCGGCCGAGGGTCGTTTCGAGACCGCGGCACGGCTCCGCGACCATGCCGCGACCGTCATCGACGGACTGTGGCGTGGTCAGCGTCTGCGCGCCCTGACCGCACTGCCGGAGCTGGTGGCGGCCCGGCCCGACGGCGCCGGCGGCTGGCACCTCGTCGTGGTCCGGTACGGCCAGTTGGCAGCCGCCGGCAATGCGCCGCGGCGCGTCCCCCCGATGCCCGTCGTCGACGCGATATCCGCTGCGGCACAGGTGATCCTGACGTCGGAACGGCCACTGGGCGGTGCGCCCGTCGAGGAGGTCGCGCTGATCGTGCGCTGGCTGGCCGCGCCCGGTGTGCGCATCGTGCGCACCGATTCCGGCACGGCGTCGGAGGCCGGCTACTGCCTGCCGATCACCGCGGCCGGACGGTGGGCCGAGTGGGCCGCCACCGCCCGGTCGGCCCGGGCGGCAGCGCAGCAGGCGGAGCGGTCAGACCTTCTGAGTGAACCGAGCCCACCGCGCGAGCAGCTGCTCGGCCGCGCCCGAATCGATCGCCTCGGTGGCGCGGGCCAGACCCCGCTCCCACGCCGGCACCCACTGGGCGTCGCTGGATAGGCCGGCATGAGCCACCATGGCCCCCGCGGCGTTGAGCACCACGGCATCCCGGACCGGACCCTTCTGACCCGCGAACACCGCCCGCACCGACTCCGCGTTGGCCTTGGCGTCACCGCCCCGCAACTCGCTCAGGTCGGCGCGCGCGAAACCGAACGCCTTCGGGTCCAGCGTCAGCCGCTCCACGGTGCCGGCCTGCACGCGCCAGATGGTGCTCGTCGTCGTGGTGGTCAGTTCGTCGAGCCCGTCGTCGCCGTGCACAACCAGCACGCTGGAGCCGCGCGCGGCGAACACGCCGGCCATCACCTCGGCCAGCTCCGCCCAGGCGCAGCCGATGAGGCCGGCGCGTGGCATCGCCGGATTCGTAAGGGGCCCCAGGAGATTGAAGACCGTCGGCACCCCGATCTCCCGTCGTACCGACGACGCGTGCCGATAGGACTGATGGAACTGCGGGGCGAACGCGAACCCGATACCCACCTCGGCGACCGAGCGGGCCACATCACCCGGCGACAGATCGATGCGGACGCCCAGGGCCTCCAGGGTGTCGGCACCACCCGACAACGACGACGCCGCCCGGTTGCCGTGTTTGATCACCGGCACCCCGCACGCGGCGACGACGATCGACGCCATCGTGGAGAGGTTGACGGTGTTGGAGCCGTCCCCACCGGTCCCCACAATGTCGACGACGTCGCTGCCGATCGCGGCGAGCGCGTCGGCGGGCACTTTTCGGGCGTGTCGCAACATCACATCGGCGAGTTCGGACACCTCCGCAGAGGTGGGTCGCTTCATCTTCATCGCAATGGCGAATGCAGCGATCTGCGCCGGGGTGGCAGTACCCGTCATGACCTGGTCCATTGCCCACCCCGCCTGACCCGCGGCAAGGTTCTGGCCGGTGGTCAACCGGCCCAGGATCTGGGGCCACAGGGGCCCGTCGGTGGTCGGTTCCTGATGAGGATCGGTGGTAGGCACGGACCCGATTATGGCCAATGTCGGCACCCGGGTGGAGTTCAACAACTACAAAGCGTCATACTTACCGCTGTGACGAGCGCTGTAGGTACCTCCGGAACCGCGATCACGTCGCGGGTGCATTCGCTGAACCGGCCGAATATGGTCAGTGTCGGCACCATTGTGTGGCTTTCCAGTGAGTTGATGTTCTTTGCTGGACTGTTCGCAATGTATTTCACCGCGCGCGCCCAGGCAGGCGGCGTATGGCCGCCTCCCCCCACGCACCTGAACCTGGCCGAGGCCGTTCCGGTGACGTTGGTGCTGATCGCGTCGTCGTTCACCTGCCAGATGGGTGTGTTCGCCGCCGAGCGCGGTGACGTCTTCGGCCTGCGCCGGTGGTACGTCATCACGCTGCTGATGGGCACGTTCTTCGTCGGTGGCCAGGCGTTCGAGTACTTCATGCTCGTCAGCGAAGGCACCACGATCCCGAGCAGCGCCTACGGTTCGGTGTTCTACCTGGCGACCGGCTTCCATGGCCTGCACGTCATCGGCGGTCTGGTGGCGTTCATCTACCTGCTGGCCCGCACGAAGATGAGCAAGTTCACCCCGGCCCAGGCCACCGCTGCCATCGTTGTGTCCTACTACTGGCACTTCGTCGACATCGTGTGGATCGCCCTGTTCGCCACCATCTACTTCGTTCGATGATCGGCTCGCCGATGCGCTTCCTGACCAACTCGTCGATGAGAAGGGGTTCGATGACCAGCAAGTCCCGCCGTCGGTTACACCGGCGCCTTTCAGCAGCCATGTTGCTGCTGCTCGGACTTCTAGTCGCTGGTGGCCTGGCGGCCACCCTGACGCCGCGGCCCCAGGTCGCGAAGGCCGACGAGTCGCAGTTGGCTCTGCTGCGCACCGGCAAGCAGCTGTTCGAGACGTCGTGCGTCTCCTGCCACGGCGCCAACCTGCAGGGTGTGACCGACCGCGGCCCGAGCCTCATCGGCGTCGGCGACGCGGCCGTCTACTTCCAGGTGTCCACCGGCCGCATGCCCGCCATGCGCGGTGAGGCCCAGGCACCCCGCAAGGACCCGGCGTTCGACGAGCACCAGATCGACGCCCTCGGTGCCTACATCCAGGCCAACGGCGGCGGCCCCCGGGTTCCGCGTGACGCCAACGGCCAGATCAACCAGCACTCGTTCCTCGGTGAGAACGTCGCCCGCGGTGGCGACCTCTTCCGCCTGAACTGCGCGTCCTGCCACAACTTCACCGGCAAGGGCGGCGCACTGTCGTCGGGCAAGTACGCGCCCGACCTCGGCAAGGCTGCCGAAGTGCCGGCGCAGGTGTACACCGCCATGCTCACCGGCCCGCAGAACATGCCCAAGTTCTCGGATCGTCAGCTGACCCCGGAAGAGAAGCGCGACATCGTCGCCTACGTCCACGAGTCGGCGAATGCCCGCAGCCAGGGCGGCTACGGCCTCGGCGGCTTCGGCCCCGCGCCCGAGGGCATGGCGATGTGGATTATCGGGATGGTCGCCGTGATCGGCGCGGCTATGTGGATCGGAGCTCGCGCATGAGCGAGAACGTGAACATTCCCAGTGACGATGAGCTGCGCGAGATGTCGCGCGAGGAGCTCGTCGAACTGGGCGGAAAGATCGACGGCGTCACGACCGTCTTCAAGGAACCCCGCTGGCCCGTCGAGGGCACCAAGGCCGAGAAGCGCGCCGAGCGTCAGGTCGCGGCCTGGCTGCTGCTCGGTGGCCTGTCCGGCCTGGCCCTGCTGCTGGTGTTCCTGTTCTGGCCGTGGGAGTACAAGCCGTTCGAGTCCGAGGGCGAGTTCATCTACTCGCTGGCGACCCCGCTGTACGGCCTGACCTTCGGTCTGTCGATCCTGGCGATCGGCATCGGCGCGGTGCTCTTCCAGAAGAAGTTCATCCCCGAGGAAATCTCGATCCAGGACCGTCACGACGGCGCCTCCCCCGAGGTGCACCGCGCCACCGTCGCGGCCAACCTGACCGACGCGCTGGAGGGCTCAACCCTCAAGCGCCGCAAGCTGATCGGCCTGTCGCTCGGCGTCGGCCTGGGTGCGTTCGGCCTGGGGACCGCGGTCGCCTTCATCGGCGGTCTGATCAAGAACCCGTGGAAGCCGGTCGTGCCGACCGCCGAGGGCAAGAAGGCCGTCCTGTGGACGTCCGGCTGGACCCCGCGTTTCCACGGCGAGACCATCTACCTGGCTCGGGCCACCGGCCTGCCCGGTGAGTCCCCCTTCGTGAAGATGCGTCCCGAGGACATCGACGCGGGCGGCATGGAGACCGTGTTCCCGTGGCGCGAGTCCGACGGCGACGGCACCACCCTCGAGTCGCACGAGAAGCTGTCGAAGATCGCACTCGGTGTGCGTAACCCGGTGATGCTCATCCGCATCAAGCCCGAGGACCTGTCCCGCGTGGTCAAGCGCAAGGGCCAGGAGAGCTTCAACTTCGGTGACTTCTTCGCCTACACCAAGGTGTGCTCGCACCTGGGCTGCCCCTCGTCGCTGTACGAGCAGCAGACCTACCGCATCCTGTGCCCCTGCCATCAGTCGCAGTTCGACGCGCTGCACTTCGCGCGGCCGATCTTCGGTCCGGCGGCCCGCGCCCTGGCGCAGCTGCCGATCACGATTGACAAAGAGGGCTACCTGGTCGCCAACGGCGACTTCATCGAACCCGTCGGACCGGCATTCTGGGAGCGCAAATCATGAGTCCCAAGCTCGCTGACATCGCTGCCGCACAAGGCGATGCGATCGACTCGCGGTACCACCCGTCGGCCGCCGTACGCCGGCAGCTGAACAAGGTCTTCCCGACGCACTGGTCCTTCATGCTCGGTGAGATCGCGCTGTACAGCTTCCTCGTGCTGCTGCTCACCGGTGTGTACCTGACCCTGTTCTTCGATCCGTCGATGACCGAGGTCATCTACAACGGCGTCTACCAGCCGCTGCGCGGCGTGCAGATGTCGCGTGCCTACGAATCGGCCCTGGAGATCTCGTTCGAGGTCCGCGGCGGTCTGTTCGTCCGCCAGATTCACCACTGGGCCGCGCTGATGTTCGCCGCATCGATCATGGTGCACCTGGCGCGCATCTTCTTCACCGGTGCGTTCCGCCGCCCGCGTGAGGCCAACTGGATGATCGGCTCGGTGCTGCTGATCCTGGCCATGTTCGAGGGCTACTTCGGCTACTCGCTGCCCGACGACCTGCTCTCCGGTATCGGTCTGCGCGCCGCCCTGTCGTCGATCACCCTGGGTATCCCGGTCATCGGCACCTGGATGCACTGGGCCCTGTTCGGTGGCGACTTCCCGGGCAACATCATCATCCCGCGCATGTACGCCCTGCACATCCTGCTGATCCCGGGCATCATCCTGGCCCTGATCGGCGCCCACCTGGCGCTGGTGTGGTTCCAGAAGCACACCCAGTTCCCCGGCCCCGGCCGCACCGAGAAGAACGTCGTCGGCGTGCGCGTCATGCCGGTGTTCGCGATCAAGGGTGGCGCGTTCTTCGCGCTGGTGACCGGCATCCTGGGCATCATGGGTGGTCTGCTGCAGATCAACCCGATCTGGGAACTGGGCCCCTACAAGCCCTCGCAGGTGTCCGCCGGTAGCCAGCCCGACTTCTACATGATGTGGACCGAAGGCCTGGCCCGTATCTGGCCGGCCTGGGAGTTCTACCCCTTCGGCCACACCATCCCCGCCGTCATGGGTGTCGCCGTGATCATGGGTCTGGTCTTCACGTTGCTCATCGCTTATCCGTTCATCGAGGCCAGGGTTACGGGCGATCATGCCCACCACAACCTGCTGCAGCGTCCGCGTGACGTGCCGGTCCGCACCGCCATCGGTGCCATGGCCATCGCGTTCTACATGGTGCTCACCCTGGCCGCGATGAACGACATCATCGCGCTCAAATTCGACATCTCCCTGAACGCCACCACCTGGATCGGCCGCATCGGCATGGTCGTCCTGCCCGCAGTGGTCTACTACCTCACCTACCGCTGGTGTGTAGGCCTGCAACGCAGCGACCGCGCCGTCCTCGAGCACGGCATCGAGACCGGCATCATCAAGCGCCTGCCCCACGGCGCGTACGTCGAGCTGCACCAGCCGCTGGGCCCGGTCGACGACCACGGCCACCCCACCCCGCTGGAATACCAGGGTGCCGCACTGCCCAAGCGCATGAACAAGCTCGGCTCCGCCGGCTCCCCCGGCACCGGCAGCTTCCTGTTCGCCGACTCCGCCGTCGAACAGGAAGCCCTGGCCGACGCCGAACACGCCGCCGAGCACAAGGCACTCACCGCCCTCAAGGAATACCAGGACGAAATCTCGCCCAACGGCTCCAACGGGCATCACTAGTTCGATCTACGGTTTCGGCCCGGTCTGGTTTCCACCAGACCGGGCCGAAGTCGTTTTCGGGTCCCACTCCCCTACCCCACCCGTTTTTCTTGCGTTGCGTCTGCGATGAGGGTGAGAAAAGTCGAGTGCCGTGCGTCCTGAGCACAGGCTCGACGGGGCGGGAACGCCGAGCTAACCGTTTGCGGCGAACGCCGCCTCGATCCAGTTACCGAACTCGCACGCCAGGTGCCACCGGTGCTGAGCGATCATGTACGGCGCGGTGAGCCAAGGGAATTCGACACACAGCCGCGCGTGCGGACCACGCAGACCAGGTTCTGGGAGGAACGCTTCCGGCGCAGTGGCGCGGTCGTCGACCGCGCGATCACCCGCGGCGAACTTCCGCCGGGCACCGACCCGCGCGCAGTGCTGGAGATGGCCGCCGGCCCGGTCTATTTCCGCTCCCTGTTCACCGTGGACGCGGTGACACCCGCGTATCTCAGTGAGACCGCGCGACGCGCCATCCGCGCCGTCGCATAGCGCTGAGCGTCAGGCTGCGCGGGCGTCCTCGGCCGACGCCTCCAGCACAGCATGCAGACCGCGCAGGCAGTACCAGGGAATGGCCACCATGGCGGCGGTGATGATGAATGCCAGGCCGTACAGGATCCAGGCCAACTCGTCGTGGCTGTCGGCCAGCATGTACGCGCCCAGGAACACGAACAGTGTCGCGCCGCCCATGGCCGCGGCGATCCCGAGCGTGCAGCGCAGCCACAGCTGATCCACCGCCGCGACCGGAAAGCCCACCATGCTGGTCGCCGGCGACGCCGAATAGCGGCGCACGACCGGATCGTCGAAAGAGCGCAGCGCACTCTGCGGCAGTTCACCGGTGGGACGACGGTCGTCGCCCTCGGACGGGCCGCCACCGAGCAGCGGCAGCGGTGCCGCCCCACCGCGACGGGCACGCAACAACAACGGGATGGCGCCCACGATCACCGCCGCGGACACCGCGATGACGGAGTACAGCAGCCACGGCGTGTGCGACGACGCCGCACCCGACGGGTGCCGGGTACCAAGGTCCACCATCGCGACGACAGCGGCCACCCCGGCGCCCAGGGCCGCCAGCCACAGGGCCACAGAGCCACCGAGCAGAAGACGGTCCAACTGGTCGGGGCTGCCGCCGGTCACTCGCGACCGGGTTGAAGTCTCAGCGTTGTACGGCATTTAACAGCTCGTCTGCCAATCATCGTTTGTCTGCGAGGCCAGCGTCTGGCCGTCGCTGGTCACAATCGAACAGTTCAGGTGGCTCAGCCGCAGCAGGCTGGAGGCCTGTACCGAGCCCACATCGGACATCGAGATCGGTGTCAGAGTGATCATCCACGGGATGTAGACGTTCTGCTGGGTGCGCTGGCGTCCCGCGGCATCGGTGTACGTCACCGAAATGCGGTCCAGCGGCGCCTTCGTGCCCCAAATCCGGTACGTGACATACCGCGGCCCGGTCGGCGGCGCGGACGTCGTCGCCGGCGGCGCGGCCGCGGCGGTGCTGGGCGGCGGAGGCGGCGGCTCTTCCGACGGCGGCGGAGGCGGCGGCTGCGTCACGGTCACCGTCGACGGAGGCGGCGGCGGTGGTGGCGGCGGGGGCGCCTCGGTTGTCGTGGACGGAGGTGGCGGCGTGGTCGTGGTGGTGAACTCGTCCTGGAACGGCGGCGCCGACGTGGTGCTGGTCGACGGCGTCGCCACATTCTCCGAGTCGGTGTTGCGGGTCACCAGGATGGCGACGGACGCCACCAGCGAGATGGCGGCGATGATGGCCACGACGCCGACGACCCACGGCCACCGCGGCGGCGGAGTGTCGTCAGCTTCGGATTTGGCCTCGTAGCTGTCGTAGTCGTACAGCGCGGGCTCCGGCGGCACGTACGGAGCGATGGTGAAGTGCTCGGACTCGGGCGCAGAGTAGGCCTGCGAATAGATCTCGGTTTCGCCGGTGCCTTCACCGGCGCCCGATGGCTCCCGGGCCGCATCATCCGAGCCCGGGGAATGTGACCCGCTCACGTACGCCTATCCCTCTCGACCACTGTGTCGCTGCAGCTGGGGAACACCGCCTACGGCGACATTCCAGCCTTCGGCAGACATTACCCAACATGGGCCCGGCATGGCCGCACCGGACGGTGCCAGAGGACCATCTGACATACGGTTGTGACCTGACCGCAGAGCGATCAGGTCACAGGGGCCGTATGTGTCAGTGCTTCTCGGGGCCGGTGTAGTACTCGAAAACCAGGCCGGCAACGGTGGCCAGCACGAAGCAGACGCCGGCGACGATCAGCCAGGGCAGCCACAGGCCGATACCGACCGCGGTGGTCGAGGCCGACAGCGCGATCAGCAGCGGCCACCAGCTGTGCGGGCTGAAGAAGCCCAGCTCGCCGGCGCCGTCGGAGACCTCGGCGTCTTCGTAGTCCTCGGGCCGGGTGTCGAGGCGACGGGCCACGAACCGGAAGAACGTGCCGATGATCAGCGACAGGCCGGTGGTCAGCACCAACGCGGTGGTGCCGGCCCACTCGATGCCACCGTTCGCGTACAGCGCGGTCAGCGCTCCGTAGCCGACGGTCGCCAAGGCGAAGAAGGCAGTCAGAATCTCGAAAAGTCGGGCTTCGATATGCATGGCGTATCCCCTACTTGCTCGCCTGAGCCGGCGAACCGACCTGCTCGCCGCGGCGAGAGTCGAACGGATGGGTCGTCTGGGCCACCGGCGGCAGGCCGATCGACACCAGGGCGTCGGCGTTGGTCGCCTTCGGGTGATCGATGCGGTACTGCAGGTAGGCCTTGAACTGCTCCGGCTCCACGACGCGCACCTCGAAGTTCATCATCGAGTGGTACGTGCCGCACATCTCGGTGCAGCGGCCGACGAACGGACCGGTCTTCTCGATCTCGGTGACCTGGAAGATGTTGTCCGAGTGGTTGGCCTCGGGGTTCGGGATGACGTCTCGCTTGAACAGGAACTCCGGCACCCAGAAGCCGTGGATGACGTCGGCCGAGGCGATCTGGAACTCGATGCGCTTGCCCTTCGGCAGAACCAGGATCGGAATCTCGGTGCTGGTGCCGATGGTCTCGACCTTGTCGAAGTTCAGGTAGCTGCGGTCCTCGGGGTTCTCGCCGCGGATCGGGCCGACCTTCTCCTCGCCGTGCTCGTCCTTGCCCTCGGGCTTGGACTTCATGGCTTCCTTACGGGCCGCGTCGGCGCCGTCGTAAGAGAAGGTGTTGTCCTTGAAGGCAACCTTCTGGTAGCCGAACTTCCAGTTCCACTGGAACGCGGTGACGTCGATGGTGACCTCAGCAGGCTTGCTGTGGTCCATCATCTTCTCCTGCACCACGACGGTGAAGTAGAAGAGCACCGAGATGATGAGGAACGGCACGACGGTCAGCACCAGCTCCAGCGGCATGTTGTAGCCGAACTGGCGCGGCAGCTCCGTGTCCGTCTTCTTCTTGCGGTGGAACGCCATGGCCCAGAAGATCAGCGCCCACACAATGGCGCCGACGACGAACGAGGCGATGACCGACCAGACCCAGAGGTCACGGTTGGCGTGGGCTTCGGGGGTAATACCCTCCGGCCAGCCCAGGCCGAATACGGTCTGCCAGCTGCATCCGCTGAGCAGCAGCGTCGACGCGCCGAGAATGGCGGACAACGCCACCAAACGGAGCCCGCGAGCGGTCACGTTGAGGCCCTCCTAGAGGTCGGTCAAGCCGGTCGAATACTACGCAGCGTAGACCACGCCCGCAGCGCCGAGCGAAGCGACCGGCCAATCGGCAGCGTCGGTTCTGAGTTCACCTGCCTGAACAGGCATACTGGCGCCGTGTGCGGACTGCTGGCCTATCTGGCCGACCCTGTTGCCGACCATTCCACTGACCTCGTGAACGCGGTCTCGGATGCCACGCATCCGATGCGTCACCGGGGTCCGGACGAGTCGGGCGCCTGGGCCGACGACAGCGATCCGACCGACGGTCATCACACCGTCGTCCTCGGCTTCAACCGGCTGTCGATCATCGACATCGCACACAGCCACCAGCCGCTCCGCTGGGGTCCGCCCGAGGCCCCGAACCGCTACGCGCTGGTGTTCAACGGCGAGATTTACAACTACCTCGAGCTGCGTGAGGAACTGCGCGCCGAGTTCGGTGCCAAGTTCGCCACCGAGGGCGACAGCGAGGCGATCGTCGCCGCCTACCACTACTGGGGCACCGCGGCGCTGAACCGCCTGCGCGGGATGTTCGCCTTCGCGCTGTGGGACACCGAGACCCGCGAGCTGTTCTGCGCGCGCGACCCCTTCGGCATCAAGCCGCTGTATCTGGCGACGGGCCCCGGCGGCACCATCGTGGGCAGCGAGAAGAAGTGCATCCTCGACCTGGCGGCCCGCGCCGGCGTCGACCTGAGCATCGACGAGCGCGCCGTCCAGCACTACACGGTGCTGCAGTACGTGCCCGAGCCCGAGACGCTGCAGCGCGGGATCCGCCGGCTGGAGTCGGGCAGCTACGCCCGTATCCGCCCGGGCCAGCAGCCCGAGGTGACGCGCTACTTCAAGCCGAAGTTCGCCGCTGTGCCATTTGTCACAGGGCAGGAGCAGGCGCGGTACGACGAAATCACCGCCGTGCTGGAGGATTCGGTCGCCAAGCACATGCGGGCCGACGTCACCGTCGGCGCGTTCCTGTCCGGCGGCATCGACTCCACCGCGATCGCCGCGCTGGCGATGCGGCACAACCCCAAGCTGATCACCTTCACGACAGGCTTTGAGCGCGAAGGCTTTTCGGAGGTCGACGTGGCCGTCGCCTCCGCCGAGGCCATCGGGGCGCGGCACGTGACCAAGGTCGTCAGCCAGGCCGAGTTCGTCGCGGCGCTGCCCGAGATCGTCTGGTACCTGGACGAGCCGGTGGCCGACCCAGCGCTGGTGCCGCTGTTCTTCATCGCCCGCGAGGCTCGCAAGCACGTCAAGGTGGTGCTCTCCGGCGAGGGCGCCGACGAGCTCTTCGGCGGCTACACCATCTACCGGGAACCGTTGTCCCTCAAGGCTTTCGACCGCGTCCCGCGGGGCCTGCGGCGCGGGCTCGGCAAGGCGTCCAAGTCGCTGCCGGACGGTATGCGCGGCAAGAGCCTGCTGCACCGCGGGTCGTTGACGCTCGAGGAGCGCTACTACGGCAACGCCCGCAGCTTCTCCGACGAGCAGTTGCAGTCAACCCTGGCGCAGTTCAACCCGGAGTGGACCCACACCGATGTGACGGCGCCGATCTACGCCGAGTCCGCGGGCTGGGACCCGGTGGCGCGCATGCAGCATCTGGACCTGTTCACCTGGCTGCGCGGCGACATCCTGGTCAAGGCCGACAAGATGACCATGGCCAATTCACTGGAACTGCGGGTGCCGTTCCTCGATCCCGAGGTGTTCGCGGTCGCGTCCAAGCTGCCGTACGACCAGAAGATCACCCGCACCACGACCAAGTACGCGCTGCGCCGGGCCCTCGAGCCCATCGTGCCCGCGCATGTGCTGCACCGCGCGAAGCTGGGTTTCCCGGTGCCGATCCGGCACTGGCTGCGCTCTGGTGAGCTGCTGGAGTGGGCCTACGCGACCGTCGACGCGTCGCAGGCCGGGCATCTCATCAACCTCGACGCCGTCCGGCAGATGCTCGAGGAGCACCGCAACGGCGTCAGCGATCACAGCCGCCGGCTGTGGACGGTGCTGATCTTCATGCTGTGGCACGCCATCTTCATCGAGGGCAGCGTCACGCCGCAGATCAGTGAGCCCGTCTACCCCGTCGAACTCTGACCACTACGCCGAAAGTGCGGGAAACGACCGCGAATTCGCACTGAATTCGGCCATTTCCCGCACTTTCGGCGTAGTGCTTAAGCGAGCGCTGCGGTGATCTCGTCGGCAGCTTCGGCGCCGAACGCGGCCGACAGCCGCGGCAGCGCGGTGGCCTTGTCCCAGGTCCACTCCTGCGGACCCGGCGCCTCGAGCACCAGGGTGGCGACGAGCGAGGCCAGCTGAGCGGCCCGCTCCAGGCTCAGGCCGGCGCCACGGCCGGTGAGGAAGCCGGCGCGGAACGCGTCACCGATACCGGTCGGGTCGACCTTCTCGTTCTCAGGCACGACGTCGACGTGGACGAACGAACCGTCGCCGACGATGTCGACGCCCTTCTCCCCCAGCGTGGTGACGCGCAGCTCGATCTGGCTCATTACCTCGGCCTCGGACCAGCCGGACTTCTGCAGCAGCAGGTCCCACTCGTAGTCGTTGGTGAACAGGTAGGCGGCGCCGTCGATGAGACGACGAATCTCCTCGCCTGACAGACGGGCCAGCTGCTGGCTGGGGTCCGCGGCGAACGGCAGACCCAGCTTCCGGCATTCCTCGGTGTGCAGGAACATGGCCTCGGGGTCGTTGGCGCCGATGATCACGAGCTCGGGCTCACCCTGGGCGGCGACGAGATCGGCCAGCTTGATGTTGCGCGCCTCCGACATGGCGCCGGGATAGAACGACGCCAGCTGCGCCATGTCCTCGTCGGTGGTGCAAACGAATCGGGCGGTGTAGGCAGAGTCGGACACCAGCACCTGCGAGCAGTCGACGCCGTGCGACGTGAGCCAGCCGCGGTACTCGTCGAAGTCCTTGCCCACCGCGCCGACCAGCGTCGGGCTGCCACCCAGGATGCCGATGGCGTAGGCGATGTTGCCGGCGACGCCGCCGCGGTGCACCACCAGGTCGTCGACCAGGAAGCTCAGCGACACCTTCTGCAGGTGTTCGGCCAGCAACTGCTCGGCGAATCGGCCCGGGAAGCGCATCAAATGGTCGGTCGCGATCGATCCGGTCACGGCAATGGTCATTCGGCGAGCTTACCCAGCGCAGCCGTAGTAGTCGGACCGGTCCACCCGCGCGGGTGCGCTAGCCTGTGGACAACATGGACGGCGCATATCCGTACCCGGAATCGATTCCCCCGCAGCCGGGTCCGGGGAACCCCACCTACGGTGCCCCCTATGGTGGCCCGCCCGCCTCTTACCCGACGACACTTCCACCGGCCGTGGAGTATCCGTCGGGCGGCGGTAACAACACCAAGCGAATCCTGCTGGTCGTCGGCGCCGTGGTTGCGGTCGTCGCCGTCATCGGCGGCATCATCTTCGCGGTTCGCAGCACCAGCGATCGCGGCCTGACCGACGCCTCCGCCAAGTCCGCCATCCAGGGCTACCTGAACGCGTTGCTGCAACAGGACAAGCAGACGGTGGCACGGCATGCCCTGTGCGGCCTGTATGACGGCATCAAGGATCACGCCACGGATTTCACCGTGGCGAATCTGGCCAGTGATGCGTTCCGCAAGCAGTTCGGTCAGGCGGATGTGACGTCGATCGACAAGATCGTGATGCTGTCACCGAATCAGGCGCAGGTGCTGTTCACCATGAAGGTGGCGCCGTCAGGCCGGCTGCCGCGCGGTTCGGGACCGAAGAACAACGAATTGCAGGCTGTCGCCCAGCTGCTGGTGCAGCCGCGCGAGACCCTGGTCTGCTCGTACCTGCCGCGTCCGGCGGACTCCCTGTAGGAGAACCGCCGGACCAGCACGGTCGGCTATCTCAGTTGAACGAATCGCCGCAGGC
Source organism: Mycobacterium sp. UNC410CL29Cvi84 (assembly GCF_000686745.1). Lineage (NCBI taxonomy): Bacteria > Bacillati > Actinomycetota > Actinomycetes > Mycobacteriales > Mycobacteriaceae > Mycobacterium > Mycobacterium sp. UNC410CL29Cvi84. Next base: position 682,495 of record NZ_JMLM01000001.1, read on the forward strand.
GCAGGAGCCGGTGGCGTTCGGGTTGTCGATGGTGAAGCCCTGCTTCTCGATGGTGTCGACGAAGTCGATGGTGGCGCCCTGCACGTACGGGGCACTCATGCGGTCGACGGTCAGGTTGACGCCGCCCACGTTGGTGGTGAGGTCACCATCAAGGGTGCGGTCATCGAAGAAGAGGTTGTAACGCAGGCCGGCGCAGCCGCCCGGTTGCACGGCGATACGCAGCGCGAGGTCGTCACGGCCTTCCTGGTCCAGCAGAGCCTTGGCCTTGGCGGCCGCCGCGTCCGACAAGATCACGCCGTGGGTCTCGGTCGAGGTACCGGTGCTGGTCGCGTCCTCAACAGTCATTGCATCTCCCTGGTGCATCGATTACCTGGCACTATCCAGGCACCATCAACGGTACCTTGTCGGGCCGTTATTCCCGAGTTCAGCGGCTACGCCCGTAGCTAATCCGGTCAGCTGGTTGGCCGCGTCGCTCATGGCCAGCTCCACCGAACCGGCGTGATCGGTGATCGAATACGCGGCCTCGATGCCGGCGTCGGCCAGCGCGGACGGGTCCAGCGTCACCTGCCCGGCCAGCACCAGGACAGGCGTGCCGCCGGCCTGGCCCACCAGTGCGCTGATCACCTTGCCGTGCAGTGACTGGTCGTCGAACCGGCCCTCACCGGTGATGACCAGGTCCGCGGCAGCCAGGTCGGCGGCCAGCCCGGTGTGCTCGGCGATGACCGTCGCGCCCGATTCGCGCCGTCCGCCCAGCGCCAGCAGCGCCGCGCCCAGGCCGCCGGCGGCGCCGGCTCCCGGTTCGACGGCGACGTCGCGGCCGGCCACCGATTCGAGTTCGCGGGCCCACGCCGTGAGCCGCTGCTCCAGCAGTTCCACCGTGGCGGGGTCGGCCCCCTTCTGCGGACCGAACACCGCGGCCGCACCCATCGGCCCCAGCAGCGGATGTTCGACGTCGGAGGCGACGATGACCTCGACGCCTGCCAACCTCTGACATGCCGGCGTCAGCCCGCCCAGCGCCGCAACGAGACCCAGACCGCCGTCGGTGCACGAGCTGCCGCCGAGGCCCACGACCACTTTCTGCGCGCCCGCCGTCAGCGCCGCGTCGACGAGTTGCCCTACCCCGAAGCTGGTGGCGTCCAGCGCGGTCCGCACCGTCGGCGGCCCGCCGAGCAGCGCCAATCCGCAGGCCTGCGCGCACTCGATATATGCGGTGTCCTGGTGCAACACCCAGTGCGCGGTGACGTCGCGATCGAGCGGGCCGCGCACCGTCGCCGTCTGCAGACCGCCCAACCGTTCGGCCAGGACGTCGACGAAACCTGGGCCGCCATCGGACTGCGGGGCGAGCACCAGCGTGTCGGCCGGCCGCGCGACGGTCCAGCCCGCGGCGATGGCCGCCGCGGCCTCGACCGCGGTGAGGCTGTCGCCGTAACAGTCGGGGGCGACGAGGACTCTCATCGGAGCAGGTTAAGCCGCCTACAGCTCGGGTGCATGACGGCCGAGCCCGGCGACCGAAGTAACCTGACACCGTGAATCTGCTGGGCCGCAAGAAGGACAACGCCGACTCCGGGGACGAGAGCGGCGGTGCTGACGACGTCAACGTGACCGTCGACTCGGACGACGATGCCGGGGCCCGGACCACCGCGCCCAAGGGCCGCCCGACCCCCAAGCAGAGCGCGAACCGTAAGCGCGGCCCCGTTGCACCGGCGCCGATGACGACGGCCGAGGCGCGCAAGCGGCGCAAGGAGCTCCGCAACTCGAAGACGAAGGAAGAGCGCAAGGCCGACCGCGTCGCCCGCCGCGCCGACATGGATGCGCGCCGCGCCAAGATGATGGCGGGCGACGAGGCCTACCTGTTGCCCCGCGACAAGGGCCCGGTCAAGCGCTACGTCCGCGACCTCGTCGATTCCCGGCGCAACGTGCTGGGGCTGTTCATGCCGTCGGCACTGGTGCTGGTGTTCTTCATGATGGCGCTTCCGCCGGTGCAGACGCAGGGCCTGTTGTCGGTCGCGATGCTGGGTCTGATGGTGATCATGGCCATCGACGGTGTCCTGCTGAGCCGGCGCATCAACAAGCGGGTCGACGCCAAGTTCCCGGGCAACACCGAAAGTGGTTGGAAGCTGGGCTTCTACGCGTCCAGCCGGGCCTCGCAGCTGCGCCGCATGCGCGTGCCGAAGCCGCAGGTCAACCGCGGAGACAAGGTCGACTGAGCCCGGTGCGCACCCTGGTGCTCGGCGGCATCCGGTCGGGAAAGTCGCAGTGGGCCGAGGATTGGATCGCCCGTACGGCGGGTCCGAGCGGATCGGTGCGCTATGTCGCGACCGGGTCCGTCGACGGCGACGCCGACTTCGCCGCCCGGGTTTCGGCTCATCGGAACCGCCGGCCGGCGCACTGGTCGACCATCGAATCCGCTGACGTGGCAACCACTTTGCGTGCCGCCGGCGCCGCCACCATGGTCGACGACATCGGCGGCTGGCTGGTCGCCGCGATGGACCGGCGCGGCGCCTGGACCGGGGGCTCGATCCGGGCCGATATCGACGAATTGACCTCGGCAGTCAGCGCATTCACCGCGCCACTGGCCCTGGTCAGCCCGGAGGTCGGCCTGACCGTCGTCCCCGCCACGGAGTCGGGCCGCCGTTTCGCCGACGAACTGGGCTCGCTCAACCAGCGCCTGGCCGCGGTCTGCGACCGGGTGGTGCTCGTAGTGGCCGGCCAGCCTCTCACCGTCAAGGAGTCCTGATGAGCGATCCCCGCGCCCAGTTTCCCGATCTCAGCAAACCGGACGCCGACGTGCGGGAGGCCGCTCTCGCGCGCCAGAACACCCTGACGAAGCCGCCCGGCTCGCTGGGGCGCCTGGAGGAACTGTCGGTCTGGGTGTCGGCGTGCCAAGGCATCTGTCCGCCAAAGCAATTCGAGCGCGCCCGCATCGTGGTGTTCGCCGGCGACCACGGGGTAACGGCCTCGGGCGTCTCGGCGTTCCCGTCGGAGGTCACCGCGCAGATGGTGGCCAACTTCGACGCCGGCGGCGCTGCCATCAACGTGCTGGCCGAGGTGGCCGGCGCGACCGTGCGCGTCGCCGACATCGCCGTCGACGGCGAGGCCCACTCCCCCGCGATCGGCGCCCACAAGGTGCGGCGCGGCAGCGGCAACATCGCCGTCGAGGACGCGCTGTCGACGGAGGAGGCCGTCGCGGCGATCGCGGCGGGTCGCACCATTGCCGACCAGGAGGTCGACGCGGGCGCCGACCTCCTCATCGCCGGCGACATGGGCATCGGAAACACCACTCCGGCAACGACTCTGGTCGCCGCCCTCACCGCAACCGAACCCGTCGCCGTGGTCGGCCGTGGCACCGGCGTCGACGACGAGGGCTGGGCCCGAAAGACCGCGGCCATCCGCGACGCGCTGTTCCGCGCCCGTCAGGTCAAGGCCGATCCCGTTGCGCTGCTTGCCGTTTGCGGCGGCGCGGACCTGGCGGCCATGGCCGGCTTCCTGGCCCAGGCCGCGGTCCGGCGCACCCCCGTCCTGCTCGACGGCGTGGTGGTGACGGCCGCGGCGCTCGTCGCCGACCGGCTGGCCCCCGGCGCGAAGGCGTGGTGGCAGGCCGGCCACCTGTCGACCGAACCCGCTCACGCGGTGGCGCTGCAGCGCCTGCAGTTGACCCCGATCCTGGACCTGGGCATGCGCCTCGGCGAAGGCAGCGGTGCCGCGGTGGCACTGCCGGTGCTGCGGGCCGCGGTCGCGACGCTGGCGTCCATGGCCACGTTCGGCGAGGCGAACGTCAGCGACAAGCCGGCCGACAAGACATTGTGATCTCTTCCCTGGCTTCGGCTTTCGCATTCAGCACCGTCCTGCCGGTGCGCAGTAGCCTGCCGTTCGGTCGGGGCACACTGACCGCGCTGCCGGCGGTGGGCATCGTTCTCGGCGGTATCGCCGCGGCCGTCGTGTGGGGCGCGGGGCATGTGTACGTGACCGGCCCGCTCGCCGGGCTGCTCGCGGTGGCGGTGCTGCTCCTGCTGACCCGCGGACTGCACATCGACGGACTGTCCGACACCGTCGACGGCCTCGGCTGTTACGGCCCGCCCGAGCGAGCCCTGGCCGTCATGCGCGGCGGCACCGCGGGCCCGTTCGGGGTGGCCGCGATCGTGGTGGCGATCGGCGCGCAGAGCATGACGTTCGCTGCGCTGAGCCCGGTGGCGGTCGTCGTCGCCGTCACCGCCGGCCGGGTCGCCGCGCTGGCGGCCTGCCGCACGTCGGTACCGGCCGCGCCGGGCAGCACGTTGGGCGCGCTGGTCGCCGGTAGTCAGCCGGTGTGGGTGGTCGCGGCGTGGACGGTGGCGCTGGCCGCCGCGTCCGCGTGGGCGACGCCGCGACTGTGGCAGGGCCCCGTGGTCGTGCTCGTCGCGCTGGGAGTCACCGCGCTACTGGTGGCGCATTGCGTCCGCCGGTTCGGTGGGATCACCGGCGACGTACTGGGTGCGGCCGTCGAGGTCACGACGACACTGACCGCCCTGGGACTGGCCGTCCACTAGCCGCCGAATGTGAAGAAGATCGCGAGATTTCAGACTGGAATCTCGCGATCTTCTTCACGTTGGCCCTGGGTCAGCCCAGGCGGGTCATCCAGTTGTGGGTGTCGGCGAAGGTGCCGCGCTGAATACCGGTCAGGGTGTCGCGCAGTGCCATGGTGACCTCACCGGGCTGGCCGTCGCCGATGGTGAACTCGCCGGCCGATTCGCCGTGCCCGTACTTCACGTGCGCGACGGGCGTGATGACGGCCGCGGTCCCACAGGCGAACACCTCGGTGATCTCGCCCGCGGCGGCCTTCTTCTGCCACTCGTCGATGTCGATCTTACGTTCCTCGACGGCGAAGCCGGCGTCAACCGCCAACTGCAGCAACGAATCCCGTGTGATGCCGGGCAGCAGCGAGCCCGACAGCTCGGGGGTGACCAGGCGTGCCGAGCCACCGCTGCCGAACACGAAGAACAGGTTCATGCCACCCATTTCTTCGACGTACCGGCGCTCGATGGCGTCCAGCCAGACCACCTGGTCGCAGCCCATCTCGGCAGCCTGCGCCTGCGCCAGCAGCGAGGCGGCGTAGTTGCCGCCGAACTTGGCCGCACCGGTGCCGCCGGGGCTGGCCCGCACGTACTCGGTCGACAGGTACACCGACACCGGCTTGATGCCGCCCTTGAAGTACGCGCCGGCGGGCGAACCGATCACCAGGTAGCGGTACTCGTTGGCCGGGCGCACGCCCAGGCCGGGCTCGGTGGCGATGATGAACGGCCGCAGGTACAGCGACGCCTCGCCACCGGCGGCCGGCACCCATTCGTTGTCGACGGCGATCAGCTGGCGCAGTGACTCGACGAAGACGTCGCCGGGCAGCTCCGGGATGGCCAGGCGCCGGCACGACGACTGCAGCCGGGCGGCGTTGGCCTCCGGACGGAACGACACGATCGAACCGTCGTTCCAGCGGTACGCCTTCAGACCCTCGAAGACCTCCTGCGCGTAGTGCAGGACGATCGCCGACGGGTCCAGCTCGATGGGCCCGTATTCGGTGACCCGCGCGTCGTGCCAGCCACGGTCGACGGTGTAGTCGATGGCCACCATGTGGTCGGTGTGGAACCGCCCGAATCCGGGGTCGGCCAGTACCTGAGCCCTTACCTCGTCGCTCGCCGGGTTGCTCGCGCGCGAAACGGTGAATTCGAGGGGGCCATCGGTCATATGCCGATTGTATCGCCCGTGGCTAGCGCGTTTTCGCCGCGGCTAACGCGTCTTCGCCGCCACGAACGGCGGCGCCACGACCTCGCATTCGAGCGCCCGGCCGCGGACGTCGACGGTCACCCGCGCGCCGTCGGCGATGTCGGCCGCGGTGTCGAGCAGCGCCAGCGCGATGCCGACCTTGAGGCTCGGCGAGAAGGTGCCCGACGTGGTGATACCCACCGGGTTGTCGCCGTCCAAGACGGTGAGGTCGGCCCGCAGCACGCCACGGCCGACCGCCTTGAGGCCGCGCAGCGTCCGCTTCGGACCGGCTTCCTTCTCCGCGAGCAGGGCGTCGCGGCCCCAGAACGCATCCTTCTTCCAGCCGATGGCCCAGCCACAGCGGGCCTGCAGCGGCGAAATGTCCAGCGACAGTTCATGTCCGTGCAGCGGGTAGCCCATCTCGGTGCGCAGGGTGTCGCGCGAGCCCAGCCCGGCGAGTTCACCGCCGGCATCCTTGACCGCGGCGACGAGCGCGTCGAACACCACGCCCGCGCGGTCCCACTCGGGCAGCAATTCGTAGCCGTGCTCGCCGGTGTAGCCGGTGCGGCACACGCGGACCGGGACGCCGTTGTACTCGGCGTCGGCGTAGCCCATGTAGTCCATGTCGGTCGGCAACCCGAGCGCGGTGAGCACCTCGGTGGACTTCGGCCCCTGCACGGCCAGCACGGCGTAGGAGCGGTGCTCGTCGGTGATGGTCAGTTCGGGCGGGGCGACGCGCTGCAGCTCGGCGACCACCGCCGCGGTGTTGGCCGCGTTGGGCACCAGGAAGATCTCGTCGTCGGAGACGTAGTAGGCGATCAGATCGTCGATCACACCGCCGGACTCGTTGCAGCACAAAGTGTATTGCGCCTTGCCCGGGCCGATGCGGCGCAGGTCGTTGGTGAAGGCGGAGTTGACGAACTCGGCGGCGCCGGGGCCACGCACCAGTGCCTTGCCGAGGTGGCTGACGTCGAAGAGCCCGACGGTCTCGCGGGTGGCGTTGTGTTCGGCCACGGTGCCGGCGTACGACACCGGCATCAACCAGCCCCCGAATTCGGCGAAACTCGCCCCGAGTTCGCGGTGACGGTCTTCCAGCGGGCCCTGCAACAGTTCGCTCACGGCCGGAAAGCCTAGCTCGGCGGCCAGAGTTTCGGGGTATCGACGCTGGTTGTCATGGCTTCGGCGTCGATTGTGACGCCGTCAGCGGTCGTTCGATACGGAACCAAGACGTCGAGCGCCGGGCCGTCACGATGTTCGAGCCGAATGTTGATCGCGTCGCCATCGAATGGTGCGCGCACAGTGACATCCAAGACAGTGGCGCGTGCCCGCACCAGTTGAGCGTCGTCGTCGTTCTGGAGTGCCGACATGACGGCATCCGCAGTGTTACGGACGGACGTCCCCAAGGCGCGCATGGTGCGGTGGCCGCCAGAATCGATGACCAACATGAACGGCGCCAGGTTCTGAAAGCTCAATGCCGTGGCAGCCGCTTGTATGCTGGCCTGCAGCAGCTCGTTGAGATCAGCTTGGGTTGCAGGGCTGAATTGCGTATGCCAGTCCATCGGCGGATCTCGTACCTCGTGGGGGGGTGGGGATGGATAACAGTTTACGGGTGGATCCAGACGTACTGGATCACGGTGCGGCGCAGTTCCATGCGGCGCATAGCGCCATCCAAGCGGCATTGTCGAGGGCTCGCGACAGCCATGAAACGCTTCAGGGCGCGTGGCATGGCCGCGCCGCCGACGCGGGTGCACAAATCTGGGCCGATGTACACGACAAGTTCCGTCGGCACCTCGACGCGCTGGCGGACAACGCCACGAAACTGTCTGTCGCTGCTCGTCTTTACCGCGGTCAGGATGCGTCGTCTGGTGCCGACATCGCACAACGGATGTGAGACGACGTTGCCCACATACGAATACAACCTCGATGAGATGAACGAGTTCATCACAGCGCTTGACCGATCGATCGAGGAGATCACAACCCATTGCGACAACGCGAGATCCACGGTGGCGGCCGTACTTAATCACTACTCCGGTTCGGCTGCAACGGCTTTCACCGAGTTCCACGAGGGCTGGCAGGCCACCGCCCGCGAACATCTGGAATCGCTGAAGGCATACCGGACGCACGTGGCCACGGCGCGCGACAACTACGCCGAGGCGCGGCGCAAGAACATCGAAATGTTCCGATAGGGCGGGTCTGTTGACGAAGATCACGCCGGAGAACTACTACGCCGTGGCCGCCAAACTGTGTGCCGCATCCACGCAGCTCGCAACGGACGTAAAGAATCTCGACAACGCACTGGACGTCAGCCAGTCCGCGGGAACTTATGCCTCCGGAGGACCGACATGGGCCCAGAGTTTTGACCAGTCCGCCTCCGACGTCTTCGAACTTGGGTCAACCACTGCCATCGCTGCCCGCGAACTGGGTTACCTCGTTCATCAGGCTGGCCTCAACCACGCCCATGCCGAAAACGAATCTGGCGGTGGCGGGAACCAGCCAACCCCACCGACACCCCAGGGGTGCACGCTGGAGACAAATCTCCATCCGAGTCAGCATGCGGTTGGCGGAACGCACGAGAAGCCCGACCGATGGGAGTTGATTGCCGAGTACGTCACCAAGCAATGGGCTGACTGTGATGAAGGCCGAATCGACAGCGCCGGAAAACAATTCACGAGTTTTGCCAACAGCAAGGGCGCCACAGCCGTGCAGCTGTGGAACGACATCACCACAGTGTTCACCGACGACGCGCAACACCAGAGTCCCGAAGTCAACGGAATCGTTGACGAAGTCGCGGCCGTCTGCAGATCCTTGCGAGACACTGGCGACGCAGCCAGCGCTTTGGGCACGGCATGCTCGGAAGTTCACCGGGTTGCCAATATCGACAAGAGCACCGGCCGCACATCCCTGAAGATTCTCGATTTGATCATCAAGTCGTACGAGATCGACAAGATCGCCGCGCGCCGGCTTCCGTTCGGGTCCTGGATGGTCCGTCAGCTCGACGAATTGATCAAAACCAACAAGATCGCGTACGCCCGCGGTATGGACAAGCTGATCGAAGGCATCAACGGCACGGTCGACACTGCCGCGAAGTCCAATCAGGGCATCTATTCGCTCGCGACCGGCAGCACCCAGGGGCTGTCATCAATTCTGAACCGCACACCTCGGCAGACCAATCCGATTCGCAATCGGAACTGGAAGGACAACGACGCCGCCGGGAAACGCGGCGAAGATCGGGCCGGGGTGCCGGGGGACTATCCCAAGCGCCAGATCAAGGTTGTGGTCAACGGTCGCCAGGAAGTCGCGTTTCCCGACTACATCGACGACGCCAACCATAACGTCGTGGAAGTCAAGAACGCCAACGATCTTCGCGGTGATTACAAGCAGATCGCCGCGGAGGCCGAGTGGGCGCGCCAGCAGGGCTACACCATGACGTTGGTGGTCGACCATCGCACCGTGGTCAATGACCCGAGAATTCAGGCCATGATCGATTCTGGACAGATCCAATTGATCCGCAAAGAACTGGATGACAATAATGACCAATCGGTCGCCCGGCCCAGGTAACGCACGCGACGCCACCGTCGCCGCATTGCGCGAGGCCATCGGGGCAGTCGAGGCTACCAGCTCCGACTTGGTACGGAAGCCCCCGCAATTCCCCACGGCTCCCACACCAACCAAGCGACGGTCTCCACCCAAGAAGAATCCTGACGGTACCTGGGCACCCATCACTTACCCAGGCATGCCCGAGGGCGACGACTGGATGAAAAACCTGCCGGCGCGCTATCACGACGGCGAACGTGGATTCGACCGTAGAATCATGGAAGAACTCGCTGCCGTAGGCGTCCCCTGTTACACCCTCGGCGATCTATCGAACCGAGTACCGACCATCCCCCAAGGGATCCCCATCTTCGTAGACTGGCTCAACCACATTGAAGAACGGATCCCGGGACCGGAAACGAGCCACCGCACCGCAATCCGCGCGGGGCTCATCCGCAACCTCAACGACAGCGCCGCCCGCGGGAACCAAGCAGCCGTCGACGCTCTGGTAAACCAGCTTCGCAGGCAGCCTCCCCTCCCGAGGCCGCTCCCCGAGTACGCCGATTCCGCGCTCGGCCGCATCGCCACCAAGAGTGATTTCTCTACCATCGCCGCACTCATCAGAGATATGCCACCCGATTTCTCTCGATCGGGACTCATTTCATACCTCGGTCGAGTGAAGACTCCCGAAGCGCAGGCCATCGCGTTGGAATGGCTCGACACGGCGTACACCGGCTTTGCAATCAAGGCTCTTGTGGCCATGAAAGCCGCCGGTGTCCGCGACCGGATTGCCCCGTATGTCGAAGATGCCAACGCCTGGGTCAGGAAAAGCGCTCAGCGCGCCATGGAACGGCTCCCCGAATGACGTGCACCGCACCACCGCTCCAGAACTTCCGGGCACTCGACCGAGCTGCCCACCCGATTAAAGGAGAAATACGCCGATGACCTATGACGACGCTGGTTGGCACCAAGACACGGTCGGTGAACACGACCTGGACCCCGACTGCGCCGCCACCCACATCGGCATGTTCTTCGCATGGCTGGCCTACAACGATCTGGTCGACACCGGGAGAACGAATACCGCACCGCTCCTTGCCCGGTCGATCACTCCAGGAAAGTTCCTGATCGACCACTGCTGCGGAGAGATCAACTCGGCCGATGTCACCGCACGCGGCGCCGCGTTCTGCGAAGCGGCCTACCGTCAGTATCTGCGCGTCTACGACGCTATCCCCGAAATCGCCCGGTGCGAGGTCAGTTACGCCGCGCCAGACACGTGGGAGACGTACGACGCCGTGGCACCGGTAATTCAGGAGGCCTACGAAGTCTTCCGACATGGCGGCAACTGAGTACCCCTTGTCAATTCACGTCGAATGGTTACCCAAATGACCGACAACCGATTCATCGACATCGAAAGCCTTGAAGGCCAAGCCGAATTGATCGCACGTACTCGCCGAGCGGTCGACGAGATCGGCGAAGTTCAGGCCTGCTCCCCCGACGATTTGGTTCGCGTCACCGTCGCAGTCTCCGGTCTGGTAACTGATGTCGATCTGGCCGACGAGACCGTGCGCCTCGACCGCGAAGAACTCGGCCGACTGATCGCGGCCACCGCGCAGAAGGCCAGCCAACTCATGGCAGCCAAAGTCGCCGAGGCCATGGCCGAGGTCCATCGTCTTCAAGAACTGCTGCTCGCCGACTTCGACGGTGTCGACGCCTCTGCAGCTGAGGCTCTCCGCAGCATCGCTGCCAATTCTCGCGCTGACGAACTGCCAAACGACGTGGACCCATTCGACTTCTACGTCCCATACGACCAACCGTCGGACCAGGATCGAGACGACTGGTAACCACACATCCGCAAAGCCCAGTCCGCCCCATCACCGCCCGGTAGCTGTCAGACTCGTCTCGTGGTCGATTTCGACGCGTTGGAAGCCGCGGGCATCGCCGATGCGCGCCGGCGCGCGCCGCTCATCCAGTATCTGGACAGCCTGGGACTCACCGCTGAGCAGATGATCGAGGCCGAAAAACAGGGCCGGCTCTTCGGGCTGGCGGGCGACGTCGTGCAGTGGTCGGGGCAGCCCAGACACAGCTTGGCCGATGCCGCGAACACGCTCGGGGTACCGGTGGCCGACGTTCAACAGACGTGGGCGGTGCTGGGCCTGACAGCCTCCGACCCGACCGCGCCGACGCTCTCCGACGCCGACATCGAGGCACTGCGCACCTGGGCGGACCTGCGGACCACGATCGGCGACGATGCCGCGTGGGGATTCCTGCGGGTCGTCGGTACCAGCGTGGCACGGATGGCCGAGGCACTGGCGTCGATGAGCCGCACCGGTCTGCCCGACCTCGACCTGGCCCAGACCCACGACGAACTCGTCACCGCGCGCGCCTACCGGGCGGCGGCCCAGTTCATCCCGCGCATCGGCGGCATGATCGACGCCGTCCACCGCCACCATGTCGCCTCCGCCAGAGAGTATTTCGACGCGATCGACCACCGTGAAGCGTCAACGGTGGTGTGCGGCATCGGGTTTGCCGATCTGTCCAACTTCACGCAGCTCACGCAGCGCCTGACACCTGACGATCTGACCAGCCTGCTGAACGAGTTCAACGCCATCACCAACGATGTGGTGCACGCCGACGGTGGCCGGGTGATCAAGTTCATCGGCGATGCGGTGATGTGGGTCAGCGCGACACCCGAATCGCTTGCGCGGGTCGCGGTCGACCTGGTGCACCATCCCCGGCCGAAGATGGCCCACATCAGCGTGCGGGCGGGCCTGAGCTTCGGGCCGGTGGTGGCCACCGGCGGCGACTACTTCGGCAACGCCGTGAATCTGGCAGCCCGCCTGGTCGCCGCGGCCGAGCCCGGGCAGATTCTGGTGGCCGCGCCCTGGTACGACATGCCGGGCAAATGGCCGGTCGCGCCACGGGAGCCGTTGGTGCTCAAGGGCTTCAACGACCCCGTGACCGCGTTCGAGGTGTGCGCAGAGGCTGAGCAGGCGGCCCGACTGGCACAGTGACTAGGGTGGGCCTGGTGAGCAGCGCACCCGGTTACCAGTCCCCCGCCGTCACCGTCGCATCCGCCCTGCCGTCCGACCTGGACGCCGCGGTGCTGATCGTGCCGGTCATCACCGGCGACAACGACGAGGCCACTGTCCTGGCCAACCCCTTCCTCGACGCCGAAGCCACCGGCGAGATCGAGGTGGCGCTCAAGGCCCTGGGCGCGAAGGGCTCGACCGAGCAGGTGACCCGCGTGCTCGTCCCGTCGCTGCCGGTCGCCAGCGTGCTGACGGTCGGCCTCGGCAAGGACCGCGACGAGTGGCCGGCCGACGTCATCCGCCGCGCCGCGGGCGTGGCGGCGCGCTCCCTCAACGGCACCGAGACCGTCGTGACCACGCTGTCCGAGCTGGATGTGGCAGCAGCCGTCGAGGGCCTGGTCCTCGGCGCCTACCGTTTCTCCGAATTCCGCAGCGCCAAGACCGCCCCGAAGGAGGCCGGCCTGACGGCGCTGACGGTGCTGTCCACCGCTGACGACGCCGAGACCGCCGCGGCCCGGGGCGTCGACGTCGCGACCGCCGTGGCGACCGCCCGCGACTTCGTCAACACCCCGCCGAGCCACCTGTACCCGGGCGAATTCGCCAAGCGCGCAAAGGCTTTGGGCAAGTCGGCGGGCCTCGAGGTGGAGGTGCTGGGCAAGAAGGAACTGGAGGACGCCGGATTCGGCGGCATCGTGGGCGTCGGCAAGGGCTCGTCCCGCGGGCCGCGCCTGGTGCGGCTGACCTACCGTTCCGGCAAGAAGGACGCCAAGAAGGTGGCGCTGGTGGGCAAGGGCATCACCTTCGACACCGGCGGCATCTCGATCAAGCCGGCCGCCAACATGCACCACATGACCTCCGACATGGGCGGTGCCGCGGCCGTCATCGCGACCGTCGTGCTGGCGGCGCGCCAGAAGCTGGCGGTCGACGTCACCGCCACCGTGCCCATGGCCGAGAACATGCCGTCGTCGACGGCGCAGCGGCCCGGCGACGTCCTGACCCAATACGGCGGCACCACCATCGAGGTGCTCAACACCGACGCCGAGGGCCGGCTGATCCTGGCCGACGCCATCGTCCGCGCCTGCGAGGACAACCCCGACTATCTGATCGAGACGTCGACGCTGACCGGCGCGCAGCTCGTGGCGCTCGGCACGCGTACCCCGGGCGTCATGGGTAGCGACGAGTTCCGCGACCGGGTGGCCAAGCTGTCGCAGGGAGTCGGCGAGAACGCCTGGGCGATGCCGCTGCCCGAGGAGCTCAAGGACGACCTGAAGTCGACGGTCGCCGACCTGGCGAACGTCAGCGGCGCGCGCAACGCCGGCATGCTGGTGGCCGGGGTGTACCTGCGCGAGTTCGTCGCCGACGGCGTGCAGTGGGCGCACCTCGACGTCGCCGGCCCGGCCTACAACACCGGCGGCCCCTGGGGCTACACCGGCAAGGGCGGCACCGGCGTCCCGACCCGGACCATGTTCGCGGTCCTGGAGGACATCGCCGCCAACGGCTAGATCCGCCAAGACGGCGACAATGCGGTAGCTGGATCAGCTCCAGTTACCGCATTTTCGGCGCGCATGCCCGCTCAACGGCCCAAAATTCCTGCATGAATAAGTTGATTCAGGCGGCTGCCGTCACAGCCACCGTTATCGGCATGGAATTAGCCGGAGTAGGCGGCGCCGCGCAGGCGCTGGCCGATCCCGAAGACGAGGACATCATCGCCGACCAGTTGTGTCCCTTCCGGAACGTCATCGATCGGCTGGGCGGCGACGATCAGTGCGACCCCGGGTTCGACAACGGCGACAACAACGGTGGCGGGCTGTTCTACAACAACGGCATGCCGTGCGACAGCGTCGCGTTCCAGAACCCGGCCTGCAATCCCACCGTCAACGTGAACGTGAACCACGAGGGCGAGGTCACGCACAACGTCAACGTCAACGGCGACCACCCCTGACGCCGGCCGAACGGACCTAGCCGGCTTTGCTGCCGACCTGAGCCAGCTGCAGCTCCGGCGTGGGCGCGGCGCCGGTCACGTGCTCGGCGAGTTCACGGGCGGCGGTGGCGAGCAGCTCCGGATGCGACATCGGCGACCAGTGCCCCGACTCGATGTCCCGGCGCCACAGCTGCGAGACCCATTGGGGCGTCTCGTCGTACAGGTACGGGCGCACGAACTGGTCGCCGCGGTTGACGATCACCTGCACGGGAACCCTGACGTAGTGGTCGCGCCGGCCCTTGAACAGGGTGCGCCAGTAGTTGGCCGGGTACACCTTGAGGCTGTTCGCGGCGTCGGTCGCAAAGGTGTCCGAATGCCGAATCTGGTTGTCGGACATGCCATCGAGACGCTTGAGCAACTGGGGGATGATGGTCGGCACGCTGGCGCGCACCAGGACTCGAGCCACGAGCGGGATCGAGAAGAAACCCTGATACGTCAGCCGCAGGAACTGCGACACCGATTGCAGGAACCGCACCGGCCGATACGGGCGCTTGAGACCGTCCATGATGAAGCGCCGGGTGTGGTCGGCGCTCGGCCCCGAGGTCGAGGTGAACGACGCGACGCGGTCCACCGACTCCGGCCGCGACAGGTACTCCCAGATGCCGACCGAGCCCCAGTCGTGGGCCAGGACGTGGACCTTCTCGCCGGGCGCCAAGGCGGCGATGACGGCCGCGAAGTCGTCGGCGTAATGCGCCATGGTGTACGACGAAACCTTCTTGGGCACACCGGAATTGCGCGATCCGCGGTTGTCGTAGCGGATCACCCGGTACGTGTCGGCGAGGTGCGGCACCGTGGCGTCCCACATGTCGTGCGAGTCCGGCCAGCCGTGCACCAGCACCATCACCGGACCGTCGGGGTTGCCCTCTTCGTAGGTCGCGATCCGCGTCCCGTCGGCACTGTCCACAAACTCCATCGCCACACCTGCCTGACCTCAAAGTATCCCGTACCGCCGGTACTGGTTTGAATGCGACAGTAGCCTGCTCAGCGAGGGTGTCAACACAGCGGGACAAAGTCCCGACCCGCCCCTCCTCGACTGCGCGAGCATGACAGGATGGGCTCTGTAGACATTCGAAGTGACGAGCGACTTTTCGAGGAGTCAACGTAATGGCCATCTCCGTCCAGATGCCCGCACTCGGTGAGAGCGTTACCGAGGGGACCGTCACTCGATGGCTCAAGCAGGAGGGCGACACCGTCGCGGTCGACGAGCCCCTGCTCGAGGTGTCCACCGACAAGGTCGACACCGAAATCCCGTCGCCGGCAGCCGGTGTCCTGACCAAGATCGTCGCGCAGGAAGACGACGTGGTCGAGATCGGCGGCGAGCTCGCCGTCATCGGTGAGGCCGGAGAGGCCCCCGCACCGTCGGCCCCCGAGCCCGCCGCGGCGCCCGCGCCGGAGCCCACCCCGGCCCCCGCGCCCGCTGCAGCGGCTCCGGCTCCGGCCCCCGAAACTCCCGCTCCCGCGCCCGCTTCGGCTCCCGCCCCGGCAGCCTCCGACGCGACCGACGCCACCTCGATCGTGATGCCGACGCTCGGCGAGTCAGTCACCGAGGGCACCGTCACCCGCTGGCTCAAGAAGGTCGGCGACTCCGTCGAGGTCGACGAGCCGCTGGTCGAGGTCTCGACCGACAAGGTCGACACCGAAATCCCGTCGCCGGTCGCCGGCGTGTTGCTGTCCATCACCGCCGACGAGGACGACGTCGTGTCCATCGGTGGCGAGCTCGCCAAGATCGGTGCCGCCGGTTCGGCTCCGGCCGCCGCTCCAGCCCCGGCCGCTCCGGCGCCGGCTCCGGCACCAGAGCCCGCCGCCGCACCGACGCCGCCTCCGGCTCCCCCGGCCCCGGCCGCACCCACCCCGCCGCCGGCCCCCGCGCCCACTCCCGCCCCGGCTGCCCCGGCCCCCGCGGCCGCAGCTCCGGCCGCGCCGTCCGCCCCGTCCGACGACGCCAGCCCGTACGTCACCCCGCTGGTGCGAAAGTTGGCTGCCGAGAACAACGTTGACCTCGCTTCGGTGCAGGGCACCGGTGTCGGTGGTCGCATCCGCAAGCAGGACGTGCTCGCCGCGGCCGAGGCCGCCAAGGCGCCGGCCGCACCTGCCGCCGCCGCACCCGCTGCCGCCCCGGCAGCTCCGGCCGCCAAGGCCCCGGCCGCCGCGCCGGCACCGGCCCTGGCGCACCTGCGTGGCACCACGCAGAAGGCCACCCGCATCCGTCAGATCACGGCCAAGAAGACGCGCGAGTCGCTGCAGACCACGGCGCAGCTGACGCAGACCCACGAGGTCGACATGACGCGCATCGTCTCGCTGCGGGCGCGCGCCAAGAACTCGTTCGCCGAGCGCGAGGGTGTGAACCTGACCTACCTGCCGTTCATCGCCCGCGCGGTGATCGACGCGTTGAAGATCCACCCGAACGTCAACGCCAGCTACAACGAGGAAACCAAGGAGATCACCTACTACGACGCCGAGCACCTCGGCTTCGCGGTGGACACCGAGCAGGGCCTGCTGTCGCCGGTCGTGCACAACGCCGGTGACCTGTCCCTCGGTGGCCTCGCCCGCGCGATCGTCGACATCGCCGACCGTGCCCGCTCGGGCAACCTGCGGCCCGACGAGCTGGCCGGCGGCACCTTCACCATCACCAACATCGGCAGCCAGGGCGCCCTGTTCGACACCCCGATCCTGGTTCCGCCGCAGGCGGCCATGCTCGGCACCGGTGCCATCGTCAAGCGGCCGCGGGTCGTCGTGGACGAGGGCGGCAACGAGTCGATCGGTGTCCGGTCGGTCTGCTACCTGCCGCTGACCTACGACCACCGCCTGATCGACGGCGCCGACGCCGGACGGTTCGTGACCACCATCAAACGTCGTCTCGAAGAGGGTGCGTTCGAGGCCGACCTCGGTCTCTAGGCCGGGCTGTAATCGCATGCCGCACGCGGTCATAGCCATCGCGGGCTCGTCGGGACTCATCGGTTCCGCACTGGTGTCGGCGCTGCGCGCGACCGACCATCGGGTGGTGCGCATCGTGCGCCGCCAGCCGGCCAACGCCGACGAGGTGTACTGGAACCCCGACGCCGGAGACTTCGACTGGCGCGCACTGCGCGACGTCGATGCCGTGGTCAACCTGTGCGGGGTGAGCATCGGGTCCCGCCGTTGGTCGGGAGCGTTCAAGCAGAGCCTGCGTGACAGCCGGATCGTCCCGACCGAGGTGCTCACCGACGCCGTCGTCGACGCCGGGGTGCCCGTGCTCATCAACGCCAGTGCCGTTGGCTTCTATGGCAATACGCGGGACCGGATCGCCGACGAACAGTCCCCCGCCGGCACGGGCTTCCTGGCCCGGCTCTGCCTGGACTGGGAGGCCGCCACGCGGCCGGCCGCCGACGCCGGTGTCCGGGTCGTGCTCGCGCGCACCGGCCTGGTGCTGGCACCGGCGGGCGGCATGCTGGCCCGGCTCCGTCCGGTCTTCGGGCTCGGCCTCGGTGCCCGGCTGGGCAGTGGGCGCCAGTACATGCCGTGGATCACGCTCGAGGACGAGGTGCGGGCCTTGCTGTTCGCGCTGAATCACGACGACCTGTCCGGCCCGCTGAATCTGACGGGCCCGGCGCCGGTGACCAACGGCGAGTTCACCGAGGCACTGGGACGCGCCCTGCACCGCCCCACCCCGCTGCTGATGCCCGGTTTCGCGCTGCGCGCCGCGCTCGGCGAGTTCGCCGAGGAGGGACTGCTCGGCGGCCAGCGAGCCATCCCGGCCGCGCTGGAGGACGCCGGCTTCGAGTTCCATCAGCGGACCATCGGCGAGGCGCTGTCGTACGTCACCGCCCCCAACGCGGCCTGACTACGGCAGGCGTAGCGTCAATTCGGTGACGATCCGATCTGCCGGCGGCCCGATCGACGTGCGCCGCCTGGGCACCATCGACTACAACGACGCCTGGGACCTCCAGCGCGAGCTCGCCGCCGCCCGTTCCGACGAGCGCGGCAACGACACGCTGCTGCTGCTCGAGCACCCGCCCGTCTACACCGCCGGCCGCCGCACCGAACCGCACGAGCGGCCGGTCGACGGCACTCCCGTCATCGACACCGACCGCGGCGGCAAGATCACGTGGCACGGTCCCGGGCAGCTGGTGGGCTATCCGATCATCGGCCTGGCACAGCCGCTCGACGTGGTGAAATTCGTTCGGCTGCTTGAGGATGCGCTGATGTCGGTGTGTGCCGAGCTCGGTCTGGAGACCATCCGGGTGGACGGCCGGTCCGGCGTGTGGCTGGCGGCCGACGGCCTGCGGCCCGAACGCAAGATCGCCGCCATCGGCATCCGCGTCGCCCGCGGCACGACGCTGCACGGCTTCTCCCTGAACTGCAACTGCGACCTGCGCGCGTTCGGCGGCATCGTCCCGTGCGGCATCGCCGACGCGGGCGTCACGTCGCTGACGAAGGAGCTGGGCCGCGAGATCACGCCCGAGGACGTCATCGACCGGGTGGCATCGGCGGTGTGCGCGGCACTCGGCGCTACGTCCGACAAGGCGCTCGGCGCCGCGGCACTAACATCGACACCATGAGCGTCGATCCCGGTAACCGCAAGCTGCTCCGCCTGGAGGTCCGCAACGCGGAGACGCCGATCGAGCGCAAGCCGCCGTGGATCAAGACCAAGCTCAAGATGGGCCCCGAGTACAAGGACCTCAAGAGCCTGGTCAAGCGCGAGGGCCTGCACACGGTGTGCGAAGAGGCCGGCTGCCCCAACATCTACGAATGCTGGGAGGACCGTGAGGCCACCTTCCTGATCGGCGGTGAGCAGTGCACGCGCCGCTGCGACTTCTGCCAGATCGACACCGGCAAGCCCGCCGACCTGGACCGCGACGAGCCACGCCGGGTCGCCGAGAGCGTGCACACCATGGGCCTGCGGTACTCGACGATCACCGGCGTGGCCCGCGACGACCTGCCCGACGGCGGCGCCTGGCTGTACGCCGAGACGGTCCGCCAGATCCACGCACTCAACCCGAACACCGGTGTCGAGCTGCTGGCGCCCGACTTCAACGGCGTGCCCGCACTGCTCGAGGAGGTCTTCGACTCGCGCCCAGAGGTGTTCGCGCACAACGTCGAAACCGTGCCGCGCATCTTCAAGCGCATCCGCCCGGCGTTCCGCTACGAGCGGAGCCTGGGCGTCATCACCGCCGCCCGCGACTACGGCCTGGTGACCAAGAGCAACCTGATCCTCGGCATGGGTGAGACGCCCGAGGAAATCCGGGTGGCCCTGCAGGACCTGTACGACGCGGGCTGCGACATCGTCACCATCACGCAGTACCTGCGTCCGTCGCCGCGGCACCACCCCGTCGAGCGGTGGGTGCGGCCGGAGGAATTCGTCGAGCATCAGCAGTTCGCGGAGGGTCTCGGGTTCGCCGGTGTCCTGGCCGGACCGCTGGTCCGGTCGTCCTACCGGGCCGGGAAGCTGTACGCCCAGGCTGCCCGGTTACGGCCACCGGTTTCCTGAATCTATCCTGGTGGCATGGCGAAGACCACCAATCCTGCCGCTGTGAAGGCTGCGAAGGCCGAGGCGAAGGCGGCCCGCAAGGCCGCCTCGAAGCAGCGCCGCGCCCAGCTCTGGCAGGCGTTCCAGATTCAGCGCAAAGAGGACAAGCGGCTGCTGCCGTACATGATCGGCGCGTTCGTCCTGATCGTGGCGCTCGCCGTCGCGATGGCCGCGTACTCCGGCGGCATCTTCAGCTGGATCACGCTGCCCATCCTGGGTGTGCTGCTCGGCGCGCTGATCGCGTTCATCATCTTCGGCCGGCGGGCGCAGAAGTCGGTCTACAGCAAGGCTGACGGCCAGACCGGCGCGGCGGCCTGGGCGCTGGACAACATGCGGGGCCAGTGGCGCGTCACTCAGGGTGTCGCCGCCACCGGCAGCTTCGATGCCGTGCACCGGGTGGTCGGCCGGCCGGGTGTGATCTTCGTCGGCGAGGGTTCGCCGCAGCGTCTGAAACCGCTTCTGGCGCAGGAGAAGAAGCGCACCGCGCGGTTGGTGGGCGAGGTGCCGATCTACACCATCGTGGTCGGCAACGAGGAGGACCAGGTGCCGCTGGCCAAGCTGGAACGGCACCTGACCAAGCTGCCCGCCAACATCACCACCAAGCAGATGGACGCGCTCGAGTCGCGTCTCGCCGCCCTGGGTTCCAAGCTGGGCCCGGGCGGCCTGCCCAAGGGTCCGCTGCCCGCCGGCGCCAAGATGAAGGGCATGCAGCGCACCGCACGTCGTAAGTAGGGATTTGTGCACGATTTTCCGCGGTCAGCGCGGAAAATCGTGCACAAATCCCTCACCGGGAAGAGGCGGGACCGTGGACAAAGCAGCGCTGTGGCGGCACATCCACGCCGAGCGCGCGGCACTGGCGACGACGCTGGCGGAGCTGGACGACGGCGACTGGAGCCATGACACGCTCTGCCCCGGCTGGACCGTGCTGGACGTCGCGGCCCACGTGATCTCCACGCCGCAGATCGGCTGGCGCCAACTGGCCGAGATGACGATGCGCAACCTCGGCCGGAGCTACAACACCATGATCTTCCGCGAGGTGAAACGGCTGGGAGCCGAACAGACCGCCGGCAGCGTCCTGTCCGACTTCGCGACGTTCTCCTCGAGCACGCACCACGTACCCACGACGACAACGGTCGAGCCGCTCATCGACGCGCTGCTACATCACCAGGACATCGTCCGCCCGCTCGGCCGCTCGCGGGCGATGGATCCCGAGGCGGCGCTCGTCGCCACGGAGCGGGTGCGCCTGCTCGCACCGCTCATGGGCACGAGTCGGCTGCTCCGAAGCGTCCGAATGGAAGCGACCGACATCACCTGGTCGCGTGGCCGCGGCCCGACGATCCGCGGGCCGATCCAGGAACTGCTGATGATCGCGTCCGGGCGGCAGCCCGACCTGAGCCTGGTCGAGGGCGACGGTCGCGCGCTGCTCGATCAGCCGGGTTAACGGCGCAGGACGGCGGTGTTGGTCAGCCGGTCCTGCAGCCCGCGGCCGTCGGCGTCGGTGAGCAGCGCGGGCACGGCCAGCAGCACCAGCAGCATTCGCACGAAGGCGCGGCCGATTCCGACGTACTGGCTGCGGCCGACGGACACGACGCGCAGTCCCAGTGCGAACTGGCCCGGCGTGAAGGTGAAGAGCCGCACCGAAACCGTGCCGACGACGACCCAGGCGATCACCGCGGGCGTGCCGTGCCAGACGTATTGGTATTCGTATTCGCTGAGGCCGCCGAACACCACGCTCAGCGTGCCGAGGCCGTAGCAGATCAGCCAGTCCACCAACAACGCGGCGAATCGACGGCCGAATCGGGCGAGGGAACCGGGGCCGGATTCCGGCAGACCGAGGGCTTTACCCGGGTACGAAGACTCATCAACGGGGCGCTGCGATTCGGGCCCGGACAGCCACGAACCGAGCCGAAATTCATCAGCACCTGCCATGGTGTCAGGATAGGCGTGCGCGCTCGTGCAACCGAACCGCGCGGTGTGTGGTCGGAGGTTCCATGAACCACCGATCGCGTAACGTCCGCGAAACATACGGTTGATTGGCGTGCAACATCGTGTCCCTAGGTTCAACCGCGGGTAACACCAGTAAAGGAGATCACTTACGTGGCAGAAAAGACGTCTGACGACATTTTCAAGCTGATCAAGGACGAGAACGTCGAGTACGTCGACATCCGTTTCTGCGATCTGCCTGGTGTTGTCCAGCACTTCTCGATCCCGGCTTCGGCGTTCGACGAGAGCGTTTTCGAAGACGGCCTCGCGTTCGACGGTTCGTCCGTGCGCGGCTTCCAGTCGATCCACGAGTCCGACATGATGCTGCTGCCGGATGCCAACACCGCGCGCATCGACCCGTTCCGCGCCGCCAAGACGCTGAACCTGAACTTCTTCGTGCACGACCCGTTCACTCGCGAGGCGTACTCCCGCGACCCGCGTAACGTCGCGCGTAAGGCCGAGAACTACCTGAAGAGCACCGGCATCGCCGACACCGCGTACTTCGGTGCCGAGGCCGAGTTCTACATCTTCGACTCCGTGGCCTTCGACTCGAAGATCAACGGCACGTTCTACGAAGTCGACTCCGAGTCGGGCTGGTGGAACAGCGGCGAGCCCTTCGAGGCCGACGGCTCCCCCAACCGCGGTTACAAGGTCCGCCCCAAGGGCGGTTACTTCCCCGTCGCGCCGTACGACCACTACGTCGACCTGCGCGACGAGATGTCGACCAACCTGATCAACGCCGGGTTCACCCTCGAGCGCGGCCACCACGAGGTCGGCACCGCCGGCCAGGCCGAGATCAACTACAAGTTCGACACGCTGCTCGCCGCGGCCGATGACGTGCTGCTGTTCAAGTACATCATCAAGAACACCGCGTGGGCGAACGGCAAGACCGTCACCTTCATGCCGAAGCCGCTGTTCGGCGACAACGGCTCGGGCATGCACGCCCACCAGTCGCTGTGGAAGGACGGCAAGCCGCTGTTCCACGACGAGTCCGGCTACGCGGGCCTGTCCGACATGGCGCGCCACTACATCGGCGGCATCCTGCACCACGCCCCGTCGCTGCTGGCGTTCACCAACCCGACGGTGAACTCCTACAAGCGCCTGGTGCCGGGCTACGAGGCCCCGATCAACCTGGTGTACAGCCAGCGCAACCGCTCGGCGTGTGTGCGTATCCCGATCACCGGCAACAACCCGAAGGCCAAGCGCCTCGAGTTCCGTTGCCCGGACAGCTCGGGCAACCCGTACCTGGCCTTCTCGGCGATGCTCATGGCCGGTATCGACGGCATCAAGAAGAAGATCGAGCCGCTGGCCCCGGTCGACAAGGATCTCTACGAGCTGCCGCCGGACGAGGCCGCCAACATCCCGCAGGCCCCGACCTCGCTGGCCAGCGTCATCGACAAGCTCGAGGAAGACCACGACTACCTCACCGAGGGTGGCGTGTTCACCGAGGACCTGATCGAGACCTGGATCTCGTACAAGCGCGAGAACGAGATCCTGCCGGTGCAGATTCGCCCTCACCCGTACGAGTTCTCGCTCTACTACGACTGCTGAGTCGCGAGCACAAGAACTGCCCCTCTCCTCCGGGAGAGGGGCAGTTTTGCGTCTGTGGACTGTGCGGCCCGGCCGCACCCTTGCCCGACACCAACAAGTACGGTAGCCTAACCATCGCGAGCAGCACTGCTCGCGGTGCTGACAACCTCACAGGTCAACGGAGAGATTCGTTGGCCTTTTTCGTTTCTCTCCAGCCCTATTCACAAGCGAGAGAACGAGGTTCACCCATGTTCACGGTCTTCATGTTGGTCAAGACGAATCCCGAGTGGCTCGGTTTCCCGGTGGCCAAACGGTTCGACGAACTCACGCTGCACCTGCAGCCGATCCTCGACCGCCACCCGGCGGTCAACTTCAAGTGGATCGACACCGAGTTCTACACCGCCCGGGTCACCGACGTCTGGATATGGGAGGCTGCCGACCCACACCAGTACGAACTCGCGGTCGAAGAGCTCCGCGAATCACCCCTGTGGGACCGGTATTTCGCCGTCGTCGAGATCCTGCCCGGCGTCGCGAACGCCTACGCGGAAAACTACGGCAGGACCGCGGTCGGATAACCAAGGGCCCCAACAAAACTGTCCCTCTTCCGAAGAAGAGGGACAGTTTTGCGTCTGCTCACCAGTTTTCAGGCAGGCAACCGCTGCAGCAGCCGATCCATGGAATCGAGGAACGCGTTGTACCCCTGCTCCAGCGCGGCGCGACCCTCGGCGGGCCAGCCCGGCGTCGGCTGCACCAGGGTCAGTTCGGTGCCGCCGTCGGTCGGCCGCAGTGTCGCCGTGACCGGCAGCCGGTCCGGGTTCTCGGGTTCGTCGGTGAGGTCGAACACCACCCGGTTCGGCGCGTCGAGTTCGAGAAAGCTGCCCGCCCAGTGCTTGAGCGTGCCATCGGGCAGGTGCATGACGGCCCGCCACTGGCCACCGATCCGTACGTCCATCGTAAGCGTGTCCAGCGGCACGTCGACCTGGTCGGTGCCGAACCAGGTCGCGAAGTACTCGGGTGTGACGAACAGCGAATACACCTGCTCCGGGGGTGCAGCGAAGGCCCGGACGAGGGTCACCGCATCGGTCATACGTCTTCTCCTAGGTCGTGTCGGGTTTCGATACTGCCGCACGGGTCGGACACCAAACCGATGACGGTCCGATAACGCCACCGCCGCAAAGGCTGACGCACGTCGGCGCCACGGCGCGACGCCCCCTAGGA
Source organism: Mycobacterium sp. UNC410CL29Cvi84 (assembly GCF_000686745.1). Classification (NCBI taxonomy): domain Bacteria; kingdom Bacillati; phylum Actinomycetota; class Actinomycetes; order Mycobacteriales; family Mycobacteriaceae; genus Mycobacterium; species Mycobacterium sp. UNC410CL29Cvi84. The sequence continues at coordinate 707,006 of NZ_JMLM01000001.1, forward strand.
TCAACCCATGGCTCAGACTGACATCGAATCCCGGCTCGACGCTGTCGCTCCCATCGTCCTGTCCGTTTTCCGGATAGTCATCGGCTTCCTGTTCACCATCCATGGCGCCACCACGCTGTTCAAATGGCCCGTCGACACGAATCCCGGCGTGGCCGCACCGGATTTCGGCAGTTTCCCGGGCTGGTACGCCGGCGCCATCGAGCTGATCGTCGGCATCCTGATCTTCACCGGCCTCGCCACCCGCATCGCGGCCTTCATCGGTTCCGGCGAAATGGCTTTCGCCTATTTCATGGCGCACCAGCCGAAGGGCCTGCTGCCCATCGAGAACGGCGGCGAGCCGGCAGTACTCTACTGCTTCGCGCTGTTCCTGCTGGTGTTCACCGGCGGCGGCGCGATCGCCCTGGACTCGCTGCGTAAACGCTAGTTACAGCCCCAGGTCCACACGAAACCGCTTGAGTCCCTCGATCTTCTCGGCCAGCGTGGCCGTGGGACCGCTGTAGAACATCCACGGCATCGTGACGTTGCCCGTGATGCCGGCCTGCGCGGCGCGCTCGAAATGCTCCGGCAGATAGGCATCGGCCAGCGGCGTCAGGATCTCGAAACCCTCCAGCGGTAAACCATTTTCGACGCGCAGTTCGCGCACCCGGGTCGCGGCGGCGACGGCCTGGTCGGTGGTGATCAGATCGCCGATCCAGCCGTCGTTGCGCGCGGCCCGGCGCAGGGCGATCTCACTGAGCCCGCCGACGTAGATGGGCACCGGCGGCGGCGTCGGCTCCATCTCGAGCCGCGGCACCTGGTAGAACTCCCCGTCGAACGATGTCCAGCCTGGTTGCCACAGCTGCCGGATCAGCTCCAGCATCTCGTCGGTGCGCGTGCCGCGACGCTCGAAAGGCTGACCCATCAAAGCGAATTCGTCGGCACACCAGCCCACGCCGACGCCGAACTCCACCCGGCCACCGGACAGACAGGCCGCGGTCCCGACCGACTTCGCGACCGAGAACGGGTCACGCATCCCCGGGATGTACACCGTCGTCACGAATTTCACCCGGCTGGTCACCTGCGAAAGAGCGCCGACCAGCACCCACGGATCCGGCCAGTGCGTGAACGGCTGCCACCGCCGCTGTCCGTCGGGGGTGTACGGGTAGGGCGTGCTCAGCGTCTCCAGGTTCACCACATGGTCCGGGATGGCGATGCCGTCGTAGCCGAGTTCGTCTGCAGCCCGGGCGATCTCGGTCAGCTCGCTGACGTCGAGGAACGCCAGGCTGACGTAGAACTTCACCCGCGCGCCCAGGAGGGCCTGATGAAGATGCCGTCGGCCTCGACGGTGACGCCGTCGGCATCCGACAGCGTGCCGCGGGCGAACGTCTTGACGCCGTCGACGCGGTCGATCCAGGCCTCGGCCCGCACCGGTCCCTGCTTGGTGCCCCGCAGGTACCGCAGTGTGATGGTGCCGGTGAAATGCGGCTTGGTCAGTCCGTCGCTGGCGGATTCGCCGAGAATGTGGTCGAGCACCAGCGCGCAGATGCCGCCGTGCACCAGGCCGGGCGGTCCTTCGTAGGGCAGGCCCAGTTCGAACTCTGCCCAGCACCGGCCGCCGGCCCCCTCCCCGCCCTCATGGTGGATCTCCATCGGCGGGGCGATCGCATTGCGCACGCCCACAGCAGGATTCGTGTAGGCAAGCGGACGTCCGGTGTCCGCGTTCCGCAGCGTCGAGGTGCTGTTGTGCTGCACCGTCACGAGCCGCTCGGTGACCCCTTCGATCGCCGCCTGCGCCTCGGCGATGGTGGCCTCGTCGACACCCGTCCGGATGCCGGCATCGATCAGCCGGCGCACCGCATCGGTGAACGGCCGGTAGACCGCCAGCTGACGCTCATATTCGGCATCGCTGATCACGTCGAACGGAAAATCACTCACGATGCCTACTCCCCAAACACCTTGCGCACCACGGTTTTGGCACGACGAGTCACGCGCAGATAGTTGTCCAGGAAGGCGCCGCCGTCGCCGCTCGGCCAGCCGGCCGCCACCGCGACCGCGTTGAGCTGACGGCCCGGCCCGGGCAGTTGGTCGGTCGGCTTGCCACGCACCAGCACCAAGGCGTTGCGCGCGCGGGTCGCGGTCAGCCAGGCCTGCCGCAGGATGTCCGCCTCGTCGCCCTCGATCAGCTGGGCCGCCTCGATGGCATCCAGCGCCTCGAGCGTCGAGGTGTTGTGCAGCGTGGGAACCTGGTGCGCGTAACGCAATTGGAGCAGCTGCACGGTCCACTCCACGTCGGCCAGACCACCGCGACCCAACTTCGTGTGGGTGTTGGGATCGGCGCCACGCGGCAACCGCTCGGCGTCGACGCGGGCCTTGATCCGCCGGATTTCGCGCACCGCGTCCGCCGAGAAGCCACTGGTCGGGTACCGGGTCTTGTCCACCATCAGCAGGAACCGCTCGCCCAGCTCCAGGTCACCCGCCACCCGGTGCGCCCGCAGCAGGGCCTGAATCTCCCACGGCTGCGCCCACTGGGCGTAGTACGACTCGTAGGACGCCAGCGTCCGCACCAGCGAACCGTTCCGGCCTTCCGGCCGCAGCCCGGCGTCGACCTCCAGCGGCGGGTCACTGCTGGGCTGTCCCAACAACGTCCGCACCTGTTCGGCGACCCCGATCGCCCAGCGCACGGCAGCGGACTCGTCCGCCCCGGCGGGGCCCTCGACGGGCTCGCACACGAACATCACGTCGGCGTCCGATCCGTAGCCCAGTTCGCCTCCGCCGAGCCGGCCCATGCCGATGACGGCGATGCGCGCCGGGGGGCCGTCCGGTCCCGAGCGCGCCCGGATCACCGCGTCGAGTGCGGCCTGCAGCACGGCGACCCACACCGAGGTCAGCGCCTTGCAGACGTCGACCACCGACAGCAGCCCCAGCAGGTCTGCCGATGCCACGCGCGCCAGCTCCCGACGACGCAGGGTGCGCGCCGCGGCGATGGCGCGGACCGGGTCGGCGTGCCGCCCGGCCGAGGCGACCAGCGCGCGGAACACCGCATCCGGTTCCACCTCAAGGAGTTTCGGCCCCTGCGGACCGTCGGCGTACTGCTGCAGGACCTCCGGTGCCCGCATCAACAGCTCCGGCACATAGGCCGACGTGCCGAGCACCCGCATCAGCCGCTTGGCGACGGCGCCCTCGTCACGCAGTGTGGACAGGAACCAGCGCTGGTCCCCCAGTTCCTCACTGATCCGCCGGTACGCCAGCAGACCCGCGTCCGGGTCCGGGGTGTCCGACAGCCAGTCCAGCAGTGTCGGCAGCAGCACCTGCTGCACCGTGCCGCGGCGGCCGCTGGCACTCGTCAGTGCGGCCAGGTGCGTCAGGGCGCTCTGCGGGCCTTCGTAACCCAGTGCGGCCAACTGTCTTTCGGCCGCGGCGGTGGTCAGGCTCGGGCCGAACTGGTTCCCCACTTCCAGCAGTGGCTGATAGAAGAGCTTGGCGTGCAGGCGGGACACCCGCATGTTCTGCCGCTTCAGGTCCTCGCGCAGCACGCCGAGTGCGTCGTGCTGGCCGTCGGGCCGGATGTGCGCCGCGCGCGCCAGCCAGCGCCACGCCTCGTCGTCGCCGTCCTCGGGCAGCAGATGCGTCCGCTTGAGTCGCTGCAACTGCAGCCGGTGTTCCAGCAGCCGCAGAAACTCATAGGACGCGGTGAGATTCGCGGTGTCGTCGCGGCCGATGTAACCGCCGGAGCCGAGCGCCGCCAGGGCGTCGACCGTCGAGGCGACGTGCAGCGACTCGTCGTTGCGGCCGTGCACGAGTTGCAACAGCTGCACTGCGAACTCGACGTCCCGGAGGCCGCCCTTGCCCAGTTTCAGTTCCCGGGTACGTACCCCGGCGGGCACGAGCTCCTCGACGCGACGGCGCATGGCCTGCACGTCGGGCACGAAATCCTCACGGTCACAAGCGGTCCAGACCATCGGCATCAGCGCGTCGATGTACTGCTCGCCCAGCTCGGCATCGCCGACGGCCGCCCGGGCCTTCAGAAGCGCCTGGAATTCCCAGGTTTTCGCCCAGCGCTGGTAGTAAGCGACGTGCGACTCCAGGGTGCGGACCAGCTGGCCGGCCTTGCCCTCGGGCCGCAGCGCCGCGTCGACCTCGAAGAAGGTCTCACCGGCGAACCGCATCATCTCGCCGGCCACCCGGGTGGTCACCGAGTCCGCCGCCTCCGCCACGAAGATGACGTCGACGTCGCTGACGTAATTCAGTTCGCGCGCACCGCATTTGCCCATCGCGATGACCGCGAGCCGGGGACCGGGTTCGTCGCCGCACACCGTCCGGGTGGCGACGACCAGTGCCGCCCCGAGCGCCGCGTCGGCCAGGTCGGACAGGTGCTCCCCCACCGTGACGTACGGCAGCACCGGCTCGTTCTCGACCGTCGGCGCGACGTCCAGCGCCGCCAGCACCAGGATGCGGTCCCGGTAGTAGGTCTGCAGTGTCGCGGAAGCCGTTGGGGTACCGGCGACTTCGGCCGCCAGCCGTTCGAAGTCCTCAAGCAGCTCGGCGCGCGATGGCAGCGTGATGTCGCCGCGCAGCAGTCGCCACGAAAGGGGATGCGCGACGAGGTGATCGCCCAGGGCCAGCGACGAACCCAGCACGGCGAACAGCCGGCCCCGCAGCGCCGTGTCGGTCACCAGCAGCGCGCTGAGTTCGGCCCAGTCGCCCTCGAGGGCGTCCGCGACCCGCACCATGGCGCGCAGGGCGCTGTCAGCGTCCGGGGCGCGCGACAGCGACCACAACAACGGGACGTGCGCGTCGGTGTTCCAGCCGAGCCGGTCGAGATCGGCCCGCGCCGTGGGCGCCACCAACCCGAGGCGCCCGACGCTGGGCTGTGTGGGGCGCTGCGTCGCGGGGTTGGGCACCACCCGACGTTAGCGCACCGTCACGGCGTTACAGCGACAGGTATTCCTTGAGTTCGAACGGCGTCACGTGGCTGCGGTAGGTCTCCCACTCGCTGCGCTTGTTCCGCAGGAAGTAGTCGAAGACGTGCTCTCCCAACGCCTCGGCGACGAGTTCGGACTTCTCCATCTCGGCGAGCGCCACACCGAGGCTGCTCGGCAGCTCCTTGTAACCCATCGCGCGCCGTTCCTCGGGCGTCAGGTTCCAGACGTTGTCCTCTGCCTGCGGCCCCAGCTCGTAGCCCTTCTCGATGCCGCGCAGGCCGGCAGCCAGCAGCACCGCGAACGCCAGGTACGGGTTGCATGCCGAGTCGGGGCTGCGCACCTCGATACGGCGCGACGACGCCTTGCGCGGCGTGTACATCGGGACCCGGACCAGAGCGGAGCGGTTGGCCGCACCCCACGACGCGGCCGTCGGGGCCTCGCCGCCGTGCACCAGACGCTTGTAGGAGTTCACCCACTGGTTGGTGACGGCGCTGATCTCACTGGCGTGCGTCAGGATGCCGGCGATGAAGGACTTCGCGACGTCCGACAGCTGCAGCGGGTCATCAGCGCTGTGGAAGGCGTTGGTGTCGCCCTCGAACAGGCTCATGTGCGTGTGCATCGCCGAGCCCGGGTACTGGCTGAACGGCTTGGGCATGAAGGTGGCCCGCACGCCTTCGTTGATCGCGACTTCCTTGACCAGGTACCGGAAGGTCATGACGTTGTCGGCCATCGACAGGGCGTCGGCGTACCGCAGGTCGATCTCCTGCTGGCCGGGTGCGCCCTCGTGGTGGCTGAACTCGACCGAGATGCCCATGGACTCGAGCGCCTCGATGGCGTGCCGGCGGAAGTTCGGGGCCGAGTCGTGCACGGCCTGGTCGAAGTAGCCGTTGTTGTCGGCCGGCACCGGCACCGAGCCGTCGTTGGGGCCGGGCTCCAGCAGGAAGAACTCGATCTCGGGGTGCACGTAGCAGGAGAAGCCGAGATCGCTGGCCTTGGCGAGCTGACGGCGCAGCACGTGCCGCGAGTCGGCCCACGACGGCGAGCCGTCGGGCATGGTGATGTCGCAGAACATGCGGGCCGAGTAGTGCTTGCCGGTGCTCTTGGTGGTCCACGGCAGCACCTGGAAAGTGGACGGATCCGGGCGGGCCACCATGTCCGCCTCGGAGACGCGGGCGAAGCCCTCGATGGCGGAACCGTCGAAGCCGATGCCCTCTTCGAAAGCGCCTTCCAGCTCGGCCGGCGCGATCGCCACGGACTTGAGGTATCCGAGCACGTCGGTGAACCACAGCCGGACAAAGCGAATGTCGCGTTCTTCCAGCGTGCGCAGCACGAATTCCTTCTGGCGATCCATGTCCGCAGCGTAGGCAGCAGCTGTTAAATCCGTGTTACCAAGTGGACTCTGTTCGGCATGTTTCACAGGTGAGACGCTCTGCTCAGCACCGCAACCCCGCGGCAGGCAGCACGGACTGCGTCAGGAACGCCACCACGGCCGTGTCGACGCACCGGTCGCCGTTGAAGACGACGGTGTGCTGGGTGCCCTCGTAGCTGATCAGTGAGGCGCCGAGTTCGCGCGCCAGGTTCACGCCGGCCTGATACGGCGTGGCGGGATCGTGCGTGGTCGACACGACGACGACCTTGCCCGGACCGGGCGACGCCGGTGCGTGCGGACGGGAGGTCGCGGGCACCGGCCACATGGCGCAGACGTCGCGCGGCGCGTAGCCGGTGTACTGGCCGTAGCTCATGAACGGCGCCAGCTGGCGCGCGCGCTGATCGGCGGCCGCCCACGTCGCGGGATCGGTCGGGAACGGCGCGTCGACGCACCGGATAGCGGTGAACGCGTCCTGCAGGGGCGCGTAGTGCCCGTTCTGATCACGGTGCTGATAATCGTCGGCCAGCAGCAGCAGATCGCCGGCGTCGCCGCCGCGCTGCAGTCCGATCAGCCCACTGGTCAGGAACTTCCAGTACTTTTTCGTATAGAGCGCGTTGATGGTGCCGGTGATCGCGTCGGAGTAGCTCAGGCCCCGCGGATCGGACGTCAGACCCGGGCGCACGGCGAGCGGATTGACCAGCTGCTGGTATCGCGCCACGAACTGCGTCGGGTCGGTGCCCAGCGGGCAGCCGACGGACTGCGCGCAGTCCGCCGCATAGTCGTTGAAAGCCGTTTGGAATCCGGCCAATTGGAGCAGGTTCTCGGTGACCGGATCGGCATTGGGGTCGACGGCGCCGTCGAGCACCATGGCGCGTACCCGGTCGGGGAACCGTTCGGCGTAGGCCGCACCCAGCTCGGTGCCGTAGGAGAAGCCCAGATAGTTGATCTGCGACTCTCCGAGCGCGGCCCGCACCACGTCCATATCCCTTGCCGCCGAGGCGGTTCCGACGTTGGCCAGGAAGCTGCTGCCCATCTGCTGCAGGCAGTCCTGCGCCGTGCGGCGGCTTACCGCTTCGATGTGCGCCACGCCGGCCGGGCTGTAGTCGACCATGGGGTCGCGGCGGTTGGCGTCGAATTCGGCGTCACTGCGGCAGCGCAACTGCGGCGTCGAATGCCCCACGCCGCGCGGGTCGAAGCCGACGAGATCGAAGCTGCGGCCGATCTCGGTGTCGGACAGGACAGCGCCCATACCCGCGACGGTGTTGACGGCCGACGCACCCGGACCACCGGGGTTGACCAGCAGCACACCGAGGCGCTGACCCGAGGCCGGGACCCGGATGACGGCCAGCTTCGCTTGCGGCCCTTGCGGATCCGCGTAGTCGACGGGGACGCTGATGTTGGCGCACCGCGCCGTCGGCAGGTCCGTGGTGTCACCGATGAAGGGTTCGCAGCCGGTCCAGGCCGGCGCCTGCTCGTAGAAGGACTGCAGGGATTCGGGGGCCGCGTGCGCGACCGATCCCGGCGCGGCGCTGATGGCCACCAGCAGTCCGACGACCCCTACCGCACGCCGTCGTCCACGACCGCCCACCCGCCACATGGCAAACATGGTCGCACGGCGCGCAGCCGAGCCGAAGCCCGGTTCCGGAGGGAGACAAGCCGGCAATCAGACGGTGACCGAACAGTTATCTCCCAGCGGCGCCGAGCTTTTCGCGACTCAGCATTTCGCGCCGGCCTCGGGCACGGTCCCGTTGACCAGATAGCCGGCCGCGTGCTCGTCGACGCAGCTGTTGCCCTGGAACACCACGGTGTGCTGGGTGCCGTCGAACGTCAGCAGGCTGCCACCGAGCTCCTTGGCCAGGTCCACACCCGCCTGGTACGGCGTGGCCGGGTCGTGGACCGTCGACACCACCAGTGTCGGCGCCAGGCCCTTGACCGAAATCTCGTGCGGCTTCGACGTCGGCGGTACGGGCCAGAACGCGCAGGTGCCCAGCGGGGCGTCGCCGGTGAACTGGCCGTAGCTCATGAACGGCGCCACCTCACGGGTGCGCTTGTCCTCCGCAATCACCTTGGCGCGGTCGGTGATCGGCGGTTCGTCGACACAGTTGACCGCCACCCGGGCATCGGTGGAGTTGTCGTAGTGGCCGTCGGCATCGCGCCCCATGTAGGCATCGGCGAGCCGCAGCATGATGTCGCCGTGGCCGCCCGCCAGCTCGGTGAGACCTGCGGTGAGGTCCTTCCACATCGCCGGCGAGTACAGCGGCAGGATGGTGCCGACCAACGCGTCGCTGTAGCTCAGACCACGCGGATCCTTTGTGGGAGCGGGCTTTTGGACCAGCGGGTCGACCAGGCTGTGGTAGACGTCGTTGACCTTGGCCGGGTCGGTCCCCAGCGGACAGTCCGGGCTGGTCGCGCAGTCGGCGGCGTAGTTGTTGAACGCGGTCTGGAACGCGGCGGCCTGGTTGATGTCGGCTTCGATCGGATCGGCATTGGGATCGACCGCGCCGTCGAGAATCATCGAGCGCACCTTGTCCGGATAGTCCTCGGCGTACTGGGCGCCGATCCGGGTGCCGTACGAGTAGCCCAGGTAGGTCAGCTTGTCGTCGCCGAGCGCGGCCCGGATGGCATCCAAATCCTTGGCGACGTTGGCGGTTCCGACGTTCTCCAGGAACTCCTTGCCCATCTTGTCGACGCAGCGCTGCACGAATTCCTTGGTCTGGGCCTCGATGTGGGCGACACCGGCGGGCGAGTAGTCGACCTGTGGGTCGGCGCGCTGCCGGTCGTTGTCGGCGTCGGAGTTGCACCACACCGCGGGCTTGGAGGACCCGACGCCGCGAGGGTCGAAGCCGACGAGGTCGAAGCGCTGGCGCACGGAGTCGGGAATGTTGTTGAGCAACGACACCGCCGCGCTGACGCCGGACTCCCCCGGACCGCCGGGGTTGATCACCAGGGAACCGATCTTGTCGCCGGTCGCCTTGATCCGCAGCAGCGCGAGCTGCGCGACGTCACCGTCGGGCTTGCTGTAGTCGACGGGCACCGACAGCATCGCGCACTCGGCGCCCTTGGGGATGCGCGACTGCGAGTCCGGGGACGTGGTCTGGCACGGCGACCATTGCAGGGGCGCACCCGGCTTCGGCACCGCGCGCGTGGCGCGTCCGTCGATCACCTGGCTGCAGCCCGACGCCAGCACCAGGACCATGGCCAATGCCGATGCGCGGGCGAGACTCCCCCGTCTGAGGTTCATGGTCGACCATGGTGCCATGTGGCCTGGTCTGACCTGATGAGGGCGTTGCCGCGCGCCATCAGACGGTCGCGGCGGCAACCAGTTCGTCCAACGCGGCGGCGAACTCGTCGGCCATGTCCCACAGGTCCGGGACCAGCTCCGGGCACGAGATCAGGCCGACGTCGAGCGTGCCGTTGAGCGACATCACGGTGATGTTGAGTCCGGAGCCGTGGAACAGCGGGCCGAGCGGGTACATCGCCTTGACCTCGGCGCCGAGCATGTACAGCGGATCCTGTGGGCCGGGCACGTTCGAGACGACGAGGTTGTGCACGGGCTTGGCCTCCGCCAGGCCGGACGCCGCGAAAACCCGCATCGCGGCCCCGAACACCGACGGCGCGGCGAACTGCGACCAGTCCTGCAATAGCGTCGCGCTGATGGCCGAACTGTGTTGTTTGGCAACGGTGCTCGAGTCGGCGATGGCGCGCAGGCGCTCGGCCGGGTCCTCGATGGTGGTCTCGAGTTTGGCGAACATGCCCGACACCTGATTGCGGCCCGGGCGGTCGGATTTGCCGTGTACCGACACCGGGCACATGGCCACGAGGGTGGAGTCCGGCAGCGCGTCGCGCTCGGCCAGGTAGCGCCGCAGCGCGCCCGACACCAGCGCCAGCACGACGTCGTTGACCTTGACGTGGAAGTGGTTCTTGACGGTCTTGATGTCCGCCAGGTCCAGCTGGGCGAAGGCCACGTTGCGGTGTGCGGTGACGTTGACGTTGAAGGCCGTCTTGGGCGCGGCGAACGGTGCCGCCATGGTCAGGCCCTTGGCCGCCCGGCGGACGGTGTCGATGACGGTCGTCGCCGTCGAGGGCAGCACGTTGGCCAGCTTCAGCGGCCGGGTGAAGTACTTGACCGCGCCGCCCACCGCGATCTCGAGTTCGGAGGCGGTGCCGGCGCCCGCGACGGGCTCGGGTGCCGGCGCGTCCGGCTCGAGCGTGCACAGCTGCGACATCAGGTTGGCGCCGGTGACGCCGTCGATGCCGGAATGGTGCATCTTGGTCATCACGGCGAGCCGGCCGCCGTCGTGGGCGTCGGTGCCGGCGATGTTCTCGATCACCCACATCTCCCACAGCGGGCGGCTGCGGTCCAGCTGCAGCGCGGCGATGTGCCCGCAGATCTCGGACAGCTCGACACGCCCGCCAGGGCCCGGCAGCCCGATCCGGTGCAGGTGCCGGTCGATGTCGAAATCCGGGTCCTCCACCCACACCGGGTGGTCGAGGTTCAGCGGCGAGTCCGCCAGCTTCTCGCGAAACTGCGGCATGGCGGCGATGCGCTCGCTCAGCATCTGCCGCATCTTGTCGAAGGTGTAGCCGCCCGGAATGGTGGCGGCGTCGAGTTCCAGCACGGCGCACACGTGCAGCGGCTGCGCGGCGGTCTCCAGATAGAGGAAGCTGGCGTCAAGTCCGCTGAGCCGTTGATATCCGGGCATGGGCGTGATCGTAGGCGGCTCTCTTTACCCAATGTGAGGCATTCCACTTCACGTGTCGTTCACCTTGGGGGTGTGGTGGTGGCAGACTTGACCCCGTCAAACGTCCCGGGGACCCGATATGGGCCTCGAGGTTCGTACCGACCAACACATTTGAGGACGACGATGTCTGATCAGGTTTACGGCGCTGCCCCGGAGTCTGTCTGTAAGACCCCGCGAACCAAGATTCGTACCCACCACCTGGCGAAATGGAAGGCCGAAGGCCACAAGTGGGCAATGCTCACGGCCTACGACTACTCCTCTGCCCGCATTTTCGACGACGCCGAGATTCCCGTCCTGCTCGTCGGCGATTCGGCGGCCAACGTGGTCTACGGCTACGACACCACCCTCCCCATCACCATCGACGAGCTGATCCCCCTGGCCCGCGCGGTCGTCAAGGGTGCCCCGCACGCGCTGGTGGTCGCCGACCTGCCGTTCGGCAGCTACGAAGAAAGCCCGCGGCAGGCCCTCGCGACCGCGACGCGCTTCATGAAGGAGACCGGCGCCCACGCGGTCAAGCTGGAGGGCGGTGAGCGGATGGTCGAGCAGATCGCCGCACTGACCCAGGCCGGCATCCCCGTCGTGGCCCACATCGGCTTCACCCCGCAGAGCGTCAACGGGCTCGGCGGCTTCCGGGTCCAGGGCCGCGGTGAAGCCGGCGACCAGACCATCCACGACGCCATCGCCGTCGCCGAGGCCGGCGCCATCGCCGTCGTCCTCGAGATGGTGCCGGCCGAGCTGGCCACCCAGATCACCGGCAAGCTGACCATCCCGACCGTCGGCATCGGCGCCGGCGCCAACTGCGACGCGCAGGTGCTGGTGTGGCAGGACATGGCAGGCATGACGGCAGGTAAGACCGCCAAGTTCGTCAAGCGCTTCGGCGACGTCGGGGCCGAATTGGGCCGCGCCGCACGGCAATACGCCGCCGAGGTGGCCTCCAGCGTGTTTCCCGCCGAGGAACACTCCTACTGAGTACGGACTGTGAGGGCTGTGCAGGCAATTCCGCGAAAATGCCTGCACAGCCCTCACACTCGTCGTCAAGCGAATTCCGGCTTGCGCTTGCCGACGAAGGCGCCGACGCCCTCTTTGCCGTCCGGTGACCCGGCGCACTTGGCGATCAGCCGGCCCTCGCGTTCGAGCTGGGTCTCGTAGTCGGCGCCGTAGGTCGTCAGCAGCAGCTGCTTGACGGCGGCATTCGAGCCGCGGGCCTGCGTGGCGACGTCGGCAGCCAGGGCGTCGAGCGCGGCGGGCAGGTCGGCGTCCGGCACGACGCGCGTCACCAGACCCCAATCGGCGGCCTCGGCCGCGGTGAGCACACGGTTGGTGATCATGAGTTCCTGGGTGCGGCGCAGACCGATCAGCCGCGGCAGGACGTACGACGATCCGCCGTCGGGGCTCAGACCGGCCTTGGTGTACGCCATGGTGAACGACGCAGACTCCGCGGCGAGCACCAGATCGCCCGAGACACCCAGCGGGAAGCCCGCACCGGCGGCGACGCCGTTGACGGCGGTGATCAGCACGGCGTCCATGCGGGCGAACGTCGACATGGCGCGGTGCAGGTCGTCGGCGATGCCCTTGACGAACGCGCCCGGATCCTCGGCGGCAGCCATCGCCTTGAGGTCGCCACCGGCGCAGAAGAACCGGCCGGCACCGGTCAGGGTGACGACCTTCACCGCGGCGGTGTCGCACAGCGCGGCAGCGGCCGCGAGGTCGCGGGTGAGCGCGTCGTTCATGCCGTTGGCGGCCTCGGGCCGGTCGAGCACGATATTCACGACGGCGCCGGACTGGGCGAACTTCAGGGTCTCGAATTCGGTCATGGGTCAAGACGTTATCGGCAGCCGATCACGCACAGCGATATGGCAGGCTGATGGCAGCGTTGGTACTGCCCGTCCCGGGTCGCAAATGAAGGTGAACATGGCCGCTGGCAAGCGTAAACCGTCCCGCCACACCGAGATTGAACGCAAGTTCGCGGTGGTCGACAGCACGGTGTCCCCGTCGTTCGACGGATTGTCCGCCGTCGGCCGGGTCGAGCAACTGCCCGTCGCGCATCTCGACGCGGTGTACTTCGACACCCCCGATCATGATCTGGCGGCACACAAGATCACCCTGCGCCGGCGCACCGGCGGCACCGACGCGGGCTGGCACCTGAAGCTGCCCGCCGGCGCCGACGCGCGCACGGAGGTTCGGCTGCCGATCACCGCGGCGCGCGAGAGCGTGCCCGACGAACTGCGCGACATCGTGCTGGCCATCGTGCGCGACCGCGCACTGCAGCCCGTCGCCCGCATCGAGACCCAGCGCACCGTCTCGATGCTGCACGCGCCCGACGACACCGAGCTGGCCGAGTTCTGCGACGACCGCGTGACCGCCACAGCGGGCGAGTCGCTGCAGAACTGGCGCGAGTGGGAGCTTGAGCTGGTCGGCGACGGTTCGGAGGGCGCCGAGTCGGGCCCCGAGCTGCTCGACCGGCTGGCCAACCGGCTCTTCGACGCGGGCGCGAAGCCGGCCGGGCACGGGTCGAAGCTGGCCAAGGTGCTCGCCGCGGCGCGGGGCGCGGATGCGCCGCAGCAGCAGGCCCCCGAGCCGACGGACAAGGTGCACCGGGCCATCGCAGCGCACGTGTCCGAGCTGATCGACTGGGACCGCGCGGTGCGCGCGGACACCTTCGACTCTGTGCACCAGATGCGCGTCACCATCCGCAAGATCCGCAGCCTGCTGCAGGAAACCGGCAATCTGGGCGACCGCGAGTGGGTGCTCGAGGAGCTCAAGCTGCTGGCCGCCGTGCTGGGCACGGCGCGCGACGCCGAGGTGCTGGCCCAGCGGTACGACGACGCGTTGAAGGGACTGGCGCCGGAGCTGGTTCGTGGGCAGGTGCGCGAGCGTCTGGTCGACGGGTCGCAGCGGCGCTACCAGTCCGGGCTGCGGCGGTCGCTCGCGGCCATGCGGTCGGAGCGGTACTTCCGGCTGCTCGACGCGCTCGACGCGATCGTTGTCGACAACACCCAACCGGCCACCGCCGACGAGGACAACCAGCCGGTGACCGTCGGCGGTGCCTACCGCCGCATCCGCAAATCGGTGCGGCGGGCCGAGGCCGCGGAGGCTGCCGGCGCCGAGGACAGCGAGGAGGCGCTGCACCGAATCCGCAAGGGCGCCAAGCGGCTTCGCTACACCGCCGCCGCCATGGGCGAGTCGAAGGTGGCCGACTGCGCCAAGGACATCCAGACGCTCCTGGGTGACCACCAGGACAGCTACGTCAGCCGCGGGCATCTGGTGCAGCAGGCCGAGGCCGCGCACGCCGCGGGCGAGGACACCTTCACCTACGGCATCCTGTACCAGCAGGAGGCCGAGGTCGCCGAGTACGCCCGGCTGCAATTGGACGCCTCGCTCAAGGCCCTCGCGCGGGCGATGCGCAAGGTGAAGAAGTAGCGGGGCGGACGAGCTGGCCTGTAAGCCGGATTCTGTTCCCCGCCACCATTACTGGTGGCGAGGCGGCGACCATCCATCTGGGTACACCGTCGCCGGGTACCTCGAGCGGCCTACCCGCAGGCTCGGGCGAGCAGCCCTCGGGCACCTGCGCGGGCCGCAACCAGGTTGCGGCCTTCTTGGCCTTGCTTCGGGTGGGGTTTACCTAGCCACTCCGGTCACCCGGAATGCTGGTGCGCTCTTACCGCACCGTTTCACCCTTACCGTCTGAGTCCTACGGCTCAGACGGCGGTCTGTTTTCTGTGGCACTGTCCCGCGAGTCACCTCGGATTGCCGTTAGCAATCACCCTGCTCTGTGAAGTCCGGACTTTCCTCGAAACCTCTCGGTCCCGCGGCCGCCCGGCCAACTCGTCCGCGCCGATACGATATCAGCTGGTCAGAGCGCCGCGACCAGCGAGTCCAGCACGACGACCGCGCCGTACACCAGGAGCACCTGCTTCAGCCAGCGCGGCCCGTCCCGATGGGTGCGGGCGACGGCCAGGGCCAGGCCGAACACCACGATCACCGGCACCGTGATCGCCCAGGCCGACCACACCTTCTGCGGTCCGTACACCAGCAGTGCCGCGGCCGGCCCCAGCGACCAGTCGCCGGAGGTGGCCAGTGAGTTGCCCATGGCGTCGGTCAGGACCTGCACCGCCTCGACGCTGCCCCACAGCAGGCACAGACAGGCGGTCACCAACAGCATCGACTCCGCGGCCAGTCGGATGTCGAGCCGGTGTTTGACCACCTGGTGACCTCCGATCAGTGCGTGCGGCGCAGGACGATCAGATTGTCCCGCAAGACGGCGGATTCGCCGGTAGGGCCGATCGCCTCGCGTTCCACAGTACCGACGTGCTGCGGCTGCCAGCCTTCGTCGGGCAGGCCGAGCTCGGCGACGACCTCGTCCGCGGACTGAAAGTGGTGGTCATGGATGTGCTGGGACGCCCAGGGCGGCGCCTCACCATGGTCGACGATCAGCAGCGTGCCGCCCGGAGCGACGGCCGCTGCCGCCTGCTGCAGTATTTGCCGGCGCTCCAGATGAACCGTGGAATGCAGGAACTGCGCCGACACCAGATCGAAGCTGCCCGCCGGGAAACTGTGCGACAGGTCGTGGTGCTGAAAGTCGATGCGCCCGGCCACTCCCCTGGCCTCGGCCGCGCTGCGCGCCCGGTCGAGGGCGTTGGTGGCGATGTCGACCGCCACCACCTCCCAGCCCTGGGTGGCCAGCCAGATCGCGTCGGCGCCCTCGCCGCACCCCAGATCCAGTGCGCGGCCCGGGGACAGCTCGCCGGCGATCTTCGCGAAGTTGGCGTTGACCCGGCCGCTCCACATCTGCGGCTTCTCGGCGTACCGGCTTTCCCAGTGCTCTTGCGGCGTTTCAGTTGCGGACATCGGACTCCTCCTGCTGATCGAAGACGGGCCAGGGCATGACGGGTAGGCCGAACTTGTCGTGCAGCAGACTCTGCACGATCGCGGCGGCCGCGGCGGAACCGGCGGCGATCGCCGAGGCCACCTGGGGCATCTGTGCGCAGACGTCGCCCGCGGCGAAGACGCCGGGGACCGAGGTGCGGCCGAACTGGTCGACCGTCACGGCGTCGACGACGACCGGGCCGGGCGGGGCGATCCGCACGCCGAGCTGTTCCGCCAGGTCGGTCCGCTGCCGCAGTGCGCTGACCACCAGCGCGCCCTCGCGTTTCAGTTCGTCGCCGTCGGCGAACACGATGGCCGCCAATGCGCCGTCGCGCGAGGCGAATTCGACGATCTTGCGCTCATCGACCTGCACACCGGCGTCGGCCAGCGCGCGGTACTGGTCGTCGTCCAGTCCGGAGGGACCGTTCGTGACGACGACGATGTCGTCGGTCCAGCCGCGCAGCATGAGGGCCATGTGCACGGCCCGGTCGCCGTCGGCGAGGACGGCCAGCGCCTGATCGCGCGCTTCCCAGCCGTGGCAGAACGGACAGTGGAACACCGACTGCCCCCAGTGGTCGTTCAACCCGGGGATGTCGGGTGCCTCGTAGTGCATGCCGCCGGCCAGGAGTATCCGCTGGGCGTGGTGCGCGGAGCCGTCGGCGAGTTCGAGCCGGAACGTCGTGCCGTCGTGCGCCGTTGCGCCGGTCACCAGACCGTCGACGACTTGGACCGACGGGTACTCGGCAAGCTCGCGGCGGCCGTCGGCGTACAGTTCCGCCGGCGGTCGTCCGTCGTGGCCCAGCAGTCCCCCGATGCCGTGTGCCGCGCGATTGCTCTGCTCGCCGGCGTCGATGACCAGCGTTCGTCGCCGGGCGCGGCCGAGCACCAACGCGGCGCTCAGCCCCGCCGCGCCGCCCCCGACGACGACGCATTCCCATTCGTTGTTCATGACACCGACCTTGCCGGGCGATGCCGAAAATGCCAAGCTGATTTGCCATGCAGGCAAACCCTGAGGACGACGACATCGAGGCGCGCGTTCGGCGGCGGCTGCGGGAACTGCGCACGCAACGCGGCATGACGCTGGAAGACGTTGCGCGCGCGGCCGATATCGACATCTCGACGTTGAGCCGTCTGGAATCGGGCAAGCGCCGGTTCGCGCTCGACCATCTGCCCCGGCTCGCCGCGGCGCTGTCGATCAGCACCGACGAACTCATGCGCGCACCCGAGGCCGAGGACCCGCGGGTTCGTGGGTCATCACACACCCGCGGCGGCATCACCTACTGGCCGCTGACCCGCGGCGGGCCGGCGGGCGGTCTGCACACGTTCAAGATCCGCGTGAGCGCGCGGCGGCGCACGCCACCGGCCGAGCTGCCGGTGCACGACGGCCAGGAGTGGCTCTACGTGCTGTCCGGGAACCTTCGGCTACTGCTGGGCGAACGCGACTTCACCATCAAACCCGGTGAGGCAGTGGAGTTCTCGACCTGGACACCGCACTGGTTCGGCACCGTCGACGGCCCGGTCGAGGCGATCGCCATCTTCGGGCCGCACGGCGAGAAGCTGCACGTGCGGAACTGAGCCAGATGGCCGAGGTGCGTTCCAGGACGCGAGGCGGCCGGCTGACGACCTCTCCCTACACAACTCTCGCCGGGAGCCGTCAACTTTCCTGGCTCTGTTGACGTATGTGTGGGTGATTTTGGGGTTTGAATAGCCGAACGCCGTTCTCGGTCTAGGTTTCTGGCTTGTCGAAGGTCAGTCACCAATAGAGCGGAGAACGGCGTGCGGGATGCCAGCTTATGGCGGGTCTTGTTGTGCGTCCAGAACACGGTCGTCGAGGACGTCGAGTTCGACGAGATGGCGCAGGTGTTGGTGGCCCATGTCCGGCCGCTGCGCGCCGCGGCGGGGCGGTGTGGCCTGTGCGGTGCGCGGGCCCGCTGGTACGACCAGGGCCGGGGCCGACGACGGTGGCGTTCACTGGATATGGGCACCACTGAGGTGTTC